>NZ_JAOQAH010000027.1 GCF_025963695.1 Segetibacter sp. | reverse complement strand
AAATTTATACTTCATGTGCTGCTTTCGGAACTAAGTGGTCAAACGTACAGCAAAATCATATAATAGTAGGGCAATTGCCAGAAGAGATTATAAACAAGGCAAACAGTAAGATGTTGAAAAGTTGTTTAGTAATATTGGTTATCTCATTTTTAGAGCCGGCCAAATAATAGTATTCAACATTGTTGTGTCACTCACTTGTACTTGTATTATTTTTTTCGGCCCACAAATCGTATTACTGAACCTAGCCCGTTATGAAATACTCCTTCGTTCAATTCAATTTCTTTTTCTGCTAATTCTATAATTTCATAGCCGGCAAAATCAGACTTTAATTCATCCATCGAAAACAGCATCGCTATGTCTTTGGGTCCGCCAACTTTTTCATTTTTGCGAAGGTAGTCGAGGTGTATTTTGCTAAAGGCTTCAAAAATAACTACTCCGTCCTTACGTAAATATTTGTTAAGGGTCTTATGGTAGATTGATTTAATGTTAGCGGGAAAGTGCGCATAGATAAGTGCCACAGCATCGAATTGATCCGGCTTGTATTGTAATGCCTCCAGTTCCCCAACCTGGTAATCAATTATTACTTCATTGGCTTCTGCAAGTTTGAGGGCTTTGTGTCGGCCTTCAACACTTATATCAAACGCTGAAACTGTCCAACCAAGCTTCGCTGCAAAAACTGCATTTCGTCCTTCACCTTCTGCTGGAAAAAGTATTGTTCCTGGGTTCAATTTTTCTAATTGTTCTTTCAGGTAGTTGTTAGGCTGTTCCCCATAAGCAAAATCGTCGTTACTATACCTGTCATTCCATCTCTCAGTCCAGGAGTCGCTCATGGTTTTGTTAGTTTATCGGGTGGTTTTCAAATTAAACGTTCTAATGCTTTTGCTACGGCTGCTATCAATTACTAGCTTTTAGTCTAACCCCTTTGTAATGGCTCTTTCTACAGCACAACGTTTATCTCTTGTTCCATCGGATCTCAAAGTCCTTCTTAGTAGCAAGGGCGGTTGCTACATAAATTTAGGTTGCGTGCCATAATAGTCTGAGCGGGATGCACAATAAAGGAATGGCATTTATAAACTGTTCCTGCTTCGCCTGTAGCAAATGCTTCCTCTCGTTTTGGCAAGCGATCGGGCTTTTGGGCTAATACGATAAATAAAAGCTGCTTACTCTTAAAACCGGTAGCCACGTAAAAACTCCGCAACTCCTATTCTTTTTTTGCCTTCTAGCTGAATGTCTAAAGCATGTACGTACCCGTTGGCGCAAGCAAATTTCAGGTAAGTCTTCCCGTCGGTTTCATATGCTCCGGGCGTACTCGACGTATTGACCTTTTCTTTGCTACTTTGATAAATCTTTAAAATTTTTCCATTTAGATGTGTGAGAGCCGCAGGGTAAGGAGACAGTCCCCTTATCAAATTATACACTTCGTCGCATGACTTATTCCAGTTGATGGTACAAGTTTCAGTAAAAAGCTTTGGTGCATGTTTTAATTCTCCGGTAAACTGCTCAAGTGCTTTGGATTGAGCTGTCTCCTGCAATGAGCCGTCTTCAATTCCCTTAACTGTTGCTACCAGTAAACTGGCCCCGATTTCTTTCATAATATCATGCAACTGCCCGGCTGTGTCATTCTCCCCAATCAGGATTTTCTCCTGCAATAAAAGGTCCCCTGTGTCAATCTCTTGTTGCAGTTTAAAAGTAGTAACGCCCGTTTGTTTTTCTCCATTAATGATCGCCCAATTTATCGGCGCTGCACCCCTGTATTGTGGCAACAGCGAACCGTGTAGATTAATGGTGCCAAGTGGTGGCATTTTCCAAACTACTTCGGGCAACATGCGAAAGGCAACCACCACTTGCAGGTCCGCGTTCAGCGCTTTTAATTCCGCCAGAAATTCCGGATTTTTAAGTTTTGGCGGTTGCAGAATATGCAGCCCTTTTTCAACTGCATATTTTTTTACAGCACTTTCAGTCAGCCTCATTCCACGGCCTGCTGGTTTATCAGGTGCGGTAATTACCCCTACAATAGTAAATCCTGCTTCCACCAATGCATTCAATGAGGCAACGGCAAACTCCGGTGTTCCCATGAAGACGATCCGTGATCCCTTCCGTTCCGTTAGTGGAGACGTGTAATTTTCTGACATGCGTAAATATAAAGAGATGAGTTCTTTTAAAATTAGCCTGGTAAATATTCCCCCTTGAGGTCGTTAGCGGGAATCGAAATCGGCATACATCAAATATTTTTTTCTTTTCTTTTTAAAAACCTCCAGTTTTGGCTGCCAGCTTGCTCTTATCTCATTCTCCGATTTTCCATCTATTATTTGTTGCATCAGTTCTGCATTGCCGGCAAGTTTATTAAAGAAATAATCGGCTGGTTTAGGATTGGCTTTATTCGCTTTTATAAAGAAATTTTGTTTGTCCGGAAATAGCTTATAAGCATTCAAAAGGTATTTTAACTGAATTCTGTTATCCACCTGCTGTAGTATTTGTTCAATAGGTCCTGACAGATTCCATCCGTAACAAAGCTTGTCTTTCAACTTCGGGCTACTTGAACCTGCATTTGCAACGGGTGTAAAAGCGTATAAATTTTTAGGTAACGAAGGGTGACCGAAAATTTGGAAAGGCTTGTTAGTTCCGCGTCCTTCATTCAACGCCGTTCCTTCAAAAAAGCAAGTGGAAGGATACCAATAAAGCGATCCTGCATCGGGCAAGTTGGGCGAGGGCTTTATTGGCAAAATATATTTGCTTTTATGGGTATAGTTACGACATTTAATAACCGTTATATTTAATCCATTCCCTTTTCCTTTGCCAGTTTCAGATGCATTATTTACTATTCTCATCATCCACGATGCCATTATGTTTTTATCAAGCAGTCCTTCGCCAACTAAGAAATTTGCATATTCTCCTATCGTCATTCCGTACACCACAGGCACCGGTTGCATACCAATAAAACTTTTAAAAGTAGTGTCAAGCACAGGACCATCTATATAGAAGCCATTTGGATTTGGACGGTCTAAAATAACAAGCGGTTTGTCAAACTCCATTGCGCTTTCCATAAACTCCTGCAGCGACGAGATGTAGGTGTAAAAACGTACACCTACATCTTGTATATCAAATACAAGAATGTCTACGTTTGCCAGGTCTTCTTCCGAAGGTTTTCTTTTAGCCCCATATAACGAGATAACAGGAATCCCGGTTTTTTCGTCTGTATAATTGTCAATATGACTACCCGCATTTGCATTTCCTCTGAAGCCATGTTCAGGCCCAAAAATTTTGGTGATGGTAATGCCTAATTTTTTTAGAGTGTCTACCAGGTGAGTATTGTTTATTGTTGCAGTATTATTTGCAAAAATGCCAACTCTTTTTCCTTTTAATAAAGGGAGGTAGTCATTGATTTGATAAGCACCAGGTAAAATTTGCTTAGCTGTAGCCGTAGCAATTGCACGCTTTTTCGCACCTTGTTTATTCTTTTGGGCATATACCATTAGCATACTTAAAAGGCCGATTAAAGACAATGCCGCTTTTTTCATAATTGCTGGTTGTAAATGAATGAGCTTCAAATTTAATTTGAGATTTCTTTTTTAATCAGTTTATTTTGGCGCGCATTTATTTTTTGCACTTGTCTATCTGCCCCTTAAACGGAATAATTAGTTTCTGATGGCAAGATTGTTGTTCGAAAAATATAAAAAGTAAGGTTTACAATTAAACAGAAACAATATGCAACAAGTAAAAAGTGGTGATACTGTTAGGGTTCACTATCACGGAAAATTGACTGATGGCACTACTTTCGATAGCAGCGAAGGTCGCGAACCTCTTGAATTTGAAGTAGGCAGCGGTAACGTTATTGCGGGCTTCGACAGTGGCGTTACGGGTATGCAGGTGGGAGAGAAGAAAACGATAAATATCCCGGCGGATGAAGCGTACGGCCAAAAACAGGAAGATCTTTTAATGGAGTTCCCCCTTGATCGTTTTCCTGCTGATATGCAACCTGAAATTGGTATGCAGTTGAACATGAGTAATGGAGGAGGTCAAAATTTTCCTGTAGTTATAACAGAAGTTCGTGAAGACTCTGTTGTGTTGGATGCCAACCATCCGCTGGCTGGTGAAGAACTTACTTTTGACCTTGAGCTTGTTGAAATTAAAGGTGGAAAAAGTCCGCTTATCATAATGCCGTAAAGATTTTTTCTTGCTGAAATGTTGATGGAAGGCTGGTTGCTTTTGTAGCCAGCCTTTTTATTTTGCAGCCAGCTGACCCCCGCTATTTTACATCGTTGTGTCACTCACTTCTACAGCAATTTTTTTATTCGGCTACTTATATGCTTTATCAAAATTCCCCAAAAAAAGCTAGTGTCGACATGCTTCATACTTCAAAACACATCGGTTGCCCGGTCATCTTTTAACCGTTATCCAACCGCTGTTATCCAACACTATCAACATCCAACTCGTCACCTTCTTTTCCTTCCCTTATTCAGCCACCAACCCCAGCCACAGCGGGGTTAGGCGCCGGCCGGCTAACAAGTCTATTAATTCAGGCACATCACTTCCTATAGCGTTTGCCACCAGGTGTTGCTGTTGTAGTGCGCATATAAAAAACCAAAAATGGCAATTCCGAGACTCTCTATTAGAGCTGTTGAAAAACGGCCAGGGTTTTGCCAGGAAGCCAGATAAATATGAGTACAGATAAAAAAGCGGTTGTTAAACTTCTAATAGCAGACATGGCCATGTTTGTATTATCGGCAGCATGATAAGTGACAATAGTAAAAGGCTTTCCCTGTCTTCCCTCATCAAATATTGCCATTTCTTCGTGCGATGCACTTGGGGTACTCCTTGCAACAAGGTACTGCCCATCTTCACCGAAACATTTATGAAAGCGATTGTATCACATTTTTCTGGTTAGCCACTGCTATAAGCTGCATCAGAATGATGCGTACACAGGCGGAAAAACAGCTTCCCAGCAAAAACAAGGATAGCACAAAACTTAGCGCCAATAACTGTTTTTTTGCATACCGCTATTTTAAAGAAAATTAATGAGTAACTAGTCGAAAGTCAAAAAAATTCTAGACGGCAGCAGGTTGATATCGCTTCAGGAAAAGAAACGCGAAAATGGCAATTGCTACAACAAATAACAGGGGACAAAGTAATGAACCTTCAAAGCCAAACGGACCTCCTGTCCAAACTTCGGGGCCGGTAACTGTTTGTTGTAATATGCTTGTAAGCTTTAAACCGCTTACATCATACCCCAACACCGGTCCCTGGAAATAATTCCATGCAAAATGAAAGCAGATGCCGAACCAAAGATTTTTAGTGAATATGTAATTTAGGCCTAATAAGATGCCAGCTAAAAGAATGTTGACAATGGCAAAAACAGTCACATCCGGATTTGCTTCATGAAACAAAGCAAACAAAACAGCCGATATAGCCAGTGCTACCCATTTGTTTATTGACTGCAAAAGATTGTTTAGTATATATCCCCGAAACAACAATTCTTCAACAAAGGCAACGATAATCATCATCATAACTTCCAGCAATAACGGATTTATATTGAAGGTGGCTGAAATGAAAGAAATGTACCCGGTGGCAACTAGAATGAGTGAACCTATACCAAGTATGGCAAGTGCGCCAAAAAAACCAAGTCCTGCTTCGTTGCTGTAGCCATTCCACGAAAACCCCAGACTTTGAAAAGACCTTCTATCTATGAACCTTCGCATTAACCAGGTAGTAATAAAAATTGTCAGGCCCATCAAACCATATAGAATTCCAAAATTTAAAATGCTGCCATCGCCACTTTCAGTACCTACTTTAAATTGATTCATAATCTCATCTCCAAATACCTGGAAAGTGTACACAATTAATGAAATAACCATCACATATACTACTGCTCTTATCCATCCTTGTTTGATCACTGGTGTGTGCGTTGCTTCCATTGAGATATAGTTATAAGTTTAGTAATACAAGAATAAGTAAGTTTATTGTTGGCGCCAATAGTTATTGTTTTTACCATTATCCAAGGCCTGGCACTTTGGCTCAGGTTGATGCATTTTTTCTAATGTTTCAAACATCAGTTTGCTGTTGTTTTTAAGCGACCGAATCTGTTGCCATGAAAAAATTGCAGTATAAGGGAGTGACACAACGAAGACGAAATGAAATACAAATGCTTGCAACAAAAAAAAATAGAACGACAGGTTGGTATGTTTTAAAAGCTTGAATTGATTAAACTAATTTGCTCAAAATTATTTACAATGACTGAGACATACGAGTATACATGTGTTGAAAGATTTTTGCGTTATGTACAGATTGACACTCAAAGCGATCCTCAAAGCTCCACTTCACCCTCAACAGAAAAACAAAAGAACTTAAGTAGCGTTTTAGTTGAGGAGTTAATAGCAATGGGTGTAAAGGATGCACATATAGATGAGTACGGATATGTGTACGCCACCATTGATTCAAATACTGATAAAAACGTTCCTGTCATTTGTTTTTGCAGTCATGTAGATACAGCACCTGATTGCAGTGGCACTAATGTAAAACCTATTGTGCATGAGAACTATGATGGAAAAAATATTGAATTGCCAGAAGATACCACGCAAGTTTTAAGTGTGCAGGAATTTAAATACCTGGAAGAACATGTTGGCGACAGCATTATAACCGCAAGCGGAAATACGTTACTAGGTGCCGATGATAAAGCAGGTGTGTCTGAAATAATGGACTTCACTAATTTCATCATGACACATCCCGAAGTGAAGCATGGGGCAGTAAAAATACTTTTTACACCCGATGAAGAAATCGGCCAAGGAACAGCTAAACTTGATATGGCTAAGTTAGGTGCTGATTTTGGGTACACGTTAGATGGAGGCGAATTGGGAACCCTGGAAGATGAAACTTTTAGTGCAGATGCAGCTATCATAACTGTTCATGGCGTGATTGCTCATCCTGGGTACGCAAAAGATACTTTGGTTAATGCATTGAAAATAGCGGGAGAGATTTTGGCGGCTCTGCCAAAAGAAGAATTCAGTCCTGAAACAACAGAAAAGCGACAGGGATTTGTACATCCTGTGAGGGTAGAGGGACTGGCAGAAAAAGCAACGATTGAATTTATTGTACGCGATTTTACACGAGATGGATTACAGGCAAATGCTTTACGGCTACAACAAATTGCTGAACAAGTTTTGCAAAATCATCCTAAAGCAAGAATGGAGTGTAAGGTGGTTGAGCAATACCGCAACATGAAAGAAGTGCTTGAGCAACATCGGCAAGTGGTTGATTATGCAGAAGAAGCTTATAAGAAAAGTAATCTTGAGGTTCGTAAACAAAGTATTCGTGGTGGTACAGATGGAAGCAGGCTAAGTTTTATGGGTTTGCCCTGCCCCAATTTGTTTACCGGAATGCAGGGAATTCATAGCAAAAAAGAATGGATAGGCGTGAGAGATATGAAGAAAGCCGTGGAGGTGTTGGTTAACCTGGTGCAGGTTTGGGAGGAAAAGAGTTAATGATTCCAACTTTTAATAATATTCAATTTTGTATTCTTTACTCATTACATAAAAAAGGCTGATTTGGCCTGGGCTTTATCTAAAGCTAAAAATCTCACAGATAATGGTGAGATTACTACCACAGGCTTACAATTAAAGTTGTTTGAAGCATATGCAGGAATTGAATAAAACTGAGTAAGCCTTTGTCACTTTTATTTGCTTTAAAATGTCCATCTTTCATTGTAGTAAATTATTCTTTTTCAACCTTGACAACCACGTTATTCTTTTTAGTAAGTAGGCAGAAGCAGTAAAGAAATTTGCCAAATATGGAAAGGAAATACATTGTTTCAAGTCGGCAGCCCTTAGGGGGTTCGAAAATACTATGAAACACCTCGTGGGTATGGTAAAAAAAGTTCTGAAAAGAAGTAAATTATATGCTCATTTGTGTAAAAGCGCCGGCATTTGGCGGTGCTTTTTTCTTTTTATACACATCGATTAGTTATGATAAAAGCGTATAATAGTTTTACTGGTGAAAGGTGGCTGAATAAAAGTAAAAAGTGAAAAAGTAAAAAGTCCTTTTTGCCTCGTAATAAATAAACTTTAAAACTTTAACAGCACCGCAAGCGGCAGAATGAAATCAAAGCATTTACATTCGTTCAACTGTTCTTAACATATTTATCCCAGGGGTGCATTGTAGTTTTTACATTTTCACTCGAAAACAACTATAAAGAATGATGTGGCTATTACTTCAGATTAATCCGCAACTGGCAGACACTACAGGCACCGCAGCAGTAGCGGCAGCAACAGCTCCCGCACAAATTTCTTTGTGGAGTTTATTAGACAAGGGAGGATTTATAATGTATCCCCTGTACCTGTTGTTGGTAGGAGCAATTTTTGTTTTTTTCGAGCGGCTAATTGCCATAAGAAAAGCAAGCAAGATCGAGGATAATTTTATGAGTATGATCCGCGACAACATTATGACCGGTAATCTTTCCGCTGCCCGTACGCTGGCAAAAAATACAAACAACCCGGTTGCAAGAATTATTGATAAAGGCATTCAACGAATTGGTAAGCCAATTGACGCAATTGAGAAAAGCATGGAAAATGTAGGCAAGCTCGAGATGTACAAAATGGAGAGAAACCTCAGCGTGCTTTCCCTAATTGCAGGCATAGCTCCGATGTTTGGTTTCCTTGGTACTATCATCGGAATGATACAATTGTTTTACGGTATCGCCAGCACCGGAAACTTTACACTAAATGATATTGCAGGTGGTATTTATGTAAAAATGATTACTTCCGGTACCGGTCTCATTATCGGTTTGCTTGCTTACATTGGTCACAATGTTTTAACAGCACAAATAGATAAAACAGCGAACAAGATGGAAGTGGCCAGCTCAGATTTTATTGATGTGTTACAGGAGCCGACGAGGTAGGTTATGAGGTGTAGGGTGTAGGGTTTAAGGTGTAGGGTTTAAGGTTTAGGGTGTAGGGTTTTTGAAGTGGTCTTTGGTAATTCTGATTAAGCATTGTTGCGTCGCTCCGTTCAACTTTTTAATATCTGATGGAGCAAGGTTGGAAGTTTGAAAAGATTTTTGAGGAATTAGCAACATCGCTAGGGTTCCTTCAGTTTTAAATATGGTTTTATACAATGAACATTCGTAGCAAATTTAGAAGACATCCCGAGGTGCATACTGGTGCGCTGAACGATATATTGTTTATCCTTTTATTGTTTTTCCTCATTGTATCTACATTGGCTAATCCCAATGTAATTAAGGTTTCAAATCCAAAAGCAAAAAGCGACACTAAGTCAAAGCAAACAGTTGTAATAACCGTCGACAAGGACCAGAACATCTACCTGGGCCAGCATCAAATTGGTATGGATCAATTAGAGACAGATTTAAAAGCTTATTTAGCAAAAGATACTACTACAAAAGCTTCTGTTGTTATCAATGGAGACAGTACTTCTCACCTTGGAACTGCAATAAAAGTAATGCAGGTTATAAAAAAGCTGGGTGCCACGCCGGTTATGGCGGTTGATAATAATGGTGTAAAGTAAGTGCTGTGTTAAAGGCCCGGTTTTAAAGTTTATTACAGTCGTGTTGCCTTTACCATCCTGTCTTTGCCTTGCATATCTTTTTTCAATATCACTTCTGTAAAACCATTTTCTTTAAACAGGTTAACTACATCCTTTCCCAACGCTTCATTAATTTCGGCATAAACACTTCCTTCGGTTTTTAAATGTGCCTTCGCAAATTTTGCTATGGCCTTATAAAATAACAGCCCGTCTTCATCAGGAACAAATAAAGCAATCTGCGGTTCATACTTCAAAACGTTATCGCGCATTGCATCTTCCTCACGCTGCATTATATAGGGTGGATTGCTGACAATAATATCATATTTACCTAATTGGTTCCATTCTTCCTCATTCAAAAAATTAAGGTGAAGAAAATCGACTAACACGTTTTGTTCAATCGAATTTAGAATAGCTACCTGCAAAGCTTCGCCTGACACATCGATTGCCGATACCGCTAGTTCCGGTATTTTTTTTCTCGCAGCAATGGGGATACATCCGCTACCGGTACCAATATCAAGCAAACAAATTTCTTTGTTACCTGTTTTTTTTATGTCGGTTATTATCCATTCTACCAACTCTTCAGTTTCAGGTCGTGGAATAAGCACACTTTCATTTACCCTCAGTTTCATCTCCATAAACCACGCTTCACCTAACACATATTGAATAGGCCGGTGTTGTAATAATTGATCTGTTATTTTTTCTATTTGCGCTTGCTGGTCAGTAGTTACAGGAATGTCTTTATACAAGATCCGATCAATTTTTCGTTGCCCTGTCACGTGTTCTATAACCATATCAGCAATATTTGCCGCTTCCCGGTTTTCGTAAACCTCGTATAACTGTGTTAGCAATTGCTGGTACGCGAGCTGGATAGTCATACTGCAATGCTACTGTTTTTTTAAATTACTTTTGCTGCCTTTCATTTATGCAGAAACACGAATTATACATGAACCGCTGCCTTCAATTGGCAAGATTAGGAGCAGGGCGTGTTGCCCCAAATCCTATGGTAGGTTCCGTGCTGGTGTATGAAGACCGGATCATAGGTGAGGGGTATCACCAGGAATATGGGAAGGCGCACGCAGAAGTGAATTGTGTAAACAGTGTAGGATATGAGGATAAGGCGTTGATTGAAAAATCTGTTATTTATGTTTCCTTAGAACCTTGCGCTCATTTTGGAAAGACACCGCCTTGCGCAAATTTGATCATAAAACATAAAATAAAAACTGTTGTGGTGGGATGCAGAGATCCTTTTAAACAAGTGGACGGAAAAGGAATTGAAAGACTCGAAAATGCAGGAATCACAGTAATTAAAGGGGTGTTGGAAAACGATTGTCAAAACTTAAATAGGCGGTTTTTCACTTTTCATACTAAAAAACGTCCTTACATTATTATAAAGTGGGCGCAAAGTAAAAATCATAAAATAGCAAACGCTGATTTTTCAAGGGTGTTAATCAGCAATGCTTATAGCAACCGGCTGGTACACAAATGGCGAAGCGAAGAGGCAGGTATTATGGTTGGAACGAACACAGCATTACAAGATGACCCTGCATTAAATACAAGAAACTGGACACGACCAAACCCTATAAGACTGGTGGTTGATATGAATGTAAGGCTACCGTCAACTCTACAGGTTTTTGATGGCAATCAAAAAACAATCATTTTTAATGGAATTAAAAATGAAGAGCTGCAAAACGTTACTTATTACAAAATTGAAAAAGAACCGTCTTTTGTACAAGCATTATTAAAAGCGTGCTACAAGTTGAATATTCAAAGTGTTTTAATTGAAGGAGGAAGCAGACTTGCTGAGTCGTTTATAAACGAAAACGCATGGGATGAAGCACGGGTAATTGAAAACACCCAACTGATTATCCACAACGGCTTACCCGCACCACTTCTTTCAAATCATCAATTGATTTCTTCAGAAGCAATTTCCACAGACGTTATTTCTTATTACAAAAACCTGAATAACAAATTGTAAGCGCTTGCAGCTTCTAGCTTCCCTTATGACTGATCAATTACATTATTACACTATAGAAAAACCATCAACTGCTGAATACAAAGAACGTGGAAGCAGGTTTTTAGCTTATGCATACCCAATTCAGTCGGTCGAGGATTTTAAGAGGAATTTGCAGATCTTAAAAAAAGAACATCCTAAAGCTGTTCATCATTGTTTCGCCTACCGCATAGGTTTAGATGGAAATACCTTTAGACTAAGTGATGACGGAGAACCTTCAGGAACAGCAGGCAAACCTATACTAGGGCAAATAGACAGCAAGCAAATAGTAAATGTGCTGGTAGTGGTAGTAAGGTATTTCGGGGGGACCTTACTTGGAGTTCCTGGATTGATAAATGCCTATAAAACTGCTACCGCTCTTGTGCTTCAATTAACCCCTGTCATTCAAAAACAGGTATTGGTAAATTATCTTTTAGAATTTGATTATACCAAAATGAACGATGTAATGATTATTGTTCGACAATTTGGGTGCGAGGTTATAAAGCAGGAAAGTCAACTTTTTTGTTCATTGCAGATAGGAGTGCCAAAAGGCCGGGTAAATGAGGTTGAATTTAAGCTAAAGGAGTTGCAATCAGTGGGGGTTGAGGCTATGTAATTTAAACCAGCAAAACTATTGAAGCCGGTGCTATGGACGATGCAAAATGATTTGTTGATGTACGTACTGCGATGCAGCACTGATTGTTTAAAAAACAAATGCCTGTACCCTACTATAATTCTTTTGAGGGTAGTTTAATTGCAAACGTGGTTCCTTTTCCTTCTTCGCTTTTTACTGTAAGTGCCCCCTTGTTTTGACCAATAAACTCCTGGCACAATGCCAGGCCCAGGCCTGAACCAATTTCGCCTGCTGTTCCGTTGATGGTTACTCTTTCAGTTGTAAAAATTTTTTCTTGCAATTGCTTACTCATTCCAACCCCATAGTCACGAATATAAATAAAGATAGAGGCGTCTAGTCTTCTTACCCAAACTTCAACTTTACCCCCCGAGTGTGAAAATTTGAGTGCGTTACTAATCAAGTTTCTAAGAATGAATTCCAGTTGATCTTCATCGGCAATTAGGCTGCAACCTTGCTCAATGTTATTAACAATAGTAATTGATTTGGCTTGTGCGCTTTGATTTAAAAATCTGCTTACCCGCTCCAGCAGCTGATGGAGCACAATTGTTTTTGGTGAATTATGAAGATTTTGAGATTGAAACTTGCCCCATGCCAGCATGTTGTCCATTGTTTCTAATGTAGATGTTGTTGCTGATTTTAATTTCTTAAGTAGGTCGGTTCTTTCTTCTTTTGAAATATTAATATCTGAATTTAGAAAATCAATAACCAGCAGAATATTGCCGATTGGAGACCGCAAGTCATGGCTAAGAACAGAGAAGAATTTATCCTTAAGGTCGTTTAGTTCCTTTAACTCTTTTTTGCTTTGTAAAAGCAGGTTGTTCTTTCGCTTAATATTTATTAAGCTGAAGATTAGCAGCAGCAACAACAGAGCCCCCAGGGCGACAGCTAGTATAAGATTGTTCCTTTGTTTCGTTTTTAACAAGTTCTCTTTTGTAAGCCCGTCTATCGTGATTTGTTTTCTTTCTAAATCGTGCCCCGCCTTTAGTTTTTCTATTTGGCTATTTTTTTCAGCATCAAATAGGGTGTCTTTTAAAGCAAGCATTTTTTCGTAAAGTAATGTTGCTGTTTCAAATTTACCTTCTGCTTTGCTTACGCTTATAAGCGCATCATAATTGTCATATAAGATGGATTTGTTGTTGAGCTCATCTGCAAGTGCATTACTTGAATCGAGATAAAGTTTTGCCTTGAAGTGTTGTTGCTGATTCAGGTAAAGAGTCGCCAGCCCGTTATACGTTCGCGCTATTTGCTCTTTATTTTTTAGCTGCTTTAGATGGTGCAATCCTTTGTGTAGATTGGAGTCGGCCAGGTTATACTGTTTTAGTTCTGTATACGCCATTCCAAGGTTGGTATAAGAATTGGCTAATGCAGGAAAAGCGCCACTTTCTTCTGCAAGATGTTTCGCCTTTAAAGTAGCGTCTATACTTTTTTCGAATTGTCGGGTAATGCCATAAATAACGCCAATATTATTGTAACTGTGCGCTTGTGAAGCTTTGTCATCCATGCTTTCAGCAAGGGCAATTGCGTTGCTGTAGTTCTGAAGCGATTTGTCATATTCGTGTATCCGTTGGTATAGGGTTCCAATCTTTATATAGCAACTCGCCATACCGCTTTTCATGCTATGTCTTTCGAAAATTTTGAGTGCTTTGAGAAAGTATTGTAGGGCTTGAGTATAGTTTTCCTGCATTCCATAAGTAACCCCCAGGCCATTGTAGACTGATGCCTGGCCTTTTTCATCCCTCAACTCCACGAAGTGTTGCAACGCATCCCGGTAATTCTGATAGCCCTCAGAAAATTTGCCCATGTTTATATTTACCCAACCCTTGGTACTTCTGCTTTCTGCAAGTCCATGTTTAAAATTATGTTTAGCGGAAAGGTTGTAAGCGACGTTAGCAAAAAACAATGCAGAGTCGGGGTTTAGTTTTGACCACCGGTTGGCTATGTCTATGTATAATTTTGCGCGGGAGGTATCGTGTAATACAACCGGTCGTTTTAAAATTTTATTCAGGCTATCAATTTGCAACGATTGTGCTTGTAGTTGCAGGGCTATAAAAAGCCATGTAATGAAGACAGCGAGCGTTTTCACAGTAGGTTAGAGGTTACTATTTTTAAGGGTTGAAATTCCTTGCTGAAGTATATCATCTTCAGCACTCTTCTATAATGCTAAACGCACGTGAATATTGTGCTGGACGTAGCTAATATTAAATATAAGTTTCAAATGAAGCGCTTACTTACTACGGGTTCTTTGCTTTCCGCAGAATAACTATAAAAGCCTTCGCCTGATTTTATTCCTTTAAAGCCAGCAGTTACCATATTAACCAGCAGGGGACACGGTGCATATTTTTGATTTCCGAATCCCTGGTACAATACATTCAGAATACTAAGGCAAACATCAAGACCAATAAAGTCGGCAAGTTGTAATGGACCCATCGGATGTGCCATTCCAAGTTTCATGATTGTATCTATTTCTGTTACTCCGGCAACACCTTCATATAAAGTGTAGATAGCCTCGTTAATCATTGGCATTAGTATTCGGTTAGCAACGAAGCCCGGGTAATCGCTTACAACGCTTGGCACCTTCCCCAGTGTTTTGCTGAGTTCAACTATAGTATCAGTTACCCCTTGTTTTGTTGCATAACCATTTATTATTTCAACCAACTTCATTACCGGTACAGGGTTCATAAAGTGCATACCTATAACCTGTTCGGGCCTTTTGGTTGCTGCTGCTATTTTGGTAATGGAAATGGATGATGTATTGCTGGCAAGTATGCAATGAGTTGGAGCGTGTTCATCTAGTTGCTTAAATATATTTAGTTTTAGATCAACGTTTTCTGTTGCTGCTTCTATAATAAGATCAGCGTCTTTCACTCCTTCGGCAACAGAAGTGGATAAGGTAAGATTGGCGAGCGCCTTTTGTTTAGCGTCTTCCGTAAGTATTCCTTTTGATAGTTGCCTTTCAAGATTTTTACGAATGGTCGCCAAGGCTTTTTCAAGTTGCTCCTGCGATACATCGACCAACTTTACAGTAAAGCCGTTTTGAGCAAAGACATGGGCTATTCCGTTACCCATAGTGCCTGCCCCGATAACCGAAATGTTTTGCATGATGTATAGTTATAAAATGAAGATTTAAAACCGAAAGTAGGAAAATCGATACCTTAATGGAGATCTTTTTAGTGCAGCCATCACTTGCTGTATTATTGAACACTGATGCTAATCTTTACATTTAGCTTTAAGTATTTTTTGGTGGGCTTTCTGTTCTTCCAAAAAAGATTGTACGACAAATGCGTACCTCTTAAATAGTTACTGATGTCTGGTGTAGCGGAGGGAGTAACTGTAATTGAATCGGAATAAGTCTCCGGAAAATTTATAGTAGTAATGTCGGTTGAAGCCGTATCAGCATAAATGCGCATACGGGCAGTTTCAAAGTTTGAAAGATTCGTCTCTTCATCTGCATTCAAAGCTTTGATGACCATTTTTTTAATTCTTACAAAATGAACTGCACCTGCTCCAAAGGTATTGGCCGTGTTTGCCTTAATCGTACTATCCATATTAATATGTGTCTTTAAAGCACCTACAGGAATTTCTTCATCTGTGACAACCGGTAATGGCGGGACAGTAAGATTTATATCGGGAATATCAACATTAAATGCAGGTAGCAGCTTTTCTTTTATCTGGTTGCAGGTGCAGCTTACAAACATCATCAATACAATTAAAACGGGCGCTGCATTTTTCATAGTTGCTTCCTTTACATTTTAATTTGCAATAGCTATACCAGTAGGCGGATGCAGAAGTGAAGGTAATAGCGATCTGGTAGATTTGATGCTGTAAATAAAGCTGCTTTTATATTTGAAGTACAAGTGAGTGACACAACCAAAGTAGCCATGCAAACAAATGCTTGTTACAAACATTATAAGTCTTCATCTTCTCGAGCATGTTTTCGTAATGTGAACCTTTCCAGTAAACTTTTCTGCAGCCCCTACACTGGTAAAACTCATTGAAATATTCTTTTGTTTGCGGCGGCAGTTGTAACAAAATCACTTCTTTCTGAACCGGTTCTATATCTCCATTACATTCAATGCATCTTATAAACGGTCTAATACTGCCAGCAAGGTTGTATCTATTAACAACTTCGAACAATTGCTCATTTACATGTTGCGATCTTAGCCAATATCCCCATTTTATTTTCTTCTGTTTTAGCAGTCCAATGTCACGCGTAAGCACTACACGGTTTTCTCTTTCTGCAATATACGCGACCTGCTGATTGCTGAAGTTGTTTTGATAAACCGTGTTGATACCCCACATTCGTAGTTGCCTGGCTAATTTACCTGCATGCACGTCTGCAATAAAACTTATAGGAAGCGGTAGGGTAGGGCTAATAGAATGTTTGGAAGGGCTTGAGATGTTTATAGGGGGAAAAACATCAGCCATGTCATTTGCATTAAGCGCGTAGGAAAAATCAACGGGCAAGCTGTTTACTACAATTTCATCTACTTCAGTATGTGGTATTCCGATGGCTTCAATTGCATCTTTAATGGAAGGGTTACCATTAAAATGATATTCGATAACGCAGTTTTTATTAGCAGGTGAAAGAAAATCGTTGAGGGAATTGTAAAAACGAAAAACTGCAGCGTTTTCCATAATCATAATAGTAGTTGGCGAAAACTATCCAATTGATATTGTCAGAGTGTTTATTTTGAACCCACTCCTTTCACTTTCAGGGGAACTGTATAAACTGCCTGGGAAGCAGTGATAAATAATTGATCTTTATTTTTTCCACCAATACAAACATTAGCCGACCATTTTTCGGGAATAGCTATATATTCAATTTTTTTACCGTTCTTATCATAAATAGTTACTCCGTTACCAGACAAATAAATGTTGCCTTCCTTGTCAATCGTCATTCCGTCTGAACCCTGTTCTGCAAAAAGTTGACGGTTGCTTAGCGTACCGTTTTTTTCAATGCTATATTTATAGGTTTTATTTGCGCCAATGTCGGCCACATAAAGGGTCTTTCCATCAGGGGAACCGATTATTCCATTTGGTTTTTTAATAGTGGAATCGACAGGAATTGGCTGTGTTGCATTTTTAGGAAGATAATATACTCTCTCTGCCGCTATACGTTCGCCAGGCCTTGTCCACCAGGGACGTTTGTAAAGAGGATCGGTAAAATAAAGACCACCTTTAGGATGCACCCACACATCATTTGGCCCATTAAGTAATTGACCTTTATAATCAGACATTAAAACGGTCACTTTCTTTTGCGGGTCAATTGACCACATTTCATTCCGTTCATCTGCGCATGAAATTAGATTTCCCTTTTTGTCAAAATACATTCCGTTCGATCGGCCTGTCTTGTCCATAAATAAGGTCAGGTTACCATCGGTATCATACTTCCAGATCTTATCGTTGGGCTGGTCCGTAAAATAAATATTTCCCTTTTTATCCGCGGTTGGCCCTTCAGTAAAAGAAAATTGTTTTGAGATCAACCTAGGCGTAGCCCCATCAGCCACAATCTTTGTTTCCTGCATAATTTTTGTCGTATCCGCATTCTGAAAACACCAGCCAGTAGTAGTAAGTGACATGAAACTAAGAACACAAAAAACAGGTAAGAACTGGTAGCGATATTTCATTGCAAGATTATTTTAAAATGTAAGAAAGCAGGTTTCTAATTAAGTAGGAAGTTTTTTTAGTAGCCAGGCTAATAGCAGCCTTAAGACTTTTGTTGCGTCGCACTCTTCAACCAATTATTCTTTATTGGGCAAACAGGTAAAGCGCCTTTTTTGACCTAAATCCAAAATCGTAATCCTCTGCTATTAAGCCGAGGCTAAAATTCAGGACCGGCTGCTATTGTCTTTTCATTAAAATTACCTCTAAAAAAGCTAACCTGTGTAACGCTGGTACTTTTTGGAACTGCTGCCACCACCATTGGCGTCTGCAAATAGGTCTTAATAGAACTGGTATCTGTTACAGTATAGTAAACCCGCAATTCATTCCCCATAATTTCTGCTTTATTTATACCTGGCGAGATCACTCGTTCGGTTGGCTTCATTATGATTGCGATAACAGACTGGCTAGAAAAATCCGGGACGATAACCGTCCCGGGAGAAGATTTGGTCATATGAAACTTCTTATTAAACTCATTCGAATTACGAATGAAGATATAATTAGTAGTATCCTTCCACAACACATCAGGATTAAGTAGATAACTATGCAAAGTGACAAAACCTATAGCAGACGAAGTGGCTTTTGGGATACTAACACAGGCCATTGTGCCTGTAATAAAGATAGCCCCGGCTGTAAATCGTTTTATAGCTCCTAAGCTCGTCATAAACTTACATTATTAAACTAACCTATATCCAGTAACTCTACATCAAATATTAAAGTACTGTTTGGGCCAATAACAGCGCCCGTTTGTCTTTCGCCATATGCAAGGGAAGGATGCAGGAACAAACGGTACTTGCTTCCTACAGACATTAATTGCAAAGCTTCTGTCCATCCTTTGATTACCATATTTAAAGGGAATGTTGCCGGTTGACCCCTTTGAACTGAGCTGTCGAAAATAGTGCCGTCAATCAATGTACCGTGGTAATGGCATTTTACTTTGTCTGTAGCTTTTGGCTTTGCACCGCTACCTTCAGTTAATACTTCGTATTGCAAACCACTTGCAGTAGTTTGAACACCTTCTCTGCTTTTATTTTGTTCAAGAAAATCCTCTCCTGCTTTTAAATTAGCAGAAAGCTTATCACCCTTTGCCTGGTTAAGTTTATCGAATAATGACATAATAGATTTTTAGAGGGTGCAAGGTATCGAAAAACCTTTGTTGGAAGTTTGGACGCAGGGTTATATTTTAGTTGAAATTAATGTGAGTGAACTTCAGGAGGTTGACTTTTCTAACATCTTTAATTGTGCTGGTAGTCGTTCTGGGAACATCCGGCTTCATGTTTATTGAAGGTTATACTTTTCTCGAAGCGCTATACATGACTGTTATAACCGTTAGTACAATCGGTTACAGTGAAGTTCATCATTTAAGCAATTCAGGCCGCGTATTCAACATATTTCTTATCGGCTTAAGCCTTATTACAACTGCCTTTGCCATTACTATACTTACAAGGTATGTTGTAGATGGAGAAATCAATCTTTACTTTAAAAATCGCCGAATGAATACAGCTATTAACAATCTTGAGAATCATGTTATTCTTTGCGGTTATGGTCGTAATGGAAAACAGGCTGCAGTTACACTATGCCAACACAAGGTGCAGTTCGTTGTCATAGAAATAAATGTAGATCGGATTGAGCAAGACATCCTTCGTGGAAGGAAATTGCTGTACGTTAAAGGAGACGCAACTGAAGACGAAACGTTGATACGTGCAGGCATTAAAAAAGCTAAGGCTCTAATTACAGCTTTGCCCGAGGATGCCGATAATGTATTTATCGTGCTAACGGCACGTACCGTTAACAGTAACATTCAAATTATTAGCCGGGCATCACATGCAAGTTCAGCTCCTAAGTTAAAAAAGGCTGGAGCTGATAATGTTATTTTGCCTGATAAAATTGGTGGCATGCACATGGCTACACTTGTTACCAAACCAGACGTAATAGAATTTATAGACTATCTGTCCGGAGCCGAGGGAGAGTCAATACACCTGGAAGCTGTGGGTTATGAAGTATTGCCTGCTAGTTTAAAGGATAAACCTTTACACGAAATAATGGCATGGCGCAAGACAGGCGTAAATTGTTTGGGGGTAAAAAATGCAGAAGGTAAATTTGTAATCAATCCACCGGACACTACTGCAATCACTATAGGCATGAAAGTAATTATTTTAGGAACCAAAGAACAAATTGAGGCCATGAAAGGAAATGTTGAGGTAAGTAGTATCAATAGCTAAAACGAACAGGCAATAATGAATTATAGCAAACCCGTAGAAATTAGATGGAGTGACCTGGACCCCAATTTTCACGTAAGACATTCTGTTTACTATGATTTTGGTGCTTTTATAAGAATGGCTTTTCTAGCAGAGTTTGGGTTGAGTACAGAAGTATTAATGCAACAACAACTAGGGCCGATACTATTTAGGGAAGAATGTTTATTTAAAAGAGAAATTCATTTTAAAGACGTTGTTTCTATCAATCTTGTTTTAAAGCAATGTACTGCTACCTATAGCCGTTGGACAATGCAGCACGAGATTATAAAAAATGGAGATATTGTGGCTGCAGTTATTACTGTTGATGGCGCCTGGATGGATACGGCAAAACGTAAACTAAGAGTGCCGCCGGAGTTTGTTATACCAGCTATGGAAAAAGTACCCAGAGCTGCAGATTTCAAAACGATTGAAAGAAAGCCTGCAGGTGAAACAAATAAGTTATAAGTGTACCTGTTTGTTTATGCGTTTTCTGCTAATACCCGTTCTTACAACTTAGCCTATATGTTTTACCACATTTACTTAACTATGCTTTGTTGAAAACGCTATATCCAACTACTCCCACCACCTCCTTTAGGTAGGTGCTCCAACTTAAAATAGTACCAACTTTAGGAATGAAATAATCAAAAAAATAAAACTCTCCTGGAATAACATAATAATTGCAAGGGTAAGAAATAACAGCAAGCCCGGCTTTTTTAAAAACCCTTTCTGCGCGGGGAATATGCATAGCTGAAGTAATTAATACAAAAGGCGGTTGCAGGCGTAGCGAGTCAATTATTGTTTTAGTAAACGTCGCATTTTCGAATGTTGATCGTGAAGCATTCTCAACTATTATATCATTTGGAGGAATACCCATTTCAATCATTTTCTTATATTGGAAGTCTGCATCTTTAGGCTGGTTAGGTCCGTTGCTTCCTCCGCTGATAATGATTCTTTTAATTTTTTTGGTTTTATATAAGATGCAGGTTTCTATGAAACGGTCTGAAGACATATTGAAATAACCACGACCATACTTGTCAAAACTTGAACTTCCGCCTAATACAATCCCTGCTTCATAAGGCACCCTGTTTACCAGGTCTGCCGGCCTTGGCTGCCATGCATTTACCAGACTACTGTAGATAAAACTGTTACCGAAGAATAATACCAGGAGTATTACAATTATGGTAAGTCTTTTCCTGGCAATTTTTGACCTGGAAAGAAATATCCATATTAACAGAGCAATTATCCAATTTTCAGGGGCTATAAAAAAGTATGTAATTTTTGAAATTAGGGTAAACATTGATCGGGTTTAAAAAAGGAAAGGAACCTTTTTCAATTTATTAAATTCCAGCTTTTATTACAGAAGAAGGGAGTTGTTGCATGATGAATAAAATGTACAAGAGTGCGACGCAAGAATGCTTCATTAAAGTGCAATGCCGGATAAAAAAAATAGTTAGTTTTTATCGCTCTAAGTATTTTATCAACTCCCTTCAGGCACCAGAATATTAAGTTGACCGGGAAGTATTTTGGCCGACACCTGTTTTACTTTGCCTATGTATTCGCCGTCCACCTGGAAGTGTACTTTTTTGTGTGTATAAATGTTTACCGCTTCAGCCTGTATAACTTCTATTTTTTTAGGATCAAGGGTTTTAGGTGTGATCCATCTTTTTAAAAGCGTTCCAATGCCAATGTGTTTTATAATCACCACTTCAAAAAGACCATCATATAAATCGCCGGTTGGATTTATAACGGCACCTGTGCCGTATTTACTTGCATTGGCCAGTACCACCATAAAGGCATCCCGCTTTATCTCGCCCTCTTTTGATTTTAGAATAACGCGAATATTTTGGGGATTAAAAAGTACTTTCAGTGCCACTTTTGCGTAGCCAAGTTTTCCACGCATATTTCCTTCTTCAAAATATTTTACCAGTCGCGCATTTAATCCAATATCGCTAAGGTGAAGGCAAAGCTGGTTATTAATAGAGATGGCATCGGCTTTTTTAACCCTGCCATTTTCAATAATTTTTAAAGCTTCTTCTACATTCTCAGGAATATTTAATTCCCTTGCCATACCGTTGGCTGAGCCGGCAGGCACAATTCCTAAAATAATATCTGTATTTAAAATTTTTTTTGCGACCATACCCACGGTTCCGTCGCCACCAACAGCAACTACTATCTGTGGCTTTAGCTGCTCAATACGTTTCTCTAAGCACTGCGCATTATTTTTGTCGTTTAATAAAAAGACATCAATCTTGTGTGGAAGTGGCGCAAAGAATTTTTCAATTGCATCCTGGTGATCTTTCTTATCTCTGCCGCCTGAGATTGGATTGACTACAAACAAAATAGTAGTTATTGTTGTTTGCATCATTTTATTTTAATTTCATTTGTTTAGTCATTATGCAAATTACCGAACCTGGAACCAAACCTTCTTTTGTTGAAAAATTAGAAAAGAAGTTACTTATTATATTCAGACTTACCAACGAACCGGTGGTAAAAGTATATCATGGATACGGAAATGTATCACAAATGATTGTCTTTGGCCACGTTTTTAGTTTAAGCCCTTTACCCCGTAAAAAATATAGAAAAAATTTCTGGACAAATACATTTGCATTGCTTCGCTCGTTTATGGTCGTTCGGGTACCTGATGTTGCGGTACGAATGGTATGGGGCGAGACTGTTTGTGAAACTACTACTGCAAAAGATGGTTTTTTTCGTTTTGAATGGAAACACCAGGCGCCTATGGCGCCGGGCAGTTATAAAATTCAGGTACAATATTATTCAAAGGAAACAAACGCTGTTTATGCCACGGGCATCGGCTCAGTTATCATTCCTTACGTTAACCAGTATTCGTTTATTTCAGACATAGATGATACATTTTTAATTTCTCATTCATCAAACATTAGAAAGAGATTGTATGTGCTTTTAACAAAAAACGCCCACAGCCGTAAGCCTTTTGAAGGTGTTGTAAATCATTACAAATTACTTGCTAACGCACAAACTACCGTAAACAACCCGAACCCTTTTTTCTATGTCTCCAGTAGCGAGTGGAACCTGTATGATTTTATAAAAGAGTTTACAAGAAAGAATGAGTTGCCCGAAGGTGTCTTTTTGCTAAGCCAGATAAAACGACTTGCAGAAGTCTGGAAGACCGGTGCTACAAAACATTCTACCAAATTTATGCGTATTGCCCGTATTCTCGAAGCTTACCCTACCCAGCGTTTTGTTTTATTAGGCGATGACTCGCAGCAAGATCCGGTTATTTATGCAGGTATTGTTACCCATTTTCCGGGTCGGGTGGTTAGTGTGTATCTAAGGCATGTGTACGAGAAAAACCTAACGAATGTAAAAGAAGAAATTAAAAAGATTGAGGCAGCCGGGGTAGAAGTTTGTCATTTTGTGCACAGCAAAGAAGCGATCGAACATTCTTATCGCATTGGCATAATTAGAAAAAATGAAGAACAAACGGCTTTACAAGCAATTGTATAAGTGTTAATTTTTGGTTACAGGCAGTCATGCTTACCTCGGCGTCGTTGTGTCACTCACTTGTACTTGTATCTGCTGTTTCAAGGTTTACCTACTTGCAGCTTTAGCAATTCCTTTTCATTCTTTTCCTTAACGTAAGACTTCAAAAATGTAATACTAAGGTTTAGTTCAAACCCAAGAAGCAGGATGAAGGAATTCAGGTAAATCAGCAGCATGAAAATTAGAATGGTGCCGAGCGACCCATATACTTTGTTGTAATTAGTAAAGTGGTTTACCCAAAAAGAAAACGCATACGTAGTAGCAATCATCATAAAAGTGGCAAGAACAGAACCGGGGGTAACGAGCGGCCATCTTTTTTTAACTGAAGGAGCATATTTGTAAATAAATGAAATGGAATAGAAAAATAACGTTACTGTAAAAGTCCACCTCAGGATAGAAATCCACAACACATCAGCGCCTTTCAGTTTCAACCATTTTATAATGTAGTCAAATAAAATGCCCTGACCTATCAGTAATAAAATTGTTCCCATCAATAGTCCTAAAACAACGATAGTAAGTCTTATGGCTTTTATTCTCTTTCGTATAAAATTTCTTCGTTTGTGTTGTTGGTAGATAGCATTATCGAAAGTGCGGATTATGCTAAGCATTGCATTTGAAGCATAGAAAATGACCAAGACAAAACCGAAAGACAATAGACCAACGCGAGGGGTATTTAAAAAATCCTGCAGAAAACTATTTACAAAGTTGTAGGAGTTTTGATTCGGTGCTACATGTCTTGTTAACCTTAGCAGTTCTCTTGTAAACTGCTTCGAAATAGGCATATAGGGTATTAAGGTGAAAATGCAGATCAACACAGCAGGAATGGCCATTGCAAAATCAAATGAGATAGATTTCGCCCTGCTATTCAGCCCCGATTTTTTTACCTGTTCTAAAAAGAAAACAAAGGCATCGTACAAAGGCACCCCATGAAAACCCGGCAGAATAATTTTTTTACTGGTACGACCAATAAATGAAGCAGGCTTCGATTGTATTATAATCCGTTCAAGCTTGGTCACAAGGCATTTTTAGCTGCGTTTTGTTTCCGTAAGATTAGCTCATCAAGCTTTTTCTGGTATTCTTTAGCATGTTGCAAATGCTCAGCATAACTAGTGCTGAATGTATGATGGCCCGAAAAATCGCTTCGTGCCACAAAAAACAGGTAGTTCGTTTTTGGAGCATTTAATACAGCATCAATTGTTTTTGATGATGGGGTACAAATTGGCCCCGGTGGCAATCCCCTGTTTCTGTAAGTATTATAAGGCGACACTACCTGTAAATGTTTCTCATAAATTCTTTTCAGACTAAAATCATTTAAAGCAAACTTAATTGTTGGATCTGCACCAAGTGGCATTCCCGTTCTAAACCTGTTTATGTAAACGCTGGCAACGTTTCCTTTTTCATCCTGTTGGTTGGTTTCCTCTTCGACAATTGAGGCAATGGTATAGATTTGATCGGTAGTAAACCCTAGTTTTTCTGCTTTCTCTAACCTATGATTTTTTTTCCAAAAGCTTTCGCTTTCACTTTTTAGCCTTCTGAAAATCTTACCCGGCGAGGTGTTCCAGTAAAAGGTATAAGTATTTGGTATTACTATCGTCATGAAAGTATTTTCATTTACTTCCAGTTTTGCGGCACTATCAGGGCTGCTTACAAACTGGCTTACTTCAACAGAATCTGCCTCAAAATTCTTTGCAATAACAGCGGCAAGGTCGCCTTTCGTTCTAAGTTTATTAATAACCAGCTTAACAGCAGTTTGCCTGTTGTTTCGCAGCATTCGCGTTATATTTAAAAGGCTTTCTCCTTTTTTTATTTCAAATCTTCCCGGTTTCAACCGTTTCCATACACCGGTTTTTTCAGCCACCATTGCAAGTAATGCCGGATGTTTTACGAGGTCGTAGTCTTTTATAAAAGACATTACCGAAGCTTTGTCAGCCTTTCCCGTATAAACCAACAAGTACTTTCGATCTTCATTAAATGCCGTTGCACTTCCTAGTAACAGGTAGGCAGAAACTCCGGCAACAAAAACAATGAGAATAAAAAGGAGTATGAGAATTTTTTTCATAACGAAAACTGACTAAAATAAATAAAAAGCCCTGTCTGATGTTGAGACAGGGCAAATATATTAAAACAGCGTGTTAAGCCTTATTTTGTTTGATTAGAAGCGGGAGGGGCGGTTTGCTGTGGTGTTGTAGCAGGCGCTTGTCTTGAGGGGGTTGTGCCCTGGCTCGTATTAATTTTATTCAAAATGTCGTTATCGTTGCTACCGCTGCTACCTGTCATAAAAAAGGTAGAAAAGACACACAACAAAGCTATCAGGGCAGAAAAAATCCAGGTTCCTTTTTCAAGTACATCATTGGTCTGTTTTACACCCATAAATTGGTTATTAAAACCTGCTATGCTTCCTGCTAGTCCACCGCCCTTTGGGTTTTGAACTAAAATGATAAAACCAAGAACCACACTAGCCAGTACAATCAGAATAAGAAATAAAATTGTCATCTCAGATACCTTTTAATTTTTTTATCTTGTCGGCAAAGTAAGCGCTTTTGTGGGGATTCAAAAAACTTAATTTGTTATATAATTCGATCGCTTTATCTTTTTTGCCTTGTTTCTCCAGCACCGAGGCCATGGCTTCGGTAACAACTTCGCGCACTGTATTTGAAGAGTCTGCGATTTGTTGAATGTCTGCGTCTGTCTCTGTTTTACTAATTACCTCGGTTGCATCTTCAGGCCCTAATTTTTTCATGTGCCTTAACCAATGAGTGAATTTTTTTAAATTCTGACCCAATTGATCCTGCGGGTTCTGATCCAACTCGAGCTTAATGCCTTGGGAAGCAAAATAATCGATCGTATAATATGGGTCTATTGTAATAGTAGCATTGTTAACATCAGCATCCGCCTCTTCACTGGAAGCGTCGAGCATAGCTTTGATGTTTCGAAACATCCGGTCGTGCTCATCGTCCGGTTCTTGCTCGTCTTTTTCGGTTCCGTTTCCTGTTTCTTCTAAAAATTTTTTTGTAACGTCATCCGACCCGTGTGTTACTCCAGCCATTTCTTCTTCTTGCTCAGTAACTTCTGATTGCGCGGCCGGGGATAACCCGTCCTGAATACTTTCTGCAGGCGTATCTGTAGTTGGTATGACTGCAGAAAGGTCACTGATAAAACTTTCGGTGACTTCATTTGGGCTTCTTGTTAAAGAGGCTATTTCTTCCGCAGCTTGAGGAACAGCTTCCGGCGGTGTTTCTTCGTTTTTCGAAGTGGCTTCGTCTATGGGTGCTTCAACTATAGGTTGGTCTTCTAGCGCCCCGAGCGCTACAATTTTATCAGAAATAAAAGTTGTGTCTGATAAGGCAGTCGGGCTGTTTTCCTGAACGAACTCTTGCCCCGTCAACTGATATTGCAGCCAATAAGGGTTGGGAAAGTATAAAGCTGTTTTTTGAATCTGTAGCTGATACTCGCGCTCGTTTTCCCCTTTTAGCTTTTTTGCCAGCAAAAAATGACTTACAGGAAAATACGGGCTCTCTGCTACCAATTTTTGCAGATCATCAACTGTTACAGCATCTAAGTTTTTATTGCCAGTAAGATAGTGGAGCACTTTTTCGGAAGCTTTGTTCATAAGGTCAAAATATAATTAGCTACCAATTGGAGAAAATGCGATTAAAGATTTCGTCACTTAAATTTCGAAGAATCTCATCGCGTAACTGGTTTTCGGCTTGTTGCCGGGTAAGGTTAGCCGAAAAATCGAAATTTCGGCTGACATCATATTCCTCAGTTTTAGCAGTAAGCGTATTGCGAAATGTAATATGAACACCTATTGTAAGCCTGTTTGTAGCTGCCTGCTGACTAGAAATACCCGCCGTTGTAATATTGTTTTCAGAAATGTAACCGCTTATCTGGTAATGTGCATCTTCATTATTTGTTCGGGTAAGTCTTGTCTGTCCGGTTATTTTTTGTTCTACCCTGTCTCTTAGCTGAGGTGCAAGTTGGGGATCAACATATCTTGCTTTGTTATCAATCATTCCGATTTTTACAGTTTTTACTTCAGGTGGAATGCTTACATCTTTAAAAGAATAAACGCTGCATGATGAAAGCAGTAGCATTAAACAGAAGGAAGCAAGAAGTGGAAATTTCGTGTTCATAAATAATTCGGTGATAAGAACTATATTTTTATTTTGAACGTTCATATTGTAATACTTTGGGCCAAAGCAACACTACTTAAAGGTTAAGGTAGATTATTTAGAAAAGCAGCGATGCCATGAAAAACTTAAAGTATAAGTGAGTGACACAACAAAAGATGAAAAGCGTACCGCTGCCTGTTCCCCAAATTGAATTTGTTCTTTTAAAATGCTTACAACCTTGTTCTGCATATATACTTAAAATCATTCATCAATATCGTACTCTTTCAACTTCCTGTATAATGTTCGTTCACTTATTCCGAGGTCGCTTGCTGCGTCTTTTCTTTTGCCTTTGTGCTTTTTTAAAGCTTTAATAATTAGTTCCTTTTCCTTATCCATAATATTTAGCGACTCTTCTACTTCTTCGTGATGATGGATGTCGTCGAAAATTACCGGCTGGGGATGACTAATTACGTTGGACTGAATGGCTGGTTGCTGGTGTTGCTGATGCTGATACTCATTATTAGCAACAGGACTATAGTCGTGAAGCAGCGTCTCGCGTGCATAAGCAACCGTTGCATTTGAAGGCGAAGGGTTTTGCAACATTTCAAGAAACATCTTTTTTAGTTCTGTTACATCCTTCTTCATGTCAAAAAAAAGCTTGTACAAAATCTCGCGTTCATTAGCAAACTCGTGCCCTGCCGCAGTACCATTGTAACTGCTGGCTAAAACGGGTAGCCTGTTCATATTTGCCTCCGGCAAAAACTGTCTGAGTTGTTTAGCAGCTATTAATTTTTCTGTCGTCAGAACCGAAATTTGTTCTGCAATATTCTTTAGCTCTCTTACATTACCTTTCCATGGGTAGGTGACTAACAGCGATTTCGCTTCTTCATCTAATTGAACAGGAGTCGTTTTATACTTTTCGGCAAAATCAATTACAAATTTTCTAAACAGCAGTATAATATCTTCCTGCCGGTCTCTTAGTGCCGGCACCCGGATAGGTACCGTACTTAAACGATAATACAAGTCTTCACGGAACTTTCCTGTTTGGGTAAATTCAAGCAATTCGCGATTGGTAGCCGCTATCACTCTCACATCAGTTTTTTGCACCTTAGATGAACCAACCCTGATGAATTCGCCCGTTTCTAAAACACGCAAAAGCCTGGCTTGCGTTCCTATCGGCATTTCGCCGATTTCATCAAGAAAAATTGTTCCACCGTTAACAGTTTCGAAGTATCCTTTGCGGCTGTCAACTGCTCCTGTAAACGATCCTTTTTCGTGGCCGAATAATTCAGAGTCAATTGTGCCTTCCGGTATCGCGCCGCAGTTAACTGCTATAAAAGAATTGTGTTTTCTTGACGACAACGCATGAATGATGTGCGAAAAAGCTTCTTTACCAACACCACTCTCGCCTACAATAAGCACGCTTAAATCTGTTGAAGCCACTTGTACGGCAACACTTAATGCATGATTTAAGGCGGCGCTGTTTCCTATTATTCCAAATCTGTTTTTAATTACTTGAAGATCCATTGTATGCATTTAATATAAATCCAATCTTTCCCTTCGGTACTTGTCAGGTTTGTTAACCGGGTTCAGCTCGTCATCAATAATATTTGTATTGAATAACGATTTATGAGGGGGTGTAAACAAAGCATTACATAAAGCCATTTAAGAGGAATTGTTTGGGGTAATAAACTTTAGTACTATTTTCAACATTGTTGTGTCACTCCCTTGTACTAGTAAAATTCACTTCAGCTTTCTTTTGCACCTTATCACTTGTACGAACTATTTAACAATTTCGCCTAATAAAGTTGCTCCTGTCGCATTGGTTACTTTTACCTGTACATAATCGCCCTTGCTCAGGTTATAGTCGGCTTTAGGAAATACTACTACTTTATTTTGACTGCTCTTGCCTGCCCAATCATCTTCGCTTTTCCTGGAGTTACCCTCAATAAGTACTTTAAACGTCTTGCCAATATCAGCGGAATAACTTCGCTGCGAAAGCCTGTTTTGCAGTTTCACTATTTCATCCAACCTTCTTTTTTTTACTGCCAACGGAATATCGTCTGTAAAACGTCGTGCTGCAAGGGTGCCAGGTCGCTCGCTATAGAAGTACATGTAGCTCATGTCGTATTTGCTGTACTCAATTATCGAAAGTGTGTCCTGGTGATCCTCTTCTGTCTCTGTACAAAAGCCAGCAATAATATCGCTGGTGATACTGCAATCGGGCATTATTTCTTTTATTCTGTCAACCTTAGCCATATACCATTCACGAGTATACGTACGGTTCATCAACTGCAACAATCTTGTGCTACCGCTTTGAACAGGCAGGTGAACGTACTTGCAGATGTTCTCGTATTTAGCCATTGTAAATAAAACCTCGTCTGTAATATCCTTAGGATGCGAGGTGCTAAATCTAACTCTCAACAGGGGGCTAATGTTAGCTACCATCTCAAGTAGTTTGGCAAAAGTTACAACCAGGTCTTTCTGTTCATCAACCCAATAGTAGCTGTCCACATTTTGTCCGAGTAGCGTAACTTCTTTGTAGCCATTTTTAAATAACTCACTACACTCGTTTATAATACTGAAGGTATCGCGGCTGCGCTCGCGCCCCCGGGTAAATGGAACCACACAAAAGCTGCACATATTATTACAACCCCGCATGATACTGACAAAAGCATTAACGCCATTGCTATCTAAACGAATAGGAGAGATGTCGCCATAAGTCTCTTCCCGGCTCAACAAAACGTTCACTCCTTTCTGACCCGACTCAGCCTCCTGAATTAAAGCCGGAAGTGTTCTGTAAGCGTCTGGTCCTATAACCAGATCTACCAGTTTTTCTTCTTCCAGTAATTTTCCCTTCAGTCTTTCGGCCATACAACCTAATATGCCAACAAGCATTCCACGCTTTGCCAGTTTAGCTTTCTTGAATTCCGTCAATCGTTTTCTAACAGTCGCCTCGGCCTTCTCCCTGATGGAACAAGTGTTTACCAATATCAAATCAGCTTCTTCAAAATTCTTAGTAGCGCCAAACCCTTCGTGACTCAGTATTGAAGCAACAATTTCGCTATCAGCAAAATTCATTGCACAGCCATAGCTTTCTATATAAAACTTCTTTTTATAAATATCCGTCTCAACTGCAATTGGAGCAAAAGGTTCACCCTGACGAGTTTCATCATGAACTTTTTCTTTTAATTCAAGGGTTTCCATCAAACAAAAAATTAGGCAGCAAAAATAGGATAATTAAAGGGAAATGCCAGTTTGGCAGAGGAGTAATTTATTATTTTCACTTTTTATAAAAGGCGTTGTAGACCTTCTGAAGAGGGCAGTGTATATGCTGGAAAGGCTGGGCGTTTATGCGTATTTTAATTACTTTGTAGACAACAGGCTTCTGAGACGAAACTTAGCTATTGGCAATAGAAACAGTCCCCGCTTTCGTGGCGATGCTTCGTTTTAAAATTTTCCGAATGCTGCTACTCATTCAAATCAGTCCAGATTTCTTGCTTCACTGCCGATATACATAGCAAAGGCAGCAAGGGCCGTATCTTTCAACATGTTCACGAAAGCCATAGATTTCATATCAGAATCTGCGGCACCAAGGTAGTTAGGAAGGTGTATCGATAGAACGAAGATAATGAGTAAAGCGGCGAGCACATAGCCGGCCGTTTGCACGAATTTGTGGGCGATAAAAGCAAACCCCGTAAGAATAAAGGCAAGGCCCACCAGGTAAACCAATAACTTTTTTCCGGGCAGGAAATCGGGTACAAATACAATTAAATTATCTGGTCTCATGAAATGATATACACCAAATAAAATCATTATAACCCCTAATATAATTACTGCAACGCGCGAGATGGAGTGCTGTGTCATATGGCCGTTTTAATACTATTAAATTACTTTTTTTTACTCAACTATTCAAATAAAAGATTCGTAACGCTTTAAAGCTCAAAGATCTTGCTTTTATAAGGCTTGCAGAACAGTTTGGAACTTGACAAGTCACACCAGTAAAGATCCTTGTAAAATGTTTGTCAGTTGAGCTCCGACGTATAAAAAATAACCATCTTTGAAGCTAGTGCGGTTTTTTTTGCTTTTTATAGATTGAACTTTATCAAAGCCTTCCTTTTGTCGTGCTTTTTGTTATTATCTTCAATTTTTTGGTGATTATATCTTCATCGTTAATTAATGTAAATACAATGAACAGACGACATTTCTTAAAGAACGGATCTTTAGCAGGTTTTACTTTGCCTGCTATTGTAACAGGAACGGCCCATGCAGCATCTGACGACAGTGAAGGTGCATTAACAAGGTTTGCATTAAAAGATAGTGACCTGGTTGAAGTGACAATCGATGAGTTGCAACAAAAAATGCGAAGTGGAACTTTGACATCGAAAGCAATAACAAAAGGGTATTTAAAAAGAATTGAAGATGTAGATAAAAAAGGCCCGGCAATCAACAGTGTAATCGAAGTAAATCCTGATGCTATTACTATCGCTGAAGCAATGGACGCTGAAAGAAAAGCAGGTAAAGTGCGAGGTCCACTTCATGGAATACCAGTTTTGATTAAAGATAATATTGACACCGCCGATAAAATGATGACGACTGCGGGCTCGCTTGCATTGGTAGGAAATAAGGCCTCAAAAGATGCATTTATAGTGAAGCAACTGCGTGAGGCAGGGGCTGTTATTTTAGGTAAAACCAATCTAAGCGAGTTCGCAAACTTCCGCTCGTCACGTTCAACAAGTGCGTGGAGTAGCAGGGGAGGACAAACAAAGTGTCCTTACATTCTAAATCGAAATCCATCTGGTTCAAGCGCGGGTTCTGGTTCAGCTTCGGCAGCCAGCCTTTGCGCTGTTGCTATTGGCACCGAAACAAATGGTTCCATCGTTAGTCCGGCATCTACTAACGGGCTTGTAGGCTTTAAGCCAACCGTTGGTTTGTGGAGTCGTTCAGGAATTATACCTATTTCTGCAACTCAGGATACAGCAGGCCCAATGACGAGAACAGTAAGAGATGCAGCCATCCTCTTATCTGCACTTACGGGGCTCGATCCCGCTGACGCTGTTACGCAGCAAAGCCAGGGAAAATTTCAAAAAGACTATACGAAATTTTTAGATCCAGATGGTTTAAAAGGAAAACGGATTGGGGTAGAAGCGTCTTTCTTAAAGGGAAATGCAAAGGTGGTTGGGCTTTTTAATCAGGCCATTACCGTGCTTAAAGAAAAGGGTGCTACAATTGTTGAAGTTGAATTACTGAAGTTAACCCGCCCGTTAGGAGAAGCTAGTTACGAAGTATTACAATATGAATTTAAAGACGGCCTCAATAGCTATTTGGCTACTGCAAATGCCCCTGTAAAATCATTAAAAGAAGTAATCGGTTACAACAACAAGAATGAAGCAATTGCAATGCCTTTCTTTAAACAGGAAACACTCATTAGTTCAGACGCAAAATCGGGGCTCGACAGCAAAGAGTATAAGGATGCGCTGACCAAATCGACCTCTTCGCGAAAAATTATTGACGAACTTTTTCAGCAAAACAAGTTAGACGCAATTTGCGGTATTACCAGTGGTCCGGCTGGCTGCATTGATATTATTAATGGTGATTATAGTACCGGTTTTTCGTTTTCGTCTCCCGCTGCCATGGCTGGTTATCCGCATATAACTGTTCCTATGGGCTTTGTACATGAACTGCCTGTGGGCTTTTCTATTTTTGGCACTGCTTATTCAGAAGGCCCGGTTTTAAGTATCGCTTATGCTTTTGAGCAGGCAACAAAGGCTAGAAAAGCACCGAAATACTTAGCTAATATTGGTTAATGTTAAGAGCCATTTACGACAGGGGTAAATGGCTCTTTTACTACTAAAAGGTGAAATGCACAGAAAGCTGCCAGTAATTTTTTGTATTCCGGCGAAGAACCGCAATTCAACATTCTTGCGTCGCACTCTTGTACTGTTATTTAATTAGTCAGCTACTTAAGCACCGGCAGTATAATTTTGCTGCTTCCTGTTTTATTGTGAAAAATATTGATAGTCGCCTTTTGAAAGTCCGATTCTTTTGCATGATAAATATCAACAAACTTTTGCGGGTTACGGTCTGCTAATGGAAACCAGCTACTTTGAATTTGTATCATAATTCTGTGTCCTTTTTTAAAAGTATGCGCAACATCGCCTAGTTTATATTTTACTTCATCTATTTTGCCAGGCGTGAATGCTTGGGGTTTCTCGTAGCTGTTTCTAAACCTGCCTCTGAAAATTTCGCCATGTACCAACATCTGGTATCCGCCCATTGGATACTTGCTTTCCGCGTCTTTTTCAGCATAAATATCTATAGGCGTGTAAGAAAGATAATCCGGAAAAACATCTATTAGCTTAACAACAAAGTCTGCATCGGTTGTTGAAATACTTGTTATTAAATCGGCCACTACATTTCCGGCAACTGTAACATCTTCATTTAATGTATCTGTTTGAAAAACCAATACATCTGGCCTTCTGGAGGCAAAGCGTTGGTCGTCGGTCATATAGTTACGGGTACGGTTAAAATGAACATCTTCAGTATAAGGTACCGGTTTCGAAGGATCGCTCAGGTAGCTTGTAAAACCATTAATATTCGTTGGAATGCTCCAGCTTAGTTTTCCGTTGGATTGTAAGTAGAGGACTTTTTCTTGTTTTTCCGCCGGTGGCCATTGGGCAAACTGCTTCCATTCATTGGAGCCTGATAGGAAAATAGTAGCCTCTGAAATCTTTGAAATGTCGCCTTTGCCTTTAAGGTAGTAATTGAAAAAAGGAATTTCGATATTCTCCTGGTACCAGGTAGCCGTATTGCTTCCAAATGCTACATTTCCAAGGTGCGTTCCATCATTGCTGGCCCATTGCCCGTGGTACCACGGCCCCATCACCAATTTATTGAAATCTTTCCCTTTATTATTTGCCTCTGCTGCCTTATATGAATTCCATGCACCCCAGTTGTCTTCTGCATCAAACAATCCGCCTACCCATAACATAGCAGGCTTTACATTTTTTGTTGCGTTTCGCGCATCACGTGCTTGCCAAAAGGTATCGTAGTTAGGGTGGCTCATAAGGTCTTTCCAAAAGGCAACCGAGTCGCCTAGCTTCTTGGTAAGGTTTGCAAGTGTGCCTGTTGTAAGGTAAAAATGATAGTTGTCGTGAATAGGGTAACCAATGCTATTTGCAGGTATGGCTGTCGGCTTTGGATGGGGCTGGCCAAAGCCAGAACCTAGTGCAGAATAAAAATCAAAAGCATCCATCTGGAAAAAAGCACCATTGTGATGAAAGTCGTCGCCGATAAACCAGTTCGTAACGGGCGCTTGCGGACTAACAGCCATTAATGCCGGATGATTGCTTGCAGCAGCCATTGTAGAATAGAACCCGGGATACGAAATACCGAAGACTCCAACCTTCCCGTTGTTGTTTTCCAGATTTTTAATTAACCAGTCAATTGTATCGTAGCTATCCGAAGCTTCGTCTATTTCGCTGTTTTTTTTGTTAGCATTAAATGGACGAACATTTACGAAGCTTCCTTCGCTCATCCATCTTCCCCGCACATCTTGTTTTATTAAAATGTAACCTTCCCTGGCGTAGTTCTTCTTATAAGAATACCAATTTGCTGCATCCAACTTATCACTTCCATATGGAGCACAGGAGTAGGGTGTTCTTGTTAGCAGAATTGGGTGCTTTTCATTTTTATCAATAGGATAGTAAATTGAAGTAAACAGTTTAATTCCGTCCCTCATAGGAATTGTTACTTCTTTTTTAGCATAGTGTTGAGCAAACCACACAGAATCTTCTTGTTGTGCAAGGATGAATAAAGGGAAGAAAATCATCAAAAGAAGGAGCGCTTTTTTCATAATTGGTTATTGTTTGTATTCTTAGCTGTTTATAAAAATAAGTTTAAAAAGAACGTTTCCTTTCGTTGACCCGGTTTTGGCTAAAGTATTTAAAATATTGCTTTTGTAAAGCCCGCTACTATTCTACTTTATTTGCCGGTTTTTGTGGCCGAAGAATATTTTTAAATATTAGTTTTATAAACATGGAATCAATATTGCAGGCTGCTAAGGCGTTTTATAAGAGGAGTTGCTCTAATTAAATTTTGATGAGTCAATTATTTGATATCGAGTAGCTTTAGTAAGCAAAACGCAATAAAAGTTGGGGCAGAACAAAAAGTTGAAAGGAGCGTCGCAACGATGATGGGTTAAAAACAAATTGTGGGCGAATAAAAATTACAACCCAACAACAAACCGTTTGGATCAGAGCTAGTATATAATAATAACACACATTTTTTTGAAAGTATGGAAGCAATTCATCCTAACTATAGTACATCGAAGAGTAAAGAAGAAGTTTTTGCAGAAGATAATTTTGTAAACCCACTACCAAGAGCTGTTGTAAGGCCAAACGCTCCAATACTGCTAGATGGCGAATGGAAGTTTTCTCTTGATGCGGACGACAAAGGATTGGCAGATGCATGGTACATTAGCCATGATTACCAGGATAAGGCGAACTGGCCAGGATCAATAGAAGATCATATAGCGGCAGCAAAAGGACAGCAGGCTGTAAAGGCCTGGCAAGATAAAGTGGTTGCCTGGTATGAGCGGGAATTTCCATTGCCAGTTCGTGTTAATGGTAGCGGTGCAGAACATGCTATGCTACAATTGACCTTTGGTGCATGTGGATATGAAACGCAGGTTTGGCTTAATGGAATTCCGTTGAAGACGGTTGAAGGTGAATTGGTGCATGTAGGAGAATATACCTCCTTTTCATACGAATTGCCCGAAGAAACGCTACAACCGGTAAACCGCCTCACAGTTCGCATTGCCGATACAATGGATGCGGATACAACAAGAGGTAAGCAGGAGTCGCACGTATATAAAAGAGGGGGGATCTGGTACCAAACATATACGGGGGCAGTTCGCAGTATATGGCTTGAAACTGTTGAACGTAACCGTCTTCGTTCGCGTGTGGGCGTCGTTTCTATTGTAGAAGATAACCTTGTGAGGTTTAACCTTACCACCCGCATTCACGACCCCGGCGAATATGTGATCAGGTTGAAAATATTTAACAGGAAGCAGGAATCGAATGAACCGATTGCCACGGATGATTTTCCTCTTACCCTGGAAGCAGGGCAAAAAAGGCAGCGCGTTGTTATTGAAATTCCGGATGCTAAGTTGTGGTCGATAGAACACCCTCATTTGTACCGCCTGGTTGCAGAATTAATTAATTCGAAAGGGGAGAAAGCAGAAATTGAAACCTATTTTGGGCTGCGGAAAATTGAGTCGAGGGGGTGTTGTGTCTACCTAAATAACAAGCCCATTTACCTTGATGGAATTCTTTATCAGCCAGGGGAGGCGACTTACGAGCAAATTAAAAGGCACATGTATGCGATGAAGGAGTTGGGATGCAACCTGGTAAGGATTCACATTTCGGGAGTTGACCCCCGGATTTATAATCTGGCAGATAAAATGGGAATGTTACTTTGGGTTGAGGTTCCAAGTCCGCACAGGTCGAATTTTAAAAGCAGGGAAAATCACCGCGATGAGTTAATGAGGATGCTGGCGCTCATAGGCACGCATCCTTCTGTAATTATATGGAGTTTGTATAATGAGGATTGGGGGGCGCAGGATATTGCTACAAATCCTGACACCCGACAATATATAATGGATATGTACCATTATATGCAGTTAGCGCATCCGCAATTTTTAGTGGTAGATAACGATGGATGGCAGCACATTTCTTACGAAGGTCGGTTGAAGTCGGATCTGCTGACAGCGCACTTGTACACTCCCGACATTCAACGATGGCGGCAAATGCTTGACCAGCTTGTATCTGGGCAAATGGTGGGAGTGGCAGCTTTTCCGCTGGTAGTCGGAGATCCTTTTTTCTATCGTAACCAAGTTCCTTTAATAGTGAGCGAATGGGGCGGTTTTGGCTTTATTGATTATGGCGGGCCGAACGACGACGCCGAACGGGCTAAGCAAATTAGTCTATTTAAAGATGAATTGAGAAAACGACCTATAGCAGGTGATGTTTATACACAAGCCACCAATATAGAAGATGAAAGAAATGGCTTGATTGATGAGGAGACTGGGGCCTTAAAAGTGCCGGCTGGGTTGCTTGCAAGTAGTAAGAGTGGCAAGCGTAGTGAATAATACCATAATTAAAAGGAACCGATAGTAATTCTCATGCATGGTCCTACACGTCGGATTTGTATGCCTTTTGCTTTTTTTGAAACTACTTCTCTTCCGGCTATGGTAAAATGGTTGCTTTTAAGGTAGGTTTCAATTTGAGCGATCGTTCGCCTGCTATTACCTTCTTCAGTAATGTGCATTTGAATGCAGTTTGCTGTATTCTTATTTTTTGCTTTAACTGTATTAATTCTGTTGACTAAGCGTTGAAGTTCAACTGGTGTGAATAGTTTTTCTTTAGGCGATATTTTAGCTTCCTTGTTTTTTTTGATTTCTGCACGAATGGCCGCCGTTTCGATTTTTTTCTCTTCTTTTTTGAGAACTTTTGTCGTATCTGCTTTTTCCTGCTTTTCAACCAGGCTGTTTTGCTTCCGATCTACACTATCTTTTTTCGACAAAACGGGTGAGGGAAGTAAGGGACTTGTGTCTATCTTTTCCGTTTGTTTTTGTGAGAGTTCAATTTTTGGAGTATCAGTTTTAAAATGATCTGCGGTTGTATCCTTAAGTTCCTGTGTTACACTTTCTTCGTTCTTATAATACATGTTCGTCACGATCATAATGCTTCCAATTAACCCTAATAGTATAGTTAAAAACGCAAGTCTCACTACCCACTTTATCATACAGTGATTTTATTTAAAAATTACCTTCATCGCGATAAATAAAAAAAGTGAGCTTTTAAATAGGATATTTGGCAAGTAAGGCTAGAACCAATGGGATTTATGCAATCTTACCAGAACCTTGCCATCTCGTTTTAAGGACTTTTTTAATAAACTACAGATGTTGTATTAGGTTCAGATAGAACGGAGATACGTTAGGTTGCATGCAGTAGACAAAAATAGGTGTTGGTTTAAAGGATCGGCGTCGCCGCAGTCGGTAATATTTGAAGCTGTTCTTTAATAAATTACTTTTGTTACCCGTGAATTAAGTGAAAAAAGCACTCTATTTACCTTCGGGCATTAGAACAATTTTTGCCATGTTGTTAAGGTTAAAATACTTGTTTGCCATTTCTTTTGTTCTTTCAACCGTTAATTTTCTAACCATTTGAGGGTCTTGCAGAATGGTTTTTGCGTCTTCGTTATGATAATACTTGCTTTGTAAGTTGTACAACCAATAGTTATTTTCTTTCACCCCTGTCTCCAGTCCGCGAGTATCTTCAGCAATTACCTTATCTACATTAATCTGACTTCCACCATTTGCTTTCATTTTTTTAATCTCGTCTAAAACAAGTCCTGAAAGCTTTTCAACGTTTTCGGGTGCGCAACCAAACGAAACAGTAACACTGTAGCTATTAATTGGCTCACGATTAATATTAGCACCAACCCCTACGCCATATACACCGCCCTGGTCTTCACGCAAAATTTCTCTCAGCCTTATCTCCAGCACTTTTGCCACCTGGTCCAACTGGGTAGCTTCCATGTCACTATACTCCGTTATACCGGTAAACGTTAAGCGAACTGAACTTTTTTGATCTTTTCCTTTGTTGATTACCTTACTAACTACACCTGTAGGAAACCGAACACCAATGTCTTTCCAGGTTTCTTTCCTGTTCATTGCAGGAAGAGACGCGATATAAGTTTCGATGACTGGTTTAAGGCTATCCAGCTTAAAATTTCCAACAATAGTGAAAATGAAATCACTGGCATCTGCAAAGCGGTCCTGGTAAACTGAAAAAGCCCTGTCCAACTTTATCTCGCCAACTCTATCCAGCGAAAGCGGTTTTCTACGGGGATGATAGTTAGACATAATGTAACTAACAGAATCTCCAAAAACAGAACCGGGATCTTTTCCTTTGTTAGCAAGCGAAGCAGAAAGCTGTTGTTTCAGTACCTCAAACATTGAGCTGTCTTTACGCGGCTGGGTAAAATAACCGTAAATTAATTGAAAGGCAGTAGCAAGATCTTTTGGTGTAGTGCTGCCACTGATGCCTTCAGAATATGCGCCAATAGAAGGTGCTATTGAAACCTGTTTTCCGGTGAGTGCTTTTTGTAAACTCATTACGTCGTAATTACCTATACCGCCGTAAAGAGCTATGGTTGTAGCATTTGATGCAGACAGGTAATCTGAATCACTATAAAGTGAAGAGCCTCCTCTGCTGATTGCTGAAATCAGTATCTCATCGTTTTTAAAATCGGTAGGTTTCAAAATTACTTTCGCTCCGTTAGATAGTGTTAGCTCTGTAACACCCAATTCATCTAACTTTTTTTCATCAACTATTTTACCTGCTACCGGTACTTTAGCCAGGAAAGAGCCTTGCATAACTTTATCTTCATACGGTTTTAAAGTTCCGTGCTTTTTATTTACCAGTGCAAGTATTTCAGGTTCACTAATTAAATTGTTTTTTTCTGACTCCGGTGCCGTAACAATGATTGCCCTGTCTGTTGGTTGTATCCACTGAGTTATTAAACTGTTGACTTCTGAAAGCTTGATGCCCGGAATGAATTGCTTAAACATTGCAAATTCTTTTTCTATCCCAGGGATTGGTTCATTGGTAAGAAAGTTCCTGATAAGTTCTTCAATCAGTTCTGCCGATTTTGTTTTATTACGTTCGTTATAACTATTTTCCATTGACGACAAAACAGCTACTTTGGCTCTTTCTAATTCACTTTGTGTAAACCCGTTTTGACGAACTCGTTCATTTTCCTGCAATACTGTCTCTGTTGCCCGTGCGATGGCTTTTCCATTCTTTGCTACGGCCATTAGTGTTAATGCATCCTTGTCACCTATAAGCTTTCCATAGCTGCTGCCACCAAATAAAAACGGTGCATCAGGTTTTTGGGCAAGTTCCTGTAGCCGGCTACTCATCATCGAATTAAAAAGGCCGCGTACAATAGACGCCCTGTATTCCCATTCGGTTTGAGCTTCACCAATCGATGGCTGTTTGTAAAACATCATTACCTGGTTGTAAGCCTGCTCGGGGTCAGTAAGAATAGTTGTTTGAGTTTCTTTTTGCGCAGGCACACCATACTTAATCCGCGGTTTCGGATTAACAGGACCACGAATGCCAGCAAAGTGCTGTTTTATCATTTGTTCTACCTCAGCAACGTTCACATCACCAACAACCACTACAGCTTGCAGGTTTGGCCGATACCAATCCTTATAAAACTGTTTTACCGCTTCATACTTAAAGGTGTCTAAGTTTTCCCTTGTACCAATCGGGTTTCGAACTGCATACCTCGACCCTTTTAAAAGAACAGGAAAGTATTTTGCTCTCAGGCGTTCATTTGCTCCCTGTCCCAACCGCCATTCTTCAATTATAACACCTCTTTCCTTATCTATTTCACTGTTCTCGAAAGTCACGTTGTGTGCCCAGTCTTCCAGAATTTGAAACCCTTTTTTAAACACCAACTGGCTATCTGTTGGTAACTGAAGCATATAAATAGTCTCGTCAAAAGAAGTGGAAGCATTTATGTCAGCGCCAAAGTTTACACCGCTTTTTTCCAGGAAATCAACCAGTTCCTGCTTTTTAAAATTTTTAGTTCCATTAAAAGCCATGTGCTCTGCAAAATGGGCAAGACCCACTTGCTTGTCCGTTTCAAGTATAGAACCGGCTTTAACTACCAGTCGAAGCTCTGCCCTGTTTTTGGGCTCCTGATTTTTGCGGATGTAATAGGTAAGGCCGTTGGCTAATTTGCCCATTTTTACCTTAGGTGAAACTGCAAGTTTTTTAGGTGTTGCAGGTTGTGCACTTATAGAAAAGTTGACAATAATCAGAAGAAAACAGACCACAAACCCTACCGATCGAAACTTCATAAAACAAAACGTTTAATCTGCTAAATAAACTTATTGTTTCAACCTTATCAAAAAATCACTAAAAATTTAGTCTTTTTGTAACCAGCGGTTGAATAGAATTGCGCATTGTTGTGTCACTCACTTGTACTTCAAAACATTAAGCAGCCACAAGCTTTCCGAAGCAAAAAGTACTTAACCCTGAAAAAACCAGCTTTTAAACTGTTTCTTACTTCATTGCAATGTATATGTCGACTACACTATTAAGGTCGTCTTGAGATTTATCTCCGTAAACTTCAAAGTCGGTCGAATATAGCCTGTTTAGTTCTTTGTCCTTGTCCCATATCTCTTTCCAGGTATTAATTACGGCCATTGGCTTTTCGCCTTTTGCTTCAAATACTAAATAAGATCCGCCCGTAATCTCATGTCCTGTAAGCCCTTCAGGAATGTTATCAAGTGAACTTACTTTATGCCCAAGAATGGCTGTATAGCCAGCAGTATAATCTAGTTCATAATCAGTATAAAGCGAATAGAGATCATTATCTGCCTTATTTAATATTTTGGAAGAGATGTTTTCAGAATAAAACTTTTGCCAAAGGTTCCCTAAGTCCGTGGATGCCTTGCCATTCTCGTTAGTAGTACCAACTGAAATCCCTACGATTTTAAAACTTTCAAGTTGAATTTTTCTAGCCATATAAAATGTTTCTAAAGTTATAGGTAAGCAGCTTTAGCCAGGTCTTTATGCGTAAAGTCAATTGATATAAAACATCACTATACTAACTCGTGCAATAAGACTTACCCGGTTTTTTCGTTTTGTTTCTTCACCATCTCAGTAAAACTTCTTGCAGCATTTGTGAAATCCGACGGCATCAAAATCACGGTAGTAGTGTTGTTGTCTATTCCGATTTCTGAAAGCATTTGCATGCGTCTTAACTCAAGGGCTATGGGGCTGCCTTCCATCTGTTTTGCTCCCTGTGTTAATTTGATCGATGCTTCCAACTCAGCTTCGGCTTTAATGATCCGCGCACGTTTTTCCCTGATAGCTTCTGCTTCCCTTGCCATAGCTCGCTGCATTGCTTCTGGTATTTCAACATCTTTCATTTCCACCATTTCTATTTTAATTCCCCATGGTTCTGTAGAAATATCTACTATTTTCTGAAGTGTGTTATTTATTTGTTCGCGCTCCTTCAGCACTTCGTCCAGTATATGTTGTCCTATTATATTTCGCAATGCCGTAACAGAAAATTGATATACTGCTTTATTATAATCCGCCACTTTTATTATTGCTTTTTCCGGATCAGTTACCCTAAACCAAAGAACAGCATTTACTTTTATTGTTACGCTGTCTTTTGTAATTGTTTCCTGTTGTTCCAGATCAACGGTTCTTACCCGCATATCTATCGTTCTTCTTTTTTCTATGAAGGGTATGATCCAAAACAGGCCGGGACCTTTTATTTCTTTGAATCTTCCGAGTCTAAATACAATTGAACGTTCGTATTCCTGCGCGATGCAAATACCCATTACAAAAAGTACGACGATGATAAATAGAGGAATTAGCAGATTGAGATTCATGTGTCTTGGTTAAGGTGATTTGTCTGGACCTACAGCCGGGTAGATGGAAAGCAGTGGTGACATATCAACTTACGACTTTCTGCCGGTTATTGCAATGTAGCCGGGAATAGTGAGAAAAGTGGCCTTTTTATAAGGACTAAACCCAGCTTCTTTTTGCCAATGCGTTATGTCTGCAAGGCTCCATGTGCCAGATGTACTGCTAAGCGCAAAAAAGAAATCTCCGATAGCACTTAGCATGTCTCCGTTATACTTTGCCGAGTCTGCTCTTAAGACTTCAAGGATTGTAAATATCCCTCCTGGTTTTAATGCATCATATGCCTTTTTTGCAACTGCTTTATTTTCGTCTGCGGTAAAATGATGAGCAACACTTGCCATTACTATTACGTCATATTTTTCCTTGCCTAAATCATCAGTAAGAACATTGCCTGGCTGATGGGTTACTTTGTTACCTGTGTTGTATTTTTCTAAAATTGGTGCAGCCTTTTCTACTGCAGCAGGTAGGTCAAGAATAGTTGAAGTAAGTCCTGAATACTTTTTGCATAAAGCAACAGAGTACAAACCATGAGAGCCTCCAATATCCAGCATACGGGTTGCACCGGCGGGAACAGGGATTTTAGTTACAGCTTCTTTCGATGTAACAGATGCGGCAGCTTCCATTGCTTTCTGGTAGTAAAACCATTCATCTTCGGTTAAAGTTTCGTGGTATTGCAACCCTTTGCCGGTTTCCAAAAAGGTACCTACATAGTCCATCCACTTTATGCAAACCCTGTTGTCGAAAATCATTAACCAATAAAGAGAATAAGGACTGTCTTTAAGAATCCATTTTTTTGATTTCGGGGTTAGGTAAAACAACTGCTGGTTTTGCCTGACCAGACCCATAGTTGCAAGAACACCTAGTAAACTTTTAACTGATTTTTCATTAAGATTACATGTAGTGCATATTTTTTCTATAGAAAATTTCTGATGTCCGATTGCTTCAAAAATTCCTTTGTCGACGGCCTCTAATAAAAACTTGCTCATCATAAAACCAAAGTGCGAATAAGCCAGTGGGGTAGGAACTAGGCCGGCTTTTAATGCAATCCATTCAAGAGGGGTTTGCGCAGTAGGTGAGAATTTCATTGTAAATAATTAGTACAACAGATCATCTAAAAGACCCGGCCAACCTTTTTGAAACTAACAGCAATAGCAGAAGGAAGATCTCAAGGAAAGATGAATATTGAGTTACTGATAAACGGAGCGTCGCAAGAATGATTGATAATGATTAAAGGCTGATAACAGGGTCACTTCAATTGACTAATACACTAATTTTCAAGGTTTAATTTCCTAGAAGGTCATATTTCGTTTTTGGTCTTCTTGCCTCAAGCCAGCTAAAACCCCTTACTCTCATTTGGCTGTTATCAACTTGTCTAATAGGCGAAATGGTGCCTTGCAAGTTGCCTAGAAACGTTACCCTATAAGGTTTCTTCTCCTGGAAAATAATATCTATTATATCTGAAGTGGAACGGTTTGCACCAATAAAACCTCCTTGTTCATCTGCAGTATAATAAATGTTTTCGGCATTGCCCTTAGCCCTTACAAAATCAATGTTGCCATTTTTGAAAATGCCATTAATCGTATTGCCTTTAAACTGGTTATACAAATTCTTTTCGACCCTATTAATAGCCAGCGCATTTTCGAAAGCATAAAATCTTTTGGGCTTTTTATTTTCGGTGAAGAGATATATAGTATCGCCAACAATCTGGTTTTCCTGCGACCAGACAACAGGGTTCTTAAAAAAACGAAAAGTTGAATCACGGAAACTATAGAACAAGCTATCACCAACCGCCTGCAGGCTGTCTGTAAATACTTTTACGTTAAAATAAGCTTCAAAGAAACGATTGCTGTTGCTATCGGTTGCCAGCTTAGTTACCCGCCTGTTTAAGGTATCGGTGATAACAGGTACAGTTCTAAATTTTTCCAGTTCAGTTAATTTGCCTGAATACAGTGTATCGGCGGTGACATATACAGTGTCATTCTTCTGCTGAATGATCATGAGAGGTTTTTGCGTCGCCAGTATACTACCCGTATTATTGTTTGATTTCATGTTGTTAGCAAGAATGGCAAATCTGTTTGCAGTATCCTTGCTTTTGTATACTACGCTACCTTGTGCTTCGCCAAAATGTGTGGCATCATCAAAGGCAAGGTCGTCGGCAGTCAACGTGTAATCTTTATCTTCAACCACGGGTCTTTTTCCAAAAACTGCTTTTTTGTTCTTCATGTCATAGAAACCCTCAGAGGTAATTACGGTACGGGTGCCGGTTTTAATTTTTGTGGGCACTGTAAACCTTGCTATCTGGGTGTATGTATTGTAGAGAAGAGTGTCGGTGTTAACCTTGTATTCCGGGTCGTTTAAAAAGACTTTATTTTTGAAGTAAATGTCTCTTGTGTCACCATAATAGTAACCTTCCCTACTTGTAAGAACGGTAGTGCCATTCACAACTTTGCCTCCTTTTACATAGGTGCCAATATGAGTAAAGGTGTTATATTCAAGTTCCTCAGTAGTTAAAACCGCCCTGCCATCTGTAAGCTTTACCTTCTTTCGCAGGTAGGCCATTTTTTCTTTACCTAGATATTTTAAATATTGGGAATAGGTATGAACGCTATCCGCGTCGTTGATGTGGATGTTTCCAAAAGCTTCGACGGTATTTGTGGCCTGGTTTAAAACCGCACTGTCGCAATAGATGAGTGTAAGGTCTTGTTTCATCTTAACATGCCCTGCAAGGGAAACAAAATCGCCTGTTCCTTCAACCTTTATAAAGTTATAGCGATCAGCTTCAAACTCAAGTTTTTTTCCTTTTGATGTATCTGGTGAAATAGGTACCTGCACTTGTGCCGATACTAAGGAAGAGATAATTAAAGAAGTGAAGAAAAATGTTAGATATAAATAAAGACTTTTAATCATTGCATTGTTACCGAAGCGATTGTATCCTTTGCCGGCAATGGTGAAGTTAAATATTCCTTTTTGCCTTTGCCGCCAAAAATGGAAATGCTAACATACCTTTTAGGATTTACACGGATGTCATCCATTAAAATATTAAGACTGCGGGTAGTGTTTGCAAGGTTATCGTACAACTGGTTGTCGTTTAATAATCTGCCCATTGACCCTTCTTTGCTATCGATTTTTTCTACTGCAGTATTAAGTCTTTCTATGGTACCTCTTAACTGACCTATGGTACCATCTATATCTGCGTTAGATAAATTTTTTGTTGACTTTTCAAGGTTGGCCATTGTAGCATTTATCTTTTCATTGTTGCCTGCAAGATTAGAAGTGAATGTATTTAAATTGCCCATTGATTTAGCAAGCCCGCCCGTTTGTTGGTTCATTAAAGACTGTAATGCTGCAGAGGAAACTAAAAGGCTGGCAGTAATACGATTGATGTTACTGGTGACCTCACGAACATTGTTTTTAGTAGCGGGATCAAAAATGCTGTTTGCGTTTCTTAAAACAGAATCAAGCGTTTGCAAGGTTAGCTTTACCTGGTCAACCACCGGCGTTAGCTTTGCAGTCATAGTTCCTAACATTCCTGGATTGTCAAGTGTAGGTATAGTGTCATGATTTTTAAGATACACTCTGCTGTCACCCCTGCTGATATCCATACTTGCTGTTCCTAAAGGATTATCTTTGATTGAAGCTATTGAGTTAACTGGTATGTTAATGTCTTTTGCTAGTTTTATGGAAATGATAATAGTGTCAACGTTCTTATTCGCTTCCTCTAATTCGTACACACTTCCTATCTGTAACCCATTAATGTAAACCGGGTTTGATATCATTATACCTTTTGTTTGCTTTACTTTAGCATATATAAAGTTGCCCGTTTTGAAAAGACTTTTTCCTTTAAGAAAATTAAATCCCAGTATTAAAAGTGTAATTGCCAACGCTGTAAGTGCACCAACTTTCGTTTCATTATTAATCTTCATGGAGTATACTTTTATAAAATGGCTTTAGGGCCTCGATGACTATAATTGCAAAAGTCATGCTAAGCAAAAGTAGTAATTAAAAGGATGTTAGTAAAAAGGCCGTTATTTCTTTACCTGTTGATTCTCGATAGAGTACTTGTAGCGCTTTAGGGCCTGAACGATGCAACGGGCAATTTCATTTTGTCCGTTATTGCTGTTAAGGTATTCTTCTTCATTAGGATTGCTTATAAAACCGGTCTCTACTAAAATACTCGGCATTGCGACAGCTTGTAGCACCCAGATCCCTACTTGTCGTTGTTGTGCCTGGCGGCTTATTCGCCCTACTTTTTTAAATTCTTCTTCTACAGTTAAGGCAAGATTAGCACTTCGGTTAAAATACTGTTGAGTTTTTAAAGAATACAGGATCATTCGATCAGGAGAATTTGTGTTGAAGTCTTTTACGAAGTTTGCAGTAGCACTATCCAGGTACAACGATTCATTTTCACGCATCGCCTTTTCTTTCAGCGCATTTTTGTGAGCACCCCAAATGTAAGTTTCAGTTCCTTTAGCCGGATTTGGAGTAGTCCAGTTTCTGTATTGAGGTATTTTACGTGTATGTTTTTTCTTTCTTCTTCCTTTACCTGTGTAATAGACCTCAGTTTTATATCCCGACAGCGCTGTGTGTTTTATAGGGCCGGCACTGTTGCAATGGATACTTATAAACAGATCGCCTTTGTTGAAATTTGCAATATTTGCTTTTGTTGGTGGCGATTGGTAAATGTCGGACGTGCGTGTAAGAACTACATCTATCTCAGGCATTTCACTTTCTATAAGCTTGCCCAGCTTCAATGCTACGCCTAAAGCAATATCTTTTTCTCTCGAATACTTTCCACCTGCGCCAACATCGTGGCCTCCATGACCGGCATCAATGATTATTTTTTTTAGTTTGGCTTTTTGAACAGGTTTAAAACCTGACAGGTAAGTAGTTTGAATGCATAAAAAAAACATGCTGAAAACAAAAACCGATTTTCGCCTTATTCCAATCATACTTTCTCTTGTTTTCATAGTTCTGGCTGCAAAATAAAAAGCGGCCTGTTTTTCGCAAAAGTACAGGTCTTGGTCTTATTATACTTCTTTATGATACAAAGTGAAGAAGTATTGAACAGGTAGGAGTATTTATTAACATTTGTCTGAAACGGGGAGGTGGATATTCTCAGAGTTAAAACGTTCTGCAGCATAACCTCGAGCAATAATAGTCGAAATAAAAACCTGAGGATCTTATTAAGTGCTCCAGTTTTCCGACAAACTACTATTGTGGCTTAGATATATTTACGTTGGGGGGGTCGGCTAGTACTCCTGACCCTGTTTCAAGTAGTTGCTTGTATCTTAATACAGCTCTCATTAATGCGTAGCTGATTTCGTTTTGTCCTTTCTCGCTATTCATGTAATCCTCTTCTTCGAAGTTGCAGATAAACCCTGTTTCCACTAATATGCTTGGCATGTTGGTAGCTTGCAATACCCAAATACCTTCATTGTTTCTTTGTTTAACACCGTAACTGGTGCGGCCTTCTTTTTTAAATTCTTCCTCAACAAATGTGGCAATGGCAAGACTCTGATCGAAATATTTTTTAGTTCTTAAAGAAGCAAGAATTTTTGCGTCAGGAGATTCTGCAAACATACCCGATGAGTCCTTTTCACCAAACTGGTCTCCCTCTCTTGATCCAACCGCATTTTGTTTCTGATCATACTTGTTAACTGCCCATATATAGGTTTCGGTTCCCATTCTGTCGCAGGAAAGTTTGTACGATTTATAGATGGGAACTGATCTTGTTTTTTCCACCCTTCTTTTCTTTTTGCCTTTCCCTACAGTTACTGTATAAGTCTCTTCCCGGTAGCCCTCTATTTTCCTTTGGTATCGGGGTTCTAAATCATTTACGTGAATAGATATAAAAAGATCACCATGATTTTCATTTGCAAAGTTTGCTCTCCAGCGGTTAGCAATATTCTTATCCTTTAATCCGCCTGGCAGGTTTTCATCGGTTCTTGTAAGTAGAATATTACAATCAGGCAACACTTCTTTAAGTCTTTCACTAAGTTTTAAAGCCATTGCAAGCGTCAGTTGAGACTCGTAACTGTATTTGCCTTCGGCATTACTGTTCGGTAGTCCATGCCCTGCATCTATAATAATGGTTTTTAGTGTTTGTTTCTTGTTCGGTTTAACGGGGTCTGTTACAAAAGAAAATAAAACAGGGAGAATACAAAATGAGAGAATAACTATAAAAAGTCTTTTAGTCATACTTAAGGGTCCTTTGGCTTTTTTCAATTTCAATTGGGTTAATCTTCACACATCCTTAATGCTTTAACCATTAAATTTGTCGCACTTCTTATGGGCAAGCGTTGTAAAGTTAGGTCAAAACAAAATTTAGCATTTGCACTAATTGCTATTGTTTTCATAATAACGCTCAAAGTAAGCGCAAAACAAAAACATAATAATCTTCAAAATTTTTCTTATTCTACAATCGTTGACTCTCCTCCTCCAATTAAACGAACGGGAACTGTAGATAGTATATTAAAAAGAAATACTTCTATAAGAGATTCAATTGCTGTTAACGATACTACTAAAAAAGATACCCTTGTTCGTACCATTGATACGTTAAATGTAAAGCTCTCCAAAGACTCTCTTGATGCGCCTGTTACCTATTCTGCCGAGGACAGCGGTGTATTAATTATACCTACGAAGGAGTTTATTTTATATGGAAAAGCGAACGCAAAATATTCCGATGTAGAGGTCTCTGCATCAACAATTAATCTTAACCAGGAAAAGCAACTGCTAACAGCATTTGGAGCAACGGATACAACCGGCAATCCTTTAGACAAGCCCAAATTGGTGCAGGGAGATATGACTAGTGTTAGTGATACGATCTGGTACAATACTCGTTCTCAGAAAGGGTTAACCAAAGGCACTAACCTGCAGCAAGGTGAAATGTATGTATATGCAGAAACTGTAAAAAAGATCAATAACAATACTATATATGCCTGGCACGGCAGGTTTACAACCTGCAACCTCGATACACCCCACTTTGCTTTTCGTACCCGCAAAATGAAGATGATTACTAATAAGATTGCGGTATCCGGACCTGCATCGCCAGAGTTTGAGGGTGTACCGGTTCCAATTGGTATTCCTTTTGGAATTTACCCTTTAAACCGTGGTCGTCATTCAGGTCTCCTTCCACCACAGTTTGCTTCTAACGAACAGTTTGGTCTTGGCTTGGAAGGGCTGGGGTTTTATAAGGTTCTCAGCGATAATTTTGATGCAACCGTCAGGGGCAACATTTATAGTTATGGTGGCTGGAATGCAAACCTTTCTTCGAGATACATCAAACGATATAAATACACTGGTAATCTTAACCTGGCTATACAAAACACCAAGATCTTAAATAGCGGAGGCTATAGTAAAGAAGAATTTACAAAGAGCAAAAGTTTTATGATCAACTGGAGCCACTCCCGCGATACAAAAGCAAGTCCGGGTTCCAGCTTTTCTGCCAACGTAAATGCCGGTAGTACTAAGTTTAACCGATATGTTTCTAATAACTCCTTACAGAACTTCCAAAACAGTTTAAGCTCATCTATTGCCTACAGCCGCGACTGGATGGGAAAATATAATCTTACTGTTAGTGCCAACCATAGCCAGAATAATAACCTGCGCTTAGTCAACCTCACGCTTCCGACCGCAAGCTTTAATGTGTTGACTATTTACCCGTTTCAAAAAAGGGAATCTGTTGGAACGCCGAAATGGTATGAGAAATTAGGGGTGGGCTACACCGGCAACTTTCAAAACCAGGTTTCTTTTTACGACTCTGCTTTCAGTCTCAGGCGTATGATAGATACTGCTCAATACGGAGCTACACATTCTATTCCTATCACTTTATCATTGCCGCAGATGGGACCGATACAATTGTCACCAAGCATATCATACCAGGAAAACTGGTATGGTCAAAAAGTGCTGCAGCGGTGGGATAGCACGAAGAATAAAGTTGATACCAGTATTTCAAGAGGCATTTATACAGCCAGGCAAATGCAAATGTCGCTGTCGGCAAGCACAAGGGTTTTTGGTACTTACCAGTTTAGTAAGACAAGTAAGATCCAGGCAATAAGGCATGAAATCAGGCCTACTATGAGCTTAAATTACAGGCCTGATATGCAAAAGCAGTATTATAAAGATTTGCAGGTCGACTCGCTCGGCCACAAACAGCGGGTGTCACAATTTACTGGTGGAATTATATCTCCATTCGGTGAAGGCAGGTCAGGCAGTATTGGTTTTGGTATAGATAATACGCTTGAAATGAAAGTGCTGAACCGTAAAAATTCTAAGGACGATAAGGATGCCAAAGACGAGGATACAACAACCGCCAACACTAAGAAAGTAAGGCTTTTAGATGGATTTGGATTCAATGGATCTTACAATCTCATTCCCTCAATAAACGATAGTTTCCCTTTGTCCAACATCAGCATTTACGCGAGAAGTACTTTATTTGAAAAGATAAATATTACAGCCAATGCCAACCTCGATCCTTACCAGGTTGACGAGTTCGGATTTCGTCGTTCACGCCTTATGTTGGCAGATAACAAACTTCGCCCGGGAAGAATTACCAATGCGAGTGTGGCAGTTTCAACATCTTTTCAAAGCCAAAGTAAAGATGGCAAAACTGATAAGGAAAGAATACCTAACGACGACTTTATGACTCCTGACGAGCAACAACGCCAGTTAGAATATGTAAGAAGCAATCCTGCTGAGTACACAGACTTTAATATTCCCTGGAGTTTGCAACTATCTTATTCACTTAGTTATACAAAGCAGTTAGCTAGCAACTACCGGCAAGAGTCAAGGGTTTATTCAAACCTAAGCGTAAACGGTGATTTTAGTTTAACCCCCCGTTGGAAAATTGGTGGTAATACTTATTACGATTTTACAACCAGTCAAATTCAGACACTTACCATGTTTATCAGCCGCGAAATGCACTGTTGGCAAATGTCTATTAATATAACTCCCGTTGGGTTGTACCGCTCTTTCAACATTACTATCAATCCTAAATCAGGTATTCTACGCGATCTTAAAATTAACAGGTCAAGGTTTTTCTATCAGTAACATAAAATTCCCAAATAACGGTTATACCTGTTCTTTCTTTTTGATACAGGCATTTGTACTTTGTTGTTTCATCGTTGCGTCGCATTTCGTTCATCTGAAAATCTTTGTGGATCTTTTAAATGCGCGGCACTTGACGGTCTTGTTCACCGTTTTGCCCGACAGTTACAGGTATACAACCAGACATCATTTGCTGGCAGATGAAATTTTTGCTTTTGCCAATAACGAACAGATTTTCATTTGAAGCTTCAGGTGCACAATGATATGCCGACGAACGTATTGCGACGCAAGAATGCAGCTATGAAAACGGATGTTGGTACCAAAAAGAGATACCCGGAAAGTTGTAAGTGCTTAAGGTATAGGACGTCCTTTGTAAATGGAAATTGCCTGGTTATCCTGCCGACCTATTCTTCTCTAAGTAATAATCCCACATCAATTTGAATACCTTCTCGCGCAATTCCCTGCTTGTAATATTTTCGGAACTAACTGCGGGTAAGAAATGCATTTCGAGCCGGTGAGGACGCATGTAAAAATTTTTCTCAGGGGGCAAAACAGTTTTTGTGTGGAAAATGAGCGTGGGGATAATTTCCTTTTCAGCAGCAATAGCAAGTTTGAAAGCACCATCGTGAAAAGATTTCAAAGGGTCAGCGGTACGGTTTCGGGTTCCTTCGGGGTAAATGACCATATGTAATCCCTGGGCTAATACCTTTTTCATGTTTTCAAAACTCTTGCGTCGACTGGCATCACTGTTTCTGTCGACCAAAACCGTTCCCCTTATATAAACCCACCCAAAGACAGGAGCTTTGGAAAAAGACTTTTTCCCAATGGTTTTATTTGCTCCTGGAACGTAGGGCGTTGTTACCGGTACATCCATTAAAGAGTTGTGGTTTGATACAACAACGTAATTCTTGCCCTTCTTAAAATTACCCCTTCCAACCACCTTTAAGGGCGAGCCTACAACTGTCAGCCAAACACTCATCCATATTTTTGTTATCTGTCTGTAGGCTTCAGTCCCCATCGGTTCTTTTATTAAAAACGTAATAAGAACAGGAATGACGATGATAAGTAACGTAACACAAAAAGTAATTAAGCCCCACAACGCCCAGAAAGCACCTAGAATATTTTTAATGATTTTCATTATATGCAATTTCTGAGTTATTTGCTGATCCTCCAGTCTATAGGAGTTAGGCCTTGCTTAGTAAGGTAATTATTGGTTTTACTAAAGTGTTTGCAACCAAAAAAGCCATTATGGGCGCTAAATGGCGAAGGGTGCGCAGCCTTTAGTACCAGGTGTTTTGTTTCATCAACCAGCACTTGTTTTTCCTGTGCAAATTTTCCCCAAAGTAAAAAAACAACTCCTTCTTTTCCTTCAGATATTTTGCTGATAACGGCATTGGTAAATTCCATCCAACCAATTTTTGCATGACTGGCAGCCTCATTTGCTCTAACGGTTAGTACGGAGTTTAGAAGCAACACGCCCTGCCTTGCCCAATATGTAAGATCGCCGGTTTTAGGAATGGCCATACCAATATCATTATGAAGTTCTTTGAAAATATTGATCAGGGATGGGGGAGGAGATACACCGTCAGGAACGGAGAAGCTAAGACCGTGCGCCTGCCCATATCCGTGATAAGGATCCTGGCCCAGTAAAACTACTTTTATGGTATCGAAAGGTGTTGTGTTGAAAGCATTAAAAATGAGCGATCCGGGAGGATAAATTGTTTTTCCCTGTGCTTTTTCAGTCTTTACAAAAGTAACGGCTTGTTGAAAATATGGCTTCGAAAATTCGTTGAATAAAACGTTTTTCCAGCCCTCTTCTATTTTCACATCCATTTTAATAAATTTTCGTTTGGATGCAAACTAATAAAAAATTACTTTTGCCACCGCTTAAATCGGCAGTGAATGGTCTGGTAGCTCAGTTGGATAGAGCAACTGCCTTCTAAGCAGTAGGTCATTGGTTCGAATCCAATCCGGATCACCAGTAGCAGTAAGGGTTTCAGGAGTTTTATCTGAAACCCTTTTTTATTGTTTGCATACAATTTCACACAAATCTTACTATAATTAAATGCAGATTGCAAGCTCATGTACTATTAAAGTAGTTGTACAGCGCGAAGCAAACTCTCCGGCAATTAGCCATAAGGTGTGCTACTTGCGTTGCTGAAGCCTATCTAAGAGTGTTACATCGGGCTGAGGTACGCGCTTTTCTGAAAACATTTCTGAGCAATGATGTCTGTTGCGGTTTATTTTTTATGGATTTAATTAAATAAAAAGCACCCCCTGGTGTAAGGTGCTTTTTAATTATATTAATAGCTACTTAACAGCTGTATTTATACCCTCTAATTACCACCGTTCATATTCTTTCACTCTTGAGAGCATTTCTTTTCCTTAAATTTTGTTGAGATAAGTTGGCCTGATTTAACACCTCTCACAATAAATGCAACAAAAATTTAAACGGATACATAATAACAAAGTAAGAAACAGAAAAAGCTTCAGATGACTCGCCAAGTCCTGAAGCTTATAGTTAAAATTTGGGTCTTTTGTCCAGATGCTTTGGCAAATTTACCTATGTTGTAAGTAGGTTTTTAAATGGAGGTAGCAGAAACTCCCTCCATTCTTTTTAAAAACGTCAGTTAATATTGTTTTGACAGTGCGAAATAAAGTGGATGTTGCAAGGAAACTTAACTTGTACCAACGCTGTTGCCGGTACGTTCGTTATAGATCCAACTTTGAGGTTACAAGTATCATCTGCACTTTAGCAGTTGAAAAAGGTTCCCCTATTGCTTCAATTCGGATGTTTGTAGAAGGAATGCTTAAAGATCCGGGCTGTTTCCACCACTTTAATTAGGCAACTTGTATTTGTTTAATTGTACGAATTAAGCAAACAGCCCTAACTCCGCTTTCCCTAATCCATCTTGTGTTGTATAAAAGGGGCGTTTTTCAACTACGTAATGCGCGTCTTCAGCTATTCCCAAAGCATGATAAATAGTTTGATGTATCTGGTCAATTACAATCGGTTTATCTATTGTTTTACATGGCCGTTCATCTGCAGTTTTACCATACACGTTTCCTTTTTTAATGCCTCCGCCAAACATCAATATCGAGCAGCCATCTGTAAAGTGACGGTGCATGCCATAATGTTTCAATTCCTGTATCACATCGGGTTGTTGCACCTGCTCCTGTACTTTTAGGTCCGGACGACCTTCCACCATCATATCTCTGCTGAACTCACTGGCCAAGATCACAATGGTTCGGTCCAGTTTTCCTGTGCGTTCAAGATCTTTTATTAATTGCGCTACAGGGCCATCAATCTGCTTTTTCATCTCCAGTAACCTTGTGTTGCCATTTTCGTGTGTATCCCAGCCCTTAAACGGCTCATATTCGGTCGTTACACTTATAAAACGCGCCCCCTTCTCAACCAGCCGCCGGGCCATCAGGCATCCTAATCCAAACTTGCCTGTGTTATAGATATCGTAGATCTCTTTCGGTTCGTTATTAATGTCAAAAGCCTTTGCTTCCGGTGATTTTAATAGTATGTAAGCTTGCTCCATAGACCTTTTCAACGACTCTTTCTGATAGTCGCTGCCATACTCTCCAAACGCGCTGTTGTTTACCAGCTCGTTATACAATTGGTTACGCTTTTCAAATCTTGTAGCAGACATTCCCACTGGTGGTTGCACGCTCTCAAGGCCGGTTGATGGGTCAGGTATTAAAAACGGACCAAATTCATTTCCTAAAAAACCCGCGCTATGAAAAGCTTTCAGCTCTTCTCCTTCGCCCAAAGTAAATCGTTGTCCGATATCAATAAAAGCAGGAATGACAGGGTTAACAGGTCCCAGCTCTTTAGCGATCCATGCACCAAAATGTGGTGCCGCTACAGACTGAGGTGGCTTGTAGCAGGTATGCCAATGGTACTGGTGACGCGAGTGTAGAATGTGGCCCATGTCGGCGGCAACATAAGACCTGATAAGTGTACCCCGATCCATCACTTTTCCAATTGACTCCAGGCCTTCTGAAAAAGAAATTCCATCTAACACTGTAGGCACAGACTTAAACGTACTTAGAACCCTGTTTGCGTCCATCCCTTTTGTAAAGGGAGTAAATTTTTTGGGATCAAAGGTATCTGTGTGCGCCATTCCACCTGCCATCCATAACAGAATTACCGAGTCGGCTTTTGAATTAGTTCTTTTGGAATTACAGGAAGTTAACAGGCTTGTCATGGGCGCACCGGCTGCCATGGCTGCCAGCATCGCCGCGCTTGTATTTTTTAGAAAATTTCTCCGGTTCCAATTCGTTGCCATAATGTTTTCTTTACAAAAAGAAGGGTTATGTAATTTATGTTTTATTAGTGGTCGATCGCGGGTAGCAAGGTTAGTTTGCCCCTGCCTATTTTCTGTACCAGCTTTACAATTTCAATGAGTCATCGTTGTGTCACTCCCTTGTACAGTTTTTTATTAGATCAGCAATTCAAGTTCCCGGAAATACTCGGTACATTACATAGCGCGGTCAATAGATGATCTGGAATTCAGGAAGAAGCATAACTGCCCAAAACAAATCTTGTACAGCGCCGGTGCCTTTATCCACTTCCAGCAGTTGTTTAGCAACTTTGAATTCTTTTTGTTGCGGTTCACGTCCTAATGCTTTCCTGTAGATTTCTTTAATGATCACGTCAGGCTGACCATACTTTCTCTTCCAATTTTCAGCGCCGTGCTTTAGTGCTTCATTAAACCTACCGCCATTAGTCAGTTCAAGGGCTTGCAATAGATTCGCCTGAGACTCGCGGCTAGTAGACACGGTTTCTCTGTTAGGACGCCCTAGTGCCGTCAAAAAACTATTATTTACTACCAGGGATGCACGCGGATATAACAGGATAGACTTCTCAGCCACCAATTTTTCAGCAGCCAATTTTCCTGCTACTTTTCGTTCATCCGCTAACCTTTTTTGAATCAATCTTTCGGCAGCTTGCTTTTCGGCGGCTAACTTTTTTTCGGCCTCTGATTTTTCGACAATTGGTTTTTTTACAGCCTCCTTTTTAGGATCCGGTTTCTTCGGTACTTCTTTCTCCACTACAGTTGCTACAAACGGATTGAATTTAATGAGCGAATCTGGAAAAACAGGTGCAATAACGGTGCTTACAGCATCAGCAAATTGTTCCGCTGACATTCTCCTCCTCAACATTCCTTTAAATTTATACTCTTTCGCTATAATTTGATTGGGTTCCTTAAATCCGACAGACGGCAATTGGTAGGTATTGGACGTGGTGATGAGGTAGATTAACTCTTTGAGGTTTGATTTATTTTGGACAAAATTAAAAGCCAGCCAATCCAGCAAGTCCTGGCTCCAGGGTTCATTGTCCATCAGGTCTACAGGTTCAACAAGACCGCGTCCCATAAACTGGGCCCATATCCGATTTACAACAGTGCGATAAAGGCGACCATCTTCTGGCCTGGTCATGATCTCAGCCAACTGTTGTTGCTTTATTGCAGCTGTCGCAGCACTATTGATAGTACCCAGTTGTTTCCAAAGCACTTTTGCTGTTGTAAACTTGCCTGACGGCTTATCACAACGAGCTATTTCGAGAGATGAGTCGGCAAAAATATTCGCAAAGCCATAGGCATCTTCCAACTTCCAGTCGCTGATAAAGCTATTATGGCAGGAAGCGCATTTCAGGTTAAGTCCGAAGAAAACCTGTGACACGTTTTGGGCTGCCTGCATTTCTGTACGTTGACTTGCATTGATTACTCCCCGCCATTTGATACCTTCAATAAATCCTTTTGATTCTTTGTCAGGACTAATAAGTTCCCTTACAAAGGCATCATATGGTTTATTGGATTGCAATGACTTGTACAACCAGTTATTGATGTTAGAGCGGCCTCCTGTAATATATCCAGTACCGGTATAATCATTTCTTAGGGCATCGTTCCAGAACGTGAGCCAGTTCATTGCATAATCATCATTCCTGTTCAAGAGTGTTCTTACCCAAATGGCCCTTTTATCTGGCCTTGTATCTTTATAAAATGCCGTGTAGTCTTCAGGTACCGGCAACAGACCCAAAATATCCAGGTATACCCTCCTTAGGTAAGTTCTGTCGTCTACCAGCTGAACCCATTGTATCTTATTCTTTTTAAAATATTCGTTCACCCATACATCTACCGGGTTTTTGATGTTACCTGAGGCAACAGGAAGCGGTGGATTACGAGGCTCCAATGCAGCAACCCGGTAATTGTTTTCTTCTTTATCATTTCCCTCTGGCCATGGTGCCCCTTTTTGTATCCAGAACTTTATAGTTGCAATATCACTTTCTGATAATTTTTTGCCTTTTGACGGCATGACATCTTTGTGATTTGCTGGTAATGTTATTCGCCGAAACAGATCACTTTTTGCCAGATCACCTGGTACGATCACAGGGCCATCTTCGCCTCCTTTAAAGATCATTTTTTTACTGTCGAGCCGCAGTTCGCCTTTTATTTTCTCGGGTCCGTGGCATTTATAGCAGTTATGAGCAAGAATCGATCTTACCTGCACATTCAGCTCCATCTCTTCTTTGTTGTTCAGCTTCACGGTATCGTCTTTATAAAAAGCGAAATCAAAATTCTTAACAGGGGTAGCTTCATAATCACTGCTCCAGGGAAGTGTAGATGAGATGTAATCATTACCATGCGTTAACGCTGCCCCCAGGTGTCCGGCAATGCAGACACCAATACCAGCAACAATAAGCGTTGCACGATAAGGCTTAACCATGTTGACCCGTTTTTTATTTACTACCTGGTATAAAAAAAATAAACCTATAGCACCCAGACCTGCTGTTATAATACCTGTCCATTGATGCCAATTCAATGTATCCTTTCCATAGTCACCACTTCTGGCTAGTAACAATCCGAAAACAACGGCAAGGGCACCTGTTACTGTTCCCGTAGCAAGCAGAATATTGATGGCGGGTCTTAGACGGGAATTGAAGTTTCTAATTGTAGCAAGTTCGAGCAGCGCCGCAATTAAAAGCAGGCTCACTGGAAAATGGACTACTAAAGGATGAAGCCGCCCTAAGAAATTCCAAAGCCAAAATGAGTTGCTTACATTGGTAAGCGAAACATCTCCCGAAGCAGCGAGGGGCGCATCTCCGGCGTATGACTTTAAAAGCAGGAGCGGATTAATGACAAAGATCAACAACAGGATCAAGGTAATAAAGAACACTCTTTTTGTAAGAATAGTATTACTACTTGTTTTTTTCATTTGGGCGCTCAATTAGACGAATTAATACCATCACCGATAACAGATCAACCGGTTTGAAGGTAAAGGAATAAATTATGAATTACAGGTTTTAATGACGGATGGGCAACCTCTTTTATTAAGGTTGACCCTCTTTTATTTACCACCGTAATAATCTGTGCTGGTTATGCAAAAGAACATATGATGTGTTAGGCGTGTTCACTCTATTAAAACGGTCTAATAGAATATTCACAGGTACAAGTGACTGTGCTGATGATGGTATTGGTAAGATGGAAGTTGTTGCACCAGGGTGTTGAACGAGTATTACGAACTTATACAAAAGCATTTTTTATGCACGTTCTTATCTCAACTCTTGCATATGTAATTATAATATTGTTACTTGTACGAGTACATCAAAACCTCTAATTGATTACAACTTTTCCAGTCAGCTTGCCGTAAACTTTTTAAATCTAAAATATGAAGAAGAAATTAAACCCCGTATTGCTTTTTATGCTTCTGATTTGTTCTTTCGTAACCTCTTTTAGTCAATCTGAGAGGGACAATTACTGCATTGTAACTTTAAAAGGGAGTGCTGTGAAAAACACCCTTAGTGCATACCCCTCATTTGCATACTTTGATTTTTATTTTCAGAAATTGGATAGTAAAAGTTATATTTTGACGGGATACGCTTATGACGTTAACAAAAATAAATTGGGCGACGTAATTAGGCTGGATTCGATGTCTGATAAACCAAGATCCTTAAAAAATATAGATCCGGGCTATCTCAGACTCGATCTGGCTACAATGAAAAATCACAATGTTGACGGCTCCGAGAATTATGTGTTAACGCCCAAGCGGTATAAGAACAAATCCGGAGAAAGTATGGACTATGTAAGTTATCGTTTTAGTAATAAGGTTTCGAAACTAGAAACCGCCTTCCTTTCGGTTACAAAAGTTATAGAATTCGACCTGAATCCTTCTCCTCCTTATAGATAGGTAATCAGTCCTTACGCAGACCTTTAATCACTATATTACCCGTGCCGTTTTCATCACACGGATAGGAAAATTCTTTCTGCATCGCCTTTCCATTATTGATAGTTGAGTAGAACTCGTCAAGATATTTCTTTGTTGCCTTTATATAACCGGCATCGAGTAGGGGACAATCAGAATAAAGGTTGTAGATATCTTTTTTTAAACGTTTAAATACAGAAAAGACCTCCGCGAATCTTGTTGTGTTGGGAATGCAATAGCCCCTGTACCGGCGTTCCACGACAGAATACATCTGCAGTTGTTCTGCCGGTTTTGCATATGGTGCATTGACAAGACCGGAGTGATCAAAATCATAGGGAACAGCAGCAGGGAGGGCGGCTGAGTCTTGTAGTAGTAATTTTACGTTCTGCTGGTATTGAATAGACCAGTCAGTATTGCCAATAAGATATTCAAAAACCGCCATCGTTAAAAAATTTGTTTCCTCAATTTGCTGAGGTTTTATCAAGTTTTTATCAATCAATACAGAATGATTTCTTTTAGCCAATTGTTGTTCTTCCTCTAACAAAATTCCATAGAACGGAGTAGGCTTCTTTTTCTTTTTTGCATCCTCTAACTGTACCCTCACAAGGCGTGCCCTAAAACTTTTTGCTGTAACTAGGTTATACAACCGGTAAACCATCCATTCTCTTACCACGTATTCGTCTCCCTGGCAGGGCATTACCAATTTGAGCTTACTCTGGTCACTAAAAATTGAAGACCTGAATTTTTCGTTTTTAACAAAACGAAGCATAAGAGGTGGATACAGGCAAGTGCCGGCCGTTTTTCTGAAATGACCACGGGTTTTAGCTTCTGCGGAAATGGTTACTTCACTGCTATCTATGGCGGCGTAAGAAAAACTTATGGGATGATACTTTACCTTTTCAGCGCGATCACTAAAGATTTCACGAAGACTTCCACTTAATTTAATATTTAGAACTTCATCTGTGTTAAACAATTTTGATGCCTTTAGATTAGCAGGTTGATAGGCAGTCCACTCCAACTTTAGCCGCGGGCCGCAACTATTTTTGCGAGGAAATGCCCAGCTTATAAAGGTTAATGCTAGTAAAAATATTTTCATTAGAAAAAGATGTGATGTATAAGAGTATTAATAAATAATACCGCAATTGCAGATCTACTAATAAAAGCTACAGTTATTGGTTCCTTTAAAATAAGAACTCCTTCCCGCACTTCAAAGTGAAAAGAAGATTTGCCGCGTAAAAAGTTTTTAATTCAATAAGTGGTTTTTTATGAACGCAACGAATTATCGGGTTCGGGAAAATAGAATATATTAGAGGATGCTTTAGAAGTATTTACAGTATACCTAACACTATATGAATTATAATAAGCTATTAAAGAAGATCGAAGAACATTTTATCGCCTTCTATAAACAGCACGCTGATCAACGATTGCTTTTTCATACATACCTAGAGGCAAAAGAAGTCGTATGTATTGCTGAAAAAATTTCACGACATTATAAGCTGGATGAACGCTCATCTTTTATTGTTTGTGCCACCGCTTGGTTTTATAAGGCGGGTTATCTAACAGGGATCTTAGAGGCATACGAAACCAAAAGTGCAGAACTTGCAGAGCGGTTTTTAAAAAGTAATGGAGCACCGGAAGCTGATATTGATGAAGTTAAAAAATGCATTTCCACTGTCAGGAAACCTGGAAGTGCGGATACCTTACCTGAAAAAATTATTCGTGATGCTAACACCTTTTGGTTAGGAACAGATGGTTTTAAAGAAGGTCAAAAACTACTTAAAAAGGAACTCGAAGGGCTAAGGAGCACTAAAATAGGAGGACATGAATGGAGAGCAGAAACTATAAAGATGCTTGAGGAACACACTTACCTTACCGATTATTGTACATCCCTTTTGAAGAGAGCGAAAGAAGAACATTTAGTTAGACTGAAAAATAAACAGGCTGGAAAGGTGTTTCTTGCCAATTCTAATATCGCGGAAACAAATGATACACAACCAGAGTCAACGGAGCTGGATAATTACACTAAAAATAAAAGAGCTTCCAACGCTGATAAAAGACCGACAAGGGGTATAGAGACAATGTTCAGGATTACCTCCTCGAACAGTCAAAAAATTAGTATGATGGCAGATAATAAAGCTCATATTATGATTTCAGTCAACTCCATCATTATATCAGTAATTCTGGGACTTATTTTAGGAAAACTTGACGAAAACAGCCACCTGATCATTCCTACAGTTATTCTATTAGCCACAAATGTTGCCACTATTATTTACGCTATCCTGGCAACAAGGCCAAAAGCTACTAAAGGTGTTTTTACTCCAGAGCAGGTTGAGAACAAATCTGTCAACCTGTTATTCTATGGTAGCATTTACAATATGGATTTAGGATCTTATGATGATGGGATGAGGAAGATGATGGATGACCGCAGTTTTTTATACGGAAGTCTTATTAAAGACACCTATTGGCAAGGCAGAGTGCTTGGGCATAAATACAAGTTGTTGCGGGTATCTTATAGCGTTTTTATGTACGGAATTGTAGTTTCTGTAATAGCATATACGGTAGCCGCTTTAATACATGTTTATTAATTCGTACAACTTGTTATTATACTTTGTCTGTTAATAAGAACCCTATCAACCAACGTTATTCTTACATTGCTTTGCTTTCTGCTTCGTCAACATTTAGCGTAACTTGTTCTATTTTCCCCACCAGGAAAATATATGAACATGCTCCGATAAGTGCAATCGCTCCAATAAACAGCAATGCGGGTTTAAAGTCACCTCCTTTTACTAAAAAGCCGATGACAATGGGGACTACAATAGAAGCCAAATTGCCCATAAAATTAAACACACCGCCAGTTAAGCCTATCAGATGTTTGGGTGATAAGATTGAAACGAATACCCAGGAAATTAATCCCATGCCTGCACCAAAAAAGGCTAGCGCCATAAAAAAAATGATGGAGAAAGTATCATTGCTGTAATTGGCGCCTACAATGCTGATTGAAATGATAAGGCCGATAATAATTGGTGTTTTGCGGGCTACTCCTATAGATTTTCCTTTCCGTAACAGGTAGTCAGATAAGAAGCCCGATAAAAGTAAACCAGCGCATGCAGCGAGGAAAGGAATGGAGGCGAGGTAGCCTGATTTGAGAAAGTTTAAGCCGCGGTATTTAACCAGGTATGTCGGGAACCAGGTGAGAAAAAACCAAAGCATCGCATTTAAAGAGAATTGGCCTATATATATGCCCCATAAGGTGCGGGTAGAAAAAACCTGTTTTATATTCGCCCATTTCCAGATGGATGGTTGGTCTGGTTCGTTTTTTTTACCTGAGATTAAGCCTCCGCCCTTCGCGATATAATCGAGTTCTTCGGCGTTGACCCCCTTATGTTGTAGCGGATCGCGGTAGAAGAAATACCAAACTACTCCCCAAACCAACCCTACCAGGCCAGTAGTAATAAACAGTCCCTGCCAGCCAAAATAATATTGTATAGTTACCAAACCGGGGGTAAAAAAAGCCAAACCAATAAACTGGCCGGATACATATAAAGCGATTGCGGATGCTCTTTCCTGGTTGGGAAACCAGCTGGTAACAATGCGGTTGTTGATAGGATAACAAGGAGCTTCGAAAGCACCTGTAGCAAGGCGAAGCCCAAAAAGGCTAACGAAACCTCGCGCAAATCCCTGTAATAACGTAGTTATAGACCAGGTAATTAAACAAAAGGCATACAGTATTCTTGGACCAAACCGATCAGCTATCAAGCCACCTGGAATTTGTAATAGGGCGTAGCTCCAGCCGAATGCTGAAAAAATTAATCCCATTTGTACAGTTGACAGTTCCAAATCTTTACTGAGGGAAGCCGCAGCTACCGAAAGATTACTGCGGTCGAGATAATTGATCATTACATTGATGAAAACAAGGCCGAGCATCGCATACCGAATCCTTGTTTTTTTGTTTTTACCGCCTGGTTGTTCCATTATTTTAGTTGGGATTAGTGATTTATCTGACGCAATTATTTTTGGTCTTTTGATGAATAGGGAAAAAAAGGTACAAGAGTGCGACGCAACAATGTTTGGAGTAGAAATATAGCTTGCTCCAAAAAAATATATTATAAACTTCGCTGTATTAACGTGCTGTCCAACCTCCATCGACCGTAAGCATCGAACCTACCATGTAACTACCGGCATCGCTCGCCAGAAATATTGCTGCTCCCTGTATCTCCCGCAGTTCTGCCCAACGGCCAAGGGCAGTGGCGCCGATCACAAATTTTTTACCTTCTTCTGTATCTGCTATGGGAATATTCATATCGGTTAAAAACGGTCCGGGGCATATAGCATTTACCTTGATATTGAAAGGAGCGAGCTCTAATGCCAGCGCCCTCGTCATTTGTACAACTGCCCCTTTGCTGGCAGTATAAGGTGTGCGATTAGATAAGCCAACGAGGCCCAATGTACTGGCGAGATTAATAATGCTGCCACTGCTGTTTTTTTTCATATAAGGAGTTACTGCCCTGCAGCAAAGCCAGGTGCCCTTGACATTTACTTCCATTACCTTGCTAAAGTCTTCGGGAGTAACTTCATCAATTGGGCCGCGTATATTAATGCCTGCACTGTTAATAAGGATGTCGATTTTGCCGAACATTTCTATTGCGGCCATTGCCATTGCTTCTGTTTGCTCCTGGCTGGTAATATCGGCAGGGAAGGAGATTGCTTTAATGCCAAAATCGCTGCTTAATTCTTCGGCGGCTACAGTTCCTTCCTCTGCGTTTCGATTTACCAACATTATATTCGCTCCAGCCGAGGCCAGCCCGGCCGCCATTGCTAAACCAAGACCTTTTGAGCCTCCTGTAACAATAGCTGATCTGCCACTTAAATCAAACTGTTTAATTCCCGGAAGTACCTCTTTGCTCATGAATTGTAGTTGAACTTATTTAATTATTATTTGAGTAGACTATTTAAGCCCTAAAGTATTTCTGCTATAGGCCAGACAGTCAAGTATATTTTGCTCTTCGGCGGCTAATTGCTCTTCGGAAGACAGGTGGGAAATTCTCGGAAGAGGAGTGTTGTTTTTGTACTGACGAACAAGGCGCATGGTTCGTGCAAGATCTGAACCTGGTACTTCAGCAAAAGTTTCCCAATATTCATTTTTAAAACAAGGGATCTTGAGTGGATCCCGTGTGATCATTTCGAGGCTAAAAGTGACGTCTGAATTGTATTTTTTGCAGACGGCAATGATGGCTGGCAGATCAAGTATACCTTTTCCGAGAGGGACTTCTGATAACAGAAATCCGTCAGCATATTCTTCCAGCGCCATATCTTTTACGTGAGTAGAAAAAGCATAAGGTGCAAGTGTTTGAATAACGTTCATCGGGTCTTCTAACAAAGAAATACTATTACCAAAATCAAGCGTTACACCTATCCATTCGCTGTTGACTTGTTTCAATATCTGTTCTAATTCGGGCGCCCGCCAGTCTTTATGATTTTCAACACCCAGTTTCATTTTGTGTTTTCGTAAAACAGGATCGGCTAGTTGCAAGGAAAGTAAAGCACTTTTTTGAAGCTGCCGAAAAGCTTCCATTGAATGGTAGTTTTCGTACCGCCTGCCGCTTGAGCAAACCGTTCTTAATACCTGCATGCCCGCATCTTTGGCGTTTATAACATCCTGCTCAAACCGTGGCACATCTGCTGCATTTTTTGGCAGACCGACAGACCCTTCTAAGTACAATCCTAATTTTGCCTGGCTGCTTCGAACTTTCTTTGCAAAATCATTTGTCCAGTTGCTAACTACCACCTGCGTACCGCCGGCACCTATTTTATTGCAATGTTCCATTAAATCAAGCGCGTTAGTAAAGCCGGGATATTTCTGACTCTCAACCTTAGAGTTCCAGCGGAGGCCATAGGAGTGCACCACAATACCCATTGCGGTTTCTTTCCGAAATGCCGGCAGTTTTGGTAACATTAGAGCTGCAGCTCCCATGCTTGTTTTGTGTAGAAAGTTCCGCCTGTTTAATAACGGGGCGCTATATGTAGTTGCCGGCAACGAATATTTTTGGTCATCTTCCATGGTATTGGGTATAGTCATAACGGTTTTATTTACTTTCAGTCGCTTTTGTTTCCAGCACATATTTTTTTAATTCTCCGGCTTTCCATGGAACTACCCGCCCTTGCGTAGTGTTTCTTGTGATACCAACAGTACGTTTGCCTATAGGTCCAGCACTATTACCCCATTCATTTCTGATATAAGTAAGAATAGCAGTAATAGAGGCGTCGTCCATAGTGGAATGAGCGGGCATAACTGGCAAGATTTCTGGTGAGTCGTACTTTTTGCCTGCCACCTCTACCGCTCCTTCCATGCCGTGCAAGACAATTAAGGCTAACCTTTTTTCATCTCCCACAACCCATTCGGAACCGGCAAGTGGTGGCGCAAAACGTTTTATGCCAGCTCCGTCTGTTCCGTGACAACCAGCACAGGTAGTTAGGTACTGTTGCCGACCCTGAGAAAACAGTTGCTGCTGTTCTTTGTTTAATACGCTTTTCAAACCTGGCTTACTTTTATCGATAACATGTCCCGGCCATTCAAATAAACTAGTTAATGCTGCAAGTCGGTTTGATGCTATTCTACCTGCGGGTTTTACAAGTATGGCCGGAGCGGTCGGCAGCCGGACAGCCATTAAATTATTGCCACCTCCTATAGAGAGCCCCATTAGTACCGCTTTTTGCCGCCAGTTTAAGGGTAGTTTTTTTTCATCCATCATCGCCAGCAATGAAGTGAGCTCAGATGGATCTCTTTTGTGAATGATGGCAGTTGCCAACATTTCAAACAAAATTTCCTTTGCCGCCTGGTGTTTTTGCCAATCCGGATTTTTCCATAAGTATTTCAAAAAGGCAAATTCCCGATCCCCGAGGCTACTTATAATGGCATCGCGAATTAATGGAAACCCCGCATATTTACCGGCAATGCCCGATAATAATTGATTTGATACCAGAGGATCTAGCACCTGAGCAGTCAGCGCGATCTGTAGTATTTGTTTTTCGGAAGCGTGGGGCCATTGCCTTATCAAAGCCTGCTCTAACTGCACCCGGACTTTCTTATCCTTCGTTGCAAAGGGTTCAAGCAGTCGCAAGGCAGTTGTTTGTACGATAGGAACTGGGTCGGATGCCAGTTGTAAAAGCACGTCAGGCTGAGCGAGGTTTAAACCTTGCAGAGTCCATAAAGCATGGAACCGGCCAAACTTATTCTTTCCTTTTAAAGCAAGGTTGGTTAGGGTTGATTCTACCTTCTTATCGTTACGCTCTACAAGTAACCGCTGAGCCATATCCCGATACCAACCGTCGGGATGCGACAAGTAGCTTACCAGCTCCTCCCCGGTGGCACTAGACAATTTCTTTGTTTTTAAGGGCTTCCAATTCTTTGGAACAATCCTCCAGATACGTCCGCGATGGATAGGCTGTACTAATTTTCGGTTCATCGTTTGATCACGCAGGTATGGGGTAATATAAGCAGCATGCTGCACCAATCCCCGGTACATATCTGTAACGTACAGTGCTCCATCGGGTCCGGTTGATAACTGAACTGGCCGAAACCGCTCATCGGTGGAAGCGAGAAATTCTTTGCCGGGATGCGGATCACGGGCAGAGATAAGGAATCCGTTTTCTTCTACTACATTTCGTTTTACAAGATTTCCTGAAGGTTCACACACAAACACGTTGCCGTAGTATTCTTTGGGCAAGGAAATACCACGATAAAATAAGGGAGAGCAAGCTGCCGTAAATTCAATCAAACGTCCCTGGTTGTCTAGTGTACCTGGAATGTAACCACGGTTTACTGCTGGGTTAGGTCTGATAGGGTATACCCGACGATCTACAGTCAAACCATGATCAATGCCTGTTGTTGGTTTATGATTTTTGTTTCGCGACAAATAGTTGGGAGGAACCAGGTCGGCATGAAGCTGCGACCAGTTATAATTGTAAACTAAGCGGCCTTCGTTGTCGTGGCTGATGCCCCACTGTCCGCGGAACTCGGTGCTGTCGCGTTGCCATTTCCCTTCAACAAGCTTGTACCGGAACCGCGACTTAGCGTTATAATACCAATTGTCTACTCCTCGCCAAAGTCCGTTACCAGCGTGTTCGGGTAGTGGACTGCCTGCATAAGTAGAGTCTATGAGTATTTTAGTATCGGCCTTTGAATCGTTATTGACATCTTTTGTGAGCCAGAGAGAACCGTTCTCAGCTACCAACGCTCCGCCCTGGACAATTGCAATAGCGCGGGGCATAATGAGGCTGTCGAGGTAAATTGTACTTATGTCCATTTTTCCGTCACCATTTGTATCCTCGAGTACTGATATCCGCCCTACCCGTTCTTTCTCGCCGGTTCCCTCAATATCGGACATGAAACCCCGCATTTCAACCACCCATAGTCGGCCGTCGGCATCAAAAGTTGTTACCACGGGATCCTGCACCATAGGCTCTGAAGCTACCAGTTGAATTTGTAAACCCGGCTCAATTTGAAAAGTTGCCAATTCTTCGATGGGAGAGCGCGTAGGCGAAGGCTCATCACCAGGATTATTTGAGTTTCGGGGATTAATAAAGCAGAAGAGACCACCAAGGGCGGCGCAAAACAAGCAGATACTGTAAACTTGCTTAAACATGATACTCCATTGGGGGTGAATGGTTGGCCTGCTTTTGAGGAATTAAGGACTAATGTTTCTGGTGAGTAAAGAGAAAAAAGTACAAGAGTGCGACGCAACATTGTACCGCCTACTAATTCAGCTGGGTTCAAAAAGGCAATGCTCCTTCGTACTCTTGTTTATTCTGATTTCTCTAAAAACGCTACAAAAACTTTTAAACCTGATTAGGATCGGGATGAATATAGGGAGCGCGATAGGGCCTTTTCAACAGCGCATTTGCCTCGGGGTCGTTAACGATTTGACGCTTCCTGGGATCGTACACCAACGGACGTCCTACCTTCATAGACATATTAGCGAGGATACAACTGGCTGTTGAAATATGGCCTTCTTCTATGTCAGCAATTGGCCGGCCTCCTTTTTCTATGGCAGCCAGAAAGTCGAGCATGTGCAGGCGCGTAGCGGGTGCAGCGTTCAATTCTATTTTCGGTTCAGTTGGCTCGGTTACATCTTCGGGATATTTTTCCTTTTCGTACACAACATCTTTATGCACTTTGCTTCCGCTTTTTGCATCGACAGGAATAAAATCATACTGCATGGTCGACGCGATCAGCGTTCCTTTGTCGCCATAGATGGTAAAAGACCACGGATAATCGGGGTTAGCGGGAGTGCCCCAACTGCGGTGTTGCCAAACGCAGTTTAGATCGTCGTACTCAAAAAGCGCTGACTGGGTGTCGGTTATATTTGACTTGCCGTCCTTTTGCACATAGATTCCACCGGTAGAACTGATTCGCGTAGGCCAGCCAAGCTTCAGCATCCAACGTACCGTATCGAACATATGTACACACATATCACCCATGATGCCGTTGCCATATTCGGTAAAAGTGCGCCACCAGCGTACATGTGGCAAACCATCATAAGGACGCATTGGAGCCGGACCAGTCCAGGTCTCATAATCGAGGAATGCCGGAACCGGTTGCACTGCCGGGTTGCCGTTTGCACGCATGTGAAAATAGCAGCACATGTCAACATGTGATATTTTTCCAAGAAGGCCAGCATCAACTATATTCTTTTTAGCATCGATTAAATGGGGGGTGCTTTTTCGTTGGGTGCCTACCTGCACAACTTTGTTGTATTTACGTGCAGCAGCTACCATGGCTTCGCCTTCGATTACATCTACACTTATTGGTTTTTGCACATACACGTGGGCGCCAGCTTTCATTGCATCAATTGCTTGTAGTGCGTGCCAATGGTCCGGCGTACCTATTATAACAATATCAAGCTTGTTCTCTGCCAGCATCTTTCGGTAGTCGCCGTATAGCTTGGGTGTTTTTTTTGACTTCTGCCGCTGGCTTACCAGTTGAGCTGCACCTTCCCTCATATTTTTATCTACGTCACAAAGGGCTACCACTTCTACAGGTGCTACCTGGATTAAGCGGAATAAATCACTTTTGCCGTACCAGCCTGTGCCGATTAAAGCAACAGCGTACGTTTTGCCTGGTACAGTCAGGTTCATTCCATTTGCTTGTAGGGCTGAAAGGGCGAGGGTAGCAGTTGCTCCTTTTATAAAATGGCGGCGGTTGATTGGTGAATAACTCATGGCAAGAAAAGTTAGGTGTCTTTTTGTAGTTAATAAGATTAATCGTTAGAAGAGAAGCGGCAAAAGCTTTTGCAGCCCTTGCATTTTCGAATTAGCAATATACTAATATTCTTAATTGGGAAAAGAAATAAGGTCATAAGCTGATAGACAGTTTGTTGGATTTGATTGAATGATTGCGACACGGGGAATATAACAAGGGGATATTTTATGAAAGTGAATGGGTTCGCTAATTTGAAAAACAAATACCGGTAGGGTAAGGCGCCGTTACAATACTTCTTTATACTTCAGGAATGCATATGCCACAACGATAAAAAATGCACAGGCAATAAACCATCCTGCAATTGACCATGGCCGATCATTAGTTATTGGTTCAAGGGGTAGCTCTACATTTAATTTTCTAAATTCTGGAGATTTCATCTATACATTTTATGCGCTACTAAAATACAAAAAGCCATTAGTTTACGGTCCCGCAAAAACAATTAAACTTGTCATTCCAATAATTAATCAGCTTTAACGCCTCGAGCTCGTACTATTGAAACTTCAGCTTTAGGAAAGACAATATCCTGTAGACGTAATAAACGGCTCACTACATTTGCAGCTGCAAAACCTCTAAATGCTGCATCTGTTTAGGCAGCCGGTTTGGTTTTCTTAAAAGATATTTTACAATAACAAAAAGCTGTTTAATTGTTCTCCCAGTTCCTGATGCCGGTCGGCACTTTGTATAAAAAGCATCGTCAACTTTTTATTGTACTTCTATTTATTTCTACTTGTGTTATTGGCGCCATTACTATCTATCATCATGAAATGTGGCGAGATGAGTCGCAGGCGTTCCTTTTGGTTAGAGATAGTAAAAACCTGGGCGAGCTATGGCAAAATGTTCGTTATGAGGGACACCCCATTTTATGGCATTTAATCTTGTTTGTTGCGTACCATATATTTCCTTCCATTTATACCATACAGGTTGTTCATCTCCTGATCGGCTTATCTGTAGTAGCACTTATCGTCTTTTATTCACCATTTTCTTTTGTCGAAAAATTTCTCTTGTGTTTTTCTTACTTTTTTTCGTTTGAATATTTGATTATAAGCAGGAATTATTCAATTGGCGTATTTCTTCTGTTTCTCTCAATATGTCTTTACCTACGGAAAAAGTCAAAAAGAACAATGATAAACATTGCTGTGGTATTAGGCCTCGCTGCTAACACCAATATTTATTCATTTATTATCAGCTGCTGCTTATTTACCTGTTTTCTCTGCAACTTATTTCCATTAAACAAATTATCCTTTTATAAATCAAAACTCTTTTACGCCACCGTCCTTGTATTTTTAGTCTTTTTAACGACTGCCATGTTGCAACTGGTTGCACCGCCAGACCGGACACCAAAGTTGAAAATAGCCGCCACACTTAACTATAAAAGGATGGCTAAAATTTCTAAGGAAATTTCCAACGTGCTGTTTTATTTGCCTGCTCCCTTAGAAGAGGGAAGATACTGGGGCACCAGTTTGTTTGAACGCAACCATCTTAAAAGTAATTTTGTAAAAAACGGTGTTTTTCTTTTGCCGCAACTATTGGCGCTTACAATGATTATTCTTGCGATTGGTGCCTGGAGACGATCCCTTTTAATTTCCATGTTCTTTGCAGCATCTTTTACAGGCTTTTTTTTATTTATGTCTTTTATTTTCGATCGCGGTCAGTTAAGGCATACTGGTGCCTTTTTTGTTTTGCTAATAGCATGTACCTGGCTTTATCGTTCCTCATCTACTCGGACAAATAAATGGACTCTTTATTTTAATTATTTTTTTACAACAATGTTGTTAACCCAATTAGCGGCTTCTGTTTTTGTGCATGTGTATGAAATAAAGTATCCTTTTTCAGGTGCGAAAGACGCGGCAACATTTCTGACTAACAGTGGCAGAAATAATGATAAAATACTCCTTCATCCTGACTTTGAAGCGATGGCTTTATTGCATTATGGAAGCATTAACCAGGTGTATTATCCTACTATTGATGCCAGGGGAAGTTTTATAAAGTTTAACGATAAAAGAAAGCCACGCAGCTATAAAGACATTTTAAAGATTGGCCCCAGAGATGATATTGAGACGATGGTTTTTAATGGTAGAAGAAACGATTCCGCAATTAATGCAATTGGGTACGAACTACTATATTATCCAAAAATTCATTCAACAGTTCCTGACGAAGACTTCTGGATCTACGGAAAAAAACACAAATAGCTTTAAGTAAATATTTTAAACATTTGTTATGTTGGCATATGCTCTTATATTGCTGTAGTCATTTCCCTACTTTTGCCGGCTTATGCCGGCATTACAATTTGAACTTCAACATACACAAGAACAGTCGAAAGCGAGAGCGGGAAAAATAACTACAGATCATGGTGAAATTGAAACACCGATCTTCATGCCGGTTGGTACTGTAGGAAGCGTAAAAGCAGTAACCCAACAACAGCTACATAAGGATGTGCAGGCGCAAATAATTCTTGGTAATACTTATCACCTTTATCTGCGGCCGGGACTTGAAGTATTAGAAGCTGCAGGTGGTCTTCATAAGTTCAACGGCTGGCACAGTCCTATTCTCACAGACAGCGGCGGCTACCAGGTCTTTTCGTTGGCGGCGAACCGGAAGATTAATGAAGAAGGGGTGATGTTTCAATCGCACATCGATGGAGGCAAGCATTTATTCACACCTGAAAAAGTAATGGATATTGAGCGGACCATCGGGGCCGATATCATGATGGCCTTCGATGAATGTCCGCCTTACCCAAGCGAGTACAAATATGCCAAAGACAGCATGGATTTAACACACCGCTGGCTTGACCGCTGTTTTACTCATTTTAATGAAACTCCCTCAAAGTATGGCTATTCGCAAAATCTGTTTCCAATAGTTCAGGGTGGAACTTATAAGGATTTGCGAAGAGCTTCATGTCACTACATCGCATCAAAAGATGCCCCGGGAAACGCGATTGGTGGCTTAAGCGTGGGCGAGCCAATGGATATGATGTACGAGTTTACAGCCTTATGTTGCGAAGAACTTCCGGAGAATAAACCGCGTTACCTGATGGGCGTTGGTACCCCATGGAACATTCTTGAGTGCATTGATCTTGGTATTGATATGTTTGATTGCGTAATGCCTACCCGTAATGGAAGAAATGGGATGTTGTTTACTACAAGAGGGGTGATTAATATCAAGAACCTTAAATGGGCTAAGGATTTTTCGGTGATTGATGACCAGTTGCCAAATGAAGTAAGCCAATACTATAGTAAAGCTTATATGCGACACTTATTTGTTGCAAACGAAATTCTTGGGTTGCAACTTGCCAGTATTCATAACCTGGCTTTCTACCTCTGGCTCGTTAAGGAGGCAAGAAAGCAAATTCTGGACAATAATTTCAAAAGTTGGAAAAATGAAATCATAGGCGTTTTGCAGCAGCGGTTATAAGTTGTAAGGTGAGTATCTAAAGCGATGCACTAAAAACGCTTTGCGCTTACTACAGCTTGCCTACAAATTTTTCACTTTCGTCGCAACATTCCTTCCTTTTGTCTCTTAAGCAACTTATGGGTGGAGGCGGCGGGTATATTTGGCTCCTATTCATTTCATTCCTTATAAAAACTCTGAAAAGCAAAAAAACATTATGAAAAAGTATTTTACAGCATCGTTAGCTGTTGCTGCAATTGTAGTAGCCACTTCAGCTTTTACTCCTTCTAAAGAAAAGGCATCTCCAAAAGATGAAACGTTGGTCACCATGCCAGACCAGGCAGGAAAATGGGTGATTGACAAAGCCCATTCAAACGTAAAGTTTGCAATAACTCACCTGGTTGTATCTGAAGTAGAAGGTAATTTTAAAATGTTTGATGGCAGCATGGAAAATACAAAGGGCGATTTTTCTGATGCAAAAATTAATTTCACTGTTGATGTAAATTCTATCAATACAGAAAACGACATGCGTGACAAGCATTTAAAAAGCGATGATTTTTTCAATGCTGAAAAGTTTCCTGCTATGCAGTTTCAGAGCACTTCTTTCACACCTGCAGGTGGCAACAAGTACAAACTTGCCGGTAACCTTACCATTCGCGACGTAACAAAGCCAGTTGTTTTCGACGTTACTTTTGGTGGAACCGCATTAAATATGGGTAAAACAAAAGCAGGTTTCAAAGCAAAAACAACTATCAATCGTTTCGATTACAATTTGAAATGGAACAAGGCAACTGAAGCTGGTGGATTGGTCGTTAGCAAAGAAGTAGAGCTTGTTGTAAATGTTGAACTGAATAAAGTATAAGTTTTTTTATAAAAGCATTTAAAAGCCGGACATATTTTGTTCGGCTTTTTTATGCTTATTTTTTTGGTACATGCAGTTGTTCTGCGTTCAACTTTTGTTGCGTCGCATTTCGTTCGTCTTTTTGTTCGTTGATGTTGCTGCAGTTTTATGTGTTAAAACTTCACTTAACTCATTCGGTTCAATCGCAAGTATTGATCCGTTACTTAGTCTGTTTGCAGGTATCTTCAATCTTAAATCAAACGCTCAAGCCGCTGGGCTTCGTTCTTGCAACAGGACTCCACCCGCTTGTTTCCGAAACTGCTACGCATTGTTTCGGAATACCATCGCTTCGCTTGGCACCCAACCGGCTGATGTCCTTTATGCAAGAACTGTTGTCAGAATGTTTGATGTAAATTAAACAACGCAAAAATTCAACTAAAACGCAGAATAGACGAACGTTTATTAATAACGCCCGACCTCATAAAAAAGGCGTTAAGAAAATTGCCTGTTCAGGCGTTAAGAAATGAAATGATGTTACAAATGCCCGGTAATGTTGCTGGCTTGTATGTTATCCTTAGTTCGTTTTTTATTCAACTGTTGTGACTTATTTCATTTTAGCCTGAAAAGGTAATTTTTAGCCTTTTTTATGGAGTCTTGATTTTTTCTTTCTTTTTTATCAAGAAAAAAGAAA
>NZ_JAOQAH010000121.1 GCF_025963695.1 Segetibacter sp. | reverse complement strand
AGTAGAATAGCTCAGGAGAACGAGACTAAAAGACTTGCACAGGAGAAGGAAACTGCACGATTAGCGCAGGAAAACGAGACGAAACGGTTAGCACAAGAGAATGAAAACAAGAGAATAGCAGCAAATGCAAGTGCTGGAATGTCAGTACCCGATAATGACATAGCCAAAAAAGAAAAATTTGATAGCCTTATTGAAAGAGCAATCAAGGCAATGAACGCATCAGATTGGTCAAACGCATTAACCTTATACAACGAGGTTCTGGCATTAAACCCAACGCCGGTGCAACAAAGAGCCATTTATAATGAAATTATTGCCATTAAAAGAAGTATGGATAAGGTAAAGCCTAAACCGGCAGTAACTGGTGCTTCAAAGACAGGCACAGCAGTAAACAACGGGCAGTTATCAAAAGAGAATTCTATATCGAAACCGCTTTCTAAACAAGGAGAGGCATCATTGGTTGAAGGTGGTAATAAGAAAACGATCCCTACTCAAAATACTGCACCGGGTTCCACCATCAATAATACTGTAAATGCTGCTTCGGCTAATGAAAGTACCGACGAAACCTTACTTGTGGACAACACTAAAGAAAATGTAGAGTTTAGCAAAAAAGTAATGGCTCAATCTGCCTACCTCGATTTAACTGATAGTAATAATGATATAAAATTAACCTGCCAGGGAATAACTTCAAATGGGAAGAATACTTTTTTAAAGTTCCTTGTTCAAAATTCAAACCCAGATGCAGAATTTACTATTGGTGCGCTGAAAATGACTTATATCCAGAATAATGGAAATTTCAAGAAACTCAATCCTCGTTATATTTCCCCTGGTGTTACTTCGTCAAAGAAAGAGTTTCCGATTGTAGTGGTAACCGAAAGTCAGCCGGCAATTGCTCCTGATGAAGTTTTTGTTTTTGAAGTGGAGGACCAGTTAAAAAAGACAAAACTGACATTAAACATTAGCGGCGATAAATTTCTGAGTAAGGCACTTTAAGGCTTTTTACAATAATTGATATTATAGTTATTCGTGCAATCTTCTGTCTATTTTTTGTGTCTTTTGTTCAACAAAAAATAGGATTAGGAAAAATAAATAATTGAAGAAATGTGGGGGTTTTAGTTTTAAACGCAGCAACAATTATAATAGTGGGTGGCAAGGTATTTTTATATGAAGAATAACAAGTATTATTTTATAAAACTAAAAATTCTTCATTATGGGTAACCTTTTGTATGTAATCGCAGTAATTTTAATTGTTGCCTGGCTACTAGGCTATTTTGCTTTTCATGTTAGCAGCGGTCTAATTCACATTCTTTTGGTAGCCGCGGTTATTATCTTCCTGCTCAAACTAATTGGTGGCAACAGGAGCATCTAATTAAATTTTGAATTACAATATTAAAGGCGTTACTCATAGTAACCCTTTTTTTATGTCAGCTAGTTTCCATTTTCTTGCTTCCCCCTCTAAATAAATTTTCATTTTACTCTTCAATGCTAATGAAGAAAGACACCGTTATCGATTGTATTGCTTAACCAAGCTGGGCGGTTATATCAGTACTTAAAGGTTCTACTCCGGGACCAAAGTAATATGTTAACATGCCTTTCGTATTGATTAAGTATTTCGAAAAATTCCATTCCGGGGGTTTATCGTTCCAGCCATTTTTCTCTTTATGTGATAACCATGCAAATACTTCATTTTGATTATCTCCTTTAACTACTACACTTTTTTGAGCAAGCAAAAATGATACACCAAAATTTATGAGGCAAAAGGAAGCGATCTCTTTATCGGTCAATTTTTCCTGCTCTTTAAAATCATTAGCAGGAAACCCTATAACTACCACCTTGTTTTTATATAACTCGTGCAATTTCTTTAAATCACTTAATTGATTTGTATATCCGCATCCTGATGCCGTATTCACTATAAGAACATTCATTCCTTTAAATTCTTTAAAGTCGATTTCCTGACCATCTATCGATATTGCTTTGAGATTATAAAATGAGGTAAGGGGCTCGGTGTTATCCTTATTTTTTATAACACCAGCTTTTAAACCAAAAATTTTTCCCGCTTCCATTAATAAAGGATAAATTTTTTTTAAAATAGTTTGTCTTGAAGTCATAAGGCAAGAGGTTGTTTTGCGTGCGGACCTTTTAAATAAATTATAGTATATGGGAGCGAAACGTGGTGAACCTAACATTGCCTTCAAAACTGGTTCCACCCCTTTAAGTGTAGAAAAGGAAGCATGAAGACTTGTAAGGTAATACCTCATTTATTAATACTCCATTATATCCACTTTTCTAAAGTCCATTGGATGGCTGTTGGATTGAAGAGAAATATATCCGTCCTTAACTATATCATTGCCTGCAATAATTAGTTTTTTGGCTAAAGCATTTGAAGAGTCTAAACGCGGCTTCTCGTATTGAACAACTTTTTCGCCGTTTACAAAATGGGTGATCTTTCCGTTGTTTACATCAATTTCTGCGGTGATCCATTCTTCACCATGGAAGGTTTTTTTTAGGTCTGGCAATGTACAGTTAGAAGCGTTCTTTTTGCCGTTAACCTGTATTGTCATTCCTGAAATGCAGGCTTCACCTGTTGGACGCTCTTCTTTGCCGTTTCCACCATGACAATTAAATTCAAGGCAAACAGGGAAAGATTGTGTTAGTCCTATCGTTGACGGAGATTGACAATGGTATTGAATGCCTCCATCTTTAAATCCCCAGGAGGGTGCACCGGCAGTAGTGTTGCCTACAAATCTGTATTCTACTTTCAACCGATAGTTGGTAAACTTCTTATTATAGTATAAAGCGCCGAACCTGTTCCTGAAACTGTCATACTTGTCGTACCTAATACTTAAAATACCATCCTCGACCCTGAACGTATTGCCATAGTTTTCGCCTAAAGGAAGACCTGCTATTTTGGGTTTCCAGTTGTTAAGGTTTTTTCCGTTAAACAGAGTAACCCATTTCTTAGCATTCTTACTTTTTGTTGCAATAGTTTTAGAACTATAAGCTTGTAATAAAAACGGCAAAACCAGCACTAGCAGTCGTAGGTGTTTCATATTGTAATAATAACTTTAAAATAGGAAACAATAAAAGTTCGTGGAGGTTTTGAGCGAAGGATACAGCTAAGAGTTCCGCTTTTTAAAAAAAGTAAAACTCAACTTCGTACATCAACTACCGTTATCTTAGTTGCAAACTTTTTTCATGCGATTTCTCTTAGTCTTATTTCTTCTGTCTTTTGCAATTCCTGATGATGTGAGCGTGGACATTATTATTAGAAATGGAAAGATATTAGATGGCACGGGCAACTCATGGTACCATGCAGATGTGGCAATAAAGGACGGAAAAATCGTTCGCATTGGTAAAATTAAAAATCTAAAGGCTACAAAGGAAATAGATGCGACAGGCATGTTCGTGTCGCCCGGCTTCATAGATGTGCATACGCATATCGAGGGTGATGAAGATGCCAATCCGCTCGCCAGCAACTTTATTTACGACGGAGTTACCAGTGTTGTCACAGGAAACTGCGGATCGTCTAATGTTGACCTCAACAGATACTTTTCTAAGCTCGATAGTGTCAAGCTGTCAATCAACGTGGCTTCTCTTATTGGTCATAATAACGTTCGTAAAGCAGTGCTAGGTACGGCCAACAGGGAACCGACTGCCGAGGAATTAACAAGGATGAAAACTATTGTCGAACAGGCAATGACAGCAGGGGCCGTTGGCTTTTCAACAGGTCTTATCTACATTCCGGGTACTTATGCAAAAACTGCTGAAGTGGTTGCTTTGGCAAAAGTGGCTTCTGGATATAATGGTGTGTACGCCTCACACATCAGGGACGAAGCAGACAGTGTTGCCTTTGCAATAAATGAAGCTATACAGGTCGGAAGAGAAGCGAATATAGGGGTCGAGATCTCGCATTTTAAATTAAGTGGTCAACAAAACTGGGGAAGGTCCGACGAAACTTTAGGGCTGGTGAGGGAAGCGAGAAATGAGGGTTTGGATGTAACAATTGACCAGTATCCTTACACCGCCAGCAGTACTTCGCTTAGCACTTTACTGCCCGACAATGTATTATCTGACGGACAGGATTCTATAAATGCAAGATTGCAAAGACCGGAAGTGAGAAAGCAGATTTCAGAATACATGATCAAAAAACTGCGTAAGCGTAAACTGAAACATTTTAGTTATCCTGTAGTAGCATCGTTTAAAGCAGACACTACTTATAATGGTAAAAGCATTGAGCAGGTTAACCTGGTGAAAGGCCGTAAGCACAAGGCACAGGAAGAAGCCGAAACAATTATGGACATGATGCAGCAGGGTGGGGCAGGAATGGTGTTTCATGGAATGAGTGAAGATGATGTAAAGAACATTATGAAGTACCCTTTTGACATGTTTGCGTCTGACGCGAGCATCAGGGTGTTTAACAGTGGCGTGCCTCATCCAAGAGGGTATGGAACAAATGCAAGGGTTTTGGCTAAATACGTAAGAGATGAAAAAGTAATTAGTCTTGAGGACGCAATCAGGAGAATGACTTCGTTACCAGCACAAAAATTCAATTTAAAAGATAGAGGATTGTTGAAAGAAGGCTTTGCAGCAGATATCCTCATTTTTAATGATAAAGAAGTACAAGACTTGTCAACCTTCGACAAGCCGCATCAATACACTAAAGGGTTTAAGTACGTGTTGGTGAATGGCGAGATGAGCGTTGAAAACGGAATACAAAATGCGGTAAGAAATGGGAGAACATTGAAGTCTAATACTCTGTAGTTGTCATGCAATCGCCACTGGTTTTGCAAAG
>NZ_JAOQAH010000098.1 GCF_025963695.1 Segetibacter sp. | reverse complement strand
CTCAAAACCCCCCTCCCTTAAGCCTAAGCCCGGCCGTCTCTTCTAATCCAAACATCAGGTTCATGTTTTGAACAGCTTGGCCGCTTGCGCCTTTTAGTAGGTTGTCTATTGCTGAGTGTATTACGATTTTATCTTCTGCTTTTTCGATATGAATGAGACACTTGTTTGTGTTTACTACCTGCTTTAAATCAATCATTGTATCACTAACATGAGTAAAAGGTTCATCCTGGTAAAAGTCTTTATATAGCCGGTTGCCATCATCTAACGAAAGATCGCAATCAATGGTAGAACTGATATAAATGCCGCGTGGAAAATCACCACGCCAGGGTACGAAGTATAGGCCGCTCTTAGTTTCGGCTGAAGTTGAAAAAGAAGCCTGCAGCTGTTGTAACGATTGGGTGATCTCCTTCAAGTGTTGGTGGGTAAGCGTTTTATAAGCGGATATATTATTTGCTCTCCAACTAAAATGTGTGGTTGCTGATAGGCTTTGCCCGGCACCTGTGGAGCCGGTAATGCCGGTTGTATATATCTCTTTTAGTAGCCCGGCTTTTGCCAGTGGCAATAATCCTAATTGAATAGCTGATGCAAAGCAGCCGGGATTGGCGATATTCTGTGCTGACTTAATTTGTTCTTTATTAAGCTCAGGTAAGCCGTAAATAAACTTTTTTGATCCGAAGGTTGCATTAGCTGAAAGGCGAAAATCCTGGCTTAGGTCTATAATTTTTACACCGTCAACATTATCTCCTTTCTCTAAAAACTTCTTTGCGTCTCCATGACCAACACACAAAAACAAAACATCAATGTTATTTGAAAGATCGGATGAAAATACAAGATCGGTTTCGCCTATCAGATCGGCGTGCACAGAACTTACAGGCTTATTTGCGTTGCTTTTGCTGTTTATAAAAGAGATTTCAACATTTGGATGATTGATTAAAATCCGTATTAACTCTCCACCGGTATAGCCGGCTCCACCAATTATTCCAACCCGAAGCCTTCCCGTTGCTAAAGGTGAGCTTGAGTCTGCACCCGACAAAGGGGAGTATAAAAAGTTATTGAGTTGGTCTCTTCTGAAAAACATACTGTGTTATTTGTTAATAATGGTCTTAGAAAACTTCTGCTTTCTATTTTTAGCTACGGTCATCCTGCTACATCAAATGGTGGCGGTGTGCTTTGGTAGAAGGCTGGGAGAGAACAAAGAACTCTAGCGGAGCTTATTCATTATCCTGTGTCGTCGACCTGCTTCAAGGTGTCGTCGTCCCCCTTCATGTACAATCAGGATTACTTCATTCACTTTCGAAGCGGCCCTGCCTTTGAGTATATAAAAAAGTTGCTGCAATTGCTTGTGATAGTGTAAAAGCTTCTTCAGTACCAAAACTCATTCTTTCATGCTTTACACCGAAACTTTCGTTGTCTAATAAGTTCCAGTCGTCACAATTTTTGCCCCATAGGTACTTGTGTGCATTTAGAGTTGAAAGGACTGTAGGTGGAATTTTTGTTTCGATGTTTTTTAACATTAAAAGTTTTTGACTAAAGTACAGGAGTAGCTGAAGACATTGATTTAGGTACAAGCGTGCGACGCAACAGAAGCAGTATACTACCACTAATGTCCGCTACCAAAATGTTCTAACTCTCTTTGGTACTATCCTTTACCTGGTGCCAAATCATTGTTTGGTTACCAAAGATCTTACTAAATCCCCGGACGTCTTCACCTGTCCAGCCAGAATTCATTTCACCGTATTTACCAAACTTTGCACTCATTAAATCAAACTTCGATTCTATACCTATGATATGGAAATGATAAGGCTTTAATTGGACGAAGACATCGCCTGTGACATTTTTTTGAGTGTTCTGCAAAAAGGCTTCGATATCTCTCATCACCGGATCGAGGATTTGACCTTCGTGCAGCCAGTTGCCGTAAAACATCGCTAACTGGTCTTTCCAGTTTAACTGCCATTTGGTAAGCACATGTTTCTCGAGTGCATGATGTGCTTTTAAAATCACCATTGGCGCTGCTGCTTCAAAACCCACGCGGCCTTTAATTCCTATAATTGTGTCGCCCACATGAATATCGCGACCTATGCCATAAGGGCCGGCAACAGTTTGCAGGTATTGAATGGCTTTTACAGGGGTTTCAAAAGACTCTCCGTTGACCTCGGTTAATTCACCTTCTTCAAAATGCAGTTTAATTTCTTCGGTTCCGGTCTCCGTTACCTGTGTTGGCCAGGCCTCTTCGGGCAACATTCCATAAGAATTTAAAGTTTCTTTACCGCCTACACTAGTGCCCCATAAACCTTTATTGATAGAGTAAACAGACTTGGCGAAGTTCATGTCTACATTTTTACTTTTAAGAAATTCGATCTCTTCTTCGCGACTTAACTTAAGGTCACGAATTGGAGTGATGATTTCGACACCAGGGATCATAATATTGAAGATCATATCAAACCGCACCTGGTCGTTGCCTGCACCTGTGCTTCCGTGAGCAACGGCATCAGCATTTAGCTCGTGCACATAGTCAGAAATATGAAGCGCTTGTATCAATCGTTCGGCGCTTACGCTTAACGGGTATGTGTTATTCTTTAAAACATTTCCGAAAACAAGGTATTTAATGATACTACTATAGTAGCTTTCTTCGGCCTCAACGGCTTTGTGTGTTTTAACGCCTAAAGCATATGCATGGTGCTCAATATGCTTTAATTCGTCCTTATTAAACCCCCCGGTGTTAACAATAATACTATGGACTTCGTACCCCTTTTCTTCGGTAAAATACTTTACGCAGAAAGAGGTATCCAATCCACCGCTAAAGCCAAGAACTACTTTTTTTGACATTTTAGAAACAGGTTTATAAAGATTTAAAAGTGAAATATTACAGGTTGAAAAGAAGGCTTAACAAAAGTTTTGACTTGGCTTTGGTTTGCGGGTCTTTCTTTTTTAGAAGCTTTAGTAGACGGCTTTTTTTTACGTTCATAAAACGTTCGTATAAGTTGGAATTCTCTTTAAAGTCTGCCGCGGTTTCTTCGGGCTCGTAGTGATCAGCAGGATCATAGAGCATGGCTGTGCAAAAACAGTTCTTCCTGTCTTTGCTCATTAGGGTATCGTAGTTAACGCAAGCCTTACAACCTGCCCAGAACTGTTCGTCATCTGTCAATTCAGAATAAGTTACGGGCTCGTACCCGAGCTCGCTGTTTATTTTCATTACGGCCAAACCGGTAGTAAGTCCAAATATTTTAGATGATGGATATTTCTCCCGCGACAAATCGAAAATTCGTTTCTTAATCTGCTTGGCCACGCCACTTTTTCTAAATGAAGGCGCTACAATCAGACCACTATTTGCGACGTACTGATCGTGTCCCCAGGCTTCTATATAGCAAAAGCCTACCCAGGTACCAGCTGCAGTAACAGCAATTACAGCTTTGCCTTCTTCCATTTTTTTGGCCACATATTCCGGGCTTCTTTTAGCTATACCGGTTCCCCTGGCTTTTGCAGAAGATTCCATCTCGTCGGTTATAGTCTGAGAATAATGAATGTCGCCACTATTGGCTACCCTGATAATAATTTGCTGATCCACGTTGATAAAATTAAAGGAATGTTGTAAAGAAGATCGTGCCAAAACAGGTACATCTCGCCTGCTTTAACTATAGAAACATTATAATGTTTCTCAGATACGTGGTCGTCGGATAAGGTATAAGAAGTATTCGGAACCCAAATGATTTACAGCACCACTAAGAGAAGGGTGACTTGCAGAAAGATAATTATGGGCGATAAAATTTTTCAACTCCTAATACAATCGAAAAAATGAATAATTAATTTTGAAGATGTAAAAGTATAATACTTTCAATTCTATCTGTAATAATTTTTTATTAAAAATTTAGAACCCGAATATGATTTTACGGTTACACGAAAACACAACAAAAAACCCTGAAGCCGTTGCAGGGTTTTTTTTATTGAAAGTGAGCCGAATAATTTACTCGTTTGGGGGACGCATTCCTCTCATTTCGCCCATTCCACCACCTCTAAACATCTGTCTCATGGGGTTATTGCCATTACCTGGTGGCTGGGCTCCAAACCTTCTCAAGTTATACGTAAAGCTTATAAGGAAATAACGCGTCAGCACCTGGGTCCTCGTGTCGACTATAGAATTTTGATCTACGGTACGTGTTATGCTTTTGTTCTGGTTAAGTAAATCGTACACGTTGAATTTTAACTCACCTCGCTTATTCTTAAACGTAATTTTTGAAAGGCTTGCATTTAGTAAGGGTATTGATTGATTAAACCCGGCAGATTGTCCACGGTACATCGTATAATTAAAATCGGTTCCCAGTACCCATCCGCTTTTAGTTGCGTAAGTAGGTTCTACCGAGAAAATCTGTATAAAAGAGTTTGCGTTTTGGTTAGCAGTTGTTGCACTGGCACTATACTTTACAATACTATAGGTTGATGTACTAAAGAAGTTAAGATCAAGCCGTTCCTGTAGGTTCATGGTTAATCGAACTGTTTCTCCTAAAATGTAGTTATTGGTAAAGATTTTTACGTCTTGTGCGTTAGGGTTTACCTCTGTATATGTTTTCGTTAAACTGGCATCCCTGTTTACAGAAACGCGTGTTGTGAAGTTGAGGTTCGATTTGGGCGTCTTTATTGGAAAGCCATAGTTTATAAAGCCAGACATGTTGAAACCACCATTAATATTTATCGGTCTCGAAAACTGGGTTCCCGATGTTAAGGTGTCATTCTCTGCAGCTAAAATAATATCGGATCTGGATGAATTTATAATGTTATAGTTACTGATCCTATTGGTGCTTAATCCTCCATTAAGACTTACTAAAAAGTTTTTAAAAGTAGATACATTGAAACTCGAATAATTTAAGTTGACGTTATGGTTGAAAGCCTGCTTTAGACCAGGGTTACCTGTAGTATGATATAGCACATTAGACACTTTATCAAGCACATCCTGCAACTGGGTTATGTTGGGTTGCTGGGTGTTGCCCCTATAGAAAAAACGGAAGTTTTGCGTTCTGTTCTTGCTGTATTGTAAAGCGACTGTTGGAGTTAAGTTGTTAAACGACTGGCCCAGAAACCTCTTTTTTGTAATATTATTGCTTGTTAGTTCTGCGTGTTGAACACCTAACCCAACTGTGTAATTCCACAACTTATTTAGCTGTTGTCTATAATTCAGGCTGACGCGATGAGAAGCATTTGTATTTTCAAACAGGTTCGTAAGGGTAGTATCTACCACATCATATAGCTTACTCGATCTGTTTAAGCTAAAAGTCTTTTGATCTGAATTACTTGCGTTATAATTATAGTTATAGTTTACTTCTAATTGTGCGGTTGCACTTATTGGCTCTGTATAAGAAAGGGTGCCTCCAAAGCTTTTTCCATCTCTGCCCGTAGTACTGGTACGGTCTGTTGTATCCCTGCCCCTGGTTGTTGAATTATAACTTAGGTTATTAGAAGTGCGGTCGTTTGTATTTAACCCTTGTGTAAGATTTAAACTTAGTGTACGCCCGCGCTTCTGAAAGCGGTGGCGGAATAGCATCATATTGTTTAAAGTATAACCGCTATTGTGTGAATTGGTCCTGGACTGAACGTTGTTAAGGGGGACAAGCTTGCCTCTTGTTACCCGTGTAGAGGTCTCACTTGAATTATCTGATTCCTGCATGCTAATATTAGGGCGTATAAGCAAAGAATTCATAGAGTCAAAACGGTGCTCTATTTCAAAATTTGCCCGCTGGTTTTTATTGGCATTAAGTGACGAATTGATGTTGCTGTTAAAAGTAGAGGAGTCATTTGTATTAAAAGTTTCAGAATACCTTTCAGAATTATTATTTGTTTTTACATTATTATAAAAATAACTTCCATTAGCGGTTGTCTTTTTGCTCCAGGCATCATTATAGTTCAGTCCGCCGGCAATAGTGCGTGAAATGCCGGGTTGACTTGAAACGATAAAATTGCCTGCGCCTCCTCCTCCGAAGTTACCTCCACCTCCACCACCAAAATTGCCACCCCCGCCTGCACCCCCACCACGGTTTCCAGCACCACCAGCTCCCCCGCCCCGATTGCCGCCGCCACCTCCGCCACTATTTGTAGCTCCAAGAATGTCTTGCATTGAGAAGTTCTGGTTGTTCACATTATTCGCCTGCCCGATAAAAGACAATTGTTGGTTGCCATTAAAACGGTTTACACTTAAGTTAGCAGCGTAAAGACCCTTGTCTCCTGCTGCAATCGTTCCCTTTCCAAACGCACCTTTGCGCCGGTCTTTTTTAGTGATAATGTTAATTACTTTTTCCCTGTTTCCATCATCAAAGCCGCTAAATGCACTTTGTTCGCTTTGGGCGTCTATCAAAGCTATTTTGTCTATCATATCGGTGGGAATATTACGTGTAGCCATTTTTGGATCGTCCCCAAAAAAACGTTTTCCATCTACCATTACCCTGGTTACTGTTTGTCCCTGGGCCGTTACAGCTCCTTCCTTATCCACTTCAACGCCGGGCAATTTTTTAAGCATGTCCTCCGCTGTACTGTTGGGCTTTGTCTTAAACATGCTTGCATTAAACTCGGTTGTATCTCCTTTAATGGTTATAGGCGAAGTGCGTACTGTAACGTTTCCCAGGTCGGCGGGTAACAAAGTCATGTATAATGTTCCTGGGTTATAGTCGGGCCTTTCGGCATTGACAGTAAAGTTTTTTTGTATTTCAACAAATCCCTGGAAGGTTACATAAAAGATATAAGAACCATAAGGAACATTTTCTATTGTAAAGCTTCCGTCTGCTTTAGATAAGCCATACTTAACAAGAGAGGAGTCCTGCGGGTGTAAGATAGAAACGGTTGCGTCTTTTAAATTTTGGCGAGAAGTGGAGTCTACCAGTTTTCCTTTTACAGTGCCTGAAGTTTTTGATTGAGCCATTACAATGGCCGAAGCAAGCGATAACAGAAGTAATAAGAAAACTCTCATTGTAGTGATTTGATTATAGTTCCTAAAATTGGAGGATATGTAATGTAGTTGAATTCATTTCTTTAAGAAAATGAAAACGGTAAAAAGGGGCTGTTGATGGACAAATCAAAAGAATGGCTAAAAAAGAAAAAGTTGTGCAAATTGCTAGTTCAAGACTTTGCATGAATACAAGTTTTTGCATTTTTTAAAACCTTCTGTGCACGGCCAATCTCTTCTGGCGTAGATTTTCAATTCGACCGTCTTTTTAGTGGGATGGTGGCTTTAAAAAATAAGGAAGAGCCAAAAAGATCATTGGTTGAACGGAGCGTCGCAACGATGTTGCTATGAAAAAACGGGAGTTGAATAAAAGATTGATATCAAAAAATAAGGGTTGTTGAGACCGGCACATAAGCGCTACGAAGCTTTACTTGCGTCGCACACTTGTACATTTTTTCAAGCCCAAACAAGACTCCCCCTCCGAAAAAGCGTGCTTTTAAATTGAACGTTGATAAAGCATCGATTCAATCAAAAATTACTATGTATTTTATACGCAAATAAAAAGATTTACTTTAACAGCGGAATTTACTTTCAGATTGCTATTATAAAAAAAGAACAAGGAAACTAACGACTTATGAATACAACTGATGCTATAAGCCCTCTCCTAAGAAAGCGAAGTGGTCCATTGATAGCCGATGCTAAATCTTTGGTTGCCTCTTATCCGGCTGTACCAATAACAGTCGATTGCGTTATTTTCGGATTTGAGGAAAATGAGCTGAAAGTATTATTAATTAGAAGTGACCTTCAACACTTTGAAGGGAAATGGTCGTTATTAGGAGATATTTTAAAGGAGACAGAAGAACTGGAACAGGCAGCTTACAGAATTTTATTGCAAAGAACCGGCATGAACGACGTTTTTCTGGAGCAGGTAAAGGCGTTCGGAAGCCCCAACCGACATCCCGGCGGTAGGGTTATCACAATTGCTTATTGCTCTCTTCTTAACATAAAACACCACGAACTTAAAATTTACGATAACGAGCTGCACTGGCACAATGTAAAAAACCTGAACGACATGGCTTTTGATCATAAGGAGGTGGTGGACGAAAGTTATCACTGGCTTCAAAAGCGTATACAGGAGCATCCGCTGGCTTTTAACCTGTTGCCAGAAAAGTTTTCGTTGCGCGAATTACAAAATTTGTACGAAGTAATACTCGGCGTTGAACTTGATCGTCGCAATTTTCGCAAAAAGTTTTTCTCCATGGATTTTTTAATTGACCTGGATGAATATGAAGAAGACGTTCCTCACCGTCCGGGAAAGCTATACAAATTCAATTTCGAGAAATACGAAAAGAATAAGAAAAAGTGGTTCGCAATTGATTTTTAAAAGCGAAGACTTCAAAAACGTTGTATTCTAAATTTAATTCTCCTTTTTTTTTGGCAACTGAAAAAATTACTAATATTGTGTAAAACTTACACATCCTAAATGTGCATTCTAACGAAACCCTTGTACATGAGAATAGCCTTTACTCTCTTTTTTTTAACATGCCTTATTAGTGCTAAAGCGCAACTACTAGCCTGGGCTCCCCAGTTTCCATCCGACCAATCTTCCGTAACAATAACTGTAGATGCTACAAAAGGAAACAAAGGCCTGCTAAGTTATACAGGCACCGTTTACATCCATTTTGGCGTAATTACCAGTGCCAGTACCTCTTCCGCCGATTGGAAGTATGTTTCAACTAGCTGGGGTTCTACAACAGCTCCAACCGCCACGCCTGCAGAATCCAATAAATGGTCTTTTACTATCAATAATCCCCGGGCCTATTTTGGAGTACCTGCAGGAGAAACGATTTTAAAAATAGTGCTGCTTTTCAGGGATGCCTCAGGAAGCCGGGTGCAAAGGAATGCCGACGGTTCTGATATGTATGTACCGATCTACCCTGCCGGCGCCAGGAAGGTTCAGTTTACTCAGCCCTTTATAGTACCGACTTACTCTTTGGCTCATGAAGACATTAAAGCCGGTCTCGGGGTTTCAGTTCCTGTAACTGCTGTTGCCGCTGATAACGATGGCATTTTAAACTTATACTTTAACGGAACAAAAATTAGCGGCCCCGTAACTGGAAATACTACCATTACCGGAAGCGCAGCTGCTTCGGTAAAGGGAAGCCAGGAATTTATTGCTGAATATATTACAGGAGGGACGAGCTACTATGACACTCTAAATTATTATATCACACCTGATATTACCGTAGCAGCTTTGCCTGCAGGGGTAAAAGAGGGGATTAATTATGATGCCAATTGTAGCTCTGCAACCCTCGTATTATTTGCACCAAATAAAAATAATGTGGTTGTAGTTGGGGATTTCCCCGGAAGTGACTGGACTCCTAAGGCTCAGTTCCAAATGAATAAGACACCGGATGGAAATTATTATTGGATTACACTTACTGGTCTTGTTTCGGGTACAGAGTACGCTTTCAATTATAGAGTAGACGATTCAATTTATGTGGCTGATCCATACACCGAAAAAGTGTTAGATCCTTATAATGATCCATACATTTCCACTGCAACTTACCCTAATCTAAAACCTTATCCTTACAATCATAATGTATCAGTTGCAAAAAATGGTATCATGAGTGTTTTGCAGACCTGCCCTCCGCCGTACAACTGGCAGGTAACTAATTTTACTAAACCAGACAAACAGAACCTGGTTGCTTATGAACTTTTGGTGCGTGATTTTGGAGATGCAAGAAACTACCAAATGTTGATCGATACCATTAGTTATTTTAAGCGGTTAGGTATAAATGCTATTGAGCTGATGCCGGTAAACGAGTTTAGCGGCAACGATAGCTGGGGTTATAACCCAACCTTTTATTTTGCTTTGGATAAGGCATACGGTACTAAAAACAAGTTTAAGGAGTTTATTGATTTATGTCATAAAAATGGAATAGCTGTTATTTTAGATGTAGTCTACAATCACATGGACGCATCGGCTACACCGCAGGGTAAGCTGTATTGGGAAAACGGTAGACCGGCAGCAAATAGCCCCTGGTTCAATCAAACTGCACCCCATCCTTACAGCGTTTTCGAAGATTTGAACCATTCTTCAACAGCGACTCAGTACCTCGTTGAAAGGTCGCTGGATTATTGGTTATCTGAATATAAAATCGATGGTTATAGGTTGGACCTTGGAAAAGGATTTACACAAACGGTTTCAAATGGTACTACGGTTGAGAACTATGACTCTGGTCGGGTGGCCAACCTAAAACGTTATTATAATAGTGTTGTTACAAAAAACCCAAACACTTATATGATCATTGAGTTCCTGGGGCAGCAAAGGCAGGAAGAACAGGAATATGCGAATCACGGTTTCTTGTTATGGGGTAACAATAATCCCGCTTACAACCAGGCTACAATGGGTTATAAAGAGAATTCTAATTTTTCTAAGATTATTTATAATAGTAGTGAGCAGGCTTTCTCTACCCCTGCCGAAATGGGTTACATGGAAAGCCATGACGAAGAACGGTTAATGGTTAAAAATTTAGCTTTCGGAAATAGTTCAGGCGGTTATAGCGTGAAGGATTTGGCAACAGCTTTAGAACGGCAGGCGGCAGCAGCGGCTCTGTTCTTTACCATCCCGGGACCAAAACTGATTTGGCAATTTGGAGAAAGGGGATATGATATCTCAATTGATGCGAACGGGGGAAGAGTATCTGCAAAACCGCCTCATTGGGAATATATGCAGGACCCAAACCGTTTGAAGTTATTTGACGCCTATTCAACACTAATACGTCTGCGGCTTCAAAATCCATCCGTTTTCAATAGTGCGGCTTTTAGCTATGACTTTAATGATAACAACGGAAATTTCAAACGCTTTCAAATCGCCGATTCTGATCCCAACGGTATGAAAGTAACAGTTGTAGCTAACTTTGATGTGGTACCACAAACACGTACTGTTACTTTTCAAACAACGGGAACATGGTACACCTTTCTCGGCAACGGCACAGGTGCCGGCTTGAATGGAGCTACAGGTACAATAGCAAATATTTCATCTGCTACCCAAACTATTACACTGCAGCCGGGAGAATATCACGTTTACCTCGACAGGCAGGTAGTGCTCCCTTTAAATTTGATGTCTTTTAGTGGCAGGCGAACAACCAGTAATATTTCTCTTGGATGGTTGACCAGCAACGAGGTGAACGTTAAGCATTTTGTTGTTGAGAGATCTATGAACGGCATTGAGTTCAACAGCATTGCAACGGTAACCAGAAATTCACCTGAGTCCCGACTTGCTTATACTTATGTTGATAACGACCCAATAGCCGTTAGAAGTGATAAGAAAATTTATTATCGTTTGAAGCTGACCGACAAAGACGGTAGTTATAGTTATTCAAGTATTGTGGTAGTTAATTCATCTGTAGCCGGTTCTAATTTCACACTATTTCCCAATCCTGTAACGGGGTCTCAGGTATATGTCTTATTAGATGAAGCGGTATCATCACTAGTTCAGTTGAGAATAGAAGATATAAGTGGAAGGCTAATCAGAAAGTATACTTTACCAGTAGTTAACGGTAGAAGTACTACCCCGATAAGTGTTAATAATCTTTCCTCAGGAACTTATGTATTGAGAATGCAGGCAGATAAGAAATCTTTTGTACAAAAGTTAATCATTAAGAATTGATCTGTTAAAGATGGAAGTAGTTTATACAACTTTAAAAAGCATCCGGCGTGCAACATTTTAGTTTTTGTATTGTCTTAATGACACATCTTTCCCCGGGTTTAAACTTGTAGCAGCAAAAGGGTTTTAAACCAAAAGTATTTTTAAGTAAAAGTGAAATTCTAAAAATAAAATCTTTAAACATAGAATCATGAACATTAGGAGACAGGTTTATTTTCTTGTTTTGCCTCTGCTGCTGTTTTCAGCGCAACTGTTTGGGCAAGACAGAACGGTGACAGGTAGAGTGGTCGATAGCATCGGCGGGGGAATACAAAACGCATCTGTGGTTGTAAAAGGCGGAAGGGCTGGTACACAAACAGGGGCAGATGGAACTTTCTCATTTAAAGTTCCTGAAGGGGCTTCGGCATTAACAATCAGTTCTGTAGGTTTTGCGCCGAAAGAGGTAAGCATTGCAACTGCCGGTACTGTAAATGTAACCCTTGCAGCAGCCAGCACTGCATTATCTGAAGTGGTGGTAGTAGGTTATGGTACCCAAAGAAAAAGAGATGTAACAGGTGCTATTGCTACAGTTACTGAGAAAGAATTTCAAAAAGGCAATATCACTTCTCCTGAGCAAATGATCGCCGGAAAAGTTGCCGGTGTTCAAATCACTTCAAGCGGCGGTGCACCAGGCTCGGGTAGCAGGATATTAATCAGGGGCGGAGCTTCTTTGAATGCGAGTAACGATCCTTTAATTGTAATTGATGGTGTTCCTGTTGAAGGTGGCGTCGCAGGTTCTGCAAATCCGCTTAACATGATCAACCCAAATGATGTTGAAAGCTTTACCATTCTTAAAGACCCTTCAGCTGCTGCCATCTATGGTTCCAGGGCATCTAACGGTGTTGTATTGATTACCACAAAAAAAGGAAAAAGAGGTAAAATGGTCTTTAACGCAGCTGTGCAACTAATAACACAGGTACCAGGTAAAAAGGTAGCGGTGTTGTCGGGAGATCAGTTTAGAGATATTGTAAATACAAAAGGAGGTTCTTCTCAAACAGGTAAGATGGGAGCTGCTAATACTAATTGGCAGGATGAGATTTTCCGAACTGCTACCGGTCAGGATATTAATCTTTCAGCCTCAGGTGCCTTAGCTAATGGGAAGCTTCCCATTCGTATATCTGGCAACTTCCTTAACCAGGATGGCATTTTAAGAACAGGGAATTTTCAAAGACAATCTCTTGGTCTTAATCTGTCTCCAAGATTTTTTAATGATCAGCTGAGAGTGAATATTAACCTGAAAGGCGCCAGAACAAGTAATCGTTTTGCTGAAGAGGGAGCCATCGGTTCAGCTATTTCTTTCGATCCAACCCAGCCTGTCAGAGTTAGCAGTGATCGTTTCGGAGGATTTTTTGAGTATACAGAAACACTTAAAGACATAGGTATCGTTCCAAAAGACCTTACTCCACGTAACCCGGTTGCTTTACTCGAAATGCGCGATAGCAGGAGTGAGGTGTACAGAAGTATTGGTAATGCGCAATTTGACTACAGCTTACCTTTCTTAAAAGGTTTGCGCGCTAACTTAAACCTCGGTTATGATGTTCAATCCGGTTCAGGTGCCGTTAAGATTTCTGACAGTGCCGCATCCGGTTACCGCAGGTATGAAATCGGTAAAAATGCGTCGGGTACCCGCGATAGTATTTTGAACTATGGTGGTGTAAATACGCAGTACAAAAGTCAGCAAAGAAACCTGCTACTTGATTTCTATCTAAACTATGTAAAAGATTTCGGAACTAACCGGGTTGACTTTATGGTCGGCCACGGCTACCAGGATTTTAAGTATACCAATTTCAACTTTGCTGATTACAGGTTCAACGGTACTCAAATTCAAGGTTCTACTCCGGCTTTTGCAATGAGCGATCCGCGTTATACATTGATTTCTTATTATTCCCGGTTGAATGTAACCTTCGCTAATAAGTATGTATTCACTTTGAATGCACGTACCGATGGTACCTCAAAATTTGCCAAAAATAATCGTTGGGGCTTTTTCCCTTCTGCAGCCTTTGCCTGGAGAATTAAGGATGAAGCGTTCATGAAAGACTCAAAAACGTTTTCTGACCTCAAGTTCCGTATAGGTTACGGTGTAACCGGGCAGCAAGGTGGTATCAGTTTCTTTGGATACATTCCCCGTTATGAAAGAAGTAATGACAGAGCGCTGTACCAACTTGGAAATACTTTTGATACATTATACAGACCGGCTGCTTATGATCCGTTACTTAAATGGGAAACAACAAGTAATATAAATGCAGCTATTGATTTTGGATTATTTGCTAACCGCATCACCGGTTCTGTGGACGTGTTTTCAAGAAAAACAAAAGACCTCTTAAGCCTTGTTCCCATTCCGTTAGGAACAAATTTTACTAACCAGCAGGTCAGAAATGTAGGAAATATAGAAAGTCGTGGTGTTGAGGTAACTATTAGTGCCATCCCCGTTCAAAGAAAAAGTTTTACATGGGATTTCAGTACCAATTTCACTTTCATCAATCCAAAGATTACCAATCTACTATTAAATCCTGATCCGGCATTTAGAGGCAATCGTGTAGGTGGGATTTCAGGAGGTACCGGTAATACGATTCAAATTCAAAGTGTAGGATATCACCCATCTACTTTTTACGTTTTACAACAAGTATATGATGTAAATGGCCAACCTATCGAAGGTTTGTATGAAGACCAAAACCGGGACGGTCTTGTTAACGATAACGATCTTGTACGGTATAAGCAAGCTGATCCTCGTTTTCTTTTAGGAATGACAAACAATTTTACCTATAATAAATGGAGTTTAGGTATGGTATTAAGGGGTTCGCTTGACAATTACAATTACAGCAACGTTTACTCAAACTTAGGTGTTGCGCGAGGAGTGTTCAACCCGTTAGGATTTCTAAATAATGCTTCAGTCAACTTCCTTGAAACCAATTTTACAAATAACCAGTATTTCTCTGATTACTATATCCAAAATGCTTCATTTGTAAGAATGGACAACATCAACCTGGGTTATGATGCGGGTCAGGTTTTTAAAGGTGCAAGGCTAAGGATCTCAGCGAACGTGCAGAATGCATTTGTAATTACAAAGTATAAAGGAATTGATCCGGAAATTAACGGTGGAATAGACAACCAGTTCTATCCCCGTCCCCGTACATATGTACTGGGTTTAAATCTTGATTTTTAAAGAAAGTAAAAAAGTAGTTAAATGAAAAATACAATAAAAATTGGTCTATACTTTATGATAGCTGCCACAGTGCTTGCTGGTTGTCATAAAGATCTTGACCGCTTTCCACCTAACACAACAACCTCTGCGCAGTTATATAGCACAGAGCAAGGTTATAGAAGTGTACTTGCTAAAGTTTACGGAGCAATGGCTCTAACCGGTAATGTAGGTCCTGCGGGTGCCGGAGATGTTTCCGGCATCGATGAAGGAACTTCTGATTTCTTGAGACTTTTCTGGAAAGCACAGGAGTTACCAACAGATGAGGCCGTTATTTCATGGAATGATGTAGGTCTGCAGGATTTTCATCGAATGAACTGGTCATCCAACAACCCTATGTTAAACGGCCTTTACAACCGCTCGTTTTACATAATAACACTTGCGAATGAATTTATAAGGGAAAGTGCACCAGACAAGGTAAGTTCAAAAGGGCTTAGTGCAGAATCGCTGAAGCGCATGCATGCTGAGGCAAGATTTGTCAGAGCGTATCAATATTGGGTATTAATGGATTTGTTCGGTAATCCTGGGTTCGTTAACGAAAGTGTTGTTACTGGTACAACGGATCTTCCCAAACAAATTTTAAGAGCAAACTTGTTTAAATTTATCGAGCAGGAGCTAACAGCAATTGACGCAGATTTGGCTGCACCAAAAACCAATGATTATGGAAGAGTAGATAAGGCGGCAGCCTGGTCACTTTTGGCAAGAATGTATTTAAACGCACAGGTGTATACCGGTACTGCCAAATGGACCGAAGCAGCAGCAAACGCAAAAAAAGTAATTGATGCGAACTACCAGTTACTACCCAACTATAGCAATTTGTTTTTAGCTGATAATAATCTGAATAATACAGAGGTAATTTGGAGCCTTAACTATGATGGTTTAAAAACACAAAATTACGGTGGTACTACTTTTCTAGTAAATGCTTCTGTAAATGGCGACAATGCTAAGTTTAAAGACTCATCGGGTCTAACAGGTTGGAGTGGTTTAAGAACTACAAGAAATCTTCCGCAACTGTTTCCTGGTTACCCGTCTTTCAGCACGAGGCAAGATCAAAGAGCTTTGTTTTTCACCGAAGGACAAAATGTGGAAATCACTGATGTAAGTAAGTTTACCGAGGGTTATGCGGTAAACAAATTCAGGAACAGAACAAGGGCCAGGAACTTTGGTACCGACCCTTCAAGGACTTTTTCTGATATTGATTTTCCTGTTTTCAGGTTGGGAGAAATTTATCTGATTTATGCTGAAGCGGTAGTAAGAGGTGGAACAGGAGATAATGCGAGTGCAATTGGTTATATAAATGCATTACGTGATAGAGCTTATGGCAACACTGCTGGCAGGGTTACTTCTTACAACACTGCTTTCATTTTAGCCGAGAGAGGCCGTGAACTTTATTGGGAGGGTCATCGTCGTACTGACCTGATCCGTTTCAATAATTTTACTGAGGCTACTTACTTGTGGCCCTATAAAGGTGGTGTTCCAAGTGGAACAGGCGTTTCGTCGAACCTGAGACTTTATCCGATACCGACTTCGGAAATTTCTTCAAATCCAAATATTAAACAGAATACTGGTTATTAATAATTATAAATTTTATTACATGAGGCAATATAATAGTCTACTTGTCACTCTTCTCCTGCTTGTTTTTGGAGTGGTAGGTTGTAAAAAAGACGAAAATCGAGTAGTGTTGTTAGGAGGAACAGCACCACAACTAACAGCTCCTGCTTTCTCTAACCGGGCTTTACTTTCCGATAGTAAAAACGATGTGGCAATTAAGCTAACTTGGACAAATCCTAATTACATTTTTAACACAGGTGTTAGTTCGCAAAATGTGGCTTATGCTTTAGAGTTCGATACAACGGGCGCTAATTTTACTAATCCTGCAAAACAAACCATTTCTGTTAGTAACGACCTAAGCCGGTCTTTTACACAGGCTGAATTAAATGGTGTTTTAGGTAAAATGGGACTAGAAGCATTGAAACCTCATAATATTGAAGTAAGGGTTATTTCCAGTATCAACAATACAGTTCCTTTAACTTCGAATGTTGTGAAGTTTGCTTCGATAACTCCTTACGAAGACTTTGCAGTACCGGCACCTTCTACAAATGCGCTGTACATTACAGGAGCTGCAACCCCAGCCAGCTGGCAAGCAGGCGTAGCGGGAGAAACGGTGCCGGCTAATCAGCGATTTATTCAAAAATCAAGAAGCCTGTTCGAAATACCTCGTCTTTTCCTTAATGGTGGTCAATCTTATCTGTTGTTACCTCAGTACGGTAGCTGGGCTGTAAAATATGGAGGAGTAAGAGGAAATAACGAGAACAATGTTATGGAAGATGATTTCAAAGTTGGTGGTTCCGATCTAAAGGCGCCGCCTGAGTCAGGTAATTACAAGATTGAAGTGAATTTTCAGACAGGAAGATTCAAACTAACTAAATTATAATCTCACTAATTGTCAATTATGAAACAAGTTCTCAACTCATTTTTCGTCATCTTACTGGCCGGCGTGTGTATAACCGCTTGCCAGAAGGTTGATGATTTGCCTCTTTATCAAAACGCTACACCTGCAGTTCTTACTACTTCTGCTACTACGCTTGCTCCAGCCCGCGCAGACTCAACTAAAAGTTTACTGACAGTTAACTGGACTTATCCAAATCATGCTACTGCTGATCCTAATTCAATAAAATATACTATTGATATAGACTCTGTCGGTAAGAACTTTAGCAATCCTCTTTCAAAAGTCGTAGTTGGCAGCTTAACTACCTCGTTCCTCGCAAAAGATTTCAATGAGTTTCTATTGGCAAAAGGCTACATGCCTGGCGTAGTTACAAGCCTTGAAATGAGAGTTGTCTCTTCTTACGGAAATAATAATGAAAGAGTAAATTCCAATGCTGTTAATTTAAAATACACGCCTTATGCGATAAGAGTAATTGCGAGCTACGCTTTTCCGAAAGCATTATGGATTGCCGGAAATTTTCAAAACTGGACACCGGCCACAGCACCACAAATAGTTGACGTTGCTGCAACAGGTACTACCGGCACTAATTATGAGGGTTATATAAATTTCAATAATCCAAGCCCTGAGTTTAAACTGGTAAAAGGAAATGACTGGTCTGCGGGTGATATAGGAAGCGCAGGCCCCGGACTGTTAGGTGGAGGAGATAACATAAAATTGCCAACAGCGGGGATATATAGAATTAAGGCAAACACGGTGGCAAAGACCTGGTCGTTTGATAAAATTGACAGTTGGGGAATAATTGGAGATGCTACTCCCAATGGATGGAATTCTTCTACTGCCATGACCTTAAATCCTGATGGCACTTATTCTATTAATGCAAGCTTAACAACAGGAGAATTTAAGTTTAGGGCGAATAATAGCTGGGATATGAACTTTGGCGATAATAAGGCAGGAGGCGGCCCCGATAATACCCCCGAATATGGCGGAGACAACATTGTTATAACTTCTGCGGGTAATTATACAATTACCTTAGATCTAACTAAAGCAGGCAATTACTATTATACTTTGAGAAAGTTGTAATTTATTTAATATAAAATGAAAACGGCTGCGTTAATCGCGGCCTTTTTTATTTTATATTATTTCTTTTTCCAACAAGTAATAATGTCATCGCCGGTTGAAATTGAAGTTTAGCCAAAAGACGCCCAACTTTGATCTTATGACTCGCAGCAATTTCATTTACTTTTACCAATAACAATTTTTTTCGCATGCTTCAATCGATGACAGGGTTTGGAAGGGCCGAACAGGCAGTTGGTGACAAAGTTTTTCTTGTAGAAGTAAAATCTCTGAATGGTAAGCAATTTGATCTTCGCATCACTATTCCACCGCTGCTAAAACCATTTGAATTTGATATAAGAAACGTGCTTCAGGAAAAGCTGGTTAGGGGAAGTGTGGAGTGTATAATTTACATCAAGCAAAACGGATCGGCGCAACCTGTTACCATTAACAAGGAGCTGGCCAAAGCATATTACCAACCAATTGCGGAATTATCGCAAGAACTCAATTTAAATCCGGGGGATGTATTGAGTGCACTACTAAAGCTGCCTGATGTAATTACCCCAACTAATAATGTTTTGTCGGATGAGGACTGGACGGGTTTTGAACAAGTATTGTTGAGTGCTATTAACCAGTTGAAAGAGCATCGGATAGATGAGGGCAAGTCGCTGCAAGATGAACTTGAATTAAGAATTGAAAATATAATACTGCACGCAGAAAAAATAGCTACACTTGAACCTCAGCGTCAGCAAAGAATAAGAGAAGGATTGATAAAAACACTTGAAGATAATGTTGGTAAAGAAAATTACGACTCTAACCGGCTGGAGCAGGAACTAATTTATTACATAGAAAAGATTGATATTACCGAAGAGCAGGTAAGGCTAAAAAATCATTGTAATTATTTTAAGTCCATTTTGAAAGAGGCGGAAGAGGGTAAGGGTAAAAAGTTATCTTTTATTATGCAGGAAATAGGAAGGGAGATAAATACCACCGGTTCTAAGGCTTATGACTCCGAAATGCAAAAAAGTGTGGTGCTTATGAAAGACGAATTAGAAAAAGCAAAAGAGCAGGTTTTGAATGTGTTATAACCCGGGTGATTTTTAGGTGGCTGTTTTTTTGAAGCATCATCTTATTTTAATACAGCGTTCTTTTTTAAGCTCAATGAGGCAAGGCAATAAGGTAAGGCAATAAGGTAAGGAAGGCCCAATAGACAACAAATTGTACAAGGGTGTGACACAACGAAGTTTAATAGAATTTATATTGCCAGTGCCAAAGTACCCACCTCTTTTTAGATTAAAGTCGGCTGTAGTTTTGATCTTAATCAGATAAATAAACTTGTTATTGGATAACCTGTCTGGCTTTTATCTTTGTAAAAACGCCCTTTTGAATAAGTTTCTCTTTATACTACTTGTTGTAACGGGTCTGGTCTCTTGCCAGACAATTGATATCTACGAGAAGACCACTTCTTTTCCCTCCCATAGTTGGAAGAGTGCAGAAAGACCTTCATTTACTTTCGAGATATTGGACACCACAGTCTTGTACAATATTTTTTTTGTACTGAGGCATGAAGACGCTTATAACTACAATAATATTTGGGTGAACTTAACAGTAAAAGAACCCACCGAAGTAGTTACTATCAGGCGTGAATTTATTTTGGGTAATAACAGGCAAGGTTGGTTAGGCAGCGGGATGGACGATATTTTTGAACACCGTATTTCCTTTAACGATAAGCCTGCGCCCCTGCATAAAGGCAAGTATACTTTTACACTTCAGCAGGATATGCGCGAAGATCCTTTAAACCATATTTTAAATGCAGGTATAAGGGTTGAAAAGGTTAAACAACCATGAGCATTTTTAAACCGAGGCGATTTGCTACAATAACCATTATTTACTGGTTTGTGCTATTATACATTATTGCTGCGTTGGTTTATTGGTTTATTTCCCTGCAACATCAAAACACCAGGATGTCGGACCTGTTGTTAAACGAACTAAGACATGATGAAGTGGGCTATTCTGCGAAGGTTGCAGAGATATTGGATGCGAAAAGGAGAAAAACAGCCCAGTATATTGGGGAAGGATCAACTTTTCTGGCTTTGATATTAATAGGTGCAGTGTTTGTGTACCGGGCTACCCGCCGGCAAATTACACTCTCATTACAGCAGCAGAATTTTATGATGGCAGTCACTCATGAATTGAAGACACCTATTGCTGTTACCCGGTTGAACCTGGAAACAATGCAGAAAAGACGACTGGAAGAACAGCAGCAACAAAAGCTCATCAATATTACGCTGCAGGAGGTGAATCGTTTAAACTCTTTATGCAATAACATATTACTTGCCTCGCAACTGGACGCCGGCGAGTACAAAATTTCGAAAATTGAAGTGAACATAAGCGAAGTTGCAAACAGGGTTTTTAATGACTTTAAACCCAGGCATGCTTCAAGGCATCTAACTGCTGCAGTCGAGACTGGCTTATTCATTAATGGTGAAGAATTATTAATTGAATTGCTTATGTCTAACCTTGTGGAGAACGCGTTAAAATATTCGGCGAAAAATCAGCCCGTTCATATCATCTTGTCTAAGGACTCAAAAGGAATTCACTTTATAGTGAAAGACCATGGCCCCGGCATAGCCGAAGAGGAGCGGACTAAAATTTTTGAAAAATTTTATCGTGTGGGTAACGAGGTCACCCGCACAGCAAAAGGTACGGGGCTTGGGTTGTATTTATCAAAGCAAATTGCTAAAGATCACCAGGCAGAAATTACTGTAACTAATAATGGCGAAGTAGGGTCTGTATTTACTGTTACCTTTAAAACATAACCGCTAAGATGATCAGGGAACAAAGTAAAGCAAATATTTTACTGGTTGAAGACGAAGAAAACCTTCACGATGCGCTTAAATTAAATTTAGAGTTGGAGGGTTATGAGATAACCTCGGCCTATGATGGTAACGAAGCTTTAAAGGCAGTAAAGGACGAATACTTTGATTTAATCATTCTCGATGTTATGCTGCCGCACGTTGATGGTATTACAGTAACCGAAACCATCCGTATTCAAAACAATGAAGTTCCTATTTTAATATTAAGTGCAAAAAATTCGAGTGCAGACAGAGTGCTCGGCTTAAAAAAAGGTGCAGACGATTACATGGTTAAGCCCTTTAACCTTGAAGAACTTCTGCTAAGAGTTAACAAGCTTATATTAAAAAACAAAAAACTCCTCGATAAAGAAACTATTGGTGATACGTACGAGTTTGGCAATAACAAAATAGACTTTAAGGCACAGGTAGCCTCCACCTGGAACAATATGCAAATTGAACTAAGCAAAAAAGAAGTGATGTTGCTTAAGCTGCTTATTGAGAACCGAAATGAAGTAGTACCGCGTGAAAAAATTCTACAATCTGTTTGGGGTTACAATGTCTTTCCTACCACTCGAACCATAGATAACTTCATTCTAAACTTTAGAAAGTATTTTGAAAAAGACAGCCGCAACCCCGTCTTTTTTCATTCAGTTAGAGGAGTGGGATATAAGTACAGTGAGTGAGATATTGTGGCTTCTTTCCACCATCGACATTATTTTTCCAGCCTGCATAAGACTTCAATTGCAAGCAATCGGTGTTGCATGGCTTCTTCCACAGAATAAACAGGGGTGTACATGCCCAGGCGGCAATCCTCAAGTAATTCTTTAAGCAGCTGCAACTCGGCACCGCTTTCCGGATGTTGTTCAATATAAGAAGGCAATTGACCTGCTTCAATATTAAACTTGCTATTTAAATAAGAATGGAGGTGTTTACACAGTAATTTGTAAAAAGATGAACTGTCTGCTTCAGGTTGAAGTTCCCGTATTTTAAATAGGTATTCTGCTGATTCTGGTTGTTTTATTTCTACAGGCTGTTGAACCGGTACAGGCACTTTTGCAACAGGTTGCAGTGGCATTTTTGGTCGTCGGTTAAACCAGACAAGACCAATTACAACAGCCAATAAGCCAGCTCCTAATAATATGAACAAGCGCGCATCAAACCCAAAAGTATCGGTCGTTTCCGTTTTTTTTGAAATACCTGTATAAGTCTTTACTCCATGGGCAACACGCAAAAGAAGACCAGAAGTCGTTCTGGTAACGTACCTATTGGCAGCAGGATCAAAGTAAGTAAACTGGACTGCGGGTATTGTATAGTCGCCTTTCTTACCCACAACAAAAGGAATGGAAAACGTTTTTCTGGTTTTTACAGGAAAAGCTGTTTTATCATCTTCAACCAGTTCGGTAGCCTCAAAACTTTCAATTCCTTTTGGCCATTGTATTGAAGGCGCTTTTACCTGTTGCAGATTTCCTGTGCCCTGCACAGTAAAAGATAAATGATTTGTATTGTTGGTAGTTATTCCGTCTTCTCCAACTGAGAGCGAGACATTAAAGTTTCCGACAGCATTACTAAATTCTGAGCTGCCAACAGTAGGCAACGGTGGTAATGGCTTTACATCAATAAAATCTGTCTTATTCTGCAAAGTCACCAATTGCTCCTCCACCGGAAGTGATGGCGCACCGTAATATAAATCCCTGTAATTTTTATCGCTTGCATCGTAAAAAGTTACCTTATTTTCTACACTGGTCGAAGGCAGTTCAAGCTTGCCAGCTTCCAATGGAAATAACTGAACTTTCCTGATAACAAAAACATTGTATTCAACCCCGTTAATTCTTTCTATATGGGCGTCCTGCTGTTCGCTGGTCAGTTCAATTACGGTACACCCACTAAATTGTGGCTGTTTCACCACTTTAGATTTTGACCGCAATCTTGTACATAGCTTATAGGTAGCTAGTATCGGTTCGCCCACGTAACAACTATGTTTGTTTACTTCGAGCCTTACTATAATATTATTTCTTATTTTATCTATTGCCTTTTCTCCTTTCTGAAGGTATTGGTTGGCCGGCACCTGGTCTTGAAAAGGTAGTTGGTCTAAGACTGAGCCCGACGGGGAAGTTTGAGCGGGAGGTCGGCTTCCTTGTAAATGGTCAACATTTCTTACAACTATAGTTACGCCATTGCTTCTTTGTGGCTTGTTGTTTATAAGTGCTGTAGCCCCTGGTATTAAAAATGTTCCTGGTTTAGTAGGTTGCAACATCACCGAATAAGAAACCTGTTGCTTAGTAACATTTCCGATCTGGGTGGTACTACTGCTTACATTCGGACCCGAAACCACATTCCATTTATTAAATCTGGGAAGTACAAATTGATCTACAGCAACATCTTGCGCTATATATTCAATTTGTACAACGTCGTTTTTACCAATGCTTGTCGCCGAGGCTCTGGTAATGAAAGATTGCGCAAAAGAGCTTTGAACTATTAGCAGCAGAATTATAAATAAATTTCTTTTCAATACTTGCATAAATGGTTAGAGCAAAAGTAGCGTTTCGTTTAAATGAAAACTGTAATAACCGGTTAACCCGTAGTTAAAAAGTAATTTACGGTTACGAGCTACAGTTTTTCAAATTAAACATTGTTGTGTCACTCACTTGTACCGCATTTCCGGTGGCAGCTTTTCTCACAATTTTTTATCTTCCTTTAATTATTGCAGATGCACATAATACTGGTTACCCCCGACAATTTCTCGCTACCGAAATATTATAGAAATGCTCCTGAAATACTCGTTCTCCTATGTGCACCCTTAGCTGCATCTTAAAAATCTCTCTACGTCTTATAGTACAATATTCAAACTCCGGACTATAAATAATCTTCTTTTTGTTTCTTGCTGCTGCTAAGCAGTTCGGTTACCTTTGTGCCTATTTTTCCAAAACTTTAGTTTAATTAATTAGCAATAGCATGTCACTTAAAGTGTATAATACTTTAACCCGCCAAAAAGAAGAATTTAAGTCAATTACTCCTGGTCTTGTTGGTATGTATGTGTGCGGACCAACAGTAAGCGGCGAAAGTCATCTTGGTCATGCAAGACCCTACATCACCTTTGATATTGTTTATCGTTACCTGCAATACCTCGGCTACAAAGTAAGATATGTACGAAACATTACTGATGCCGGACACTTCGAAGAAGAAGGGCGGGAGGCTGAGGATAAGATCAGCAAAAAAGCAGTGCTCGAAAAGTTGGAACCAATGGAGTTGGTTCAGAAGTACACCAATTTATTCCATTGGGCAATGAAGCAATTCAATACAATAGAACCAAGTATTGAACCTACTGCAACGGGTCATATTGTTGAGCAAATTGTAATGATTGAAAAAATCATTAAAGATGGATACGCCTATGAAGCGAATGGAAGTGTTTATTTTAATGTAGAAAAATACAATACTGATTTTTCGAAAAAAGGACTTCCTTATGGTATGCTAAGTGGTCGTGTTTTAGACGATCAACTTGATACCACCCGCGATCTCGATAACCAGGAAGAGAAAAGAAACAAGCAGGACTTTGCCCTTTGGAAGAAGGCGCCGCCCGAACATATTATGCGTTGGGCAAGTCCATGGGGCGAAGGGTTTCCCGGATGGCACATTGAATGTTCTGCAATGAGTTCGAAATATTTAGGTGATCAATTCGACATTCACGGTGGAGGGATGGATCTTCAGTTTCCACATCATGAGTGCGAAATCGCACAGAGTGCCGTTTGCAACGATAAAATGGCTGCCCGCTATTGGATCCATAATAACATGATTACCATCAACGGTAAGAAGATGGGTAAAAGCTACAACAATGTTATAAAGCTTACCGAGCTGTTTAGTGGTAATCATCCGGCTTTAGAACAAGCTTACAGCCCAATGACTGTCAGGTTTTTTATTTTGCAGACCCATTATCGCAGCACTTTAGATTTTGGCAATGAAGCCCTGCAGGCTGCAGAAAAGGGTCTTAGAAGACTTTGGGAAGCACATGAAGCTTTGCAGAAAATGAATCTAGCCGAATGTCAATTCGATAAAGAATCTACCGATAAAGAACTTGATGCTAAAGTATTAACGCTGCTTTCGCAGTTTGAAGAATTTATGGATGATGACCTGAATACAGCAAAAGTTCTGGCCAATATGTTCGAGATAGTCCCTGTCATCAACTCAATAAAAGACAAACATATTTTGCCATCAGCTCTGCAGCGCGAGACCTTCAACCAAATTCAGTTGAAGATGAAGCTTTTCGTTGAAGATATATTTGGGTTGAAAAGCGAACTGCAGGGTGATTACACCAAACTAGAAGGAGTATTGCAGGTTCTTATTGAATTGCGTAAGCAAGCAAAATCAAAAAAAGATTATGTCACTTCAGATACTATCCGAAAGCAATTAATGGAGTTGGGAATTGCTTTAAAGGACGAGAAGGATGGAAACATTAGTTATTCCTTTGTTTAAACTAATCTGCCAAAAGAAGTATGATTTGTGAGAAAGCTGCAGCCATTTAAACCTCGGCTTACTTAACCTCTTCAAAATCTATATAGTCACCACTGCGGGGTGTAGTTGTTTCTTTTTTAGTAAAGGACTGAGAGTTGGTACTTGTATATTGATTCTTATTTTCGAATTCTCCCATGTTCTGCTGCATGTTCTTAATCTTCGATTGTAATGTATTTTTTATTAAAAGAGGTAACACAACACGGATAAGTAGCTTAAAAATCGAATAAAATACAATAAACCAAAAAAGAATGCGTATTAGTATCATTTAACGAAGGTAGTGTTAGTGAATATTACCAATAATTAAAAAAAGGCACTTTTCTGTTTTTTGCAAAAGGTTAACGCAAAAGAGAGCATTAAAAGGACATTAAATACAAGTGCATTTGGATTATATATAGCCTTTTACATACATTTGCTACAGAAATGAACAACTGAAGGGAACGAAAATCGTTCCCTTCCTCTTTTTTACATGGCTAACGAAACAATTATTGCAGAAGTGGAGGGCATGCTAAATGACCTTCTTGCAGCACAACCTGAAGACTTTTTGGTTTCCATTAAAGTGAGACCAACTAATAATATCAAGATTTTTATAGACAGCGATCTGGGAATGTCTATCGAAAAGTGTGTCCGCTACAATCGGAAACTGTACGCTCAAATTGAAGAAAAAGCGCTTTTCCCTGATGGCAATTTTTCCCTTGAAATTTCTTCACCTGGGGTAGACGAGCCTTTAAAAACGCATCGGCAGTTCGTAAAAAATATCGGGCGAAAAGTGCTAATCGTTTTTAACGACGAGACCGAAAAAGAGGGCAAGTTGCTGGAGGTAACCGAAACGGATTTGTTGTTAGAACAAATCACAGGAAAAGGGAAAAAAACTGAGACAAATCAATTTCTCATTCCTTTTGATAATATTAATAAAACGATTGTTCAGGTTGAATTTTAGAAAATAACGCTGTTAAAGAACCGTGTAATTCAATTCATAAATTATGGCAAGTATAAATCTCATTGAGGCATTCCAGGAGTTTAAGGACGCTGAAAATATTGACCGCCCTACCCTTATGAAAGTGGTAGAGGACGTGTTTAAAACCTTGTTGCGTAAGAAGTTTACAAGCGACGAAAACTTTGATGTAATCGTAAACGCAGAAAAAGGAGACCTTGAAATTATTCGTCGTCGGGTAATCGTCGACGATGGAGAGGTAATGGATCCACTTGCTGAGATTGCCTACAGCGACGCCACTAAAATTGAACCCGACTTTGAAGTTGGCGAGGAGCTGTATGAGGAAGTAAATATTTACGACTTTGGTCGCCGTGCTATACTCGCTGCCAAGCAAACCCTGGCTAGCCGTATTAGCGACTTGAAGAAAAATGTATTGGTTAAAAAATATGGTGAGCGCATAGGTGAGATTATTAGCGCCGAGGTTTACCAGGTCTGGAAAAAAGAGGTGCTGTTGCTCGATGAAGATGGAAGTGAATTAATTCTTCCAAAGTCCGAGCAGATTCCAAGTGACTTTTTTAAGAAAGGCGAAAGTATTCGAGCAGTCGTGGAAAGAGTGGACTTGAAAAACAATACCCCCGTTATTATTTTAAGCCGAACCAGCCCCAAATTCCTTTCTAAATTGCTTGAAATTGAAGTTCCTGAGATCTTCGATGGCCTGATTGTTGTTCGAAAAATCGTTCGGGATCCTGGTGAGAGAGCCAAGGTAGCAGTGGAAAGTTTTGACGACAGAATAGATCCTGTCGGTGCTTGCGTAGGTATGAAAGGAAGCCGTATTCATGGCATTGTTCGGGAGCTTAAAAATGAAAACATCGACGTAATTAACTGGACGAATAATATTAATCTTTTAATTCAAAGGTCTCTTACTCCGGCTAAAATAACCAGCATGGATATAGATCAGGAAACAAAACACGCGAGTGTTTACCTGAAGCCCGACCAGGTTTCTTTGGCTATTGGCCGACGGGGTGTTAATATAAAATTGGCCTGTGAATTAACTGGTTTCGAGATAGACGTTTACCGTGACAATGAAGGTGATGTAGAAGAGTTTGACATTGATCTTGAAGAATTCAGCGATGAAATTGAAGCATGGATTATAGACGAACTTAAGCGTATAGGTTGTGATACTGCCCGCAGCGTGTTGGAATTGACGCCAGAAGAATTAGAACGTCGTACGGACCTTGAGAAAGAGACAATAGATGAAATTCGCGGCGTATTAAAGCAGGAGTTTGAGAAAGAATAACTAGGTAAGATGTTTGGTAACGGACAGGGCAACACTTAGAAACATCGTTGCGACGCTCCGTTCATCTTCCTTTTTTTACGCAGCTAAAGGCATCGGCTTTTAATCATCGACACATTATTCATTCTATCGAAAATTCAAATAGTTTTAGTAAGAGTAGCTAAATAAATGTAAAGCCTAAAGGTTACATTTACACTTTTGCTGAATAAAGAACAGGTATATAAAAAGCGGCAGAGGCCGCAAGGCAGAAAACAGAACAGAAAGTTTCATCCATAACAAGAAAAGCGCTAAAAAAACAAAGGCTTTGGGATGTTACCATAGGATTACTTTTGCGTGCATTTTCAGAAATGTCGCCGACGAAAAATAAAAAAACTGAATGTTAGAACTTAAATTACCGAGATTATTAGCCGCTGCCAAAGAATTTAATGTTGGACAGGATACTATTGTTGACTTTTTGGTTGGCAAAGGTTTTAACCGCGATGAGCTAAAGCCTACTGCCAAGCTTAGCGAAGATATGTACCGCTCGCTCCAGCACCAGTTCCAGGGAGATAAGGTGGCAAAGAATAAAGCTGACCTGGTTGACATACCAAAAGGTGTGCAGCAGGAAAGCAGAAAAAAACGCGACGAACAAGAAATTACTTTTAATAGAAAAGAGGTACCTAAACCAGTTGCACCACAACCAGCACCAACACCAGTTGCCGTTGCCGTCACTGTGGCCGAAACAAAAGTACCAGAGCCGGTTGTAGAAGTACAACCACCGGTTCAGGAACAAATTAGACCAGCACCTCAAGCTTCGGCTCCTGCTGAGGAACAGCCAAAAGCTGAAGCACAACCAGCTGCACCGGTACCTGTCGCAGTAGTTACGCCGGTACCCGCTATTGTTCCTGTTGAAGAGCCTGCCATTACACCTGCACCAGCAGACGTACCGGTAGAGGAGCCAGGAACGACTGGTAACAACACTTCTCCTACATCACTAAAAATTGAAGCCCCCGAGCTTGAAGGGCCTAAAGTGGTAGCCAAAATTGATTTATCTGCAATAGACTCATCAACAAGACCAAAAAAAGGTGCTAAAAAGGCCGACGTCAAGAAGCCTGAAGAGAAGAAACCGGCGGTGAGTGCTGCTACTGACGAACAGCGACCCAATGAGCAGGTAAGACAAGTTGCACAGGCAACACCCTTTGTACCGACGCCGTTTGTACCTACGCCCGTCATTCCGCCAGCACCACAACTTCAACCGCAACAGGTAGAACTATCGCCCATTCAACCATTGGCTCCCGCTGCCGCGTTTGATGCCCCTGTTATTTCAAACATTAAAGCTGAAAAACTAGAGGGTCCTAAAATTTTAGGAAAAATTCAATTACCAGTAGAATCTGATACACGCCCTAAACCTCTGACCGCACAGGAGAAGCAGCGTAAGCGCAAACGAATTCCGGTAAAAGGCGAGCAAGCCATAGGCGGCCCGCAGCCAAGACCGGGACAGCCCGTAGGTCAAACACAAAGCACAGGTCCAAACAATCGTTTCGGTCCTCGTTCTTCTGAGTTGCCAGGTGCTCAACGTCCACCAGCTGGAGGTTCGGGTGGTTACAACCGGCCAGGCGGCGCCCCACAGGGGGGAGGCGGATTCAATCGTCCGGGCGGAGGACCAGGAGGTCCCGGCGGACAAAATCGCCCACCTGCAGGAGCAGCCGGACAGAACGCGAATCGTTTTGGTCCTCGCTCTACAGAAAAGCGCAGAGATGATAAAGAAATTGATCAAAAGGAAATTCAGGATAAAATACGGGAAACACAGGCAAAACTTGCTGGTGGATCGGGTCGTGGAAAGAGCCTGAAAGCAAAATACAGAAAAGCAAAAAGAGACGGTGTTGCAGATAATGCAGGGCCGGATGGAGATGATAACAAATTATTGGTAACTGAATTTATCAGTGTTAGTGAATTAGCTAACCTGATGGATGTAAGTTTTGCTGAGGTGATCGGTAAATGTATGGGGTTGGGTATAATGGTATCTATCAACCAGCGTTTGGATGCAGAAGTAATAGAACTGGTTGCCGGGGAATTCGGCTTTGATGTAGAATTTATTGACATGGAGGCACAAGCCGAAATGGAAGAAGAAGATGATATTGATGATGAAGACAACCTGGTACCAAGAGCGCCTATTGTTACAATAATGGGTCACGTTGACCACGGTAAAACCTCGTTGCTTGATTATATAAGAAGTGCAAACGTGGTTGCAGGTGAAGCAGGAGGAATTACCCAACACATTGGAGCTTACGAGGTAAAAACGGCTTCTGGAAGAAAAATAACCTTCCTTGATACGCCTGGTCACGAGGCGTTCACAGCAATGCGTGCAAGGGGTGCAAAAGTTACCGACATATCGGTGATTGTGGTAGCTGCAGACGATGCGGTAATGCCACAAACAAGGGAGGCTATCAGCCACTCTCAGGCAGCAAGTGTACCGATGATTTTTGCTGTTAATAAAATAGATAAAGACGGAGCTAATCCGCAAAAAATTTACGAGCAGCTTGCGGGAATGAATATATTGGTAGAGGAGTGGGGTGGCAAATATCAAAGCCAGGAATTGAGCGCCAAAAAAGGACAGAATGTTGATTTGTTGCTCGAAAAAATATTGCTCGAGGCCGAAGTTCTTGATTTAAAAGCAAATCCTGAGCGTGAGGCCGGCGGAACAATTGTAGAAGCAACGCTTGATAAAGGGCGTGGATATGTGGCAACCATACTTGTACAGAGTGGTACTCTTCGCCAGGGAGATATAATGGTAAGTGGACAGTATTTTGGAAAGATCAAGGCGATGTTCAACGAACGTAACCAACGACTTACTGAAGCACCTCCGTCAACACCGGTTCTGGTTTTAGGATTGAACGGTGCGCCACAAGCAGGTGAGAAGTTTCGCGTTTACCAGGATGAAGCGGAAGCGAAAGACATTGCGACCAAACGTGCACAAATACTACGTGAGCAGGGATTACGTGCAAGAAAACACATTACCCTTGATGAGATTGGACGTCGTTTGGCTCTGGGTAACTTCAAAGAGTTGAACCTGATTATTAAAGGTGACGTGGATGGATCTGTAGAAGCTCTAAGCGACTCATTGCAAAAACTTTCTACCGAAGAAATTGCAGTTAGAGTAGTACATAAAGGAGTAGGTCAGATCTCTGAAAGCGATGTAAACTTAGCTACTGCATCTGATGCTATTCTAATAGGGTTTAACGTGCGGCCTTCAAGCCAGGCAGCAAGAGTTGCTGAGAATGAAGGTCTTGAAATCAAGCTTTATTCAATCATCTACCAGGCCATCGACGAATTGAAGAGTGCAATGGAAGGTATGTTAGAGCCTAAGTTCACGGAGAAGATTACGGCGAATGTTGAGGTTAAAGAGGTTTATAAATTCGATAAAGCTACCGTCGCTGGTTGTTTGGTATTGGATGGTAAGATATTCAGGAACTCAAAAATTCGTGTCATTCGAGACGGTATTGTTGAATACCCTAAGGGAGAAGGTGCAGCTGCAGAACTAGGTTCGTTGAAGCGCTTTAAAGATGATGTGAAGGAGGTTGCGAACAATATGGAGTGCGGTCTTACAATTAAAAATTATAATGACCTGCGGGCAGGAGATATTATTGAGGCATTTGAATCAGAAGAGGTAAAGAGGACGTTGTAGTATATAACAGGTGCCTAGTTATTTGTAAAATAGAAAATAGCTTCGTGAAAAATTGCACAGCAATTTCCGAAGCTATTTTTTTTGTTAAAACAAATTCAATCACCTCTTTTGAGTTTCCGATTCGATATTTTTGAGTGAGTAACAAAAAGTTATGAATAATACTAAAGAGAAGTTTTTCAGGGCTCTTACCGTAATTGCCACTATCGCAATTTTGTCTGGCAATGCACTTGCCCAAACGAAAAAAGTTATTGCCGATAAAATTGTGGCGCAGGTAGGAGACAAAATTATATTACGTTCAGATATTTTCAATTCAATACTTGACGCCCAGCGTGAAGGTGTTCCTTTGCCTCCAAATCCTGAATGCGTTTTGGTTGAAAGAGCTTTGATTGAAAAGGCGTTGGTATTACAAGCCCAGAAAGACTCTCTTCCCTTAAGTGAGGAAGACATCGAGGCTGAGCTGGATAACCGGATCCGTGGATTTATAATGAAATATGGCTCGAAAGAGGTGTTGGAAGAGGTTGCTGGCAAAAGCGTTTATCAATTAAAGGAAGATTTCCGTGAGCCGATTAAAGAGCAGAAATTAAGCATGCAAATGCGAAATAAAATAGTTGAAAATGTAAAAATAACGCCTAATGAAGTGCGGGATTATTTTGAGAAGATTCCAAAAGACAGTCTTGCATTTTACGAAAGTGAATTAGAAATAAGTGAAATTGTTGTTTATCCGAAAGCCAACCGCGATGTTGAAAGTTATGTAACTCGCGAATTGAACGACTGGAAGAAGCAGGTTGAGGATGGAACAAAAAAGTTTGAGCAACTTGCCAAGTCTTATACAGAAGACCCGGGCAGTAAAGAAACTGGCGGTCAATATAGCATTAACAAGAACGACAAGTTCTGGGATCCTGCTTTCATTTCCGCCGCATTTAAATTAAAGGAAGGACAGGTATCACCTGTAGTAAAATCTAAATTTGGATTACACCTTATTCAAATGGTTAGTCGTGCTGGTGATGATGCAGTTATTCGTCATATCCTCAGAATTCCTCCTGTTACTGACGAAGAGGTTAAAGAGGCTGTAGCCAAAATGGATTCAATAAAATCGAGAATTATTGCGGGAACAATGGGTTTTGGTGAGGCTGTGAATAAGTACAGTGAAGATGAGTCAAGCAAATTTAGTGGTGGAAGAAAGCAGGGTCGTGATGGATCAAGCTTTGTAACCATTGACCAATTGGATAAGGAAATGGTTTTAGCACTTAAAGATTTGAAGCCTGGACAATATTCTAATCCTGTAGCTTATGCTGATGAAAGAGGTAAAAAAGCGGTAAGAGTTATTTTTCTTCAAACGCGAACGGAGCCGCATAGAGAAAACATCAAAGACGATTATAGTAAAATTTCGGGCCGTGCTATCGAGCAAAAAAAGAATGATGTTCTTGAAAAATGGTTCAAGTCACATATTCCAAGTTACTACATTACCATCGATAAAGAGTTTGCGGGTTGTGCAAGTGTAAAAGACTGGTTAGGAAATTCTGTAGCATCTAATCCATAATGGATAGTTAGAAGACATACATCTTATAGGCCTCCTTTTGTAAGGGGGCCTTTTTTGTATTAATATGGTTTTCTACCCAATGCGAACGAGACAGGTAGTTTATAAAAAAGCCGCCATCTTTTTTATTGCCGGCTTTCTTAACTTTTAAATCTTAGCTGAATAAATATTCAAGGTCTTCTCTTGTAAGATTTTTTACAAAACCTGCATCATCTGTTATCAGGTCTGCTGCTAAAGCCTTTTTCTTTTCCTGCAATTTTAAAATTTTATCTTCGACAGTATCCTTACAAATCATTCTGTAAGCAAAGATGTTTTTTGTTTGACCAATACGGTGGGTTCTGTCAATTGCCTGTTGCTCCACTGCAGGGTTCCACCAGGGATCTACTATATACACATAATCCGCTGCCGTAAGGTTTAGACCTACACCACCGGCTTTTAGTGATATAAGAAAAACACGACAGGTTTCATCGTTCTGAAAACCTTGTATAGCCTTTTCTCTGTCAATAGCAGTAGTACTGCCATCAAAATATTCATATTTGATTCCCATTTCTTCAAGCCTTTGCCTGATTAAAGCAAGCATTCCTAGAAATTGAGAAAAAATAAGTGCTTTATGATCGCTTATGTTCTCTGTTATTTCCCTAACCAGCTCATCCAGCTTAATTGAAACATTAGGAAAAGGTTCGTCATCTTTCATTATTGCAGGGCTGTCGCATATCTGGCGCAGCTTCATCAAACCCTGTAGAATAGTTAATTGCGATTTGCCGATCCCCTGGTTCTCAACCACGCCCAGAATTTTATCTCTGAAGTCATTTCGGAAAGCTTCATAAATTTTACGTTGCTCATCTCCCATTTCACAAAACAGGATCATTTCTGTTTTATCAGGCAAATCTTTCGCAACCTGTTCTTTCGTTCTGCGCAAAATAAAAGGAAACAACAATCTTCTTAAATGCTCTTTCTGCTCTTGTTCTCCGAATTTGTCAATGGGAACAGCGAACTCCTGTTTAAAAAATTCCATAGTACCTAACATACCTGGATTTAAAAAATTCATCTGAGCAAAAATGTCAAAAGTGTTGTTTTGCAAAGGAGTACCGCTTAAGCATAACCGGCTTTTCGCCTTTAAAAGACTTGCCGCTTTTGTTACTTTGCTTGAAGGGTTTTTAATTGCCTGGCTTTCATCAAGAATGATATAATCAAAATCAGGCTCAACAAAAGATTTAATATCGCTCCTTAATGTTCCATAGGTTGTAATAATAATATCTACCTCTGGTTTTGCAACCCGGCTTTTGTCCCTAATACCTCCGTGATGTATATAGTAAGTAAGCGAATGGGTAAACTTTTTAATTTCATTCTCCCAGTTGTACATTAAAGTGGTTGGGCAAACAACCAGCGCTTTTAAAGCGCCCTTACTCTCTTTTATATGTTGTATGAATGAAAGCGCCTGGATAGTTTTACCAAGGCCCATGTCGTCCGCAAGAATGCCTCCCCATTTCACTTCGTGCAAATAATTTAACCACTGAAAGCCCGACTCCTGGTAGGGTCTCAATATCGATTTAAGATGTTGCGGTGCTTCGATCGGTTCAATGTTCTTAAACTCCTTTAGTTTGTCGTAACGTTCTTCAAGCTGAAAAAACAATTCTTCTTCGTCACGATTCTCGTACAGTTCTTCAATTACGCTAAAATGGTAACGGCTTAGCTTCATCTTTTCGCTTTTACCCTCGCCAATTCTAAATAGCAATGAATATTTTTTTATCCATTCTTCAGGTAGAATTCCTAAAGATCCGTCCTGTAACTGTACAAACTGTTGCTTGTTACCCAGCGCTTTCTTTACATCCGCTACCGTTATCTTTTGTTCACCAAAAAATATTTCAACTTTAGCATCGAACCAGTCTGTGTGGCTGCTGATGTAGATTTTAGTAGATGGCTTTGAAGTATTAAACCTGAAATTCTTCAGTGCCTCAAATCCAAACACCGGAATTTCTAATTCCTTCATTGCATCTATAAAAAGAAAAAACCAGTTGTTCTTTAAAACTTCGGCGCCTTTTAATACAAGATTATCAGATTCATCAGGACGAATAAACTGAGAGTGAAGGCTTTCTATCTTACTAACCAACGCCTTCTCATCCTCCATGTTCCGTTGAATAACCAATAATTTGTCTTGCTGCGGAATTATTATTTTTTCTTTATCCGATGGTTTTACTTCATAGCCTTTGTAAACAAAAAGGGGCTGAAACATTAAGTAGTCTCCCTTCTCTTTCAACATCAGCTTTACTTCGGGCTTCAAATCCTTTATATCTTCCCGCTTAACATTATTGAATTGTACGTTGTAGTCTTTGGCGAGTGGCAAAACCATGTCCTGCAGTTTTTGACTCCAGTCTTTTTCTTCTATTCGTACTTTACCAAGAGGTAAAAATTTTTCTACCAGCAACACATCGTTTGGCCTTTCGTAGAGGAACAACGTTTCGTTGTGCAAAAAAAGAAGAGGAGAACTTATTTCACTTTCTGTTAATGGAACTTCGATGTGATTTAGCTTAACAAAGCATTGTACATCATAATAATCTTTATGGTAGGTAATATTGAAATTTAATATAGCAGGATCTTCACTTAAATGAATTTTTTGAAGATTAGCAGTAGTAAATGCCTTGCGCTGAGGTAACAGGAAACTAAAATGTGGGCTGGCATCAGTAAAAAGCTTCTTAAAACGTGGTTGCAGAAATTCTACAATCAGTCTTCGTGTTTCTTCCGGCAGTTCGTCGTTATGTTGCTGTACTATATTCTCCCAAATACCACTAAAGGGGGAATTTCGGTTAAGGTAGCGGGTAATCTCCGATGGTTGAAACTTTCGTAATTGCTGTACCAGCATTTTGTCATCATCACTGAAAACCTCGGTATTGATAAACTTATTAAGATCAAGCTTTTCAGATTTATTAGCAAATGCATTTCTCTCCTCGTTTGGTTCACCTTGTACACCTTCTACCTGCACAAATGGATACTGCTCGCTTGTTTCTATAAATACAAGACCCAACTGCATCGGTGCTGGTTTGGCTGTTTCTTCCTCAACCTCTATGTCGGCTACAGGTGCATACTCAGGTCTTTTTTGCAGGGCAATGGTAGGTGGGGCAATCCGCTTTATTGATGAGTCAAGAACGCGTAGAAAAGGCTTTCCATCTTTATAAGCAAATTCAAACTTGCCTTTTAAATTGTCGTTTAGTGAAAAGCCATACGCTTCAAGCAATTTGTTTTTTTCTTTATCCCAGTTGCGAATGCTGTCAAAATAGCTTACTCCATACCTTGATAGCAACTGCACGAGCACAATTGTTTTATGAATACACAAAGGATGTTTATCATCGCTATCGCAATTGCAGCTGGTATCAAAGTTTCTCTCTTCATTTTTTTGAATCAGGACTTTGTATTTCTCTTTATCCTTTTCAACTTCTGCCTTTACACGCTCGTCTTTTGCTTCAATTATGTTGGCTTTATTATTTCTTAAATATTCTTCTGCTTCAGTATAAGATTGAGGAGAAGTTAGCAGCCGGATCATTTTTAAATCAAGTTGCTTCATTTTTACAACCGTATGCTTCTGATCGTACAAAAGATCTTTTTCATCCAGCATGTTTCTATCCAGCAACTCTTGCAACTGAAACAAAGCAGCAGATTCATGACGACAAATTTCGCCAAGATTGTATGGACAGCTACAACGAAGAGATAGTGTTGGGGCTTCTTTAAATTTATTGATTAGTACCTTATAGTAGGTGGAATATATGTCGTCTTTTACCCTAAAAGTTACAGCAGCCATTAGGTCGTCGTAGTCCATCAGTTCTACATTACCAATTGCGTGTATCTTTTTTCCCCGTCGGATTACTTCGTCTGTTCCGTTGTTATATATATGTTTGATCAGGTGCGGTAAAGCCATGAATAGTTATTGTAGTTTCAATTGACAATTGCTGTACGATCTCTCACCAATTCTTCCTGTTCCGCAACTGCCAACCGTCTTTTGTGTTCAAAAAAAGGCAATTCACAAAAGTAACGTAAAGCGTCGAGGTACCCGTATCAAAAAGAAACGTGTAAATGAAATGTTTGTTAAGAAAAATAACTTTTAATGATTGAAGTAATGCAAGGAAATTGAGGGGCAGTTGAAGACACTAAGGAGTGGAAGCATCGTTTGGTGGCAGGAAGTATTTTGACCGCAGAAAGGAAAAAGCATAGTAGTGCAGGAGTAAATAGTAAATTCTTACCTTTTTAGTATAAGCATCAAATCCTCAAATCTTCATCAACTTTTCGGGGGTACTCCCAGTAATAATAATGCAAGTAGATTTCAAAGTGCAGTTATAAAGTAATTCACCAGGCCTTGCAATTAAAATCTGGATGTTCAAAAACAGTATTTTGTCAAATTGAAAAGAGACAAGTATTGTATTACAATGGTGACGAGGTAAGTTGTAAGCCAGGATTGCGGCTACATAAATGGGTGATGAAATTGTGCCAGCAATGGCGAAAAGAAGAAGATTGAAGCTTCCTTATTGGCCGATGATCGCTGCTAGAATTTTTACTTTGGATATTCGTACGCTACCAATTCTCCGTTTTTAAAAATGGGCAAAACATTAGCAATATCATTGGTAATGCAATAGTGAAGATCTTTTTGTAAACCATAGGCGGCAAGCCGATGCCAGTGAGTTGTATTTTGTATAAACTTATAGAGGTTATTCTCGTGCAGTCTATAAATCTGTTGCGCCATTAAACTGGCGTCGTCATGTATAATGAAACGTTCCTTTACGCGGTCAATAACAGCACCGGCAAATAAGGTGTCTTCGAGGTTTACCATGTCTTTCCATCCCGAGCAGCCCAATACCACATTTTTGTTCTCGTTTACCAGGTATTCGCATACTGCGCTCAAATTAGTAAACGAGCCGGTTACAACTTCAGCACACCCTTTTGCAAAAGCCATATGGAGCAATTTAGTTCCATTGGTGGTAGTTAATACAAGCGTTTTGCCTTCGATAAATGATCTTGGATACTCTGCAGGAGAGTTACCATACTGTAAGCCTTCGATTACCTTGCCTTCGCGTTCGCCTGCTGTAACAGCGTTAGGAATTTGACTGCCTAATCTTTTGCAATCATCCACCGCTGCAACGGGAATAACCTTTTCCGCCCCATTGTATAGTGCAGTGGAAATAGTAGATGTAGCACGAAAAACATCAATAATTACAACTATAGCATCTGTCAGGTTAGTTAAGTGAAGCAAGGCAGGAGATAAGGATGTAAACAGCGTCGGCTTTTTATTCATATCGGCAAATATAAAACTGATATGAGTGTAATGAACTCAACTATGTTTTTAATAACATCAGAAAGTAGATTGTTTTTAATGGAGAGAAGGAATTGGGTTCTTCGCCGGTTTCCAATATGTAATGTAAATGCTCCGGAATACGATGAGAAAACGCCCACCCTTTCTTTTTTTTAACCTGCAAGCAAAATTGAAGTATTAAAAATGCCGAATAAAAAAATTATGGTACAAGTGAGTGACACAACGATGTTGCAAAGAGTGCTGGCCCTTGTACCATAATTTCAATTCGCTTTTTCAATTACTTTCTTGAGAAAACCAATAACTCATTTGCCTGCACTTCCGTTACATACTTTTTATTCCCCTCTTTATCTGTAAAACTTCGATTAACTAATCTGCCATCAATCAAAACTTCCATGCCTTTTAAGAAAAGCTTTTCTGCTATTTCAGCTGTCTTCCCCCACGCTACCACATTGTGCCATTGGGTTTCTGTCACCTTTTCGCCTTTAGCATTGGTGTAGGTCTCATTTGTAGCAATATTGATGCGTGCTAGTTTCCTTCCGCCTTCCATTGTTTTGATCTCGGGGTTTGCGCCTAGATGTCCGATCAGTTGTACTTTGTTCTTCATCTTGTTTGTTTTTATAGTTTTAAAATTTAAGACCCTAATAACTTGACAAGACAAAGATGAATGACAGTGTAAGCGGTAGTAGGTTATTACTCATTTACATCCGCATATAATTGCTTTTAACCGTTTGAAAACGGATAATTAAATAGTAGTTTTATTTATGCCTTAGAACATAGGAATGTTTGTATGGAAACAAATGAAAAAAAATGCAACGAATGCAATAAAACGCTTAAAGGCAGAGCCGATAAGAAGTTTTGTGATGACTTATGCAGAAACAGCTACAATAACAAACTCAATAGCGACACAAATGGCTATGTCAGAAACATCAATAATATTTTAAGAAAGAACCGTAGGATTCTGGAAGAAACACTTTCAGCAACCGAGGAAATGGCTAAAATACCAAGGCATAAAATGATGGAGAAAGGTTTCCAGTTCAAATATTTTACTCACACCTACACCAACAAAAAAGGTAACATGTACTATTTCTGTTACGAATACGGTTACTTGTTGCTGGAGGGTGACTGGGTATTGATTGTAAAAAGAAAGGAATTGGGAGTGTAAGTACTATCTAGAAAAATTATTTAACGGGTACTCCTTTGTATTTGATTTCTACGTTTGCAACGCCGGCATTTACCATATCGAGTTTTTTAGCTGCTCTTTTACTTAGATCAATCATCCGTCCTTTTACGAACGGGCCTCTATCGTTGACACGAACTTTCACTGTTCTTCCATTTGCCAGGTTTGTAACGGTTACTTTAGTTCCGAAAGGAAGTGTACGATGTGCTGCGGTCTTTTTTCTTTGTTTAAAGATTTCTCCATTAGAGGTTTGCCTGCCGTCAAACTTGTCTGCATAAAAAGAGGCCTTTCCGGATTCTACTATTTTAGGAGAACAGGAAACAAGAAGCATTATTAAAGCAGCACCCATTAGCCTTACCACCATTTAGCAAAATTAGAAGTATGAAAAAGCGATAACGTAAAAGTGGATTAATAATGTTGGTTCGTTTTGTAATGCACAACCATTAAAAAAGCCAGAGCAACTAATGCTCCGGCTTTTTTAATATTTATGTTCTAATATTTATACAAAAGGCATTTTAACCACCTTAGCTTCCAGTTGCCGGTCCCTAATTTTTACGAATATTTTTGAGTCTATTGCAGCGTATTCTTTGGCTACATATCCCATGGCAATAGCCTTTCCTAATGACGGAGCCTGGGTGCCACTTGTTACTTCGCCAATCTTTTTTCCGTCTTCACTTAATATCTCATATCCATGACGGGGGATACCTTTCTCAACCATTTCAAGACCCACAAGTTTTCTTCTGATACCTTCAACTTTCTGCTTTTCAAGAATTTCCCTTGCTGTAAAATCTTTAGTAAATTTTGTGATCCATCCCAATCCACCTTCTAAAGGAGTAGTGGTATCGTCTATATCCATTCCGTAGAGGCAGTAGCCCATTTCTAGCCGTAGCGTGTCACGGGCGCCTAAGCCGATGGGCTTTAATCCCTGTGGTGTACCCACTTCAAATATTGCATTCCATATTTTATCTGCATTATCATCTTTGTCTTCAAAATAAATTTCTACACCCCCGCTACCTGTATAACCCGTAGCACTTACCATCACATTGTCTACACCTGCAAATTTTCCTCGTACAAACGTATAATACTTCAAATTCATAATGTCCGTCTCAACAAGAGGTTGCAATATTTTACTTGCGTTCGGTCCTTGTATTGCCAGTAAGCAAGTTTTTTCACTGATATTATGCATCTCAACTCCCTCCGTATTGAACCTGGTTAACCAGTTCCAATCCTTTTCTATGTTCGATGCATTTACTACTATCATGTACACTTTATTTTCTTCAATGCAGTAGATAATAAGGTCATCGACAATGCCCGCATTTTCGTTAGTGAAACAACTGTACTGCGCTTTGCCTGCTGTTAGTTTCGAAGCATCGTTAGTTGTTACCCTTTGAATTAAATCTAAAGCATTCTCTCCTTTTAATATAAACTCACCCATATGGCTTACATCAAATACTCCGGCATTGTTTCTTACAGTAGCATGTTCGTCATTAATGCCGGTATAACTAATGGGCATGTTATATCCTGCAAATTCTGCCATTTTAGCCCCCATTGCCTTATGCTTTTCTGTAAAAGGAGTGTTTTTCATACATGTGGTTTAGGCGGCAAAAATAGGGAAAGAAGCGAAGGTATAAGGTGGAAGGTTTAGTACTTAGGGTCTAAGTTTAAGGGGTTCAGACGTTGTCTTTTTTGAACCAGAGAGACACACAATGACCCACAATGACACGGAGTTACAAAAAGAATGCATTCTTAATATCCCAACAAAGCAAAAAACCGGACTTTTCCAGTTTAGGCTTTCATCCACGGATGCTTCAATAACCTGACGAAACCTTCATTATTTTCATTTGGATAATTCTTGTCGATTCCATGTTAATGTCTTTTGGGGTCAAGTTTCATAAAGGTGCCGGGTACGCAGTACCAGGTAGAAAACACAGCACGCTGTCGGTAAAAGTTAATTAGTAGTGGGGATGAACTTTATGCATGTTTGGATAGACCGTAATCCAACTCAGGCTCTTGTCGAGCCAGAGCTAGGTAAATTAATGTTTGGATGTGAAAATTGAACTGTAATCACGAGTAGGGTCTGAAAGATTATTACAGCATATACCGGCACTTATACCGCCCTTCAGGTTCCAAAAGAAAAGCTTCACAAAGATGTGCCGACGAACGAAATGCGACGCAACGGTGATGCTTCGGGAACTTCCGCTGGTACCAAAAAAAATAATTTCTATTGTATGAATGATACGTTCATGTCGACAAGCTCCATCTAAGACTGGTTGAGTAAATTAGGGATAGCATTCTTCCAACTATTTTCATTCTTTTGCAGCCTGTATGTCGAGCTTTAGTAACATAAAAGAGTTGATTAACACCCTGGCGTGGGCAAGAGAACTGCTGCATGAGATGTTTGAAAAACGGAAGTCGTTCGTTTACAAATACGATCATGCGCTTGAAATTTTGAGCCAGGAGCGAGTGGAAACACTAATAAGTAAAGGCGTTATCAGGAACAATGGTTCATACCTGGAAATGGACGACCAGTTCCAGCTTTTTTTCGAACAGATATTAGAGGTTAACGAAGAGATTAACACTTCATACATTAATGAAAATATTCAGCAGGTAAAACAGCAAATCAACTTTTACCTGCAGGAGAATAATGAAAACCGTAAGTATGCGTACCTGAAACAGGTGAAATCTGCCTTACGAAAAATTGGCCGGATTACCCTACGCAATATTATAGACCTTAACAGGAACATAGAAAATGCATTTAAGGCTGAAGCCAATTATACCATAAAAATTGCGCGACTGGAAGCGTTTGACGAAAAGCGAAGGGTAATTTTTATGTTGATAGAACAGACAGACAGGCTGGTAACAGAAGAAGAACGCACGTTTTTTATATCTGCAACGGACGAGGAACTAAAGCAATTGGTGAACCAACTAAGGCAACAGTTAACAGAGGCTCGCCACAACCTGATAGAGACACAAAAGCAGATCATTGAGTACCTGAACCAGGTAAAATACCACAGCAGCATCATTGAAAAAATTAAGCAGGTTAAGTATCTCAAGGATCAGTTCGAGTTACGTGCGAAGACAAACGTTTTAGAAATATTAAAGGAGAATAATGCGGTGATGTTTGAGCCGAAACCCTCTTATCCGCTCAAACTATCGCTTGATTTTTTACAGACCGACGCCGGACATCAAAGCAAACTAAAAGTGGCGGCCCGCGCAAAACTGTCAAAAGGCAGGGGACTGCCTGTGGCGGAAATGATTGCCGGTGAGTATCTTATTACAGAAACAGAAGATGAAATATTCATTAACCTTGACGAGCTTAAGAACGGCTTCATCGCTTCGGGCACCCACCTGTTCAACTTTATCAATAACTACCGATATCCCCGTTCTGTTAGCTTCGAAGAAAAAATTACCATTTTCTGCCAGATGGTCGGCATTTACGAAAACGAGTTTATTGTTTCGGATAAATATTACCAGGATGAAACGGTGGAATATGCATTGGTTTACCCCAAATAATTAAAGAAATATTTTAGGAAGCGCGGGCGAAAAGCCCGCCAGCCCCCTCAGGGTCATTCCGGAGCACGGGGAGTGACTGACTTCTCGCATTTGTTTGGTGTCGGCGCCAACAACTTCGGGAATAAAGACCGTTTAAAACTATGTGACAAGTAGCAAGCCCGCTTCTTTTTTTATGGTAACTGCTCCTGATCTATTTAATTTTATGGTGAAACACGTAAAGCAAGCTTCAATTCCTCGTTCGTTACAATTAATTCCTAAAAAAGAAAGCTCATTTTATCTCTCAGCTAGAAAAATTACTTTTGCCCCATGAATATGCCCGGGCAAGCGAAAGAGATTTTTGAAAAGATGAGTAAGGGCGATTTTATTTGCTCAAATAGTGTCGAAGACAGCAACAGGAAGCTTTTTAATATTATTGACGACAACTTTGAAGACCTGTATACTTACTTTTCAGCAATAGGTTTTAACCTTGAAAAGGGAGACGAATATTTTTATTTTTCGCGGGATGAGGCAAGAGCGAGCCTTGAAGACAAGATCGAGCAGGTATACCGGTGGATAGATATCCTCGACTTTTTTAAAGCCTTTGATAACGGCTTTAGTTCCGGCTATCGCTTTACAGCCAGCGATATCATCACTCAAATGAAAATGGATGCGAGCCTGAATGACAAATTGCAGGGTATGAAGAAACTAACAGGTGAAGGTACCCAGCGCGAGAAGGTGCAGGCACTGATTGAAAGAGTGAAAAAGTACGGGGTGATAGAGCTTGAAAATGAAATCAACGAACAATACAAGGTTCTTTCTTCTTTTAAGTACCTCGAACAATTAATTATTAGCGTTCATATTTCCGAAGAGGTTAAACATGAGATTTCTTAATAAAGTCGTTTTTATAAACAGCGCAACCATTCGTTATGCCGAAGTGATGGTGAACGGTAATGTACACCTGATAGGTACCCAGGGGGTTGGTAAGAGTACCTTACTGCGGGCAGTGCTATTTTTTTATAATGCTGACACCCTTAAACTGGGTATTAGCAGGGAGAAGAAGAGTTTTGCGGAATATTATTTTCCATACCAGAACTCATACCTGGTATACGAGGTCATGCGCGAAAATGGTGCTTATTGTATTGTTGCAATGAAAAGTCAGGGCAAAGTTTGTTTCCGTTTTATGGATACAGGTTATGACCGAAAGTATTTTTTAAATGATGACGGACTTGCTTTTGATAAGTGGGAAGATAGCCGTCAGACTTTGGATAATGACAAGATCTTCTACAGCAACAAAATTGACCGCTACGAAGACTACAGGAATATACTATATGGCAATAACGATGGCATGAAGCGTGACTTTGCAAGATTCGCCTTGTTGCAGAGCCGGCAGTACCAGAACATTCCAAGAACGATTCAGAACGTGTTTCTCAATTCAAAGCTCGAGGCCGAGTTTATTAAGCAGACCATTATTATGTCGCTGAATGAAGAGGACATTTCGATAGACCTGCAGAGCTATACGCATCACCTGAAAAATTTTGAAGAGCAACTGGCTGACATCCACCAGTATAAGCAAGCTTCGGTACAAAAGCTGGCCGAAAACGTGGTGAAATTGCACCTGGCTATTCGTCACCTGGAAAAGGAAAAGAACCAGCAGGCATTGCAGTTGGCGTGGGCAGCTGCAAATGTTGAACGGCTAATTCCGAAACTGTATGATAAAAAAGAAAAAGGCCAGGCAGATAAAGACAGTCTTAGCCAAAAAGCAGAGGGTGCTGTAACGCGGTTTCGGAATAAGGCAGAAAAAATCCGTGGTGAAATAAGCGTGCTGGACAATGACTTGAAACGTGCAAAAGATAAAGCGGAATACTACAATAAGTTGAATATAGAACAGTTGGTGAATTTGGTAGGGAAGAAGAAGGACCTGGAAGCCGAATTTAACCAGATGACGAAAGAGCGCGAATTGCTGACATCCCAATTTGGTGAGGTATCACAAAAATATACTGCACTGTTGCTGGCCCTCGAGAATGGGCTGAAAGGTTTTGAGCAGGAGAAAAATGGAGAGCGATTACAAGTTCATCAACAGGCGGTTATTGAGGAGAAGGCAGTACGCAAGTGGCTCGACAAAAGCCTGGCGGAAGTGAGACAAAATAATTTGCAGGCTGTAGAACAAGCTAAAGAGGGTTTGGAACAGCAAAAACAGTTGATCGTTACAGAACGGCTGAAAAGAGAAGCCATTAAACATAAACGATTTTTTGAAAATGAAACAACCGCAACCCAACAAAATATTGTTGACCTCGATCTTTCAGTTAAACAGGCAACGCAGCAAATAGGTTACCTGAAAAGCCTGGAGGAAACCCTGAAAAAGCAATGGGAGCTGGATGAGACAGGAGTAAAGCAACAGGCCGAAAGGAAACAGGAGAAATTACAGGATAAGGTGGCAGCTTTAAAGCTTCAAACACAGGAAATAGAGACGAAACTTCAAAACAGTGAAAATTCTTTTTATGGCTGGCTCAACAGAAATCGAAAGGGATGGGAAAATAACATAGGAAAAGTTTGTAGTGAAGCCGTCTTGTTTAGTAGTTCTCTTGAGCCGAAGAATAATGCACCTGCCAACAGCCTTTTTGGCGTTGAACTGGATTTGAACGAGTTGAATGTGCAAGTGAAAACAGTTGCTGAACTAGAGGTGGAAAAGAATAAGTTGGAGCAGGAAATTGCCACAAATCAAAAACAATTGCACGAATTGCAGCTACAGCTGCAGGAGCAACTCGATAAATTACGTCGAAAATACCAGCCGCAGATCAAAGAATGTAAAGACGGCATCATTGAGCAACAATATAAAGCAGAGCAGGATAGCCACCAGTTGCAGCAAGCCCAATTGCAGAAGAAGGACCTGGAGATAAAAGCGGGTGACGAAAAGAAGAAGGCTTTGGCCGAGGTGGACTCAGCCATTGCAGCAGCAAATGAAGCACTGGTAATGGCTGAGCAATCTTTGCGTGAAGTAGAAAATGAAGTTCATAAACAGCTTAAGTCTAAAGAAAGAGAATTTGATAAAAGAGTTGACGCAATTGAGCAAAATGTGACATCAAGGGAACGTTCGGTTGATGCGAGTATAGCCGAATATAGGAGTGAATACGAGGAGCAAAGAGCACAGGTACTTGCTCGCCAGCAAGCTGAGTTGGCGGGTAAAGGGGCAGATACAAAAAGGATCGCAGCGGTTGAGGAGCGGTTAACAGAACTACAGCGAGAACTGCTTCGAATAGAAAAAAACAGGGATATAGTTGCTGAATACAAAAAGGACAAACGCGAGCTGATAGATAAGGCCGATGAATTTAAAAGCCGTAAAGTAAACCTCGAGCAACAATACCACCACGAAGAACAAAAGCACCAGTTGCAAAAAGAAAACTTCAGGCAGGAGGTTCAATTAATAGATGAACGTATAGAACAAATTAAAGAACAATTGCACCTGGCTGAGGAAGATAGTGAAACATTTAATGCATTTTCGGTTACCGAAGCATACGCAAGTATTGATGCAATTTATAAAGAAGAAAAAGATACGTACAGAACGGATAAGCGGAGCAAGACCTTGATAGATGATATTAATCGCGTTTATTATACAGCTATCAAAAGATTGGATGATTTGAAGGAGGCCGTTAACAAATTTCTTGGCAACTTTTCGGAGCGGAATATATTTAATTTCACCACAAGTCTTTCTGACCGGCAACAATACCTGGAGTTTGCCGAACAGTTGAATGAGTTCATCAACAACAGTAAAATTGAAGAATTTGAGAAGCGGGTAAATGAACGCTTTGCAACCATCATTCATTCTGTGGGAAGAGAGACAGGAACACTAATGTCGAAAGGCGGTGAAATTCAAAAAGTGATTGCATCTATTAATAATGACTTTGATAACAAGAATTTCGTTGGTGCAATCAGAAAGATCGAATTACGACTCGATGAAAGTGAAAATAAGGTTGTTCAGTTGTTGTTGCAGATAAAGAAGTTCAACGATGAGCACAGCTTTGATCTTGGAGGAATGAACCTTTTCTCAACCATTGACCAGGACAGTAAAAATAAAAAAGCTTCAGACCTACTAAAGCAGCTGGGCAAAGCAATCGCCGAGTATAAAAAAGAAAGCATTTTGTTATCCGACTCATTTGAGTTGAAGTTCAGGATTGAAGAAAACCAGAATGATACCGGTTGGGTAGAGAAACTTTCGCATGTAGGTTCTGAAGGAACAGATGTGTTGGTAAAGGCAATGATCAATATTATGCTGCTCAACGTTTTTAAAGAAGGGGCATCTAAACGGTTTAAAGATTTCAGGCTGCATTGTATGATGGATGAGATCGGTAAACTGCATCCTAATAATGTAAAAGGAATTTTGCAATTCGCCAACGACAGGAATATAAACCTCATCAATGGCTCGCCAACCGAAACCAATGCAGTGGACTATAAGCATATATACAAACTGGAAAAGGATAGTAGCCGCCATACCAGGATAAAGCGAATCATTACTAATTATGGCATGTCATGAGACTTTCAGCAAGCATAGCAAACAAATTATGGAAGATGATAGAGGAGGGAGCAGCGGTTCCCTCTTCTTCTTTAAAGGATGCTATTGTTGAAAAAATGGTTGACGATGGCGTGCTGCATAAATTACAAAGCGGAAGAACTAAGGCCTTGCTTTATATAAAAGATAAGGCTGCCATTAATGCTTATTTACTCAATCATTTTGGTATCAGTGACCTTGCTGATTACATTGAAAAGCTGGCATCGGCAGAATTAACGCGAAGCGAATCTGTAGTCGTTTCCGGTAATTCGAAACTAAAAAATATTAGAACTTTTAAAGGGTTTTTGGTAAATAGTTATTTAACTGTTGAAGGTACTTTAAACCGAAAGCCCTTTGTTGTTCAACCTGCGGAAGGCAGCTTCACATTCATTTATGATTATGAAAACTTTGCCCCCAATACAACTGTTACCATTGTTGGTATTGAAAACCCGGAGAACTTCAGGAAAATTGCAAATCAACAGTATTTGTTTAAAGACATTCAGCCATTGTTTGTAAGCCGGTATCCGCAAAGTAATGACCTGGTGAAGTGGCTACAAATAGTTCCAAACCACTACTTACATTTTGGAGACCTTGATTTTGCCGGAATGCAGATTTATTTGAACGAGTATAAGCGCCATCTTGGTGAAAAAGCTTCCTTTCTTATTCCTGGTAATGCCGAAGAGCTTTTGCAGAAGTTCGGTAACCGGGATCTGTATTACAAGCAATTGCACCTGGCAAATAATTCGTTCAACGAGAAAGGAATGGAGGCACTGGTGAAGCTTTTTCACAAGTATAAAAAGGTGTTAGAGCAGGAGGTTTTTATACAGGTTGAAAAGTAGTTAGCGGGTTGCCGGGCTTATGCCTGCAGGGTTTTTTGAACCAAAAAGACACAAAGGCAGAATGCTACACAAAGGGATCCATCTTAACCATACCACAAATCCATTCGTCTCCTATTCCACGCTTTAGTTAAAAAAGCAAAACAAATAAGGCCGCACAAAGCTTTGCGGACGAACGAAATGCGACGCAACGATGAATCATTAACTTCCTTCCGCCTGTACCAAAAGAAACAAAAAACCCCTTCGCAAAAGAAGAGGTTTTAAAAACATTTTATTTCACTAAATCTAAATTATTTCCAACATCCTGGTTCTAATTATTCAACATCAACGGCATCACCAACATCAGCAAATCTTCATTTGGCTCACTCTCAGTTGGTTTCAAAATGCCTGCTTTTGTAGAAGTTGCCAATTCAACTTTTACGTCGCTGGTCTCAGCTGCATTTAACATTTCAATTAAGAAACGGGCGTTGAAAGCAATCTGCAGGTCTTCGCCATCGTAGGTGCAATTCATTCTTTCGTTACCCTCAAAACTAAAGTCGATGTCTTGAGCCGCCATTTGGAGTTCGCTTCCGCTAATGCTGAGCGCTACCTGGTTAGTGCTTTTATTACTGAAAACACTTACGCGGCGAAGCGCACCCTGAAAGTCGCCTTTGTTCACCACTAATTTATACGGGTTGTCGGTAGGTATTACCACTTTATAATCAGGAAAACGGGCATCAATCAAACGGCAAATCAACTGGGTAGTACCAAGAGAAACAAACAGGTGATTGCTATTATAGCTAATTGTAAGCAGTTCCTCGTTATCGGGCAGCGCGTTCTTTAAAAGGTTCAGTGGCTTTTTGGGAACAATAAAACTCTCGTTCTTTGGGCACGAAACATCTGTTCTCTTATAACGAACAAGGCGGTGAGCGTCGGTAGCCACAAATTGGATATAATCTTTGCTTAGCTCAAAAAACACCCCTGTCATTGCGGGACGAAGGTCATCGTTGCTAACTGCAAACAGCGTTTTATTGATGGCAGTGACCAAAGCGCTGCTAGGCATGGTGAAAGCGGTGGTGTCGTCAGACCCTGGTTCTTTCGGAAAATTATCGGGGTTCTCTCCCATTACCTTGTACTTACCATTGTCGCTGGTGATTTCGACCGCAAAATTGGTATCAATATTAAAGGTTAACGGTTGGTCGGCAATGTTCTTTAGCGAGTCAATCAGGATTTTAGAAGGAATGCACACTCTTCCGTTCACTTTGCTTTCAACCTCCATTTGCACCCGCATCACTGTTTCCAGGTCGGTTGCCACAATAGATAGTTTTCTGTCTTCTATTTCAAAAAGAAAATCTTCCAGTATTGGTAAAACAGTATTCGAATTAATTACACCGCTTATTTGTTGTAAATGTTTTAATAGCGATGATGACGAAACAATAAACTTCATGCTTTGGTCTGTTTAAAAAAATTGTAGAAAAACAAACCTACAGTAAATAAAGCAATTGCACAAAGTGAGGTTGATCGATCGGGGCCAATGTTGATAAGATTGTATTGGTAGTTTTCAACCTTATGGGGGCAGCGTTTAAAGGGATTTTTTTTATTGCACCGGCAGTTGAACATGTAGGAGGCATTGTTGCGACGCTCCCTTCAACACCATATCACTTCTGTAGCAATTCTCCGAATTTTGATAATAAATATTTTTTATGATCTGTTCTAATGTGCCTTTTCATATCTCGTTATTCAAAAACCTCTTCTCATATTCAAGCCTTAATTCATCAATACTTATTAACTGCTCATTTCTTTTGACGTACCAAAAACTCCAGCCATTATTGTTTTCTTTATTTAAAATCGCCGCACTTACTTTATGTATAGATCCTGCGGTGTCTGCAAACTTCAACGAAGCATCTGCCTGTACAATAGCAGAAACTTTTTCGTGTTTGTCAAATACGCTTTCTCCCACAGTAATCAATCCTTTTTCTATTAAATTTCCAAAAGGCACTTTAGGTTTTTTCTTTTCTACGCGGTAGTCAAGTAGATCGCTTTCTATCGGAGTTATTTGTGCCAGTCGCTCGTTTGACACTTTTACATAAAACTCCTCCCGTTCAAAGCCGATAAATTTTCGCCCAAGCTTTTTGGCCACCGCAACCGTTGTTCCGCTTCCGGAAAAGGGATCCAAAACAATATCATTTACGTTAGACGTAGCAAGAATAATCCGGTAAAGAAGCGCTTCAGGTTTTTGAGTAGAATGGGCTTTTTCACCATTTACTTTAATTCTTTCTGCGCCCAAACAAATAGGAATTAGCCAATCGCTTCGCATTTGCAAATCATCATTCATCACTTTTAAAGAGTGGTAATGAAAAGTATACTTTGATGCTTTGCTTCTGGTTGCCCAAAGCAATGTCTCGTGGGCATTATTAAACCTTGTGCCTTTAAAATTTGGCATCGGGTTCGTTTTTATCCAAACAATATCATTAAGGAACCAAAAGTTTAAATCCTGCAAAATAGTTCCGATGCGGTAGATGTTGTGGTAGGTTCCGATCACCCAAATGCTTCCTGTGTCCTTTAATACACGGTAACATTCGCACAACCAACTTTTACAAAAAGCATCATACACTTCTTTTGATTCGAACTTGTCCCATTCGTCATCAACCGCATCCACTTTTGTTTGGTTGGGCCTGTATAAATCGGCATTAAGCTGAAGGTTATAAGGAGGGTCGGCAAAAATCAGATCTATAGAATTATCAGGAACCTTTTTTAATAAATCCACACAGTCCCCCAAAACAACGGAGTTCAAATCATACGGCCCCAACTTGGTCATCTGCTTTTTTCACAAATCTATGTTTTTGGATCAGTATAATAGTAGCCTTCCCCCTTACGGCGCAAATAACCATAAAACGTATTTGGCACTACACACTTTCTGTTATTGGCTAACCGGCCATTTCCACTCTATAAGCTCCTTTAGGCTGAAGTGAAAGTTTACGGTTACACCTTTATGCACCCCATCTACAATATCTCCGTCACCAGATTTCCGTCTAAATGTCCGGTGCATTTTTTCGACTTCATAAATTCTCTTCAGTTCGCTCGAGGATTGATAAAAGAGCCGGAAACTATTTTTCGGTACAATGCATAACCGATTTAGTAAGACCCATGTTATTACCGTATTTACTCCGGTTGTTTCTTCAATGGTAAAATATCTTAAAAGATCGCTTAGGTTTAAAGCCACAGTTTCTGAAGGGGCAAGTTTACTACCAGGCAGATACTTTTCAATATTCATAAATGTTCGCTGTTGTACTTTAACCTCCAAAAACCTGTAAACCTCTCCTTCCTTGTTTTTAATTTCTATATCTGGAAATCCGTCAGTAGTGCATTTGGACGAAGTGTATTTTTCATAAGAGTTAATATGTTTAATAATTATTTTTTCGTAGTACTCAGAAAACGAAACATCATTATCAAAAATATAAACGCCTTTACTTATGCCATCGCAACGCGTATGACATTTTGAGCAGTCATATACAAATTCACCAGACTGTATATAAGCCATAATTAATAGAGTGTATGTGAAAGCTTGATAAGCAATAGCGTTACAAGAAGTTGTTCTACTAAGTCTAGCGTGCCTAACTCCATAAGCATTTAATTAACGGGAGTGTCTGTAACTAATGAAGTGAATAAAGCTGATGAAAGATTCGATACTCTAAAACTTCCGGTACTTCCTCTAAGCTACCTCTTTAAAATCTTCAATCCAATCTTTCAATCTTATTGCATAGAAATGCAAGAACGGGAAGTTGAAAACTTTAACGGGTTCACTTTTGATTGTGATTTTTTGGTTTGCAAATTTGGCTGGCCTTACTTTTCCGCTTATCTTAAAACCTAATATTTAACTATTCCTAAATCTCGAATGTCTAAAAAATATTACTTCTTCATTTTCTTATTATCCTGCCTGCTATGTCTCCACAGTTACTCGCAGAGGAAAGATTTTATTTATACTAAAGAGTGGCAGATACAAAATAAATAGCATACAAATAGGCAGCTATACGTTGAACAATATTGTTATTACTGTAACTGATAAAGGCAAAAGAATAATAGCCGGCAAAGGCCTCTTAAACAAGTTCACAAATTGGGTTTTAAATAATAAAGAGAATACATTGGTCCTCACTAAGTAGCTATATAGTGCAGGCAATATTACCAGCAAGATTGGTTATTGTAAAGTCAATCCTAAAAGAATGGGAGAAGTAGAAATGAACCACGAAGAACAGATAATTCTCATCAGTTCACACATCATTACTTATGGAAGTGCAGCTGATGAGAAGGTTACAGAGTTAGTCAGGGATGAGATAGAAACAATGTGGAACGAGCCGAAAGGAACGATACCTGTAAAAGGTGTTGTGTACCTGGTAACTTTTAAAATAACCGCAGAGTTGCGGCCAGGGGTTGAAGAGGAAGAAGTTTTTAGCAACACTGACCCCCGTAACAATTATTTTAGGATTGAAGATTATGCCCGTGGAAACATCTCTTTTGTAGACGGTCTTGGTTGCAATACAGGTTATTTTAAGCTTGAGAATTTATATATAGGTTCTACCACCGCCGCTCATGAGTATGGTCATACACTAGGTCTTGGCCATCCGCGTGATTGTGATTATAGAGGCAAGGGTGTTCCACCCATTATGTACCCAAGGGGCACTTTGGTTGATCCGCAATTTCAATACGATCCATTAAAACCTGCGGGGGTAACCGGAGGTACAATGCATCCTATATATCGAAAAGTTTTTGCTGAAGATATAGCGGCACTAAAACTGGAAAGACTAAGATTTAAAAACGAAAAAGCAATTGTAGGTGAATTTACCAACGTATTTCACGAAAGCCATAGAGAAGTATGAACGACGGATGAAATTGGTAACAATACTTGAGATGGGAATAGCTGAATAAAGAGCAAATTGTATAAGTGAGTGACACAACAAAAGCAGGTTAAAGTTATCCTGTTCGTTACAAAAATATGTAGAAATACCTAAACCATTGAACGCGAAGACTGAAGTATTGCCCGCATCATTTGCTTGTTTATTGGTTTTTCGATGAAATCTTTTACATTAAAACCTTTACTGCGGATTTTATCCTTTTCATCAACCGACGAACTAATCATATAAATACTAATTTGTTTATCCAGGGTTGTCTTTATGCTGTTGTAAGCATCTAAAAACTCCCAGCCGTTCATAACAGGCATGTTAATATCGAGAAAGATGACATCTGGAAGGGGGTCCCTATCCTGTGTTTGTTTCGAAAAAAAGTCCATCGCTTCTTTTCCATCTGAAAAGATCAGCACCTTCTGTAGGGGGTCTACTAACTCAATCATTCTTTTAGCGGTGAACTGATAGATGCGGTCGTCGTCGATCAAACAAATAGTAAGGGGGGGGGAATTTGGAGCCATGCTAGTTTTATTTGGATTAATTGCCTTTCTTCAACTGTTTGAAAGCCAACTCGAATGCCAGAATAAATTTACACCTATTTTGATCCTTAATTTTGTAAAATGTTTTCTTCACAAAGATTTTCGAAAGAGGAAGCCTTAAAAAAGATTAAAAACTACTGTAGTTATCAGGAAAGAAGCCACAATGAAGTAAAGGAAAAATTATACTCGTTTGGCTTATTTAAGGTAGAAACAGAGGAAATTCTTTCTATTTTAATTGAAGAAAATTACCTGAATGAAGAGCGTTTTGCAAAACAGTTTGCAGGTGGAAAATTTAGAATGAAACAATGGGGACGAAGAAAAATACAGTATGAATTGCAGCAAAAAGGCGTAAATAAGCAGAATATTAAATTAGGATTAAAAGAAATAGAAGAGAAACAATACGAGGCTGTGCTGCAGAAATTGGCTGCCAAAAAATGGAAGGAGCTTAGTGGCGAACAGTACCTGGTGCGCCAGGCTAAAACCAATGCGTATCTTTTGCAGAAAGGGTACGAGCAAAGTTTAATAAGCACCGTTATAAACAGTCTTATTAAGGGATGATGTGTAAGTTTTTTAGAATTAAAGATTGCAGCAATAATTCTTAAATAATTCGTACCATGTGCTGCAACAACCATTTAACAATACCTATTATAACAATACTACATGTCATCTTTAACCTTTACCATCATACAAACTCAACTTCATTGGGAGGATAAGGCGGCCAATAGACGGATGCTTGAGGAGAAAATCAACAGCCTTACTGAGAAGACCGAGGTGGTTATTCTTCCTGAAATGTTTAGCACAGGTTTCAGTATGAAGCCGGGGCAACTGGCAGAAGACATGGATGGCGAAACGGTAGCATGGATGAAGCGTATCTCTGCGCAAAAAAAAATTATTCTTACCGGTAGCCTGATTATTAAGCAAGATGATAAATACATGAACCGACTGGTGTGGATGCTTCCAAACGGACAGATGGGTTTGTACGATAAGCGGCACCTTTTTGCGTATGCACACGAGGATGAGCACTACACTGCCGGCAGTAAGCGTTTGATTGCTTCTGTAAAAGGTTGGAAACTAAACCTGCTTGTATGCTACGACCTGCGTTTTCCCGTTTGGTCGCGACAGGGGCAGCATGCACCGGATAAACACCAGGGGCTGGAGTACGACATACTGATATATGTAGCAAACTGGCCAGAAAAACGCAGTCACATGTGGCGAACACTATTGCAGGCAAGAGCTATAGAAAATCAGTGTTTTTGTATAGGTGTTAACAGGGTGGGTAAAGATGGAAACGGCATTCAACATAGTGGCGATAGCATGGTAGTAAATCCACTTGGCGAAGTGTTGTATCATAAAGCCAATGAAGAAGATATTTACACCTTTACCTTGCAGAAAGAAGATTTGATTGACATCCGTGAGAAAATGCCATTCTGGAAAGATGCCGATCCATTTTTAATTATTCCTGACTAAAAACTTTGCTATGATACATGCACACGAAGCAATCAGAATTTTTACAGGCGAAGAGTGGCTAATGAATCGGGCTATTCTTGTAGAAAATGGAATTATTCACGACATTGTTCCTAATAATGAGATTCCTCCAGGCGCCATTATCACAAATTATGTTAGTGGTTTTTTAGCGCCTGGCTTTATCGATATCCAGATTTATGGAGCTGAAGGTTCTTTGTTAGCGGTTGATCCAACCCCTCTAAGTCTTCAAAAAACATATGAGTATTGTAAAGCAGGCGGGGCCCCTTATTATCAACCAACCGTGGCCACCAATTCTTACGATGTCTTTTATAAATGCATCGATGCAGTTAAAGAGTACTGGCACAACGGAGGCAAAGGCGTTATCGGCCTGCATGTAGAAGGGCCATGGATTAACAAAGCAAAAAAAGGCGCACACGCCGAGCAATACATTCATTCACCTACCGTAGAACAGGCAAAAGCATTGCTGGAGTATGGCAAAGGAGCCATCACTATGATTACCCTTGCACCAGAAGTTTGCAGTACAGATGTGATTGAACTTATACAATCGTACGGAGTAGTTATTTCTGCCGGCCACAGTAATGCAACTTTTGAGGAGGCGAATGAGGGCTTTCTCAAAGGCATTAACGCGGCTACTCATTTGTACAATGCAATGAGCCCTTTACAGCATCGTGCACCTGGAATTGTTGGTGCAGTATTGAACCACGAAAGGGTAATGGCAAGTATTGTTGCCGATGGTTTTCATGTTGACTTCCCCGCAATAAACATTGCAAAAAAAATAATGCAGGACAGGCTTTTTTTTATTACTGATGCCGTAACCGAAACAAGCGATGGATATTATCCCCATAAATTAGTTGGGGATAAATACGAATCGAATGGTGTTTTAAGCGGGTCAGCCCTAACCATGGGAATGTGTGTACGTAATGCGGTAGAAGAAGTGGGAATTGAATTGTCAGAAGCTTTGAGAATGGCTGGTTTATATCCTGCTCAAGTGATGAAACTGGATAAGCAATTAGGAAGAATTGCCCGCGGTTATAAAGCTTCATTTGTTGTAATGAACGACAACCTCGAAGTTTTGCAGGCAGTAGATTAGAACCTTTTGTTGCAAGCATTTGTTCCCCGGTGTATCATCCTTGCGACGCTCCGTTCAACTGGTCATCTCCATGTAGCAGTTTCCATGCTCTTCTTGCGAAGAAGGGCATAGTTATTTTGTCGGCCATAGTAGCCCCCTACACCAAATATTCGCACTTTATGAAATACAGAACGCTTGGTCAAAACGAACAATTATCAGCAATAGGTTTAGGGTGTATGAGTATGAGCCATGCTTATGGCGTGCCCGACGATGATGAATCTATTGCAACACTTCACTATGCGCTTGACTTAGGTATCAACTTTTGGGATACTGCTGATTTTTACGGAAACGGTAGCAATGAAGAATTAATATCAAAAGTATTAACTACGAATCGAAACAAAATTTTTATAGCCACTAAGTTTGGATTTCGCGCAACAGAAGATGGCAAGGGAAGTTATTTCGACGGTTCCCCCGTATATATGCGCCAGGCAATAGATGCAAGTTTGAAAAGATTAAAAGTTGACGTAATCGACCTGTATTATGCGCACCGCATAGATCAGCGGATTCCCGTGGAAGAAATGGTGGGTGCCATGGCTGAGCTGGTAAAACAAGGCAAGGTCCGTTATCTTGGTTTATCTGAAGCCTCTGCAAATTCTATTAAAAGAGCTCATGCGGTACATCCGATAGCTGCGCTGCAAAGCGAATACTCTTTACTTACTCGGGGTGTTGAAGAAGAAATTTTGCCTTTGTGCAAAGCACTTGGAATTGCATTTGTTCCATACAGCCCACTTGCCCGCGGCCTGATGACGAATACCCTAAATTTCAATGATCTTCCTGAAAATGATTTCCGAAGAACACTTCCCCGGTACCAGCAAGAATACCAGCAAAACAACGTAAACCTGGCCCGGGCGTTTGCAGAATTAGCAAAGCAAAAAGCGTGTAGTGCTGCTCAGCTTGCATTGGCGTGGGTGTTGGCACAGGGATCAAATGTGATCCCTATTCCGGGAACAAAAAAGCGGGATAAACTAAAAGACAATGCGGCTAGTGTAGATGTAATACTAACAACACAAGACGTCCACGACATTGAAGCTGTTTTGGCAAAATATCCGAATGTTGGCGACAGGTATAGCGAGGCGAATTATAAATGGGCAGACAAGAATTAAGAATAACTTTGTTTAAGCAAAATGAAGCAAAAAATAAAATAGTAAAAACAGATCCATGAGAAGAACCTTTTCTACTGCGGTAAATAATAACGGGGTTAATATCTGGCTACTTATTGCCCGGCTGGTTGTAGGCGCTTTGATGCTTACTCACGGCATCCCAAAATTGCAAAACCTGGTTTCGGGAAATGTTCAGTTTGCCGATCCCTTTGGAATCGGTGCAACCGCAAGTTTGGCTCTCACTGTTTTTGCAGAAGCATTTTGTTCCATACTCCTCATTCTGGGACTGGCCACCCGGCTTGCAAGCGTGCCTTTAATAATAAATATGCTTGTTGCTATTTTTTATGCACACGCCACTCAACCCCTGGCAAAAAAGGAGCTGGCCATCGTGTACCTAATTTTTTTCGTTGGCTTTCTCATTTTAGGCGGCGGTAAATATTCGGTCGATTCTTTAATTTTCGGTAAAAACCGGAGCAGGTATTAGCCTTGGCTTTCGTATATAAGCAGTGCGGGAAGAAATACGGCTTATATTTAAACTGCTACAAATACAAATTAGATAAAGAACTTTGCTTTCTGCCAGTCATACAAACAAATGCTTCTGCTGCTTTTACGCCTAGCTCTCTTCCCCTAAATTCTTCCATAGCGGCATGTCCGCAACTATAGATACCCGGCGGATCTTGGCTGGTATGGCAAAACACTGCTTTTCTTTTTAATTCCTGGGTTTCTGTAATATCAATATAGTCAGTAGGATGGAAGGTCATCGTTTGTTCACCCGCACAAACTTCAAAGAAATAGAGCGGAAATTTTTGTTGCGCTCTTACCCACGACTGAATAGTTAACAAACCCGCTACCTGGTGATCTTTATGAGAATCCAGCGGCCAGTGTGTAAATACAACATCGGGCTTTTCATCATAAATTAATTTTTGAATTCTACCTAGCCATGCGTTATCCATTATGGTATCTCCATCAACCTGGCCAGCAAACACCGGCTTAGCCCCTAATATTACGCAAGCATTTAGCGCTTCCTGTTTTCTTATTGCAGCAGCTTCAGCATGTGATTTACCTTCAATACCCGCTTCGCCTGTTGTTAGGTAAATAATCGTTATCGAATGTCCTTTTTTACCAAGCGCTGCCAATGTACCTCCGCATCCACTTTCAGGGTCGTCAGGATGTCCACCTACACATACAATTTTCTTCTTTTCAATTTTCTCTTTTTTCTGTGCATTTAATACACCTGGCAATGAAAGCAAACCTACACTTGCTGATGTATTTTTCAAAAACGCTCGCCTTGATTTCATGTTTGTTATAAAGATTTTTCCATTAAAGCCAAATATCCACCGGTAGTATTTCGCACATAAAAACTTCTGTTATAGCCGCTTCATTTTGTGCTATATTTCATTTTTATAAAATAATGAATAAACATATGAAAAAGCTGGTTTTATTCACGATAATACTTTTGTCAACTCTTTCATTTAAACTTAAACCAAAAACAATTAGCCTTTTTAACGGTAAAGATCTTAAGGGGTGGCATGCAGATATTCCCGCTATGGATACTGACAGCTCTTTAAAAACTCCTTTCATTATCAGAAATGGCTTGCTGGTAAGTTTGGGAACCCCCGGCGGTCACCTTATTACGAATGCTGTTTACAAAAATTATAGGCTGCAGGTAGAGTACCGTTTTGCAGGTGTGCCCGGCAATTGCGGCGTTTTAGTACATGCTTCCACGCCGAGGGCATTGTACAAGATGTTTCCCAAAGCTATAGAGTCCCAGATGATGACAGAAAATGCAGGCGATTTTTGGTGCATACAAGAAGATATCGCAGTTCCTGATATGGAAAAAAGGCGGGGCCCCAAAGCAGAATGGGGCATAAACGGAAATAAAAAACGACGCATACTAAACCTTACCGATGGGTCTGAAAAGCCGGTAGGTCAATGGAACACTATGGTGATAGAGTGCGTAAAAAGATCAATAAAAGTTTGGGTTAATGGCGACCTGGTAAATTGTGGTTTTAACTGTACTGCCGACCACGGACAAATTGCATTGCAAGCTGAAGGTTCAGAAGTCGAATTCAGGAAAGTTGAGCTAACGCCTATTAGCAAATTAACAGGAACACCATGTGAACTGGTAACCGATAAAAGAAGTTAGCATTGGTGAAGAAAGATTAGCTCTGTTTGATTTAAACGGACGTACAAGCGGTAAGGGGTTAATTCAATTTTTCCTTTAGTTAATAGGCGGAGTTCCACATGTTGAACCTTTGTTGCGACGCTCCGTTCAACTGCCGCAATTCTATTTGGCTTTTTCCATTTTTTACTCAAAATCTCCCTACTACTTATCAGAAGAATACTAAGCTTGATGGCTACCAAACTGGTATTAAACGAGTCTCAGGCAGTTTTACCGCTTTTAAATAAATTGCATGCTTAAACCTTTGCAGTTTAAATTTCCACATTGCTCCTTTCACCATGAAGATCATAAGTATAAAGTTTTTGAACCTGAATTCTTTAAAAGGTGAACATGAAATAAAGTTCAACAAACCTCCTTTCACCGAAAGTGGTTTGTTTGCTATAACCGGTCCTACAGGCGCAGGCAAAACAACTATCCTCGATGCAATAACGGTAGCCTTGTATGGTCGTGTACACCGGCATGATAAGGATGCAAGCGAGAGCATGACCAGGTTTACAGGAGAGACGTATGCCGAAGTTGAATTTGAAGTAAACAACCAATTGTTTAGGGCAAAATGGTCTTTACGAAGAAGCCGAAACCGACCCGACGGCGCTTTACAAACAGCTAAGATGGAACTGGCAAATGCCTTAACAGGCGACATCATTATTGCTCATCCTCTTATTGCTGTACAAAGTAAAATAGTTGAATTGTGTGGGTTGGATTACAGCCAGTTTTTACGTTCGGTTATGTTATCACAGGGTGACTTTACACGGTTTCTAAAAGCAAGCGAAAACGAACGAAGTGAGCTGCTTGAAAAAATTACAGATACTGGTATTTACTCGCAGATTTCGGCATATGTATTCGAAAAGTCTAAAGAAAAAAAAGTGCTGCTGGAAGCATTACGTGCAAGAATGAGTGATGTGATATTGCTGTCAGAAGAGGAGAAAAATGCCATAACAGAAAGACTGCAACAACAGAAAGAAGAAGAAGCAAGGATAAAACAGTTAAAGCTGGATGCAGAAATCAAAATAAACTGGCTGCAAAAAATAAACGCACTTGGCAGTAAAAGACAGTTGCACGCACAGGAACTGGAGGGCTTCAGGCAACAGGCAAAAGACAATGAAGCCGGTTTTGAAAAGCTGAAACAGCACACTGTGGCATCCGCTCATCAGCTTGCTTTACAAGCAGTGTACGAACAAAGAAAACAAAGAGCAGAAATTGAAAATAGGTTGGCTGAAGTAAACAACCAACTGCCTGTTTTGAAAGAAGAAGCTGAAAAAGTTTCAGCCCAACTAGAGGCTGCAACAAATAGGTACAACGAGGCGCAAATTGCACTTTTAGAAGCAGAGCCATTACTGGAAACTGTGATTATAAAAGACACGGAAATAGAGGGTAAAGAAGAGCATCTTTGTCAAACGACCAATGCATTTGCAGCTTTACAAAAGGAAGCAGAGAAGTCAACGCTCTTAATGAGTCAAAAGCAGCAGGAGCTGGAAGAGTGCGAAAAGCAAATAGCAGCTATAGAAAAATGGTTGGACGAACATAAAGCAGAAAGCAACATTGAAAAAGATTTGCAGGCATACCAGCAAATTAAAAAGGAACTGGCGGCAACGGATGAAGTGATTTCGAAGGCAACTAAGGAAACCACGAAATTTGAGGGTCAGCAAAAAGAAGAATGCTTAAATCTTAAAAAATCAACTGAACAAGCAGAAACCGTTAAAAAGGTTATAGCGCAGCTTCATCTTCAACAAGAAGCAACGAACCAAAAGTTACGTGAAGCTACAGGTGAACAAGCCGTTGAAGAAATTGAATTACAAGCCAATGCTTTGCCTGCTTTAATAGCTGTTTGTAAAGATCAGTTGCGGTTGTCGGCGGATTATAAGACGCACCTTGACCGACGACAACAGGTTAATCAGCAACTCGATGATTTGAATAAAGAATGTAACAAAGAAAATGAACAGCTCAAGCAATTGGAAATCGACAAAGAGAAAGCTGAAGAAATATTAGCGGATTTTCAACATTTGGTTGAGTTGCAAATGCGGATACAAAAATATGATGAGGAACGCCAACAATTAGAGCCGGAAAAACCCTGCCCTTTATGTGGATCAATGCACCATCCTTTTGTTGATAATTATTATAAAAGCCGCGTGAGCGAAGCCGTTCAAAAAAGGGACAATCACAAAGCTTATTTAGATGTGCTTGTGAAAAAATACACAAAAAAGGCTTTAACGGTTAATACCCTTTCTAATAATGTTTCGCAATTAAATCATGAGCGGCAGCAGCTTGTTATAGCAATAAGAAACGCTTTCGATGCATTTGAAAAAAACAACGCAGAACTTCCAAAACCATTACATATTGAAGACAGCAAAGTGATTGGCGCTATCATAGCAAATAAAGAAAGAGAACATAAAAAGCTTTCAGAGCAAATCTTTACAATCAGAACTTTACAACAGCAATTTACTCTTCAGGCAAGCCAGCTTAATAGTAAAGAACAGGAATTAATCCGATTTGAAAGCTCGGTATTGCAAATTGAGGAAAGAATAAATGCCATAAGACGCAACATAGAACGACTACAGGAAGATTTAAAAGTTCATACAAGCAATAAGCAAAATATAAACGATGCTGCCATTACGCTTTTATCTGGCTACGGTATTGCTTATAATCCCGCTATAGGTTATGCTTTCGAGGAAGCGTTAAAAATGAAGTTTGGCGAATACAGCAGGTACTTAAAAAATCAACAACAATGTAAAATCGACAAAGGAAGGATTGAAGCTGAATATATTAGTGCAAAAGGGGTTACTACTGAAAAAACAGGAAAGCTGGATGTACACGCAGTCGCTCTGAAAGCGGAGCAGGAAAATTTGCAGGTATTACGAAGTGAAAGGAAAGAAATATTTGGTGATAAAGACCCTTCAATGGAACGTAAAAAATTGAATGAAGCATTGCAGCAGTCTAAAAGTATGGTGGAGAACCTTCAAAACGATTTACACCAGAAAGACCAAACTTTAAAAGTAAGTGAAGAAAGAAATAGGGAATGGCAAAGCCAGTTACGAGCGGTCAGTGAGAAGTATATGGTGGCCCACGACCAGTTAATTAACAAGTTGGCAGCAGAAGGAATTGCTTCCATAGAACAATTGGAAGTACTATTTATTCCGGTTGAAGAAGAACAAAGAATATCTGGTTTAAAACAACAAATTGAACAAAACATTGCAACCACGGCAGGCATTTTAAAAAATGTAGAGGAAGAATACAAAGCAGAGATTGAAAAAAATCTGACCGTGGAAAATATAGGTGCATTAGAAGTGGTACAGAGCCAACAGGATCAATTAATACGAGAGTTAAACCAACAAATCGGAGGTCTGCAGTGTACAGTTGAAGAGGATGCACGACAATCTGCTAAGCATAAAGAAGTAGCAGCACAGGCAGAAGAACAGCAAAAAGATTGTAGTCGATGGGATAAAATATCACAACTAATTGGTTCAGCAGACGGAAAGAAGTTTAGCAAATTTGCACAGGGGCTAACCCTTGCAAGACTAACTGAATTGGCAAACCGGCACTTGAACAAATTAAGTGACAGATACCGGATTCTAAAAAGTGCGGAGAAGGATTTAGAACTTCAAATTATAGACTCTTACCAGGCAGATGTTATTCGTCCAATGACTACACTTTCCGGAGGGGAGAGTTTCCTCGTTAGTCTTTCACTTGCCCTCGGTCTGTCCGACCTTGCCGGAAGTAAAACACAAATCAACTCCCTGTTTATCGATGAGGGTTTTGGAACGCTTGATGCCGAAACCCTGGATGTAGCAATTTCAGCATTAGAAAACTTACAAGCCTCTGGAAAAATGATTGGTATCATCTCGCACGTAGAGGCGCTGAAAGAACGAATAGGCACACAAATAGAAGTTAGCAAACAGCCAGGAGGTTACAGTAAGATTAAGGTGAAGAGTTATGGAAAAGAGTATGTGTAGAAGTTTTAGGTTCTAACCTGCAACAGGCAACCGCTAATGGTTTCACTCTTCGCCCCATTCGCCAAGCCCCTGCCTGATAACCTCATAAGGTTCGCGTGTACAATCCACAATGGTAGAAGGGGTCATACCTCCCTGTCCGCCGTCAATTACAATATCAACCAGTTTTCCAAAGTTCTCGTAAATTAATTCAGGATCAGTGTATTCTTCTACCATATCTCCCGGTAAAGAGGCACTTAGTATGGGGTGGCCCAGCTCCTGTACAATTGTATTTGCAATCACATTATCAGGAATCCGCAAACCGATTGTCTTCTTCTTGCTATGTAAAATTTTAGGTACTTCGCTGTTTGCGGGTAAGATAAAAGTATACGGCCCGGGTAGATAGTTTTTTAAAGTTCTATACAGGGGAGTAGAAATGCTTTGAGTGTATTTACTGAGGTCACTTAAATCATGGCAAACAAAACTCAGTTGTGCTTTTTGAGGATCAATATGCTTAATGCGACAAATTCTTTCAACTCCTTGTTTTTTAAAAATGTCGCAGCCCAACCCATAGATAGTATCAGTAGGATAAATAATGACTCCTCCATCCAACAAACATTCTATAATTGTTTTTATTTGCCTCGGTTGCGGATTAACAGGATGAAGATGAATAAGCATGTTACGGATGATTAAAATATTATACCATTTTTTGTACAGCACCTAAAGCACTATTTCTCGAAGAAACAACAATTGAGGCATTTCTTAAGCCTTTGCCTTAAACCGGCTGCAATGCTTGATACAAGTACAAGAGAGTGACACAACCAAAGCAAATAGCGGCAAAACAGCCCCCCACAATAGCACAACAAAAAATTAACAACAAAATTATAATTGAAAATGAACCAGTTACAAAGGTTGCATTTAAAATAGTTGTTCAAAGCTTTCTTTTTTCCAATATATGCTACTACCTTCGCCGTCCATTAAAAATTGGTGGGATAGCACCAATGAACTTAAAAATTATAAAATGAGCAAACTACATTTCACAACCAAATCTGCGAACGAGGCTACCGTACAGCGTAACTGGCACGTTGTTGACGGCACTAATCAAACCGTTGGTCGCATTTGTGCTAAAATCGCAGCAGTTCTTCGCGGTAAGAATAAGGCGTATTACACTCCCCACGTTGATTGTGGTGATTTCGTTGTCGTTATTAACTGTGATAAGGTTAAATTAACCGGTAACAAAATGGATGAAAAAGAATACATGCACTACACGGGTTACCCAGGTGGCCAAAAAGTGGAGATCGCAAAAGACCTTTTAAAGCGTCGCCCTGAAGTGATCGTTGAAAGAGCTGTAAAAGGGATGCTTCCTAAAAATCGTTTAGGTCGTAAGATGTATAAGAAACTATTTGTGTACGCAGGCGACAAACATCCTCATACTGCACAGCAACCTCAACCATTAACATTTTAAAACAGGCTACAAGCATAAAAAATGGAAAAACAAAAAAATGCCGTAGGTCGTCGTAAGGAAGCTGTTACCAGGGTTTTCCTGAATAGAGGCGAAGGTAAAATCATCATAAACGGTAAAGATTACAAAGAATATTTTCCGCTGGTTTACCTGCAAAACCAGGTAGAACAACCTTTTAAAGTTATTGAAGGCACTGATAAATTTGATGTAAAAATCAATGCAACTGGTGGTGGAATGAAAGGTCAGGCCGAAGCTGCAAAGCTTGGTATTTCCCGTGCTATTCTCGAAGTTAATCCTGAATTACGTCCTACTTTAAAAGCGGCAGGTTTATTAAAGCGTGACCCTAGAAGCGTTGAGCGTAAGAAACCAGGTAAGAAGAAAGCAAGAAGAAGCTTCCAGTTCAGTAAGAGATAAGGAAAGCTACGAGCTATCAGCTTCGAGCCTTGAGCCTTTTCGGTTTTTGCTCGAGGCTCAAAGCTCGTTGCTCACGGCTAATAATATTTACAACATTAATCATAATCAAGACAATGGAAAATAACACTTCACTACAACAACAACTTCTGGAGGCCGGTGTTCACTTTGGTCACCTGAAGAAGAAGTGGAACCCAAAGATGTTGCCTTACATCTTCGCGGAGAAAAAAGGTATTCACATCATCGACCTTAACAAAACCGTAGAAGGTTTGCAGGAAGCTGCTGCCGCTATGAAAAGCATTGCTAAGAGTGGAAAGAAGATCATGTTTGTTGCAACTAAAAAGCAGGCAAAAGAGATCGTGATGGAAGCTGCTAAAAAAGTAAACATGCCTTTCGTAACCGAGCGTTGGTTAGGTGGTATGCTTACCAACTTCAACACTGTTCGTAAGAGCGTGAAGAAAATGCAGAGCATCGAAAAAATGTTGAACGACGGTAGCGCTGAAAGCCTTACTAAAAAAGAGCGTTTGACACTTACCCGCGACAAAGAAAAAATGGAAAAGGTGCTTGGTGGTATCGCTCAACTAGGTCGTGCCCCTGCTGCTTTGTTCCTTGTTGATATTGGTCACGAGCATATCGCTCTTTCTGAAGCAAAACGTTTAGGGGTTACCACTTTCGGTATGGTAGATACCAATTCCGATCCTAACAAAGTTGACTTTGCAATTCCTGCTAACGACGATGCTACAAAATCTGTTGCCATCATTACCAACTACATAGCTGCTGCTATCGCTGAGGGACTTGCCGAAAGACAAGCTTCTAAAGACGATGATACAGATGGTGATGTAGACAATGATGCTGAAAGAAGAGCTGCCCGTTTACAAGCCGAAGCCGAGGCTGAAGCTTCACGTGGTGGTGGTAGAGGTCGTGGCAATACAACCGGCGGTCCTGCTGGTCCTCAAAAGCGTCGTGTTCCAGGTGGAGCTAGCCGCAGACCAAGTGGTCCCGGAGGTCCTAGATAGTTACAGTGGTAAGTATTAAGTTGTAAGTAAAGAGGAAAGTGTTTTTGATCCAGCTTTAGTACTACTATTTATCATCGTTGCGTCGCACACTTGTACTGGATAATTTATTATTCAGCTAATAATAAAACCACATAGGCACATAGACACGTTTCGTGTGACTTATGTAACTATGTGGTTTTCGTTTTTAATTTTTAATTTTTAATTTTTTCAATATGTCAACTGCAACAATAACCGCGCAGGATATAAATAAATTGCGCCAGGCAACTGGTGCCGGCATGTTGGATTGCCGTAAAGCCCTAACCGAAACCAACGGAGATTTTGAAGGAGCTATTGACTGGTTGCGTAAGCAAGGTCAGAAAGTTGCTGCGAAACGTAGCGACCGTGAAGCTAAAGAAGGTGTCGTAGTTGCAAGAACTACTTTCGATCACAAAGTTGGTATCGTACTTACCATCAGTTGCGAAACAGACTTCGTAAGCAAGAATGCCGAATTTGTTGCTTTCGCAACAAGTATCGCCGATGCTGCTATCGCTAACAATGCCAAAAGTGCAGAGGAAGTAAACGAAGTAACCGTTAACGGAGCGAAGGTTTCAGACCTTATCAACGACAAGCTCGCGTCTATAGGTGAGAAAATCGGTGTAAGCCGCTTCGAAAGAATTGAAGCTCCTTACGTTGCTTCTTACATTCATGGTGCAAACCGTATGGGTGTTTTAGTCGGATTGAACAGAGAGTCTGCTGAAGCAGGTAAAGACCTTGCTATGCAAATTGCTGCAATGAATCCTTTGGCTGTTGATCCGTCTTCAATTCCTGCTACAACCGTAGAAAGAGAAAGAGCAATCGTAACTGAGCAAATTGCATCAGATCCAAAAATGGCTGGCAAGCCTGCAGAGATGATTGCAAAAATCGCAGATGGTAAATTGAATGCTTTCTTTAAAGAAAACACGTTGGCCGCCCAGCTTTTTGTAAAAGACAACAGCAAAACTGTTTCTGATTATCTAAAGAGTGTAGATAGCGAATTGAAAGTGCTTGATTTTAAGCGTGTGGCTTTAGGATAAAATTTTGCGACTAAGTATAAAAATAAAAAGGGACCGCCACGCGGTCCCTTTTTATTTTATACTTAGTCATATAGATACTTACCCTCCAACAATCTCGTGCGTTCCATCGCTTGTAGCTACTTCATACACTTCTGCATCAATATCAAATTCTTGCTTGTAAGCAGTTGTTATCTTCTCAGCTACCTCTGCCCAATCCTTTTTATGTACCAGGTTTATGGTACAGCCTCCGAAGCCGCCACCCATTAACCGGCTTCCAATAATTGAAGCATGTTTTTTTGCCTGTTCAACTAAAAAGTCAAGTTCTTTGCAACTCACTTCATAAAGCTGGCTAAGCCCTTCATGTGTTTGAAACATCAATTTTCCAAATGCTTCCTGTTCATTGTCTTCTAATAGAACAGCAGCTTTTTGTGTACGCTCAATTTCTTGCGTTACATACAAGCATCTTTTATAATTCACGTCACCAAGTTCGGCCTTATGCTTTTCCACTTCTTCAGGTTTAATGTCCCTGAACGACTTCACGTTGGGCAGTAACGTTTGTAGCTTGGCAAACCCTTCCTGGCATTGTTGACGTCGCTGGTTATACTCCCCGGTTGCTAAAGAATGTTTAACTTTTGTATTGATCAGAACGAGGGAATATTCTTCCAAATCCAATGGCAGGTACCTATAATCGAGAGTCATACAGTCAAGTAGAATAACGTTGTTTTGCTTACCCATCAGGCTGGCAAACATATCCATGATACCAACCTTCACTCCCGGAAAAGTGTGTTCTGCTTTTTGAGCCATTGTTGCCATTGTCGTTCGTTGCAGCTGAAGCTCAAAAATTTCGTTTAGTGCAAACAGCAATCCGCACTCTACAGCGGCAGACGAAGACATGCCTGCACCAATTGGAACGTTTCCCCCAAAAACACAATCAAAACCCTGTATCGTTAATTCTCTTTTTTGCACCTGGTCTATTACTCCAAGCAAATAGTTTTGCCAGCCTTCAACAGGCGTAATAGTAGTTAATGGCGTTGAGTAAGCCTCATTAAGGTCAGCGCTGTAAAAGTTTGCAGTATCTGTGGCATTGGGCGCAACAGCAAACCAGATGCCTTTATCTGTCGCTCCCGGCATTACATATCCGTCGTTATAATCAATATGTTCTCCTATGAGGTTTATTCTGCCCGGAGAAAAAAAAAGTCTTGGCGTAGTACCAAACTTTTCGGCAAATTTTTCAGCAATCTTAATTGAAGACATAATTATTTTTATAAAGATCTTGTAATAAATTTTGTAGTAAAAATAGTTGATTCTCCAGGTTGCAAAACTTTTAAGCCCATGCCATTATTAAAGGCATCAGGTGCACCGCTTAGATTTTCTACCGCTATACTTTTTCTATGTTCGGGGGTATACAGTTGTAAGTACGGATAACTTTCATCCGGGTGGAATTCTATCTGAACTTTTTTCTTTGGGTGCCGGATCACACACATTGGTTGACACCCGGCAAAATTTAAAGTAAAGCAGTTATCTAATTCGTTTGTTCCAAAGTTTTTTATAGAGCCAAACTCCTGGTAAGGAATAAGTTTTCCGGTAGGCACCAGGTCTCCGTCGAACTCTAGCATTTCCTTGCTTTGAAATTCCACCTGGTAATCATTTATACTATCGCCTAAGGTAAAGTAAGGATGCCAGCCGTCGACTACGGGCATTAGTTGCTCGTCCAGATTTGTTACAGTGGTTTTTACAGTAAGGGCATTACCCGTGGTCAACTCATATTCTACTTCTGACTTGAATTTGAATGGATAACCCTCCATATCGTTCTCATATACGTAACTCAATTTAACAGATGCCTTTTCGTCATCCTTAAACTGCTCGCTTATTTCAAAAACAGCATTATATATCAGTCCATGTATTGCAGTACCTCTTAAAGCAAACTTGCTTAGCAAATAATGGTTCTCTCCAAACTTATATTTCGAATTTTTAACCCTGCATGCAAAAGGGGAAAGTTTTGCACTTTTAAAAAACACGGTTACTTTATCTGCAGCCTCTGCCGGGCTCGAAAAACCATCTATAATATTGATAGCAGTTCCATGGTGTTCAGAGGTAAAATTATTAAGCAAGGCGCCAAAATTATAAATCTCCGCAAAAGTGTTAGTAGTTACATCCTTTAGAACGATAACAGAATGTTGCCCGTAAGAAGATACTATAACTTCAAATGCCATATGAAAAAATTACTTGTATGAATAATCCTTTTTGCCCTGATTTACCTTTAAAACTTAAGGGAAAAATATTTTTTTAGCCAGCCGCGTCACTACTATTAAACTTTACTTGCGTCGCACCCTTGTACCTGTTTTTCATTATTCAACCCAAAAACATAACCAGCGACTTCAAAAACAAAACCGTCTCAAGCCGAAGCTCGGTAAAGTTCATTAACATTGATTGCACCAGTAGTAAAACTTTATCTTTTTGTTGTTTCTGTTGCAAATTTATAAGAACAAGAATAAAATGAATGAAACGAGCAGTTACAAGCTAAATTGAAAAGACACAGATGAACGAAATGCGTCGCAAGCAAAGTTTGGTTGGGGAACAAATGTTTGTACCAAACAAATATAAATCTTAAGGGTAATTCTTATTCACTTAGGCGTGCTCACAGGCTCCATGGCATAACATTAGTAGTTTTTTCAAAAAAAGAAAAGTTATGCTACATCAAGCGGAGGATGAAAATGGCGTGTCAGTAAATGCTAATAGTAGTGCAAATGCAGGAAACAGCAATACCGATGAAAACAGTCTTTTTAAGGGTAACAGTATGCTGCAAAGACCGGCGGAGTTTGAAAAAGATAAGAAACAGCACCATTTACAAGAAGAAAATATGCTAAGTGCATCTATAGTTGACGACCTGCAAACAAACAGCGATGACGCCGCAGGAACGGATAGAGCCGGCACAGCAGAACGAAAGCCCTACGGTGATACAGAACTAAATAAAGGATTGGAAGCGCAGGCACGCGATGAGGAAGGAGCTTAATAACAGGTTCGATAACAACCGCATTTTTACATTCTGTTGAAAATTGAAAGCACCCGTAAATGAAAGATATTGCTTGAACTTTTTACTGCTTTCGTTTACTTTGCACTTCAATTTTTTTTATGGTTCATAATTTTAATGCTGGTCCAAGTATACTTCCGAAGGAGGTGTTGCAACAGGCAAGCGAGAGTCTTTTAAATTTCAACAACAGCGGTCTTTCTATTTTAGAAATTGGTCATCGCACGGCATTGTTTGAGGAAGTTTTGCACGAGGCAGTGTCACTGGTTAAAGAGTTGATGCGCCTTGATGCCGATCATGAAGTTTTATTTCTTCATGGTGGCGCAAGTACACAATTTATGCAGGTTCCCTATAACTTGCTCGGCGAAGGGCAAACGGCTGCTTACATCGACAATGGGATTTGGGGTAGCAAGGCAATTAAAGAAGCGCGGCTTTTTGGTAATGTAAACGTTGTTGCCTCTTCAAAGGATAAAAACCATACATACCTTCCAAAAGAATTTACTACGCCTGCTGATGCGGTATACCTGCACTATACTACCAATAATACAGTAGAAGGTACACAGTGGCAAACCGTTCCTGAAACACATCTTCCGCTGGTAGCCGATATGAGCAGCGATATTTTGAGCCGCGAGCTTGACTTTAATAAACATGCATTAATATATGCAGGCGCACAGAAAAACATCGGTATTGCGGGAGTGAATTTGTTGGTCATAAATAAAAATATGCTTGGAAAAGTATCGCGTAAGATTCCTACAATTTTAGATTATCGAATTCATATCGAAAACGGTTCGATGCTAAATACCCCACCGGTTTTTGCTATTTATGTAAGTATGCTTACCCTCAGGTGGATAAAAAAAATGGGCGGCGTTGCTGGCATAGAAAAACTAAATAATCAAAAAGCAGATTTGTTCTATTCTACCCTCGACGCCTTACCAATATTTAGGGGACCGGTGGCCAAAGAAGACCGCAGTAAAATGAACGCAGTATTTGTAATGGAAGACACTTCGTTGGAAAAGCAGTTCCTTAACGTTGCTAAGGAGGAAAATTTGTACGGCATTAAAGGTCACCGTTCTGTTGGTGGATTTAGAGCTTCATTTTATAATGCATTGCCTCTAACCAGCGTTGAAGTGCTGGTGCAGGTAATGAAAGATTTCGCAAACAAAGTAGGATAGAAAGGCCGTTACAGATCGCCGGTTTCCTGTTACCAGTCGTAACCAACCATGGGAAACAGGTAACCGGAGGGAGGTAACCGGTAACATTTCCTATCTTGCATTCATAATTTCTTTAATTAATGGCAAAAATTTTACCCTTTAAAGCCCTGAGACCAGCAGCAGAATTGGCTCCTAAAGTTGCTTCACGTCCCTACGATGTGTTAAACAGCAAGGAAGCAAAAGTTGAAGCGCAAGGCAACTCTTATTCATTCTTACATATAACTAAAAGCGAAATTGACCTGCCCGAAAGTGTGGATATACATAGCAAAGAAGTTTATGAGAAGGCAAAACAAAACTTAAATGCCTTCGTGCAGCGCAATGTCCTTTTCAGGGAGAGCAAACCTTGTTATTATATCTACGAGCTGCTGATGAATGGTCGTAGCCAAACCGGTCTTGTTTGTGCAAGTTCTATTGATGATTATGAAAATGATATCATCAAAAAACACGAATTTACCCGACCAGAAAAAGAAGAGGACAGGATAAACCATATAAAAACAACTGGTGCTCAAACTGGTAATGTGTTTTTAGCTTATCGAAATGTAGAAGCTATTGACAACCTTTTGGGTCAATGGAAAAGAGACCGCAATGCGGTGTACAATTTCAAGGCTGATGATGACATTCAACATTCAATTTGGGTTATCAATGACTCTGCTTCAATAAGCCAGATAACGGCTCTTTTTGAAGAAGAAGTTCCTAATACGTACATCGCCGACGGGCATCATCGGGCCGCATCTGCTGCTAAGGTTCGTGCATCTTTAAATGGTAAAGCGGGCGATGAAGCCAATTATTTTTTAACCACCCTGTTCCCGGCTAATCAGTTGCACATTATGGATTATAACCGGGTTGTTAAGGACTTGAATAATTTGTCGGCTGAAGCCTTCCTTGAAAAGGTTGGTGTAGATTTTGACATAGAGAAAACCGGAGAAAATGAAGTAAAACCTTCTGCTCTTCACCAGTTTGGTTTGTATTTGGATAAAAATTGGTATTCATTGACGGCTAAAGAAGGAACTTTTGGGAGCGATCCGATAGGTGTTTTAGATGTAACTATTCTTCAAAATAATATTTTAGATAAAATATTAGGCATAAAAGATCAAAGGACCGATAAGAGAATAGATTTTATAGGCGGGATAAGAGGATTAAGTGAATTGATTCAAAAAGTGGATTCTGGCGAAATGGCTGTGGCCTTTAGCTTGTATCCTGTTAGTATTCAGCAGTTGTTTGACATTGCAGATAGTGGAAACGTAATGCCACCCAAAAGCACCTGGTTCGAACCAAAGTTGCGGGATGGATTGTTAACCCATCTGATAAATTAAAAATTTAGAAAGCGAGGCGACAAGGTTCGTCTCTTTTCGTTTATAGAAGAATATTTTATGAAAACATTTCTGTGTTTGGTTTTATTTTTTGCAGTTTCAGCTTGTTATGCTCAAACTGAGCAAGATGCAGGTAAGCTGCATGAAACGGCTCAAACTTTTTTGCGGCAGGGTGATTATGAAAATGCCATTCTGGTATTAACAAAGGCCCAGCAAATGCAGCCAAATAGTCTACAGATAAACAAAGACTTATTGTTTGCCTATTACCTTAAAAGGGATTTTGCCAAGGCTATGGAAGTGGGTCGACCCCTTGTTGCCAGGCCAGATGCAGATGCCCAAAGTTTTCAAATGCTTGGTCTTGCCTTTAAATCTGTTGCTGAGGATAAAGAGGCTGAGAAGTTATATAAAGCAGGTATCCTTAAATTTCCAAACGAAGGAATTTTGTATAGCGAGTATGGGGACTTAATAGCCAATAAAGAACCTGAAAGAGCTCAGAAATTATGGGAAAAAGGTATAGAAGAGGACCCCAATCACAGTAGTAATTATTTTTTCCTTTCAAGGCAGTATGCCCAGAAGGGCGACATAGTTTGGTCTATTCTGTATGCAGAAATGTTTTTAAACATGGAAAGCTTTACAGCCCGTACCACCGAAATGAAAAACCTGTTGCTTGATCAGTATAAAAAGTTTTTTATTTCCGGCTACAAGCCCCCTGTTGACGCAGACCCAAAAAAGAAGAAGAAACCTACTGTTATGTTTGCCACCGCAGTGGGTGAAACTTTAAATTTGCAACAGGCACATGTAACTTATGGAATAACGCCTGAAACCCTAACAGTTATCAGAACGCGTTTTATCCTCGATTGGTACAATAAGTATGGCAATACATTTCCATTTAAGTTATTCGAGCATCAAAGGCAGCTTTTACAGGAAGGTATGTTTGAAGCCTACAATTTTTGGATGTTCGGTCCTGCCTCAAATTTGAAAACGTATCAGACCTGGCAGCAATTTCACCAGGCTGAGTTGAACTCTTTTCTTGCTTTTATCCGGAGCAAAGTTTTCAAAATTCCCGAGGGCCAGCAATACCACCCAATGTAATTTTCTTGTAAATCGGTTTTAGCCAGGCGTTAGTCGCTTTGGTATGGCTTCCGTTGCGTCGCACTCTTGTACTTTTATTCTATTAGGTACAGGTACTACTTTTAAAATTGCTGTCTATTCTGCTATTTTTTATAACTCGTTATAGAATTTGGTCCTCCAGAGACTGAAGTATTCGAATACTTTTTTTATTCGTGTCAATATGCTTATTTTAATGGCAAAATAAATCCCAATGAACGAAGCCAATGATGAACGTCTTCAAAATATCGCTCGTAAAAGGGCTGATTTTAGAAAGAGTTTATATTCATACGTAGCTGTCATTGTTTTTCTGTGGATTATCTGGTGGATTACTACCGGCCGGATCACTGGCTTTACCGGTTATCCCTGGCCTGTCTGGATAACGCTTGGGTGGGGCGTTAGTCTTACTATTCAATACTTCAAAGCTTATAAAGTCAACAAAAAAGAACTTGCTGACGAAGATATAAAAAGCTGAAAACGCAGCATAATAGGGGTAAATGTGTTATTAGAGGCAAAAATATCGAAGTGGTTACCTGCTGATATCACAATCAAGTGTACAAGTGTGCGACGCAACAATGCCTGAGCAAGTGATTAAGCCGACCTAAAAAAAAATCTAACGACTGTTATATGGAATTAAAAAGATTGTTTGACTGCTTAGATTACCAGTTATCAAAGTTTCCAAAAGCGGACATGCTGGCTGCAAAGGTTGATGGTAGCTGGCAACGACACAGCACCAGAGAAGTACAGGAAACTGTAAACGCGCTTAGTGCCGGTTTGCTACAAAAAGGAATAAGTGGGAATGATATGTCTGTAGAAAATGCAGATAAAGTGGCAATCATAAGTAACAATCGGCCCGAATGGATTTTTGCAGACCTTGCCGTACAACAAACAGGTGCTATTTTGGTTCCGGTTTACCCCACAACCAGCTCACTGGAATTAGAGTTTATTTTTAGAGATGCGGCAATTAAAATGATTTTTGTAAGTAGCAAAGAACTGCTGGAAAAGATTCTAATAGTGGCAGATAGGGTGCCTTCCTTGAAAAATATTTACACTTTTGACAATGTGCCAGGGGCTGAAAACTGGAGAAGTCTGCTAGTGCATGAACCTGCATTGTTGCAAGAAGCGGGTGAGCTAAAGGCCCGGATTTCACCTAAACAAGTGGCTACCATTATTTATACATCTGGTACAACAGGTACGCCTAAAGGTGTAATGCTTAGTCATGAGAACATATACACCAACGTTCAGTTTAGCCGCGAGAGTTTTCCTTTTCCGGATGCGCCAATGCAGAAGGTTTTAAGCTTTTTGCCTTTGAACCACATTTTCGAAAAAATGGTCACCTATATTTTTACGTTTAGTGGTATTAGCATTTACTACGCAGAAAGTTTAGAAACGATTGCTGAGAATTTACGGGAAATAAAACCCGACGGGTTTACTACCGTTCCCCGGTTATTAGAGAAAGTTTTTGAAAAAATTATGTCGAAAGGCAATGATTTGACAGGGGTAAAGCGAAAGCTGTTTTTTTGGGCTGTGGCATTAGCCGAAAAATATGATAATCATACAGATGGAGGAATTTGGTATAATGCACAACTGGCCCTTGCTAACAAACTAATTTTTAGTAAGTGGAGAGATGCCCTTGGCGGAAACATTTCATTTGTTGTAACTGGTGGTGCTGCTTGCCAGGTTAAACTGCTAAGAATATTTACAGCAGCGAAAATACCCATATATGAGGGATATGGCCCAACGGAGAATAGTCCGGTTATAAGTGTAAACAGAAAAATTCCTAAGACAGATACCCGGTTTGGAACAGTAGGTCCGCCAATCAAAGGAATTGAAGTAAAATTAGCTGAAGACGGAGAGATATTAGTGAAAGGTCCCACAGTAATGTTAGGCTATTATAAGCGGCCCGATTTAACTGAGGAGGTAATAATAGATGGGTGGCTGCACACAGGTGATATAGGCGTTTGGGAGTCTAACCGCTACCTGAAAATTACAGACCGAAAGAAAGAATTATTTAAAACAAGCGGAGGAAAATATGTGGCGCCTCAACCTATAGAGAACAAACTAAAGGAAAGCACTTATGTAGAACAGGTAATGGTTGTGGGCTCTGGTTACAAATTTGTGGGGGCTTTAATTGTTCCGTCTTTTACTATGTTGCGCGAATGGATGAGGGATAATGAAATTCCGTTTACTACCAACGAAGCGGCCATTAAACATCCTAAGGTTATAGAATTATTTATTGACTTAGTTGACAGTTTCAACAAATATTTCAACCACGTAGAGCAAATTAAAAAGTTTGAACTACTACCAAATGAGTGGGGAATTGAGACCGGTGAAATGACACCAAAGATGAGCTTGAAAAGGAAAGTGGTTTTAGAAAAACACCAGGCAGCGGTAGATAGAATTTATAGCTAGTGATTTGGAAAGGGTTAAGAAGTGGTTTTTAATAAAGCGCTCTAAAGCCATTTGTAGAGAGCGTTCCTCAAAATATTAAACAAAAATTATAGGCTTTTTTTTAATTGTTTCTCCATCAGCTATTTGCATTCAGGTACGATTTTTCGCCCTTTCAAAAGCAGGAGAAAACATTTTATGCCTGCAACCGTACAAGCCGATCACATAGCATTAATACCAAAGAGAAGAATAAGGGCGCTTTTAAAAGATCCCGTAAAAACCGCTCAAGCAGTTAACTTAGTTTACATGAACGACACCAAACCCGGAATAAAAAGGGTGAAGGTAGGGGACACGTTTGAGTATTATTATGAAGGCGAACAGGTAACGGACGACGAAACACTGCTGCGGATAAAACAATTGGTAATCCCTCCGGCCTGGGAGCAAGTATGGATCTGTCCGGTGGATAATGGCCATCTTCAGGTTACCGGTATAGATACTAAAAATCGAAAGCAATATAAGTATCATGCTTCCTGGAATGCTTTACGTAACCATACAAAATTTTATCGTCTCTATCAATTTGGTACTGTCATTCCTTCATTAAGGTTGCAGATGGAAAAAGACCTGGCCCTTCCTGGCCTACCTCTTCAGAAAGTGCTGGCGGCTGTGGTAAGTGTTATGGAAAGAACAAATATCCGGGTAGGGAATTGTTCGTATGAAAAAGCGAACGGTTCTTACGGCATCACTACTTTAAAAGATAAACACGTAAAAGTTCAGGGAACGAGCATCAAGTTTTCCTTTAAAGGTAAAAAGGGTGTTTATCACGATATTGACATAAAAAGCAAAAAGCTGGCAAGTATTGTAAAAAAGTGCCAGGATATACCCGGCAAGGAATTGTTTCAATACTACGATGAAAATGGCCAAAAACGTGACATCGACTCCGGAATGGTCAACGATTATATTAAAGGTCTAACTAATGGAGACTTTACTGCTAAGGACCTACGTACCTGGTCCGGCACCGTTCAGGCACTTTTAGCCTTTAAAGAACTGGGCTTAAGCGATACTCAAACTCAAACAAAACGAAACATCGTTCAGGCTTTAGACACCGTCTCAAAGGCTTTAGGCAACACTCGTACTGTTTGTAAAAAGTACTACGTGCATCCTTTGATTATAGGTTTATACGAAACCAAAAGCATTGAAAAATACCTTAAAGATTTAGACAAAATTGAAGAGGATGATAACAGGTCAGGTTTGACACACGAGGAAAAAATACTGATGAGCATTCTTAAATCGAACTAATTTTTTGTTACCGGCAGAAATCCCCCGGTTCATCTTTTGTTGTGTCACTCACTTGTACCAGATCTTTCCATAGCAACTATTCTAAAGCCATTTAAGCTACCAGCGATCGGGTTAAAATACTAACCCTCAGTGTTAATTCACTTAATGATACCGGTAAAGTCATATAGTCGTCGGCGCCTTTATCAAACGCCTGTTGAAGTTCTGTTTCTTTACCGTTTGCGCTAATAACTATTACAGGTACATTTTTCTTTCTTGCCTCCTCAACATAGCAGATGGCCGTACCGTTGCTAATGTCAGCAATAACAATGTTTGGATTAACCTGGTTCATAACAGAGCAGGCATGTGTGGTATCTTCGGAAACAACCAGATCGAAGCCTTTTGATAGCATGGTTAATTGCAAGGCTGTTGCCAGGAATGGCTGTTCCTGAACGAAAAGAACTTTCATTAAAAAATGGGTTTTTATATAGGATTGGAAATAGGATAAGTAGCTCATCTTCAAAAAGCTACGTGTTTATTAAACTAAAAAGACCTCCTTTTATTGTCAGGAAGTCTTTTTAGGTTACTTAAAAAATTTTTAGCACTATTTATTTTTCTTAGTGGTACCGGTAGGGATTTTTAAAAGGCGCTTAACTCTTACTGAAAGTTCTGTCGGATTAAATGGTTTTGTAATAAAATCATCGGCGCCTAATTGAAATGCTTCCATAACTGTATCTTCCTGTCCTAACCCGGATAAAACAATAATTGGTATTTTTTTATTTTGACCTGATTTTACAATGCTTATCAATTCAAGTCCTGATGTATAAGGCATCAATATATCAGTAATAATAAGGTCGGGAACAATGCTTTCTAAAGATTTTAATGCCTGCCTGCCGTCTTGCGTACCTATCACTTCAAATCCTTCATTTCTTAATTTAGCTTCTATTGCCATCAACATCAGTGGCTCATCTTCCGCTACTAAAATTTTCATATAGGTTTAAATTGGTCCGAACTGAAGGCTCTTTAATTCTACTGCAAAGTACAACGTACCAACAATAAAAGCTAAACAAGTTAGTTATAACGTCAGTTACAGTTTACGAGAACTTTTTGCCAAGAATGTCTTGAGCAATCGAAAAAGAGTCGGTTACTTTTTGTAGCAGTGCAGGCAACGTTTCCAGATTTGTTTTGTTTTTAGCACTTGCTTCAATAGCTAAAACTGCGTCAAACATCTCGCTTACTTTAATAACGGAAAGAGTGGATTTAGCATAATGGGCGGCTTGGTATAAACCTTCCCAGTTCTTATCTTCCAAACACTGCTCTATTTTTTTTAAAGTATTAGGCATGTTCTCAAGAAAAGTTTGCACCATTACACCAATATATCCTTCATCATCCGCAGAAATATCGTATAACATTGTTAGGTCAACCGAAATATTTTTACTTACGAGGATATAAGGATTAGAAGTAATTTCTAATGGCACTGATAAAACTTTTTGAATTACACTGCTTAAATTCTCAATTGTAAAAGGTTTTGAAACAAAGCTATTCATCCCGCATTCGTAACACTTTTCATCTTCACCGTTTAAGCCAAAAGCTGTCATAGCAATAATTGGAACATTACTTTGAAGCTGATTTCTAATATACATCGTAGCGTCGTACCCATCAATAAGAGGCATCTGTATATCCATCAGTATGAGGTCATATTTATTCTTCTTAAATTTCTCTATTGCTTCAGCACCATCACCTGCAATATCAGCGCTTGCTCCTAGCTTTAATAATGTGTGTTTCACAACCATTTGGTTAATGGCGTTGTCTTCAGCTACCAACACATTTTTATTCAATAAAATGTTATCACTCATAATTGCTTTTATAAATACTAATCCGCCAAGTGCTCGCCCGACACTTAACGCTAAATAAGAGATAATAATTTTACTTTCATGATAATTTTTTCCTTGCTGGCTTTTTATGAAATAGCAATTCTGCTGATGTAATCGCTTGTTACGGCAGTGGCAGCTGCCGTAGCATTAACCCTTTAGCGCCTATTTCTTTTGACTTTATTTTAACCAATTAAATGTAAACGATTCAGTTATTTTTGCCACACTTTAACAACTGCTGCGCAGAATTACAAATAACATCTGCATCAAAACATTATCAATAGAACACACTTTATGAAGTATTTCTTCTTTACTGCGATTTGTATCATCTGCTTACAGAACGTTTATTCACAAACTACCCCAACTACTCCCAGGCCCGATAGTAATCTTGTTGCACCTGCACAACCTATACCAGTCGAAACACCGAAAAAAACTTGGAATAAAATTGACCTCAGCAATCGCTCGAACGATCATTTTATGGTACAATATGGGTTTGATAACTGGACGGGTACAAACGACAGTACGAAGCCGAGCGGCTTTTCCCGTTTCTTCAATGCTTATGTAATGCTTGATAAACCGTTTAAAACGAATCCTAAAATGAGCGTAGGTTTGGGTGTTGGCATTGGAAGCAGTAATATATTTTTCAACAAAAGATATGTGGATGTTAAGTCAACTTCAAATGCGCTACCTTTTAGAAGAGTAGACTCGGCAAATCATTTCAAAAAGTTTAAGTTAACCACCGTATTCGTTGAGGCTCCTATTGAATTACGGTATTCTTCTAATCCAGAAAACAGCAACTCTTCTTTCAAAGTGGCATTAGGGGTTAAGATAGGAACAATGTTAGCTGCCTACACAAAAGGGAAAACACTGCAGGATAAAAACGGCAACACAATAAATCCCTATATACAGAAGGAAAGTAGTAGGAAGTTTTTTAATACAACACGTTTAGCTGCCACTGCCAGAATAGGGTATGGCATTCTTAGCTTTTACGGAGCTTACCAAATTACATCTTTCCTGAAAGATGCTGCCGGACCTACGGGAATAAGGCCTTATTCACTAGGTATCGCCTTAAGTGGCCTGTAATTTGAAACACCTTTTTTGGCAGCCATCGGTACTATGCCGATGGCTTTCTTTTTTTTAGTTTTGTACCTTTAAAAAAACGATATCATTTTGATTGATAAGAGTAATAAAATACAGCAAGAGCAAAAAGCAGTGTTAATAGGGTTGGTTAATAAAGACCAGTCAGAAGCAGCGGTAAAAGAATATTTAAACGAATTAGCATTTCTTGCAGAAACCGCCGGTGCTGTTGCAGTAAAATCGTTTTATCAAAAGCTACCCCGTCCCGATAGCAAAACCTTTGTTGGAAAAGGGAAGCTCGAAGAAATAAAAGATTATGTGTGGGAAAAAGAAATACAACTGGCAATTTTTGACGATGAATTAACCGGATCGCAGATTTCTAACATACAGAAAGAACTCGAAATAAAAGTAATAGACAGGAGCGATCTTATTCTCGACATTTTTGCCAGCCGGGCACGAACCGCACAGGCTAAAGTGCAGGTAGAACTTGCACAGTATCAATATATCTTGCCACGTTTACGTGGTATGTGGAGTCACCTCGAAAGACAGGGAGGTGGTATTGGCTCAAGAGGCCCGGGGGAAACGGAAATAGAAACTGACAGGCGGATTGTAAAAGATAAAATAAGCCTGCTTCGTAAAAGGCTGGGTGAAATAGACAAACAGTCTTTTACCCAACGTAAAGATCGCGGAGAGTTTATACGGGTCGCACTCGTAGGTTATACAAACGTAGGCAAAAGCACGCTTATGAACTTACTCAGTAAAAGTGAGGTTTTTGCAGAAAACAAGTTATTCGCAACGTTAGATACAACTACACGGAAGGTCGTGTTCGAGAATACGCCTTTTCTTCTAAGTGACACTGTCGGCTTCATTAGAAAACTTCCTCACCACCTTGTTGAAAGCTTTAAAAGCACGCTGGATGAAGTAAGAGAGGCAGATATATTGCTACATGTCGTAGACACTTCGCACCCCCAGTACGAGGACCAGATTGGTGTGGTTAATAAAACGCTGCAGGATTTGAAGGCCTTTGAAAAGCCTATTCTTACCATCTTCAACAAAATGGATCTATACGAAAAGCAAACCTTCGACGAGTGGCTTGAAGATGACGTAAAGCAGGAAATCCTGCAGGATCTGAAACAAAGGTGGCAAAATATTACAGGCGGTAACTGCGTATTTGTCTCCGCGCTGGAAAGAAAAAATATAGACAATTTAAGACAAACAATTTTAAATAAAGTAAGGGAGATGTACCAAATTCGTTACCCTTATAAGTCTGAATATTTCTTTTAAATGGCCGTAAAAAATATAAAATGGTTTAAAGTAGCCGATAGCAAAAGCGAACTACAATGGCAGGATAACAATTTGATGGTAAAAGAAGTCGGAGGCAAAAAAATAACACTGGCACAAATTGGTAATGAAGTGTTTGCCTGCGCCCACAAATGCCCTCATGCTGGCGGCCTCCTTGCCGATGGGTTCATTGATGCAACCGGAAATATCGTTTGTCCCTTACACCGGTACAAGTTCAACCTTGGCAACGGTCGAAACGTTAGTGGCGAAGGGTATTATTTAAAAATCTATGCTTTAGAGGAGCGTGAAGCCGGGATATTTGTAGGCTTCGAAGAAAATAGCTGGTTAAACATTTTTAAATAGAGAAATAGTGTTACCAACATTATTACCTCAAGGGTCAGTTGTTGCGACGCTCCGTTCAACTGCTGTTTTCGGTTGGAGCCCAATACAATAACTTTATAGATCTATTCTCTCGTACACCAGGAAAATTCAACGTTTTTTTTCTAAAAAAAATTTTGCTGATATACTTTAAACCCTATTTTTGCAACCCCAATTCAATCCGTTGAAAAGGGAAAGCAAAATTCCTCCTTAGCTCAGTTGGTTAGAGCATCTGACTGTTAATCAGAGGGTCCCCCGTTCAAGTCGGGGAGGGGGAGCTACCAATCAAGCACTTATGAAGGTTCTCTTCTAAGTGCTTTTTTATTTACAGGCTGTTTTCAAGCGCTTTTCTCCCTTTTAGGTTTTTTTATTTAAGCTTATCCGACCATAGAGCTGTGAACATAATTTTTTGACATTTATCAATTCGAGCCTTTCTCTTCCTTCTTAATGCTAACATGACCTTATTATTAGTTAAAAGCAAGATTATGACATGGAAGGAAAAACTGCATGGTAACTTACTCCTTCGTAGTATGCTTCCGCTTTGATAGGATTTTCAGCTTCTGTAGCTAAAAATAATTTTATTCCTTACTTCCGGTATTAATTGGTATTTACCTTGTTTAAACGACTGAAGAAAAAATGAAAGCAGTACGAATGCTTATTTAAGAGGTTACACCCATCTTAACAACCACAATCACGGGCGAAATTATTCACACTCGTCATTACAGGGGCACAGGACCACTCAATAGTCGCAGCAAAGCAGCATATACAGTTTTTTAAAAATACCAATTAAAAGAGGTTTCAGGGAAAGACCATGCAGGAACATTAAGCAGTCGGTAATACTATAACGCCGTAGAGCAGTTCATGAATCAATAGCATACCGTGAAGTAGCAGAGCATCTAACCTTTCGTTTGGCTTCGGTACAGCCATTTTCTGCTCGCAGATGCAAGCATGTTGATGACAGCTAAAATAATCAGGAATATTTTCGTTTTCATTGTTACTTTTTCAGCTTATAAAACTTTCACTCTTTCAAAACCCAGATGCTTGCCCATGCATTCAACTCCGGGAAGTCTCTGACCTGTAAAATGCAATGTTTTAAGTGATGCAGAGAAGAACTGAGGGTCTGCCAGATTTCGCACCATAGATTTTACCCCCTTTCCCGGTTGGGTAATTTCGAAGTGTAAAAACTTTCTCTCCAACGTTTACAACTGTTGGAAGCCTAAATTGTCTTGTCGACATTACCGTTTTCTGTTCGCTTATGAATTAACCCCTCTTGCATTTAAAGTTTTTTATGAGTAGTATTAGATGTAGTTAAAAAGCAATTCGAAGCTTCAATACCTCCATTGCCACGAACTCCCTTAAACCGAATAAGTTCTACTTATATAATCGGGTTTCGCTCTAAAGGCATAGCTGCGCTTCTAACCATTATTTTCGATGTAGATGAATGATGGCCAGGGCGACAAGCTGCACCGGGCTATAATATTGTGAAAGCAGATGGGGGGAGAGGCGAGTGGAAACGAAGGAAGGTGAGTAAACGGGGCTTTTGGTTCATTGACCATTATAGCTTATAGGGTAACCTCATCTTGCTAGCGTGCTACGTAGAAGAATGTTTCATACGCTTGGTAAGTTTCGTTTTTCTTACCCGATTCAATCCTAGTCTATTGCAATGAGAAAGTACCTGCTTGCTACACTTCTTATTTTATCTCCTGCTCTTACACCGGCAGAACACTTGAGCTTCGAAAGCTTGAAACGCCAACTTAATGATTCAAAAGAAGACACCGGTAAGGCTTATCTTTTAGCACACTTGTCGAAGTATTATATCAATATCCAACCGGATAGTGCTTTTTATTATGCACGTCGACTTGTAGAACTTTCTCGGAAACTGCAGTATCATACGGAGAGGCAATGGGTTTTTTTACCTGTCCGGCGCTTTAGATAGACAGTAGACAAAATTTTTCAGCCCTTCTTTACAACAAAACCCACTGGGTAGGGAACAGGACTGGGATTGTCGTTGAGTTATGATATTATTGAAGCGGGTGGAGGAGTATTGAAGGTTAAAAGCAAGGAGGGAGTGGGAGCCGACTTTATTATTAATTGCCAATTAGTTGATATGAATACGCAACAAGAAGAACTACTGCTTAAAAGAAATGCTAAGTTGGAACAGACACTAGCAGCCATGAACCGTGAATTGGAAATAGAAGCTGCATTAGAAAAAGTGCGGACGAAAACCATGACAATGCAAAAAAGTGATGAATTGTTTGAAGTTATAAAAACAATTTATGACGAATTTCAGAAGCTGGAATTTGATGCGTTGGTTGCGGATCTAATGATTTTTACTGAAGATAAAAAGGGATATGATATATGGCTGTCGGGACGTTATGGAGCAGAAGGCCCTTACAGTGTGGGAGAAAATTTTTATAATCACCCACACCATAGCGGTACTATGAAGGCATGGTTAAATGGCGAGGAAGTTCGTATAACTGAGTTGAAAGGTGAAATGTTTACGAGTTATTTTGAAATTGTGCTTAACAATATAACCGGGCTGCAAAACTTATCTGAAGAAGATAAAAACAAAATATTTTCATTAGGACAGGTTGTGCAGACTGAAGTTTTTACGAGGTACGGCTGTATTCGCGTTGGTGGGGCTGAAAAACGAACAGAAGCTCAATTAGGTATTCAAAAACGGTTTGCCAAAGTATTCGATCAAAGCTATACACGTTTCCTTGATTTGAAAAAAGCTGAAGCCCAAGCCAGGGAAGCACAAATAGAATTGGGATTGGAAAGAGTAAGAGCAAGGGCAATGGCAATGCACAGCTCTGATGAGTTGAATGAACTCGTAAAAACGCTGTTTGAAGAGCTGACCCGTCTTGATGTCGGGCTTGCGACATGTTTAATTTGGACATGTAATCCAACTACTTTGAATGCAAAAATATGGATATATCATCCTGTAACAAAAGAACCTAATGCTTATGTAGTTCAGTATAACGAAGACCCTTTTTACCTGGAATTGCTAAGGGCATGGAAAGAAAGAAATGCAGACTGGAGATACTGTCTGCAGGGAGATGAAAAAATAAAGTGGGGAAATTTTCTCTTTACTGAGACAGGTTTTTCACTTTTATCAGACGTGGTAAAAAATGAAATGCGAAAACCTGGCAAAGTATTTTTCTCTGCATCTTATTATAAATCCGGAGCGATACAGGCAGCAGGGCTGGAGCCGTTCTCGCAACAGAACATTGATATACTGCAACGTTTCAGCAAAGTATTCGATTTATCTTATACCCGTTTTCTGGATCTGCAAAAAGCAGAAGCACAGGCAAGAGAAGCACAAATTGAAGCTGCATTAGAAAAAGTTCGTTCGCGTTCTTTAGCTATGCATAAAAGCGACGAGCTCAATGAAGTAGTTACCGTTGTATTTGAAAAACTACTGGAGTTGGAAATGGTATTTGATGGAGGAGCCGTTATTGTAATATTTACGGAAGGTTCAAAAGATCTCATTTATTGGATAGCTAGCGAGCTGTTGTCAACAGCTTCATCTTTCCGCTTTCCGTATATTGATCATCCCATGGTTACCATGTATGAAGATGCCAGAGACCAGGGACTCGATTTTTTCTCCAAAATCTTTTCCTTCCAAGATAAAAACAGCTACTATACATATGCGTTTGAGCATTCCGATTTTAAATTCTTGCCAGAAGATTTAAAGAACTATATTCTTGAAAGCAAAAGTATCGGTGTTTCGTTTGCTTTGTCAAAACATTCTGCAATTCTTACTCCCAGTTTTGGGGGACAAATGATTTCAGAGCAAAGAGGTGAATTGCTGAAACGTTTTTCCCGCGTTTTTGACCAGGCTTATCGCCGTTTTCTTGATTTGCAGCAGGCAGAAGCGCAGGCTAGAGAAGCACAGATAGAAGCAGCCCTGGAAAGAGTTCGGGGCAGGGCTATGGCAATGCACAAAAGCAATGAATTGCTCGATGCCGGAGAACTGTTGTACCGCGAGCTTTCTAAGTTAGGAATTACAAGTTTTACAACAGGATATGTGCTGATGGATGACGAAGAAAAATTTGGATGGATTTATGCTGCAAGCCCTGCTGATGGCACCCTGCTTCCTGAACCGACGGGCCTTCCGCATGAATCAGATGTAATGGGTTCAATAAAGGCAAGCTGGAAAAAACAGGAACAGTTTCATGTGGTAGAGCTCGATCCACAGGCTACTATTGAACATCATACTTATTTAGCAAAAAACAGCAAAAACTTTCTTTTTACGCTAGAGGAGTTTCTTGCTATATCACCTAAAGGGGTGGTATTGCATTCTTTCAACTTCAAACAGGGATATATATTGGTTGTGAACGAGCAAAGGCTAACTTCTGCACAGGAGGAAATGGTGGTGCGTTTTACCAAAGTATTTGAGATGACTTACCGCCGTTTTCTCGATTTGCAAAAGGCCGAAGCGCAGGCAAAAGAGGCAAAGATTGAAGCAGCTTTGGAAAGAGTGCGTGCAGGAGCGATGGCGATGCACAAAAGCGAAGAACTGGGCAAGGTGGGTTCACTAATGTTTGACCAGATACGGTTGTTTGAAGGCGAATTATGGGCTTGCGGCGTTGTATTATGTGAGAAGGATAAACTTGATACCATACAATGGATGAGCGTACCGGGTATAGGGATGATTCCGCCGAATAATGTTCCCAGGGACTTGGAGGTTTGTCAGCAGCACATGTTTGATGCATGGAAAGAAGGCAGGGAACTTTTTATGGAAGAAATTAGCGGAGAAGCAATTATAAAGCATTACGAGGGGCTCAGTACCATTCCCAGTTTGAATGAAGCCTTTCAAAGGATAATTGAGTCAGGTACACCCTTACCTGTCTGGCAGAAGAATCATGTAGCTCCTTTTAAACATGGGTATCTTTTAATCATTACAATAAAACCATTTGATCAGGTTAATTTATTTCCCCGTTTCGCTAGAGTTTTTGAACAGGCGTATACCCGTTTTCTTGATTTACAAAAAGTAGAAGCACAGGCACGAGAAGCTAAAATAGAAACTGCTCTTGAAAAAGTACGAAGCAGGACGATGGCTATGCAGAAAAGCGAGGAGTTGAAAGAAGTTCTTCAGTTGATTGTAGAACAATTATGCCTTCTCAATTTTAAAATCGACTCCGCAAGCTTTGCCTTGGATTATAAGGTAAGTAACCATTTTAATTTATGGCTTGCTACACCCGATCAGCAATACCCTACAAAAATATATCTTCCTTATTTTGATCATCCTATATTCAACCGTCTTGTGGAGGCAAAGGAAGCTGGCGAAGAAATATATACACTACACTGTCCGGTTGAAGAAAAAAATGAATTCTTTGATCACTTTCTAAAATATGTTCCAGGAGTTCCGGCGGAAAGGAAGGAAGTAATGTATGGTGGGTCTGCATGGGTGCAATCAGCCGTATTAATGAAAAATGTAGGTTTCAATGTTCAAAATTACTCCGGCGATCTTTATTCTGATGAACAGAATGCCACCCTGTTCAGGTTTGGTAAGGTATTCGAGCAAACATATACCCGATTTAATGATTTAAAGCAAGCAGAAGCCCAGGGAAGAGAAGCAAAGATAGAAACTGCTCTTGAAAAAGTAAGAAGCCGAACCATGGCAATGCAGCGAAGCGATGAACTGTCTGAAACAGCTTTTGTTCTTTTTCAACAATTTAAGGAGCTGAATGAAGCGCCGGACCGACTTTTCATAGGCATTGTAAATGAGGAAGCAGGGATGATCGAATTTTGGATCACGGGTTGGGGAGGGTCCCAACTCAACCAGAAATTTAAAGGAAGTATTGAAGAGCCGGTGGTATTCAACAAAGCTTATAAGGCTTGGAAAGAACAGCAAAAATCATTAACGCTCCACATTTCAGACAAAGATTTAGTAGCCTATCTCGATTATTTAAAAAAAATAGGTTTTCCGGTACAAGAAACTTCCTACCTCAATACACTGGTAAATAGTTTTGCTACTTTCTCTAGAGGATATATTGGAGTTGTAAATACAGATTTTGCCCCTGCAGAAACCATTGAGTTGTTAGAAAGATTTGCAGGAGTATTTGATCTTACCTACACACGTTTCCTCGACCTTCAAAAAGCAGAAGCACAGGCAAAAGAAGCGACCATTGAAGCTGCGCTCGAAAAAGTTCGTGGCAAAGCAATGGCAATGCATAATAGCAACGACCTTGCTTCTACGGGCAGCACGGTATTTACTGAATTAAGAAAGCTTGGCATCAGCCCGATACGATGCGGGGTGGAACTCCTTAATAAAGAATCCCGCAGCGCGCAATCATATTCTGCCACTTCATCACCCGCTGGTGATAGTTTTTCATCGATTGGCTCGGTCTTGTTATCAGCGCACCCCGTATTGGAAAATATGTACAATACATGGCTTAACAATGACAATTATTTCCCGGTATTAAATGGTGAACAACTTAAATCGTATTATGAATTGCTTTTAGCCGGCTTATCGCTTCCTTCTGTTTCGCAAAGCGGACAAACACAATATGGTCATTTCCTTCCGTTCTCTGCAGGTTGTCTTTACGCCTGGTCAGAAGTTCCTTATAATGATACAGAGATAAAAATTTTAAAACGATTTGCTTCAATTATTGATCTTACTTTTCGTCGTTATGTTGAATTACAAAAATCAGACGCTAATGCCCGTGAAGCCATACGCCGGGCCTCACTCGACCGTGTTCGTGCAGAAACTGCATCCATGCGCACAACTGCAGACCTCGAAAAAATTACACCATTAATATGGAGTGAACTGACTACACTCGGTGTTCCGTTTATCCGTTGCGGCGTATTTATTATCGATGAACGGCAGGAACAGATTCATACTTTCCTTTCGACTCCCGATGGAAAGTCAATTGCCGCATTTCATTTGCCTTTCAATACTCAAGGCGCTACCGCAAAGATGCTTGAGCATTGGTGTAAGAAAGAAATGTACAGAGACCATTGGGATGAAGAGGCATTTACTGCCTGGACAAAAAGCCTGGTAGCACAAGGAGCCATTGCATCTTCTGAAAAATATCTGTCGGAAGATCGTATCACCAATCTCGATTTACATTTTCTCCCCTTCTTGCAAGGCATGTTATATGTAGGCAATGAAGCGCCTTTAAGTGATGATGAAATTCATCTGGTGCAAACATTGGCAGATGCCTTCTCCACCGCCTATGCCCGTTACGAAGACTTCAATAAACTGGAAGCCGCCAAAGAGCAAATAGAAAAAACATTGGTAAATTTAAAGCAGGCACAGGCTCAATTGGTTCAAGCGGAAAAAATGGCATCGTTGGGTGAACTTACAGCAGGCATTGCCCATGAAATTCAAAACCCGCTCAACTTCATCAACAACTTTTCCGATGTAAACCGGGAATTAGTTGATGAATTACAAAGCGAATTAAAAGCGGGCAATACGAAAGATGCAATTGCTATATCAAATGATATAAGAGAAAACGAAGAAAAAATTAATCATCATGGGAAACGGGCAGATGCGATTGTAAAAGGTATGCTTCAGCATTCTAGAGCGACTGTCTCACAAAAAGAACTAACAGACATCAATGCTTTGACAGATGAATATTTACGTTTAAGCTATCATGGTTTAAGAGCTAAAGACAAATCATTTAATGTAGATTTTAAAACAGATTTTGATGAAAGTATTGGAAAAATAGAAGTTATTCCGCAGGATATAGGAAGAGTATTGCTGAACCTATACAACAATGCGTTTTATGCAGCGTCTCTCTCATGCAATGGGGTGGCGAAAAACACGATGCCTAGTAAGAAACCGACTGTTTGGGTAAGTACAAAAAAGTCCTCGCTCCCCTTTCAAAAGGGAGGGGGTGAGGTCATTATAAGCGTTAGGGATAACGGGCCGGGTATTCCTAAAAAAATAATTGACAAAATCTTTCAGCCATTTTTTACAACTAAGCCAACCGGACAGGGAACGGGTTTGGGGTTGTCTCTGAGTTATGATATTATCAAAGCGCATGGAGGGGAGTTGAAAGTGGAAACAAAGGAGGGAGAAGGTGCGGAGTTTACTATTCAATTACCTGTAATAAAAGCTTAATTGCATTATGAAGGTTCCCTTCTAAGTGCTTTTTTATTTCCAGGCAATTTGTAAGAGCGTTTCCCCCCTTTATGTTTTTTTATTTAAGCTTATTCGACCAACGCGGCTGTGAACATCATTTTTTGACATTTATCAATTCGAGCCTTTCTTTTCATAAAAAAAAAGAAAGTAACCAAAGGTTGAAGCTGTCGCTTGCATTCTAATTTTACTCGTAGTTCCGCATACGCTTTCTGCTTCTCCCCCCCTCTGCCTTCAACCTGGGCAACCCCGCTTATCAACGACTCTTAGCGCGGCAAACAACCTACAACCGGTTGCGTGAAATAAAAATGCGGCATTCATGCAACAGACCAATATGGCATTATCTTTTCTCTCCATATTTTCTAAAACGTCAATTATGCCAAACCAGGGAAATAAAAGCAAGGGTCAGTCAGGCATCGTCCAGAAAAAGAAAAGCGCGACTGCACCTTCCACACCTAAGAAGGGCACTGCAAGTGCTACCAAACATAGTAGAGACGAAAACGGCCAAAGTGCATCCGGAAGCGATGGTAAAGGTGGAAGCAAAACGAAATCAGACGGCACCCCGAGCGATTAAATGAACCAAAGTCTGTAAAGGGTAATTCGCTTTACAATGCCGCAAATGCTATTTGCGGCATTGTCTTTACCGGAAAATTAAAAAGTGAAAGTTGCGTTTTTAAGCAACCGAATTATGATTTTTGTAGAAAAGCGAAACTAAATTGCAGCAAATGGAAACAAAGAACGAGGATTTAAAAATAGAGCTACGAACGCTTACAAAAGATGATTACTTGGGTTTAAAGTCGTCAATGATAGAAGCGTATTCAGATTGGGAAGGTGCATCTTTCTGGGGTGAGGCGCATATTAGCAAACTGGTTGAGATATTTCCCGAAGGACAAGTTTGCCTCGTGGTGAATGGTGCAATAGCAGGATGTGCGCTGTCACTAATTGTAGATTACCACAATTTTGGAGACAATCATACCTATGGACAAATAACGGGTAATTATACTTTTTCGACACATAACCCAAAAGGAGATGTATTATACGGAATCGATTTTTTTGTGCACCCCGAGTACCGGGGAATGCGTATTGGAAGAAGGCTGTATGATGCCAGGAAGGAAATATGTGAGAGGCATAACCTGAGAGCAATAATAGCAGGGGGCCGAATTCCTAAGTATAAAAATTACGCAGATAAGCTTTCACCCAAAGAATACCTTGACAAGGTCAAAGGAAAAGAAATACATGACCCCACCTTATCATTTCAGTTAGCCAACGATTTTCATGTAAAGAAAATTCTAAAAGGATATTTGCCGGGCGATACGGAATCGCTTGAATATGCATCTCTTTTAGAATGGAACAATATCTATTACAATGAGCAGGCTGCGCATATCAACTCTAAAAAGTCTATTGTAAGACTGGGTTTAGTGCAATGGCAAATGAGACCGTTCCCTAGCCTGGAATCGCTGTGCGAACAAATTGAATTCTTCGTTGACGTTGTAAGCGATTATCAAAGCGATTTCATCTTGTTTCCCGAGTTATTCAATGCCCCTTTGATGACTGCTTATAATCATCTCAGCGGAGCCGAAGCCATGCGGGAAATAGCCCAATGCACCGTTCCTCTGCGCGATAAGTTTATGGAGTATGCCGTTAGCTACAACATTAATATTATCACCGGAAGTATGCCTTATCTTGATAACGGTTCATTGTACAATGTTGGCTACCTCTGCCGGCGGGATGGGTCATACGAGATGTACCAGAAAATTCATTTAACTCCTTCAGAGAAAAATGCATGGGGAATGGTCGGCGGCGATTCTATTGCCATTTACGACACTGACTGTGGTAAAATTGGTATTCTGATTTGTTATGATGTTGAATTTCCAGAACTACCGCGACTATTAGCTGAACAAGGAATGCAAATCCTTTTTGTACCCTTTATGACGGATACCCAAAACGGCTATACCCGCGTTCGCAGTTGTGCCCAGGCAAGGGCAATCGAAAACGAATGTTATGTAGCCATAGCCGGTAGTGTAGGCAACTTGCCCAAGGTTCATAACATGGATATTCAGTATGCACAGTCCGCAGTTTTTACCCCGTCTGATTTTTCCTTTCCCAGTAATGGTATCAAAGCCGAGGCAACCCCCAATACTGAAACCACACTCATTGCTGATGTCGACGTAGACCTATTAAAAGAACTGCACAGCTTTGGTGCGGTCCGAAACCTTAAAGACAGGAGAACAGATATTTATAAAATCATCAATAAGAGTAAAAAATAGCACATACTCGCACGGTTGGTAAAGAGGTTCGGCCACGCAGCAATCAGCTGGTTAAAATTAAAAATAGTTGTGGTTATTTGGTACGAGCCGGCTAGCTCCGATTAATCATTGTTGCGTCGCATTCCGTTCATCGGCAGACTATTAATTTAGCCTTTTGTGGCATCTGCTATCTGTCCGAACCGGTATTTGTGGGATGGTTGCGATGAGCAGGATGAGTACAGGAATCAATTGTTGTGTTCGCCTGACCAACAATTGATTCCTGTACCGTTGGTAACCAGGCAGCTTCTATTCCTACACGTTAATCTTCCAGAATTTCCTGCACCCGGCCAACCTGGCCATCTTCTAAACGTACTTTTATTCCCCGGTGATGTTTCGGAGAACTGGTAAGAATATCCTTTACAATCCCTTCTGTAAGCATTCCGCTTCGTTGATCTTTTTTCAAAATAATATTAACCGTCATCCCCGGTTTAATATCCGCTCTGATTGTTCCGTCCATTTCTGAATTTTAAAACACAATTTACGCTAGTTCCAGGTTTTTCAAGTCCCCCTCTCTATCGGGATATAAGAAAAAGCATTAGATTATAGTCTGAAACGCATTTGCAAAAGCGGCCCAAAAAGCTCCCCTCCTTTTAAAGGAGGGGACAGAATATTTTAAAAAACTTGTTTTTTAAAATATTCTGGGGTGGTTACCGTATCCATCCTTCCCCCTTCAAAAAATCAATCAGCACTACATCATTTGCAGACAATGGTGAAATCCAGTTACCAAGCCTTTCCCTCTCCCAATAAAGCCCTTGAGGATTACCCGGACGAGCAAAACTGTACCGATACAAAACAGCCCTAACATAACGGGGTGGCTGAGCGGGAAAAGGGTTACCGGCAAACAAACTCAAAGTGCCGGGATCATTATGAAGCAGTTTCCAAACCAGGTTATAAGTCCAAGGGTAGTCGGAAGGAGTGGCCATAGATGCAAACCACATTTGCCAGTCTAAACGCAATTGGTAAGGTGCTATTTGTCGCGAACTTTTGTCAGGCAAAACAGGAAGACCTTTGTAGATATAAGGCTTCCAGTCGGCATGGGCGCTTGTGTCATTATCCGCCGTTCCTTCAAAAACTACGTTCAAACGTTCCTGCCCTACGGTACCGAAAGCGCCATAGGTATTTACAAGATCAAAAGGTTCAAACGAAGTGTTCATGATCTGACCCGTAGACAACATGTTAATTGCAGGGCGGAAGCTAAGTAGTGCAATAATGATTGTTACGGCCCAGGCAGTGGTGCGCATCGGTTTCGACTCTTCGGCCCTTTCGGCAGCCGTTTCAGCGTTACGAACAAGCCGCGCAGGAAGAATTGTTGACCAGAAGCCGTCGTCGAAACAGGCTAAAGCAGGAATAATTGTCAGCCAGTTTAAAAACGAAAGATTGCCGCTAAGGATAATAGTAAGCTGGAACAACACAATCACTACTCCGGCAATATGACGTGCAACTCTTGGCCAGAAAACAAACAGTGGTGCTGCAACTTCAGCAATGTGATTAAACCAAACACCTATCTTCAAACCGGACTGTGGCAGAAAATGAAAGAAGCGGCTGAGCGGACCGGGGATAGGCTGTGTTTCGAAGTGGTATTGAAGTGCGGTAGCATTTCGCCATGCTACATCACCGCGCAACTTGATCAGTCCCGCGCCCATCATAATGCGGAAGATCAGCCACCGGAGCAAAACAATAATTTGAAATGGTGGTGCATATTTTGGAAACGGACGAGGGTCAAGCAGCGGACAAAGAAAGATAGCCAGAAAGCCAGTCTCAGTAAGCTGAATCTCCCAGCCGTATCCATACCACTCTTGCCCAACGTGATTAAACGACATATATAGGATCCAGAGAACAGCAAGCACTACCGCATTGGCATACCCTGCCACTACTACACACGAAAGCACCAACCCGACCCAGGCAACAGCCTGGAGCGTGAAGTCAGAATGCCCAAACCAAAATACCGAAGGCAAGCGCATAAACCCTGCTCCATCCCCTCCCAGCGCAGCACTTACCCGTTTAAGGTAAATGCTTACAGGAGTTAGCCCATCGGCGCCAATCAAAGGAACCACCTGGTTAATGGCTACCAAAAAGGCGATAGCGTAAATAAATCCGAGCAGTCGAAGAATGACAAAACGGGTAAGCCAATAAGTTGGAGCAGTAGCAACCTCCTCTGTTTCTTCTTCGCGGTAACGGTCCGTATTGTTTAGCACTTCCATTTTCAGCAGGCCCTCTCGATGCATGAATTACTAATGTGTAGTTTACAAAAACTAATCCTTAAAACCGGGGATTTGAAACACATTTGTTAGCCAGGAATAGCGGTGTAGCAGGCATTTTAAATTCTTATCCTTATTTAGCTTTCTGCTACTTATTTTTTCTTTTGACTAAAGGTTTGAAGATAGCAGCAACAGATGGTTTCCCAAACAACTATTGCAGTTACTGATGTTGTTTTGTACTTTGTTTTCCTCACGCGGGCCACCCCCTTCTTAATACTCCCTCAGAAACCGTATCATTCACTAATAAAAACAATACTATGTTCGAAACTCAAACAATAAATGTTGATGAAGTCATTTCAGAAACTTTGCCTACTCGGGCTTTCGCTGCCCAAAGTTCTACCTCTCAGTTAGCCCTATGGAATTTTGAACGAAGAGCAGTTGGGCCTCGTGATGTTTTAATTAAAATTCGTTATTGCGGAGTATGTCACACTGATATTCACTTCTTAAAGAATGATCTTGGCTTCTCTGTTTATCCTTTGGTGCCAGGTCATGAAATAGTTGGAATTGTAACGCGGACAGGAGACCTCGTAAAAAAGTTTAGTGAAGGAGATGTGGTGGGTGTAGGCTGCCTTGTAGAGTCTTGCAGGACTTGTGCAAATTGCAAAGAAGGAGAAGAACAATATTGCCTTAACGGTGCCGTATACACCTATAACGGAATAGAAAAGGAAACAGGTAATATCACTTATGGTGGTTACTCAAGCCAGGTTGTTGTGAATGAAGATTTTGTATTGCACGTATCTGATAAATTACCTCTGGAGAAGGTAGCGCCACTTTTATGCGCCGGCATTACTACTTATTCTCCCCTACGACGATGGAACATAGGCAAAAATCATAGAGTTGCTATTGTAGGTTTAGGTGGTTTAGGACATATGGCCGTAAAGTTTGCAAGGTCATTTGGAGCGGACGTTACGCTACTAAGTACTTCCCCGTTGAAGGAACAAGACGCACTTGCTTTAGGAGCCAACCAATTTGCAGTTACAACGGATGATGTACAAGTGCAAAAGCTAACAGGTTCTTTTGATTTCATTTTAGATACAATCTGCTCGCAGCATGATCTAAATATTTATCTTGGGATGCTTAAAACCCATGGTTCACTTGTATACCTTGGCATTGATCCTGCTCCGTCAAAAATAGCTTTGGTATCTATGGTTTTTTCAGGACGGACAGTGGCTGGATCACTTATTGGAGGAATAGCTGAAACACAGGAAATGCTTAATTATTGTGCTGAACATAATATTACATCAGATGTAGAGATAATTGACATAAAAGACATCAATGAGGCATATGTGAGGATGGTTAACAAGGATGTTAAATACCGTTTTGTAATTGATATGGCTACTTTATAAATTTTCCCCCTCCTTTAGTTGAGAATCGGGTACCCCAATTCCGGCATCAAACTTTACTTTTTTGAAAGACTCCTAATCCAATCGATGCATAACGAAGTCCAGTTTTCCAGGTTACCTTGACCGACTGCTAATCCAAATCCATGACCTCCTTTTGGATAAATATGCAGCTCGCCAGGCACGCCTTTGTCTTTCATTGCCTGGAAGAAAAGCAGGCTATTTTCCATCGGTACACCATTATCGTCCATGGCATGCACTAAGAAGGTAGGCGGCGTTTCTTTTTTTACCTGCAGCTCGCTCGAATATTTTGCAGCCAGTTCAGCATCGGGGTTTGAGCCAATCAAACGGTTACGCGATCCGGTGTGCATGATAGGCTTCGTCATAGAAATAACAGGATACATCAATATGCCAAAGTCAGGTCGAGAGCTTTGCTGCTCTATTGAGTCTTTCGATGTTTTATCGCCTTCATCGAACTGCGTAAGCAGGGTGGAAGCAAGATGGCCACCTGCAGAAAAACCCATAACGCCAATTCGATCTCTTTGTATGTTCCATTTGCCGGCATTTGCGCGAACTATCCGCAAAGCTCTTTTAGCATCCAGCAAAGGCGAAAGGTGTTGCGTTATACTGCTTTTAGTATCGGGTAAGCGGTATTTTAATACAAACGCGGCAATGCCTTTTGAGTTAAGCAATTTGGCTACTTCTGTACCTTCCCACTCATAGGCAAGAATGGAGTAGCCGCCGCCAGGACAAATTACTACAGCCTGGCCCGTAGCATTTCTTTTTGGAGGCAGGAACACAGCAATATCAGGATTTTGCACCAGGGAGATTCGCAGTATATCAGCGGTTTCTCTTTTTTCTTTTTCTCCGCCATTTCGATAATTTGGTACCGCCCCTGCAGGGTAAAGCAGTACGGTTTCTTGTGCTGTTATCAATTGTTGAAAAGCTAAAATGATAAAAAGGGTAAATAAGTATTTCATGTAGTGAATAAATGTTGAGGTGGTGTCTCAAATATACGAGCTGTTTTTCTACTGATAGCGTTTGTTGTTATTCTTCTGCATCAAACATTTTTGATCGGGTCTTCTTCATTTGGTAAGCTTAGTTGTCGTGTTTTGAGTCTACAATGTTCAGGAGGTTATTCATCCAATCAATCGTATTGTCTGCTAATGGCTTAATCGTGTCTTGTTTGCCAGCCTTAAATGCATGATCTGCTCCTTCTATCTTTACCAATGTTGCTGTTGCAAGTTTTGAACATAGGTCTTCTACGAGGCTTAATGTTGCTAACTCATCTCTCGTGCCTTGCAGGAAAAGCATTGGTATGGAAACAGCTTTTAAATGTTCAGCCCGATCAATAGAAGGTTTACCCGCAGGATGTAATGGAAAGCCGTAGAAAATAATACCGCGAACGTAGGGTATGGGGTTAAGGGACAAGTACTGTGAACTCATTCGTCCGCCAAACGACTTACCTGAAACAAACAAAGGCAAAGAAGGAAATGCTTCATGAGCATGATGGACAGCAGCCTCAATAGTTTGGTGAGCTACAGCAGGTACATCAACTCTCTTTTTTTTGTTTTCCATGAATGGAAAATTGAATCGAAGTGTAATAATTCCAACAGCCGACAATGCATTGGCAAGGGTAGTCATGAAAGGATGATCCATGCCTGCGCCGGCACCATGTGTGAGTGTGACCAAACCTATACGTTTTTCAGGCACTATATACGCCGCCGTTACTGCACCAATATCGGGTGATATGTTCAATGCAAAAGATTGTTGGTTCATGGGGTTAAACGTTTGATCTTGATTTATTTTGATTTCTGATGTAAATTTTGTCGCATTCACCATCTACTTTTAGGAGTCTTTGCGTGAAAGAAAACTAAGGTTACCTGGAATGATTTGATACAACAAACTTCCTTTTTTATGAGGGAAATAAAAATTGCAATTGCGGAGGATGGTGTTCTACTTTAACAGGCGTTACGAAAACCGAATTGTTTAAGGTTTTAGAAGAGGTAAAACGGGAGCAAAGTACTTTCCCCTTTACATTTAGTACGCTGAGGAATATGTGATGTGCCAAAAGATATGTTGGGAGCAGCCGACGTAGCGTAGTACTAGAAGAAGAAAAGGTTACAGGAATGTGAGCTTTCTATTTATTCTTTAATTGCGGCTTGAGTTAGTATTGCCAGTATGGTGCCATATCAGTCCGTCATCTTTGAGCTTGTTTTTATACTCGTCCAGCTTAATGACATCAAAAAACCTTTTCGACAGAAACTCTTGTTAAAGCGATAGCGCTACTGCAATAGGGTAAGTAGATATTGTTGAAGAACGTTTGCAACCCGGGGCTAACCTTACCCTTTTTTCACCCCTTCAACGGCCTCGAAAATTATGTTTTGAATTACCTCAAAAGTAACCGGTTCATTATTAAGAATCGCTGGTTCCCATTTTGGAGATTCTCTGAGAACCCTTAAAGCTTCTGCTCCGCATGCCTTGCATTTGACGGGTACTGAAACCGCCTTTAGGTTTGTGGGTATACCCTCTTTATCCAATACAAATTGAACTTGTACTGCATAGTTGCCGGCAGGTGCTCCGACAGCGGAGGGTATAGTAGCGTTTAAATTCTTTTCTAAATATTTTTTCCAACCTTCGTTTCCGCCTTTAAACTCGGCTTCCCTTTCTACCACAAAATTTTTTATCTCCTTGCCGGCCTCATCCCAGCCCTTTTGTAGTTGTATCCCTTTATCCGAATATACCGTATAAGATTTTTTATCGCCTGATTTGTGGAAATAGGTTTTGTTCAAGGGCTTTCCATCCGCATACTCTACGGTATAGTCTAGCTGTCCATCCTCTTTGTAATTGTTTACACTACCATTGGCAGTTTGAAAATTCGTTTCATTATAGTCACCTTCCGATTTCAAAATATTTCTCTTTGTATCGTATTCTATACCGTGCCATAGGTTGGCCTGCCTGAAAAACTTTACGTAAGAAAGCGCACTGTCTCTTGTTGTTTCCTTCCCATTTTTTCCGTAATATTTTATAGTAGTATCAGATTGCGAAAAAGAGGGAAAATACCCAAAAGCGGCAATAAGTGTAAAGAGGGATATTCTTTTCATAGAGAAGAGATGAGAAATAAAAATAGTAAGTTCTACCCGCTGTTGCTACTCTTTAACAGGATTTTGTGCGACTACTTTTGCCCCAGGGAACAGTTCGTAAAAGCGATATTTGCTTACTGTTACTGATACAATTAGTACTACAGTACAAGGGTATGACACAACGATGTTTAATCTTGGCACTTCGGCTTGGCCAATAACACTTCCATTCCAACGAAAACCCGCATTGGCCGGTAAACCGTTTTTTGGTTCACCTATAAAGAAAACAGCCTTCGTTTTTAAAATAATACTCTTTAATTCTTAGCTTAATTTTCTTACAGAGAGGTACAAGCCTTATGTTCTTTTTGCCCTTTTTATACTGTTAGCTTCAGCTAATGCAAACGTCCGCTTACCCTACTTTGACCGCAACTGATAACCATTATTACCCCGCATCTTTTATGAATTATATTCTTGGCGGGGATGCAAAAGCCTAGTTGCCAGTATTAACTGCATAGGGTTTAGGTGAACGGGCCGGCTAAATAAGTATATTAGAAAGTGGTGGGGTTGTATTAAGAAGGTGAACACAGCTTACCTTCTTATATTCTTATTACAATCGTCAGTAGATCAGAAAAAGATTCTGATTCCAAAATTGAAAATCCTCGGCCTGAAGTGGGATAGGTTTATCTTAGGCAATTTTACCTACCCTTGTTGAGGAATTTTTTTTTGGTTCTCATTAATTACGCTGCTACTATCCCACCTTATCACATCTGGTGTAGCTGCAGGCATTAGGTTTTTCATCTATCAGCAAGAAGCCAATAATTGGAAGGAATAAAAATGTGGCAGAATTTAGACAGCTTCTACTAAGGCATACTCTTCAGAATAGTCAGCTGTCTCCATATTTGCTGGAAGTTTTCTATACGCTCTTACCTTGGTTAACCCTTTAATTTCCTTTTGACTTGCCGTTGTAAGATAGCTTAAATAGATAAAGAGCGAGATTGATGAAATCAACATCATTGAGAAGGCAAAAATCAGTATCATAAAAATTAATTATAGTTTCTTTTATTTCTTTCTGGTTCTACCCACTTTAAAATCCTGTGCCATCTGCTGCTGCTGCTGCTTAAAACCAGGCGGTAGGCTTGTTGGCTTTTGATGATACAAATGTTAAAAGGTTTAAAAGAGCTATAAGAATTATTAAAAAAAGATAAAAAAAGTAAAAGCCCGACTTCACTATTTTCGATGTTGTAACTCGTTATCTAGCTCTGCTTTGTATTATGTCTCTCAGTTTAACTTTTGCCCTGGTATATTGGGACTTACTTGTACTTTCCTTTATGCCTAATTTTTTTCCGATTTCCTGGTGAGTAAAACCACCAACGGCATACAGGTTAAAAACAGTTTTACATCCCGGACTAATAGTATGCGATACTTTCAATAAGTCCTTTTCGTACAGCCTTTCAAGTACATCAAAATGTTTTGCTACCAGAAAATCTTCCAACCCTTCCAATTCTACTACAGTAATTCTTTTCCGTTTAATGTATTCAATCGAAATATTTATGAAGATTCTTCTTACCCAACCCTCAAATGATCCCTCACCTCTAAACTTGTGCAGGTTTATAAATAATCTGGCAAAGCCATCCTGTAATATGTCTTCGAGGTCTGCCTCGTTTTTAGTAAAGCGCAAACACGTATATCGCATCATGACAAGGTATTTGTCATAAAGCATCTTTTGACTTTTCCTATCTCCACTAATGCAATTTTTAATTATTAAACTCTCACTCATTATAAAGTCCTTTGTCATAAAGATGTTTTTATCAATTAATACCAACCTTTAAATCTTTTTTTAATCCGCGAGCTATAGAGATAAAAGAAACACAGCAAGGTTTAATGGGAGCTTGTTTCATAAATGTTAATGCTTTCTTATCGTCTCAAAACTGCTATTAATTCAACCTTTTTCAACCATAGATGATACCCTGTTAAAACTTACCTTTTTAAATGCGTGGCACAAAGAATTGACTATACAACAATATTTAAAGTTTCTTTTAGTTTTTACTTACTTTTAAGAACATTTATAATACAACCATTAACTAACTTTTGAATGAAAAAAACTTTATTAATTGCTACACTGGTTTGTTTAATCAGTTTGTCGTTTGCCTTTCAGCAGACCCAGGTAAAATATGAGAATTTGAAGGTATTGCCCAAGAATACTACTAAGAAAGAGATGGATAGTATTATGAGACATTTCTCGATGTCTCTTGGGGTAAGGTGTAATTTTTGTCATGTTCGCGGTAATGATGCCCAGAGAACTATGAACTTCGCGAGTGATTCAAGCAAAAACAAGATTGTTGCCCGTAATATGTTCAAAATGATGAACAAGATAAATAAGAAGTATTTTAAACCTGACGACGACGACAATCGTAACCTGGCGAACAACGCGAATCGTATTCCGCAGGTATCGTGTTATTCTTGTCATCACGGGAAGGAACACCCTGAAAACAAGCCTCCTGCACCAACAGGTCCTCCTCCTGCGGGGGGTGCACCTGCCTCTGGTGAACGTAAACCATAACTACTTTTGTAAAACATAAAAAAAGCCTGGTAAAACAGGCTTTTTTTATTAGGTTAATAGGCAGTACGATATTTTTCAGATGGCATAGGCTTTGAAAGCATGCTAACACAAAAGTTACTACCTATGGATACACAGCCTTTTTTTGTTGAGTATTTACACAAAGACGATTCTGAGATTGCTGAGGTGAAGCCTTGTTGCCAGGAAAACAACGTTTTTTATTATGATATTTATATTAGAAACCAATACCAATTTACTGTAACACCTTCTGCTGACGAAGAAGAAGGTTTAGCTTGGAAAATCTCGTTAAAAAACGCTGATAAAAATATTGAACCGGAACTTATTAATACTATTGGCCAGCAGATTGAAAAGCATTTGTTGTAAATATTCCCAATAATTTAAGCTACAGGTAACCGTCGTTTTAAACCTTTTTTGCTCTTAAACAAGTATATAATCTTTCTACGTCTTCTTTTTTACACAGTTCTGTACCTGGATTCATGGTAGTGGCGGTACCTGTAGCGATGCCATACTGCAAAACCTCTAACCACGTAGCACCTCGGGAAAGAGCGAGCACCATACCTGCTACCATACTATCGCCCGCACCCACTGTACTTTTGCTTTTTACTGTGGGAGATGACACCTCTATAACATCATCTTTAGTAATTAACATTGCGCCCGACGCGCCCATGGAAATCACCATTACTTCACTTCCTCCTTTGTTTATGATTGCCCTGGCTGCCCGAATCACATCTGCTTCAAGCAATTCATCTTTGCCGTATAAGTTACTAAGTTCACCAAGGTTTGGCTTTATCATAAAAACCCCTTCATTTGTTGCATGCCTCAATGGTTCACCAGATGTATCAACGATTAGTCTGGCGTCCACTTTTTTAGCAACACAAGCTAACCGTGCAAAAAAATCTTCGGGAACACCTTCAGGTAAACTGCCACTTGCCACAATGTATTCCACGCCCGTACTGTCCTTTAACAGATCTAAACACTTCTGCCAGTCATTTTCATTTAGCGATGGTCCGGGCATGCCGAAACGATATTGAGAATTGGAAGACTCGTCTACAACTATCAGGTTTTCCCGGGTCTGTCCATTAAATTTAACTACAACCGATTCAATTCCTTCTTCATCCAGGAGATGTTGAAGATGGTTTCCGCTATAGCCCCCGGCAATATAGATGGCTGTTGATGTTCCGTCGAGCTTTTTAATAGCCCTCGATACATTAACACCTCCCCCGCCTGGTTCGAAAACTGGTTGTGAACAACGTAGTTTTCTGTCAGGTACTATGGCATTTACCGTAGTACTTTTATCTATCGCCGGATTAAGTGTAATTGTTACAATCTTTTGCATTCAAGTAAATTTTATTGTTTTTATTTAAACATCTCCTGAAAAGCAGCCTTTATAAATACTCCCTGTGGCAGCGTGGCTACCAGGTTTATTTCATCCTCCAAAGTAGTTTCATTATCTAAAAATCGCAGTACTCGTTCTGTCGGGTTCTTGTTGAAAAGGTCGGAGAATATCTTGTCTCCCGGCAGTTTGTTTCCTGATAAAATATTAAGGAGTGTACTGTCGTAAAAATTAAAACGTTTATCGAAAAAAGGCTCGTTTTCTTTTAAATAACCATACTGTAGCAAATCGGCAACTATCTTGTCTGAGTGCTTTTGAATGAACTGAAATGTGTATCCACTGCTTCCTTTTGTTTGTCCGCCTGCAGTACCAATGTTTATTACCCTACCCACTCTCTTTACAAACTTCATATTTGTCATCGGTATAACTCCGAACTCTTGCTCGAGCATAGAATACTCCTTTATTCCTAAGATGTTGAAGATGTAATTTTTTAAGGCAGTGGCATACTCATTATCTGTAAGCAATTGCTTTGAGAACAGGGTATACTCCACTAAAGCTTTGGTTGAAGTAAAAGGCAAAACGTAGGCAAAAGTGGTCCCATTGTTTTGAGCTACTCTAAAATCCATCAGTGTCGCTTCCGCGGGATTAAACAAGCTTTCTTTTGTCTCTATAAAAAACCCCATAAAGTGTTGAAGCAAATAATGTACGTTGGCTGGCGATTGAGATTTTATAAATAGAACACTATTAAATACATAGTCAGCAGTGTACCGAGTTCCATCAACAACGACTAGGCCTTTATTCCCTGCATTTCCTGTAGCTTCTACATTTCCATATACAAAACTGATGTTAGAATGCTTCTGTGCCTCTAGTTGCACATAATCATAAAGATCTATGCTCCTTATCATTTTATACTCATAAGGGGCAAGATTGAGAAGTGAAGAAAAATGGCTTGAAAAGAAATGAGCCTGCTGCCATCTATGATGCACCAGCGGCTCAAATAATCCTGGCTGCCTTTCCCAAAAACACCAGGTATGATCGTTTTCATTTTTTGGGGCTTTATCAACAACCAGTATGCTCTTAGTATTAAAAGCAGGGTTGTTTATAAATCGCATTAAAAGGCTTAAACCCGCTAATCCTGCCCCGGAAATGATATAATCGTATTGCTTCACAGACTATCGTTTACAAAATTTGTTCCTCCCGAAGATTATGAAGGTTTATAAAAAGAAGGCTACTGTTGAATTTTAATCTTAACGTATAAGTGTGCGACGCAACAATGCTTAATAGAAATTTTATGCTGAGTACAAAATGCCTTATAATGCTTAAAAACTGAACTACAGGCTAACTAAATTATACTTTCGACCATCTCCGTTATAGATAATCGGAAAAGTTGATTGTACTTCAGTATAAATACTTCTTACAGTTTTTTAATTAGCAATTAAAACATGACCCGACATCTCTTTTGGAATAGGGACATTCATCATAGTAAGAATAGTTGGAGCTAAGTCTCCCAACTTGCCATGTTGGATCTGACCTTTGAAATCGTTATCTGCTATAATAAAAGGCACAAGGTTTAGCGAGTGTTGAGTATTAGGCGTTCCATCTTCATTGATCATAAAATCGGCGTTGCCGTGGTCAGCAATAATGAAAACGGTATAGTCGTTTTTTAAAGCTACAGTTACCAAACGCTCCATACACCTATCAACCGTTTCAATCGATTTTATGACTGCACTAAAAAAACCTGTATGGCCAACCATGTCGGCATTGGCAAAATTGAGACAAATAAAGTCGGCCGTTTTATTTTCAATCTCAGGTAATATAGCATCCGTTATTTCTTCTGCGCCCATTTCGGGCTGTAAATCGTACGTAGCTACTTTTGGTGAAGGAATTAGAATACGGCGCTCGCCTTCAAAAGGAATTTCGCGGCCGCCATTGAAGAAAAAGGTAACGTGCGGATATTTTTCTGTCTCGGCGATACGTATCTGGGTTTTATGATTTGCGGCTAAAACCTCTCCAAGTGTATTATTTAAATTATCAGTTTGAAAGACAATATGAACGTTTTTAAAACTCTTATCATATTCTGTAAGGGTAGTGTATCGCACATTCAGCTTCTTCATATCGTAAGCCGGAAAGTCTTCCTGGGTAAGCACTTCAGAAATTTCCCGGGGGCGGTCTGTGCGATAGTTAAAACAAAGAAGCACGTCTCCGTCTCTTATTGTAGCTACAGGTTTTTGATCGGCATCTGTTATTACTGTAGGCTTTATAAATTCATCTGTCTCGCTCCTGTCGTATGATGCCCGAACAGCAGCAGTTGCCGATATTGCAGTTTGCCCCTGGCCTTTTGCCATGCCATCGTAGGCTTGCTTTATTCGTTCCCAGCGCTTATCACGGTCCATCGCGTAGTAGCGACCAGTAACAGTTGCAATCTTACCAACATTGGCATCAAGGTGCTGTTGAAGGTCGGTGATAAAATGTAACCCACTTTTTGGGTCGGTATCTCTGCCGTCTGTAAATGCGTGTATGTATACCTCGTTTAGGCCTTCATTTTTGCATAATGTAATAATCGCCTTTAAATGATTTATATGACTATGAACACCTCCATCGCTTACCAGGCCCATGATGTGCAAGGGCTTGCCGTTGTTTTTTGCATAATTTATTGTTTCAAGCAGAACGGCATTTGTATAAAACTCGCCGGTACGAATGGCAACATTTATTCTTTGCAGCTCCTGGTAAACTATGCGACCTGCACCTATATTCATATGCCCAACCTCGCTGTTTCCCATCTGTCCTTCGGGTAGGCCTACATCTTCGCCATATGTAACCAAAGTGGTATTAGGATATTTATTGTACAAAGAAGAAACGAAGGGCACATTTGCATTTTGTATAGCGTCGGCCAACTTCACTTTTCCAAGTCCCCAACCATCCATTATAACTAAGATCACTTTTTTACTTTCCATTTTATAAAACTATAGCTTTTTCAATAATTACAGGAAAGTTGCAAAAGTGCAATTATCTTTTCAGAATTTTTTAATTTGGCATATTTTTCGCCTATAGGTGAGCAATTGAGTTTAAAACCCAAATATGAAAAAGCTATTAATAATAATGATTGTGTTTTTTGCTTCAATAGCAACAAAAGCACAGGAAGGAAGTAACCTTGTAAACGCCTTAAAATCAGCAAATGCAGAAGAAGTGTCAAACTATTTTGATAAGATTCTAGACATCAAATTTCCTGATAAAGAAGAAATAAAAAGCATTGGTAAAAACCAGGCTGGTATTGCTTTAAAATCTTTTTTTGATAACAATAACATAAAAGGTTTCGAGCTTTCTTCTCAACGCGAAATGGGTGGTACTATGTACATTGCCGGTAAACTTACCAATGCAGGTGAGGGGTACAAGCTATCAATTATGATGCGAACCAAAGAAGGCAAACCGCAAATCATTACGGTTAGAATTAGTTAACCACCGTCCTTTTCAACTCTTAAAGCCTCGTTATAAAACGGGGCTTTTTTTATAGCTAAAAACAAGTCTAGTAGATTTAATTAGAGGTTTTTTTGTTCCTATCGTAAAAGCTGTATTCAGCATTGTTGTGTCACTCACTTGTACTTTTTGATTCGTTATTCGAAACCAGACCCACCTGGTACAGAATGTCAGCTGCTTCAGTTACCCGCTCCTGCAACCTTTTATCTCTCCTAATCCAGCCATTCGTGTTACAACAGGTTGTAGCTTTGGTTGATGAAAACTTACAATGAAATGCTGGAGCATTTGATTAGCGAAGCCCTAAATGAAGATATAGCTGATGGCGATCATTCCACCCTCAGTTGTATACCTGCCGACGAAAGAGGAAAAGCAGTTTTAAAGATAAAACAAGATGGAATTTTAGCGGGAGTATCGGTAGCTGAAACAATATTTAAAATGGTAGAACCAGCAGCCGTTTTTATACCTTTTAAAAAAGATGGAGAAACAATGGCTTTTGGTGAGCGCGCATTTACCGTAGAAGCATCAGTTCATACAATCCTGAAATGCGAAAGGCTGGTGCTAAACATTATGCAACGTATGAGCGGTATAGCTACACTAACACATCAATATTCGAATACTATTAAAGATTATAACACAAAAATTTTAGACACCAGGAAAACTACTCCAAATTTTAGATTACTTGAAAAAGAAGCCGTAAGAATTGGAGGAGGCACCAATCATCGTTACGCTTTGTACGACATGATTATGCTAAAAGACAACCATATAGATTTTGCCGGAGGCATTGAAAACGCTATTAATAAAGCCGCAGACTATGTGCGAACAAAAAAACCAGGTTTAAAGATTGAAGTAGAAACCCGCAGTATTGCAGATGTAAAAAAAGTGATTCAAATGGGAGAAGGAAAAATATTCAGGGTAATGCTGGACAATTTTAAACCGCGGAAAATTAAAGAAGCGGTTGAACTGATTAATAAAAGATTCGAAACCGAAGCAAGCGGGGGAATTGATTTGGATAATATAGTTGAATATGCAAAAACAGGAGTGGATTATATTAGTGTAGGAGCATTAATTCACCAGGCAAAAAGCCTTGATTTAAGTTTAAAAGCTGAACTGTAATTCTTTTTTAATTATCTGTCACCCGTTAACTATTACCCATCACTTTATAAAAAATGAGCAAGAAAAATAAACCGGACAAGAGCGGCTTTGTTTTCAGCACCGATCCAAATTTTAGGTTTGAGGAAGAGCCGCAAGAGGTGCACGAGACATTGCCCCCAAATCAGCAAAAACTGAAGGTAAGGTTAGATACAAAGCAACGAGCTGGCAAAGCAGTAACGTTGGTTGACAACTTTATTGGCAAAGAAGCAGATGTTGAAGAGTTGGGTAAAAGCTTAAAAAACTTTTGTGGTACAGGAGGAAGCGTAAAAGACATGCAAATAATAATACAGGGGGACCAAAGAGAAAAAGTGTTACAATGGCTCGTTAAGAATGGGTTTAAGAGTACTAAGAAAATATAGAAAAATGACACAATTTTTATCATCCGCAATGTAAGGATAGGAAGCGCTACATTGAGGATCTTAACCCTAAAAACCAAAGCAACTAATGGATAGAAAACATAAAGTTATCATTGCTGACTTCATTAATGATTCATTAGTTATTGAAAAGGAAATTCTTGGTGATACCGCAGACGTAATTGCATTAGATGCTAATAACGAAAGGCTGCTTGAAGGTAAAATTGAAACTGCTGATGCAGTAATAATGTATCATACACTGTCTCTAACCGCATTTACAATAGACAGGCTTAAACAGTGTAAACTGATTGTAAGAGCCGGCGTAGGTTTCGACAATGTTGATCATAATTATGCAAGAACTCTAAATATTCCTGTAGCAAACATTCCCGATTATGGTTCGGAAGATGTTGCTGATACAGCTATCGGTATGATGCTTAGTCTTACCCGGGGCATTTCGGTTTTAAACTCTTGGTTAAGAGACGGCATAGGAGAATGGAGTTATACACAAGTACGACCGCTTACAAGATTACGAAATCGAAAAATTGGAATTGTTGGCCTTGGCAGGATAGGAACAGCTACTGCGCTACGAGCAAAGGCACTGGGAATGGACGTAATTTTTTACGACCCTTTCAAGCCAGATGGTTTTGACAAAGCTTTAGGAATTGGACGGGCCCAAACTCTACAATCACTGCTTGAGCAAGTACAGGTGTTAACCCTGCATTGTCCTTTAACCCCGGCGACTCATTATTTGATAAATGAAAATACCCTTCACTATCTTCCTAAAGGATCCTATCTTATTAATACATCCAGGGGTGGAGTTGTAGATACATCAGTTATTCCTGCCGCTATCGAAAGGGGCTGTCTTGCAGGAGCAGCGTTTGATGTGTTGGAACAGGAACCACCGGTTGGTGATGCATTAATTCAAGCATGGAAAAATCCAAATCATCCTGCCTATCATAAAGTAATCATTAATCCGCATTCAGCTTTTTATAGTGAAGAAGGGTTAATGGAAATTCGGGTTAAAAGTGCGCAGGCATGTTTACGGGCATTGAGGGGAGAGGAGATAAGGAATGTAGTAAATTGAGAGAAGCTTTGAGCTATAAGCTTCGAACTACCAGCTCTTATGGTTTGCTATTAATCTCCTGCATCAATCTACACCCTTCAAATCAATCCCGGTCTCTTCCGCTATTATCCGCAAAGACTTCACTACTTCTTTATTAACAGGTATTCCGTCTACCTTTCTTTGTTGATAGGCTATTCTTTCGGGGTCTCCGGGTATTAGCACTGCTTCTGCTCCTGGCTGAGGCCTGGTGCTTCGCATAGTATGTATCCATTCGTCAATTTCTTTTTTAAATTCAGTTTTATCCCGAAAACCATCTATATCGAATGCGCCAAAAAAGTGACCGATCCCTTTTCCGACCTGTTTCTTTAATGGGGCGACATGAATGGCAAACGGAATAGCAAAGGGGCCCCAGTTAGCACCGCTTAAAACTGCTGTTAATATATCTACCATACTTGCAAGACAGTAACCTTTATGTCCGCTGCCGTTTACATCACTACCTAAAGGCAAAAGGGCTCCACCATTAATCATGTCTGCCGGATTATTAGTAGCCTCACCATTTTTATCAAGGCACCAACCTAAAGGAACAGGCTCTCCTTTCCGGTTAGCAATTTCTACTTTTCCGTAAGAAACAGTGCTGGATGCAAAGTCGATAAGAACAGGGGGTTCATTAAAGCCGGGAAAAGCAATTGCAATTGGATTGGTTCCAAGCATTTTTTCAGCACCCAAAAAAGGTGCTACGCCTGCAGTTGTATTGGTCATAGAAAGACCAATAAGGTCTTGCTTTAAGGCCATTACAGGATAATAACCTGCAGCACCGTAATGATTGGTATTGCGTACAGAAATCCATCCTGACCCGTGTTCGTGTGCTTTCTTCATTGCTATCTCCATGCACTTAGGACCAACAACCAATCCCAAACCGTTATCGCCATCTATAGTAGCGACACTTGCTTTTTCCCGCACTATGCTTATGACAGGGTTTGGGTTTATACGATCTATTTTTAATAGATCGTAATAAGTTTTTAAGCGCGCGATACCGTGAGAGTCAATTCCATGTTCATCACTGTAAGCGAGAACATCGGCAGCTAAAACTGCATCGTCATGAGGGACATTGCAGTGTTTGAAAACTGCAGTTGTAAATTCACGTAACGAAGCAAATGAAAAAATAAGCGAATGACTATCTTCTTTCATCATATTAGATAAATCCCTTAAAAAAACTTGATTACCTGTTTGCTGAAATAACCGGGTGGGACCTCGTATTATTGGTTTGATTGTAAAAAGGCATTGGATAACTATTTCTTTCTACACCTATGCTTCCGGAGATGGAAAAAGTCTTCTCATCATTTACATATTGTAAACCCAGTTCGGCTCTTGAATAGATACCTAAACTGCCCGATTTTAAAAAGGCATTATTTGGGTTTGCTTTATTAAAATCGGAATTAATGAAAGACCGGTTAAAGTTTATATAAGCGGGTGCTACAGAAACACCGGCAAAAGCATAAAGATTATTGTTTAGTCTACGATTAAGTTGCAGCCCAAGCGGTGCAGAAACAACAGTAGCATTTCCACCTTTGAAAAAAGTAAAGCTTGTTGATATGCCACTGTACTTGCTAATAAACCATTTCTTTTTAGCTGTGCTGTCGTTCGGGTTAATGTTATTTGCAAAATTTCCCCTGTAACCGTTGTCGATAAAACTTCCTGGTAAGAATCGCTGTGCTTGTAGCGTAAAAACCGAAAGCAGTAAAGTGATAAATATGATTAAACGCATCCTACTAAATTAGGTAATAAAAGTACATTTTGTTGTCTTACTAAAAAGGGATGCCGCAAAAGTTAACAACTCATAACCTGGTAAAAGTTCATAAGAATTACCACCCTTAAAACGGAGCGTCGCAACAATGCTGCGGTTAGGAACGTTGCTGGTTGAAAAATAAAAACAAGCTTAATCAACAACAGCAAGACAAAAAAAATGAGAGCCCCGCGGCTCTCAGCTAATAGCTGGCGGCTTCTCTACTGTCCTGCCGCCAATGAATACGCTTTCTTGCCATCCCAAACATTTAAAAGCTCGGTAGAGCAAATCTTAAAGTCCTGGGCGAGGTGTCTGTATAACTCTATAATATCTGTTTGGGTAACGGAGACTTCACCGATACTTTCAAAACGGCATGCATAAGTATTTACAAGATTGGTGTACATGCTTCCTGTAGGCCAAACCTGCGTACCACGATTACTAATCGTCACCAGTTTAAAAAGTCCGAAAGTATGCTGTAGGCACTTCTCAGCTATCACTGCCGGTTGTGCATTGCTTTCAATAAACATATCGACACCGATGATCGTTTCATTAATGTTTTCACTGTTCTCCAGCATCGGGTTTCTATCGAGTTTAAAAACGGTAGGCGTAGCAGGCTGATTTTCCAACATCGGCCTTGGGCTGATTGCGGGAACTTTTCCGAAATTGCCAACAATTGCTTCAGAGAACTGCGTTGTATTCATTGATGGAACCGACCGGTCTCCAAAATCTCCGGTATGTACGCCTTGCTCTAAAGTATATAACAAAGCATTTTCGATTGTTGCCGCGCTTTCCATCAATCCTACATGGCGAAGAAGAGCAAGACCGCTTAACAATAGCGCGGTAGGATTTGCAATATTTTTTCCCATAATATCCGGAGCAGTACCGTGAACCGCTTCGAAAATAGAAATGTGGTCGCCGATGTTTGCCGAAGGCGCAAAACCCAACCCACCAACCAATCCGGCACAGAGGTCAGAAACAATATCACCTTGCAAGTTGGTAAGTACAACCACGTCAAATAAATCAGGACGGGTCACGAGTTTCATACATAGGTCATCAACTATAATATCGTCAGCTTTTAGCTCCGGATACTCTTTTGCAACATCATAAAAAGTTTGAAGGAACAAGCCGTCCGTTAGCTTCATAATGTTAGCCTTATGACCACAGGTAATGCGCCGGGTGCCTTTCTTTTTAGCCATCTCAAAAGCATACTTAATTACCTGCATACTTCCGGGCTGGGTAATGAAACGACGGCTTAGGGCAACATCGTGCGTAAGCATGTGTTCAATTCCGCCGTATGTATCTTCTATATTTTCACGAACTATGGTAATATCTATTGGAATGCCTGCTTTCGAAAAAACTGTATCTACACCGTGAAGCGTTTGAAAAACGCGCTTGTTAGCGTAAGTATTCCAGGTTTTTCGTGCCGTAACGTTTACACTTTTTACGCCTTTGCCTTTAGGGGTTTCCATTGGGCCCTTAAACAAAATACCCAGGCTTTCTATCGTTTGCTGTGCTGCCGGCGTCATTCCATTACTGTATCCCTTATCAAACACCCACTTACCCATATCAACGTATTCATATTCAAGCGGAACATTGGCAGCGTTAAAAATTTGAAGAACAGCGTCCATTATTTCTGGTCCTATTCCATCGCCTTTAGCTACGGCAATTTTAGTCATGTTATGATGTTTTAGAGTAAAAATTTTTCTCGTTGCAAAGGTAAGTTATGTGTACATACTAAATTGTCTTACAAAAAACGATCGGGTAGTCAGCTACAAAAACGTAACCGAACATCGTTGCGTCGCACTCTTCTACTTTCATACAAAAACTCAGCGTTTCTCATAAAGTATATTTCCAATTTCACGTAAATGTTGGGTAAAAAAGAGAAAGCAGGGACATAAATGATATTTGCTGATAGCTGGTGTAAAACTTTGATTCCTGTATTTTGCTAAACTAATTCTGAATCTATGAACTGTTTTAGTTGCTTTTTTATAACAATCACGCTCCTGGGATGTAGCCGAAAAATTTCAACTAAGGCTTTATCTCCAGCTCCCGGCGACTCTGCAACAGCAATAGTATCGACTGCTGCGGTAGGACAAAAGACTCCATCATGTATTTTGATGCGAATTGAAAGTATAAAAAAGGAGCATGTATGGAACCCGCCCGGAGAGGTTTATGAGTACGAATATCAATCGAAGAAAGTGTACACCATATCTTCAGACTGCTGCGACCGTTTTACAACCGTTGTTGATGCAGATTGTAACTATATATGTGCGCCATCAGGTGGATTTACAGGACGAGGTGATGGAAAGTGTACAGATTTCTTCAAAGAAGCAAAACGGTTACGGTTGGTATGGAAAGACGAACGCGCAGAGAATAAAAAAAGACTTTGAACAAATATTTACAGTAATGTTAGAAAGCAGATTAATATTACAGTAATAGTATTACCACGCCTGCTCTTGCCTTAAAAAATTTAACGGGCATTCTTACAATTGAAGGCCCGTGCCACTAAATTATTGGTTACAAACGTGAGACATTCCCCTTCTCCGGTTTGCTTTGTATAAATGTTTAGTCTGGTTTTACAACAATTTGGCCCTTTTGTTGATTATAGAGTGTTTTTAAATTTTATAAGAACATAAAATCAGTTGTTGTTGACCCGTTCTGTAATTAAAAAGTATTAATGATGGAACAAGTATTGAATTATTACCCTTTTATTGCTCTTTGTTGTATAGCCGCCCTTATTGTTTTTAAATTCAGACTGTCTAAATACCTTAAACACTCAGAACAATTTAGTTTAGTGTTCTACCCGGTAGAGGTTGTTGAAATAAGAAGAAAGACACTAATCAGAAGACAGTATTTCCTTACTGGAATAATAGGATTACTGTTAGTTTCAGTTGCAATGCTGAGTTTCAATAACACAACTCAAACAAACATCTCTTCTAATGTAAGTGCCGAAACTCCTGTAGCGAGAAAGGTTAGTTTTAAGCATAAAAGAAAAATTTATAAAGTAGATGTCAACCTGTTGAGCGGAAATGAAGGGGACACAGTTTACAAATTATATTTCAGAAGCACTGGTAAGGATACGGGTAATAACACTATGGAGTTGTTTAAAAAGGAGAATAGTGATGGGTCGGTTACATGGGAATGTAAGAGTGACTCGTCGTCTGATAAACAATTTAAAGAGTTTGCCTCAGTAGCAGGTGCAGCAATTGAAAAAATTTTACAGGAAAAAAATAAAGGCTCCTAATTCCAGCTCTCATACAATGACAGCTTTCCTTTGTTTTGTTTAGATGCAGCAGTGCTTATTTAAACACTTATCTTAATTCTCTTTAAAAGAAGGCTTAAAAATCAAATATCACATGTTTATGTGGTTGTCTTGTTCAGATAATAACCCCACTTTTACTATGAGTATTGGGGGCAATATTCTTATTTAATTCAAAACCCTTCCTTTCCAGGAAGGGTTTGTTTTTTTAAGTAATAATAGAGATAATTCTTCCTCCCTTATCAAAAGCGGGCATTCACCATTAGCCTATATGGCAACTTGGAATATCAACAAAATTTCGCTCTTTTTTGCAAGACAGCTTGCTAAGCCAACATATCTACACGGTATTTTATAATTAAGAATAACGTTTTGTACTCTATAACTACTTCTTCTGTTGCGACAAAAAGGTAATGAGCGATGCAAATTCTTCATATGATAAAGCATTTGCGAGGCCAGAAGGCATCATTGAGGTTTCCATCTCTTTCCTGCTAATGATATCTGCTGTTCTGACAGTACTAACCTGGCCTGCAATATCTCTCATCGTAATTTTGTCCGCCGTCTCAGCAGTCACAAAGCCGGTATAGCTTTTATTTCCTTTTGCAGTAATGAGTACAGTTGCAAAACCCTGTGAAATGGATGCGTTAGGCTTTAGAATTGACTCGGCAATCTGTTCCCTGTTCATAATAGATCCTACCTGGCCCATAAACGGTCCTTTCAACGCCTCGCCCTTATTAATACTATGGCACGCCACACATCCCTGCCTGGTGAAAAGGGTTTTACCCAGCGTCGGGTCACCTGTAATTTTGGCCATCGCCAGCATCACGTCTTCTATAGATGATTCGCCAATCTGCCCTTTTTTATTTCTAATTTTTTCAAGATCGATTTTAGGTTCTTCTTTGGCAGCAATAGTCTCTTCTCCTCCAAACTCAGTTATACCCATTTGAAACTTAGCATTCAAATCTGCAAAAAGCTGCTTTTCTGATATTGATTTATCCTTTTCTTCACTAAGAAACTTTTTAATGGAAGGCGACAACTCCCAGTCCATTGCCCGATAGTATGGACCGTGACCATCAGGACGAGTGCTCCACCAGAATAAACCTTCCTGTGGTGCCTCTTTTTTATACAGGCGAGATAAAGTAGTAATGATTTTGCCTTTAAGTTCCTTGTCAGTCGTTTTTGTGTATGCTGCTATTAATCCGTCAACAGCTATTGGGTCATGCATGTACCGTAAAGCCCAAAGGGCCATTGTTGAACTTTCAGATCCAATTGCATTAACGCACTCATTAACTGCATTGAGGTTTAACAAAGAACGAACAGCAAGATGTGCAGGAATAATGGCTGAGTTGGGAGTGGCATGAGGACCTTCTTTGTCTTTTTGAGGGGCTGCAAACGAACCAGGAACTTTTACCTGCAACAAAGCTGGTATTGCTTCCTTACGGTCTAACCGGCCAAGACCTATAATTGATGCCACTTGTACCCGGGGTGAAGGGTCGTTAAGGGCCTTGATAAAAAATTCGACGGGTACGTTTTTTACAAATTCTTTGCGATCAGCCAGCGCCCGTAATGCCCATTCCTTCACATCACTATCTTCAGTCAACTTCAGTAAGTTTTGCGTTCCGGTCTCACCCGCAGCCTGGGCGTAAGTAAAAATTCCGGCTACCCGATTGTAGAGCGGCAACGATTTATCCTGCGCAATTTTTAAGGAAGCCTTTCTAGCATCTTTAGCAGGGCGATTTAAAAGTTCCTGTTGCGCATTCAAACGGGCAACAGCACTGTTGGATTTCAATAATTCTACAAGCTTTTTAACCGATAACTTTTTTACATCCGGAAATGCCTTATACTTCCAATTCTTTGGTACCGCACGTACAACAAACCCTTTATTTGCGCTACCGGAATAACCTGCGCCATCCCAGGCGGATAAGTAAAGACGGCCAGAACCATCGATATCTAAATCTGTTATCTGCGCTAGTTTTATAAACTCTTCATCCTTTTGTGTAAAACTTGCACCGTCAGGAGTTACGCGATGAAGATAAAGTGCACTTTTACCCCAATCGGCCATCATTGGTACATGATTGTATTTTTCGGGCCAGCTCGGGTCGTCCATAAATAAGTTGCCTGTACCAGAACCACCCCCAACGTCAACCAAAGCGGGTAGAATTTCCTCTGTAAAATGTTTAAAAAGAAGCGGGTAACCATATTCTCCCGATTGAATTTGATGGCTAAAACGAATGTTCCAACCTCCTCCATCATTGGTGTTATCGCGTGTAAAAATATTCATGTACGGATCTATTGCAACGTCATACACATTGCGCATGCCGTGCGTGTAAACCTCCATTTCCTTACCGTTTGGCCTTACCCGCACAATTCCCCCTCCAAGCATAGTCAACGTTTTACCTGACCTGTCGATGGCATTGTGAAAACCAAAATCGCCTACAGCAATATATATCCATCCGTCAATACCCATCCTTATCCCATTTGTAGCATGGTCAGTGCCGCGGCTTTGTAAAAATTTAGGTGAACTAAGGTGTTCAATAAGAGGTTTTTCGGGGCCATCCGCTACGCCATTGTTGTCTTTGTCTTCGAAAACTACCAGGTCCATGCCTGTTGCCAGTTTGGTTTCTTTAGAAAAAGTAGTATGAAGGACAAAAACCTGGTTTCCGAGGGAAATAATACCACGTGGATTATCAACCGAAGCAAACTGGGTATGCTTATCTACTTTACCGTCGTTATCGCTGTCGATTAGCTTTACGATGCTGCCTTTACCAGGGGTTTTACCAAGAGACCCTATTTGATCCACTCCAACAAATACTTCACCAGTAGCGGCCACAGCAAGGCAGGCTGGGCTGGGAGTCAGATCAGCGCCTGTGAAATTTGTAACACTTAACTCAGGTGGCCAACTTGTGGCATTGCGAGCAGAGTCTTTACTGTACAGACTTTTATCTATGTTGGCAACACCGGAATTTTCTTCAAAAAAAATATATCCGGCATTTATAAAAAAAGCACAGAATAAAGCGAACGTAATCTTAATCATATAGCAATTTATAAACTGAATTGTTTCAGATTGCAAAATAAGCACACTTTACATTCGCTTTGTATTTACTTTTTGGTCATAATAGTCGCTTTTTGAAAGGGAAATATTTACAACTTGCAGGCATTGAGGAACGGGGCCGAAAGTACTCTTTCACCAGGTGCTTACTATTATAGAACATCCAGCTGCTAAAATTGGGCTTGGTCAAGTTGCTTTTACCTCTTCGGATGAAGTGTGCGACGCAACGATGATGCTATAAGAACAACTGGCGACTACCAAAGAAATACAACATTAGTACCTGGCAACAGGAGGAGAACCTGGCGAAGAAAATTAGGAAATTGGGACAATGAACATCTGTAAGCTCGAAAGCCCGACTTCAATAAAGGGCATTTACGTTTACAACTCCTTAATCCAAAGAGAAATAGGATGTGGAGCTAATTCGTCTCCGCCAAAATAAGGATACAGCCGGTAACCCTCAGCAGTAGTTGTTTTGCTTTCTCTTGGCATTTTGGTTTCCTTTCCGTTTAGAGTAAACAGGTATGTTTCTTTTTCTACTTTAATGGAGCAATTTGTTTCTACGCCGATCGGAATAATTCCCAATTCCTTAAAGCTCATAACGCTGTTGTTATACACGTAGCCAAAAAGCTGCAATTCGTTATCGCTCCATCTCCAGCCAAATCGGGCGCTATACTCATGATGTTGCGCATTGTTGTCGCTAAAACCAAAGAGCTTGTTTATATCATTTTGGTTAGAAGGAACGATGGTCTGGTAAATAGCTGAGCTATCGAACTTGACAATAAAAGATTGCTGCTGATAATTGGTTGCGCTGTAACTGCTTCTGTCGCTGAATTGGTCTCCCTTTGGGATAATGAACTTCACAAACTCGCCAATTTTCATTGGGGCACTTTTGTTTGTCATGCCGTTAACAATACTGTCGACTTTCTTTTCGCACGATGCGAGGCTTAAGGCGACAAGGCTTAGGATAGCCAGTTTTTTTTTCATAGGTAGCTTGGGTTATAGAATTTTTATTATATAGGACAAAGAAAAAACGCACAGTTTTCTTAATTATTGTAAACCCAATACAAATGCGCCTGCTGAAGGTTATTTTTACATTTTAACAAAAAGGAGATATAGTGCCGGATATAATTCAGTTGTTGCCAGATAATATCGCTAACCAGATAGCTGCAGGAGAAGTTATACAAAGACCGGCGAGCGCAGTTAAAGAGTTGTTGGAAAACGCAGTAGATGCAGGTGCTACAGAAGTAAAACTGATTGTAACTGATGCAGGGAAAAACCTGATACAGGTAGTTGATAATGGTAAGGGGATGAGCGAAACTGATGCAAGGATGTGTTTTGAGCGACATGCAACGTCAAAGATTTCGAGCATTGAGGACCTGTTTAAAATAAAGACAATGGGTTTTCGCGGCGAAGCACTCGCTTCTATTGCTGCTGTCGCCCAGGTGGAGTTAAAAACAAGGAAGGTGGATGACGAGCTGGGCAGTTGCCTTGAAGTGGAGAATAGCATCGTAAAGAAGCAGGAACCTTGCGGCGCTTCGGCCGGTACAAATATCTGTATGAAGAATTTGTTCTTTAATGTGCCGGCAAGGAGAAATTTTTTGAAAAGCAATGCTGCAGAGATGCGCCATATTGTAGATGAGTTTATACGCGTGGCAATGGCTTTTCCTCATATTTTCTTTTCGCTTACCAGCAATGGACAGCAGGTTTTTCACCTTGAGTCTGGTAGCCTGAAACAAAGGATTTCACAAATACTTGGGACCTCTTATACCTCTAAACTTGTTAGCGTAAGCGAAGACACCGATTACATGAATGTTTACGGATTTGTTGGAAAGCCGGAGACAGCAAAAAAAACAAGGGGAGATCAGTATTTCTTTGTCAATAACCGTTTTATTAAGAGCGCCTATTTGAACCATGCCGTCATGAGGGCTTTTGACGAGATGATTGCAAAGGATAGTTTCCCGATGTATGTTTTATTTATAGATCTCGACCCGTCTCAACTTGATATCAACGTACATCCAACAAAACAAGAAATAAAGTTTGAGGATGAAAAGATTGTATATGCATTTGTACAGGCTGCTGTAAAGCATGCCTTGGCCCAGTTTAGCATTGCACCATCTCTTGACTTTAGTTTGAACGCCGACATACAGCAGATGGAAGCTGTTTCCAAACCTGTTTCCGGCGATAGGATGGAATCGATTACTTCATCAAACCTTTTTAAAACATTTAGCCAGAAAAACCAGGCGCACAAGATTGAGGGCACTAACCGAAGTGAGTTAAGAAGCTGGAAGGATTTCTATGAACCTTCTGCTCAACCCTTGCCTTCAGATGCGTATACTGATACCGAAACAGAAAACACAAGTGGCCAGTTAGAATACACTGGCTACTCTTTACTAAAGGATGAACAGAAACAGAGGTTGTTGCCCGATGCAATCCTAACCCAGCTTCATGCAGCCTACATTGTAACCCCCACAGCACAAGGGTTTTTGTTGGTGCATCAACAGCAGGCGCACGAACGTGTGCTGTACGAGCGCTACAGCGAGGCGGTTCACGGAAAGCAGATGCCAACGCAACAAAGCCTTTTTCCATCTACTATACAATTAGGTGTATCAGATGCTGTCTTAATGCAGGACTTGCTTCCCGACCTGAAGGTACTTGGTTACCTGATTGAGCCTTTTGGTAATAATACTTTTGTGGTGCAGGGCACGCCAGCAGATATTTTACAGGGAAACGAGAAAATGGCCATTGAATTATTGCTGGAGCAATACAAACACTTTAGTAGTGATATTAAATTTACGAAAAGAGAAAAGTTGGTAAGATGTGTTGCTAAACAACAAGCCATCAAAACAGGTAGGAGCCTGGGGCAAAAAGAAATGATGGTACTGGTAGAGGAACTTTTCTCCTGTAAAACGCCTAATATAACTCCCAACGGCAGCCCTACCTATTTGGAGTTTAAAGCAGATTATTTAGAGCGGATGTTTGGGAAATAGGACGCCGATACTTTAGGAGTAAATATCAGCCAGAGTAAGTTGAACCTGGAAAAATGGCAGCGCTATGACTTCGTCCATCTCTGAGAAATATTTTACTGACCAATCGCCGTTCTCATCTTTTCTCGTAGAGGATTCCTGTTTCATCTGGTTTTATATATTCTTCTAAAGAAGAACTTTTATCTGTATCTGTTACTTGCTGCATAAATTCTTTATACCCAAATTCACTCTCTTCTTTTAATATCTGTCAATAACAGAAGTTATAAAGCTTTCAATTCCCTTTCTTATAAAAGGCGCGGAAGCCTGGTGATTATTAACCATTACAGAAAAAATAAGTTGTCTGTTTTTCTTAGTGATGAGGTAACCGCTTAAAGCAAGATTATTACTGATTGTTCCTGTTTTTGCAAAAATGTGTTGCTCGTAACCTTTATATAAACCTTCCAATGTTCCTTCATTTGCCCCCGGTAAAATGATCTTTAATCTTTCAAAACCAAATTCATCTTTTAGTTTTTTCAAAAGTTGTACAAAACCTTCCGGAGATATAAGGTTATAACGGCTTAAGCCACTTCCGTCAACCCATTTAGGTCTTTGGCGCAGGTCCTTCAAATCTGTCTTAAGCATGGTGTCAATCATTTTCGTATCGTTCATCTCACCCAAATGTTCATTGGCTGCCATTAGCAGGGTTTGCTCTGCAAAAAAGTTATCACTTCGATGCATCATGATTTTAAAAAGAGAATCGCTCGGTTGAGAATATACAGGAAAACCGGAGGTTGAATTTTGAGGCGTATAATCAGTATTCACTTCTTTATGTAACGTGTCAGCGAGGTAACGGCTGGCAAACAGTCCCTTTTCCATCGACATGGTAATGGTTTTTGAAGGCGCTAAAGTGCCCCCGGTCGTATCGATGGTATAAAAGTGAGCAGCTAAATTTCTGGTCACGTCCCATTTCTTTCCTCTTTCAGGGGTGCCAATTAAAAATGGCTTTATTACAGGCGGGTTAGTTCGAACCGTATCTCCTTCAAAATATACCGTGGCAAGATTACCGTAGATAGGAAAGGGGTCTCTCTCAGCCATATAATCGTACGCATAATCGTCCCAGGCCCAACCTCTTCCAAAAGGTTTCGAAGCAAATGCCGTATTTATTCTGACAGAGGTAATAGTCTTTTGCTGAAGAAATTTTAGCAATGGCTGGTTTTTGAAATCCGGATGTAGAAACGTTGGATCGCCCGTTGCCTGAATGATGGCAGTTCCCTCATCCATAGTAACACGTGCTGCAATAAGACTATCTTTTAGATATTTCATCCCCGCATACAATGAAAATAACTTGGTATTACTTGCAGGAATAAAATAATGGTCAGACTGATTTTTGTATAAAAATTGATTGGTTGCAGGATCAAAAACAGCAATGCCAATATGGGCAGGTAACAGTTCTTTTTGATCTAATAAGTAAGCGCGGGCGTTTTTACCCAACTGCTTTTGAGTAGAGCAGGAAACAAGCAGGAAAATGGCAAAGAAAAAAGTAAGCGAATGCACAATAACCGGTTTCTTATTTTCCATTTTCGATATTAGAATTTTCAATTTGGTTCACGTTCTCTCAACGGCTCTCAACCATCTTTCCGGTATATCGTTGGCTGAAGCAATCATATAATCAAGGTGGCTGCAGGCAATCATTTTTCCATCAGGTATCTCCATCCACCACCGGCCGGTTCTTTTGCTTTGTAAAAAAGTTGTTTCCAATTCTGCAAAAGCCAGCCTAAACTCGTTAAAGCTGTCGCGGTCTTCAAGCTTTGCCTCATGCTTACCTTTGTTCACCCCGTCCATCAGGTACCAAAGCATGTGCGATATTTGCTTTGCCGTAAGGTTGTGCTGATCCTGGTCAGGAAGGTAGCCATAAATACCAATTGTATTTAGATGATGGCTCATGCCTGCATACTGCATCAACATACAAGCTTCTTCGCCGCTAAAACCGTTGGGTGTAATCCAGTTTGCAGGAGCATGGCTGTTTTGAATAGCAGAAATATCAAAACTAAATAAGTTTGAGTTTCGGATAACAGGCTCCATTTCATCCATTTTTTCCTTTACCCGCCCCACCCTGAAACAATCGAACCTCAGCCTGTCAATAGTCTCGAGCATTGTAGGATGTACAAAATAACTTTGAAACCCGATGTGGTTGTAGTGTCGGATAAAGTTGGGCTCGCCTACCAGCATTTCCATTAAGAAATGATCAGAAGGTAAAACGCTATCCATATTCAGGTCAATTCTTGCGTCTACACAGGTAGCCTCAATAATTTGTTCGAGGTCTGCATATGCCCTGTATTGAGCCTTAGTAAGGTCATGACTTCCGCCTAGTATTACTACCCGTTTGTTATGCCGTATCAGTTCATTAACCACTGATTTTAAAGCAGCGTAAGAGTCTTGTAATGTTGCCCCCGGCCGCACGTTTCCAACATCGGCCACCTGTACATCTGTATGCCATTGAAACAGGGAGTAAAACTCTTTTCGAATTGCATCGGGGCCTGCATTTACGTTTCGTAAAGGCCCCATTCCCCGGCTTTCGCCAAAGCCTACAATTACCAAATCTGCCCCTGCCAGATCCGGAAAAAATTCATCATTTACTAAAATGTGTTTTCCGAGTTGCGTCTCCTTATATCCTTCGTCTTCAGACAGCTCGTATAAATTAACAGGCTCAAGAAAATCCAAAATGCTTTCAAAATCAGGCATCAGCGTACAATTTGATATGGGGTTTAAACTAACAAACTTTAATAGACCTTTTATGGAACTAAACAAACTTACACAAAAAGGCTTTGTACCTAAATAATGGGGAATAATGAAAGTATACACCTCATTAATTAACAATGCAGCGTAAACAGCCGAAATACTTTTAGGGAGCGGGCATTGAATAGAAATTATACATTGTTGTGTCACTCACTGCATCTGAAAATTGTTATTCAACTTTTCCCGGTATTATTTTGAAATTAAAATAAGGGTAATGTCCTTTATATTTATCCGCAAATACTCAAGCCACTGCATTTACTGCTAACAACATGAAAGATGGAGTACAAATAAGACCCTTGAAACCTGAAGATGCAGGCGTGCTTGCAGCCATCTGCAACAACAAAAAAATTTGGCTGAATGTAAGGGATCGCTTTCCCCATCCATATACCGTTAGCAATGCTGTTGAATGGATAGCTTTTACGCTTAATCAAAAGCCTATTCAAAATATGGCTATCACCTATAACGGAGAAATAGCAGGCAGCATAGGCATAATGCCTAAAGACGACGTGTACCGTAAAAGCATAGAAATCGGGTATTTTGTAGCAGAAGATTATTGGGGCCACGGCATTGCAACTGCGGCGGTGTCTTTACTTATTCACTATATAAAAGCTCATTTCGATGTTTTTCGTATTTACGCTGAGGTCTTCGATCACAACATCGCATCAATGAAAGTGCTTGAAAAAAGCGGCTTTCACCTGGAAGGCATAAGAAAACGGGCTGTAGTTAAAAACAATGTCGTAATGGATGATTATGTGTGGGTAAAGTTTATCGGGTAGCTGAGATCCTCTACCTATGGCTTTTATTTATCAGCACAGGGAGCATAGCCGGTAACCTGGCATTATGGTAAACAAAACGTACGGGCCATTCGATTAAATTAAGGGTAACCCTTCTGTTGGGTGTAGGCGCAGCATTAACAAGCAAAAGTACACGGGTGCGACGCAACCAAAGCCCAATAGTAGCAGGATTTACGGCCCCCAAAAAATCCCCACTGTATTATACCTGCTCCTTATAAATAACGTCTTATTAATTCATCATTCAGTAATTTGCGTACCTGCAATTTCAGATAATATGGGTTTCAATTTAGTATCTCCTTACCAGCCAGCAGGCGACCAGCCCCAGGCCATTCAACAATTAACAGAAGGTATTTTACAAGGCGAAAGATACCAGACCTTACTTGGAGTTACTGGTAGTGGTAAGACTTTTACGATGGCGAATGTTATTCAAAACACACAGAGGCCAACACTGGTGCTTACCCACAACAAAACATTAGTTGCCCAGTTATACGGCGAGTTTAAACAGTTTTTTCCTGATAACGCGGTGGGTTATTTTGTTAGCTACTACGACTATTACCAGCCCGAGGCATATATGCCGGTTAACGATACGTACATAGAAAAGGATCAGAGCATAAATGAAGAGCTGGATAAACTTAGGTTGCAGGCAACGTCTCAATTGCTGACGGGAAGGCGCGACATAATTGTGGTGGCTTCCGTTAGTTGTATTTATGGTATTGGAAACCCAACGGAATTTGAAAACGGAATTGTGCGCATCAAAGAAGGGCAGGTAATATCGCGACAAGGTTTTTTACATGCTCTTGTCAATAGTTTGTATAGCCGAAGCCAGGGCGATTTTACCAGGGGAACTTTTAGGGTAAAGGGAGATACGATTGATATCAACCTTCCATACATGGATTATGGTTATCGCATTACTTTTTTTGGGGATGAAATTGAAACGATTGAAACGCTGGAGCTATCAACTGGCAAGCGGATTAACAAGATACCGGATGCTGCAATTTTTCCTGCTAATTTGTATATCGCTCCAAAGGACCAGATGCAGCAAGTGCTGTACGAAATACAGGATGAAATGACCTTACAGGTTGAATATTTTAAGAACACGGGAAAGTATATAGAAGCGCAGAGGATTAGTGAAAGAGTGAATTATGATTTAGAGATGATTCGCGAATTAGGGTATTGCAACGGTGTAGAAAACTACTCGCGCTTTTTTGACCGGCGCAAACCGGGTACAAGACCTTTCTGTTTGCTCGATTATTTTCCTAAAGATTTTTTATGTGTAATAGATGAAAGTCATCAAACGATTCCGCAGGTAGCAGGAATGTATGGTGGCGACCGTAGCCGGAAAATGACTCTCGTTGAGTTTGGATTTCGGTTGCCAAGTGCGCTGGACAACCGTCCACTTAACTTTCATGAATTTGAAGGCTTATTAAATCAGACAGTTTTTGTAAGTGCGACACCGGCAGATTATGAACTGGAAAAAACAGGTGGTGTGGTGATAGAGCAGGTGGTTCGCCCAACAGGCTTGTTGGATCCACCAATCGAGATAAGACCTAGTGTAAACCAGATTGATGATTTATTGGATGAAATTGATAAACGTGTAACAAAAGGTGACCGGGTATTGGTAACCACCCTTACCAAGCGGATGGCAGAAGAGATGGATAAATACCTTGCCCGCATCAACATAAAAAGCAAATACATACATAGTGAAGTAGATACGTTGGAGCGTGTTGAAATACTGCGGCAGCTGAGGCTTGGAGACATTGACGTGCTGGTTGGTGTAAACCTTTTGCGTGAAGGATTAGACTTACCTGAAGTTTCTTTGGTGGCCATTCTGGATGCGGATAAAGAAGGTTTTTTAAGAAATGAAAAAAGCCTAACCCAAACGGCGGGTCGTGCGGCACGTAATGTAGACGGACTGGTGATTTTTTACGCCGACATCGTAACCGAAAGCATGCAACGAACTATTGATGAAACCACTCGAAGACGCGAGAAGCAGATTGAGCACAATATTGCTAATGGCATTACGCCCACAACCATTCGTAAAAGTATTCAGCAGATTATGCAGCAAACGTCGGTGCTGGATATTAAAGGTGATCCGGTAAATCAATATGCAATTGATGATGAAGGTTCGCTTGTAACAAGAGCGGCAGAGTCTGAAGGATCGTACAATACGATTCCGAAAATGGAGAAAGCTATTTCGCAAACTAAAAAGCAAATGGAAAAAGCTGCCAAAGACCTTGATTTTATCCAGGCCGCTTTGTTAAGGGATCAAATGTTTAAAATGCAGAAGGAGCTGGAAGGGATGAAAGCGTAGAGTTTTTAACGGATTTGTATTTCAATTAAGCATTGTACTACTGTGGTGAAAGACGGTTGAACGTCGCTGCGTTAACGATATTCCTACATCTTCCGAATTACAGAGAAAGCTAAAAACGAACATGCATGAAAAACAAATGCGGAAGCCACAGTAGCATTGAAGCTTAATCAAGGGGAAAAGAAAGGAACGCGATGTATATCGTTCCTTTCTTGATTTTTCTTTGGTTACTTTCTTTTCATTAAGTAAATAGAAAGTGACAAAAAGCGCCCTCTTAAACTTAGGCTGGTTCCCGTGAAGCTTCAACCAACGTTTGAATGTCTATTTTACCCATTTGCATAAGGGCTGCCATTACGTTTTTTCCGTTACCACTGTCTGTTACAAGACTACCTAAAACTTTCGGCACTATTTGCCACGACACGCTAAACTTATCTTTTACCCAGCCACACCTTGACTCTGCTCCGCCTTCGGACAGTTTGTTCCAGTAGTTATCAATCTCTTCCTGTGTATCCACTTCTACCATTATAGAAACGCCTTCATTAAAGCTGAAGTTATGGTTACCGGTACCGTCCATTGCGGCAAACATTTCATTGTTTAAGCTAAAGTGCCCAAATTTTACATTGCCTTCCGGTTGTTCTTCGCCCGCTTTATAAATCTCCAAATGGTTTATTATGCTGTTTGGAAAAATGGACGTGTAATGCTTCATAGCCTCTTGTGCTTTACCACATAATTCGCCTACAAAAAGTAAACTGGTAGTAATCTTTTGTGCACCTGCAGGTAACTGGCCGAGCATTAGTTGCCAGGTCATCCCAAACTGATCTGCCACCCAGGCGTATTTTTCACTCCACGAATATTTGTCTAAAGGCATCATTGAGATTCCTCCCTCAATAAGCTTGTTATGAACGCGCTCTAATTCTTCGTGTGTTTCACAAGTAACAAACAGGGAGATCGAAGGGTTTATTTTAAAATAAGGACCTCCGTTCAGGCCCATCATTTTTTTACCTTCAATTTCAAACTGTACCACCATAGGTGTGTCTGTGATGATTTTTGAATTACTAAATACCTGGCAATAAAACTCCGCTGCTGCTTTCGCGGTGCCATCAAACCAGAGGCAGGGAAAAATGTTGTTATTCATTTTGAAGTTTTTTTGGAGTGAACAATCGTTACAACTTTATCCGGATGTTGAAGCAAAGCTAGTGTTTAGGTTGAGCCTGGCGATTAAGACATTCATACCATAAACAGTTTTTAAAAAATGAACAAGAATTTTTGCCAAAGAGTTCCAGCATCCAGAAACAATACTTTACTTACTCGAGCAGATCAGCTAAATTCTTAGCCTTCAAATTTTTTTATTTCATCAGAAATTTTATTAACTGAACAGGATTAGATTCTTCAAACGTATTATTTTCCTTATCCCATTTTTCGATTAACAGACTGAGCAAATCGACTGTCCCTCAATAGCTTTAGCTTTGCGCAGTCTTACAAATTCTTCCAATATCGCGTAATACTCATTGTATTGAGAAGCGGTTTTAACGATTGTATAACGGGAACAGATACCGCAGCTATTTTTAGATATAAAATGTGCATAAGCTTTGAATTATTTTAAATTTCGCACAGGTTGCCATAGTTATTAAAAAATCTGTGTAGTTTCCAATTGCATTCCATTTAAGTATTTCCCCTGATACATCTAAGTAGGAAACAACCTGCATGGCGATTATTATCGTTTTGATATAAAGCTTTTATATCAGTGTCTCTCTAATCGTTTATGTTTAAATGATTGGTGTTGTTTGCGGTCGTGGCAGGTGTAACAATATTCAAATTATCATATCTTCTAAAAGAATTATGACTTCTATTGAATTTAATCGTACCTCAAATGTGTTTCTCAACACAGGAATAATTGCTCTGCATCATTATCTCGAAATGTGTGCAGAAGATGAAAGTCTCTTAGCTTACCCATTAAACCAATCCAACTTTAACCTGGAAAAAGATAAGCTTACAATAAACCACGATAACCTTTTTCAGTTGCTGGAAGATGTTTATTATTTGATGGGGAAAGAAGTTTACGATACAGCTACGAACAAGCAAAGGGAAGAATTAGGAAATGTATTTTATGTGGAGGAAACTGATTCATTTGAAAGATTTCCTAAGATATATACTTTAGGATTAACAAATCTTATTACTAATAATGCTCAAGGTGGTACGAGAGAAGAAACAAATACTATAAAGCTTGAAGAATTAAAAAAGAAAAAACCGGAAGTAGCTGAAAAGATTGAAACTTATTTCGCTGATAACAAACTTACCATTCTTAGTAAAATTTATTTTAATGAACCTTATACTAAGATTACCCGGTTAGACAAACCAAACAAATTATACTTTGAACCAGGTAAAGAGTTCTGCTATCTTACTGGAGGATCAATTAAAAAGTTAGTTGACAATCAGAACACATCTCCATTCTTTTCCGGTCTTTTGAATTTCAATTCTTACTTAAAAGGCGGTGACAAAAAAATTAGTTGGAAGGCAATGTATTTAAGTCGTTTTGCTCCAAAGTTTTGTTTGTATATGTACGTGAGCGGCCTTGATAGTATTGTTTGCTATCTTTTTGAATCTGGTAACTTAGAACAGCTTCAACAAATATATAATGAAAACAGAAGCGTTTTCAAAAGCAAGTTGGAACTATTGGATGCTAATTACATGTCTAATTTCAAATTCCACAATTTTAATTACAGAAAGGACAATGAAAATAAACTGACGCTTAAAAGTGATTATACAGAACAGGCGGAGATTTCCTTCATGTTGATTTATACAATTTACAGGCAAATACTTTTTAATCAAGGTGTCGATGAAATAACCGATACTAATGATGATTTTGATCCTATGTCTGAATCTTCATTTAAGAAATTACCTGTGTCTTTGGTTTCCTTCAGAGCTGATAAATTCGCAGCTACACTACGCCCTAACGCATTTGAATATTTTAACAACTTCAAATTTGCTATTAGACTCATTAGCTATCTTGAAAGAAAGGAGGTTAGTTTTCAACAAGCGTTAGGCAGTTTAAAGTTTCTTAAACCTTCCGAAAAGACTTCAAAAAACAGTTGTCGTCTTGAAAGACAAACCAGAAATAGGGTTTTGAAAAAGATACTCGATCAAAAGTCTATTCTCGCAGACATTGAAACTTTATTCTTCCAATGTTTTACTTTAATGACGTCTGGGGAAAACGTTGGTTTCAAAAACTTTCATGTACTACTGAAATTAGTTGAATTATATCAACCCATCATTTATTCAAAAGATAATAATAACATGAAAGAAGAGACGGAAAAAATACAGGAGAAAGCAATCAAATTTGGTTCAAGCATTGGCATCAGTATAATTGGATACGAGAATGCGAATACGTTAAGTGAGAAACAAAGTAATGCTAAAAATGGAAGAGCGTATATAATTTCTCTTCATAAATCACGAACTCTATCTCAATTCACTGAGGCAGTTATAAGGCTTCAAAAAAAATACAATATTATTTTTAGCGGGGAGCTATTAAATAACATTAATGAGGAAAATTTTGAAATGGTAAGGCAATTTGCAATTATTAGCGCTTTAAATCAAATAAACTCAGTTCTAAAAAACACACAGCCATAATGAAAACAAACAGTATAACCATCACCTACTTATCTAAGGTTTCTTTTGCAAGTTTAAACGGTGCTGATAAAGAAGTTGATAATATTAATCCTATTAAAAAGATTACTCTTTCGAACGGAGAAGAATTGCCTTATGTGTCATCACAGGCGGTTAGAAGAGCATTACGCGACGGTTTAGAATCGATGGGATTTACACTATCGCCAATACAGGAAGCAAGTGCAAAAAAAGGTGCTCCAAAAACTACTATTAAGCCTGTTGAATACATAGACGATGATTTGTTTGGATATATGGATGCCTCACCCTCGAAAGAGGAAAAAGGCCGGGGAACATCAACAACACGTACGTCACCTATAAGAGTGGAAGCCCTATTAGCATTAACTGAATATAAAGGAGATTTAGATTATGCAACCAATTTTATGGGAAAGGGTGTAAAAACAGAAAAAGGAGAAGATATACAACCGAATATTTTTGAAACGGAAGTTCATTCAGGTATTTACAGGGGTACTATTTTAATCGAGTTAGATAGAGTTGGTGCCGGACAAGGCTTCGAAGCAGGAGAATTATCAAATGAAGAAAAAAGTACCCGGGCAATTGCCTTTTTAGACGCTTTTCGCAATTTATGGAGTAGTGGAAGGCAAAGTCGCTTTTTATCAGACATTTCTCCAAAATTTATTGCTGCTGCGTATATGAAAGCTAAGAACCCAATTTTCCTTGAAGCGGTAAATGTGGGTAAGGATGGGAAAATAAATTACGAACAATTAAAAACAGTAGTATCAGACTATGAAAAGTTTTTAACTGATTCTGTATTTGCAGGACAGGAAGCCGTGTTTGAATTATCCGATGGTGTAGTTGGACTAAAAGCAGGGTTTGAAAAAATAGAATCGTGGATAAAGGAATATTATAAATCATAGGCATGCCGTATTGTATTGTTGAACTTGTAACGCAAACAGCTACGTTCAGAAACCCAGAGTTTCAAAACTTTCACAAGTCTTTTTTATTACCGCCACCAACTACTCTTATTGGATTAGCAGGTGCTGCAATGGGATTAAGTCCTAAAAGTGCTCAGGACTTTTTTGAAGATGGATTTTATGTTGGTATTTACGGCACTTCGAAGGGTTATTGTAAAGACTTATGGAAGTATAACACATTTGATGAACAGGGAAGTATTATACTAAAAGAAATTCTTTATGATAATCATTTTATTTTGATTTATGGGAGTGATAATGAATCGGTAATTGAAACGCTTAAAGAAGCTTTTTTGGCACCACACTATGCTCTTACATTGGGAAATGATGACTCCTTGGCAAAAATTGTTCAGGTAACTATAGACAACGATTTTACTGATTCCTTTGAAATGTCTAATTGTCTCATAGAAGGTAATATTTTAGAGGAAGTTGTTGAAAAGGCAAAGAACGGGCTTTCGTTTTCAATTTACTCAACATCTGAACCGATAGCTTTTGATTTACCGTTACGTTTTCATTACGAATCAGAATACGGATTTAGACGTGTGATCCAGCGGAAGACGCTTTCGTTTATTGGCGAAAATATGCAGTTGAATTTTTCTAAAAAGGGAGTAAAGTATAAAAACCTGTTCATTCCGGTTTTCAATTTAAACTAAATGGTTAACGAAATTTTAGCCAAATCGGAACCCAATAAGGAGTCTTTAATCGAACATACTGAAAAAGTTCTTTCTATATGGCGAGAATTGAAAAATCGTTATGAGGCTACTTTAAATAAAGGTGATGACTTTTGGCGAAGGTCTTTCTTATCTGCTTTATTTCACGATTTTGGTAAAGTTGCTCAAAATTTCCAGTTGGTCATACAACGCAAGAAAAAGTATGATGAAAATTATATAAGACATGAGTTTTTATCTGGAGTTTTTCTTTATTATTCAGGAGCGAATGACTATAATCAAAATCCATTAAGCTTGTTTGCTGTTTTTAGTCATCATAAGCCGTTAACAGATACTCTTTTTCAAGATGATGGATTTGCTGAGATAAATTCGAAGGAAGAAGATATGACTTTGGTTTTTAAAGATTTTAATAATAAGTTGATCAGCAATGGGTACAATTCCCTTAATCATAAATTAATTCCTTATTGCCTTAAAAGGTTTAGTAAAATGGATAATGGACTGTCCATTTTGTATGATGACTTTGAAAAATTTTTCAAAGGTTTCAAAAGAGATTATCCAATTAGTCAAAATCATAGGAAAGAATATATTCTTTATAAAGCTCTTTTAAATATTTCAGACTGGACAGCATCAGGTCATACTATGCTAACAGAAAAATTTTCCTATACAATAGACCAGCTTAAAAGAGAGATTGTAGATAAACTTAGGAATGAAGGAAAAGAACAAATAGCCCAAGATTTTAGATTCAGAGAGTTTCAGATAAAGAGTAAGATAGAAGGTAGCGTATTGGCTATAGCTCCAACAGGGAGTGGAAAAACTGAAGCTTCATTGATATGGGCAAGTCAGAAGCCGGAATGGAGTAAACTGCTTTATCTTTTGCCTACGAGAGTTACTTCAAATGCAATTTATGAACGGATAACTAGTTATTTCGGCAAAACAAATACTGCTATAACACACTCTTCCGCTCTTTTGTATCGTAAAGAAATTGACGATAACAAAAGTTATGAGAAAACAGAATATCTTAAAGATAAAACTTTCTTTAAAAATGTAACGGTCAGTACTGTTGATCAAGTTCTAACCCTAGGGTTTAATTTAGGTTATTGGGAAATCAAAACGTTTCATTTATACAATGCAAGAATTATTATTGATGAAATTCATCTTTACCAACCTTTTACATTAGGTCTTATTATCTCCTCAATTCAGTATTTGAAAGATCAATTTAGAAGTCAGTTTTTCATAATGACCGCGACAATGCCCTCAAAACTAAAAGTACTACTTCAGAAAACACTTAATATAACCAACGAAAACGCTATCCAGGATAATGAATTACTGAATGAAGCAAGGAATTATTTTGAAGTAAGAGAAAGTTTGGTAGATGATTTACGCGAAGAAATTCAGGAGGCACTTAAGAGATATAAAAAAGTTTTGATTGTTGTGAATACAGTTGATGAAGCAATACGCCTTTATGAAATATATAAAGAAATGGCTGAATACAGCATTTGCTTTCATTCAAGGTTTATCCAAAAAGATCGTTTTGATAAAGAGCAGGATATTCTGAAAAGAGAAAGAGCAGATTTACCAACCCTTTTAATTGCAACCCAGGTAGTGGAAGTTTCTTTAGATATTGATTTTGATATAATGTTTACTGAAAATGCTCCTATAGATTCAATCATACAAAGAGCGGGAAGAATTAATCGAAAAAGAAAAGCAGATAAAGAATCTAGAGTAATTGTATTTCAGCATCAAGCCGTAACTGAAGAATTTATTTACACTGAAGCCGGTATTTTAAGAAAAACATTTGATGTGTTGATTAGGGAGCACGGAAAAAAACTTACGGAGAATGATTTAAATAAATTGGTTGATGAAGTGTATGAAAATTTTGATATTGAAAATCATTTAAGCTTCATAGAAGGGAAAAAAGCATATTTGGAAGTACAAAAAGGATTACATTTTATAAAAGACAATACAGAACAGGATAAAGTTTTTACCAGGGAAGGATTGGATTCGATCAATGTTATTCCTGCAATATTTGAAGAAAAACTATATGCAGTAAGTGCAGAGGAAAAGACGAAATATGAGTTATCTATTAGAAGAACAAAGAAATATTCAACAAAGAATTATCATGATAAAAAGCATAGCTGGTTTATTTACATTGATGCTGATTATGATTTTGATACTGGACTGAAATTCAAACAAAAAGGAACTGAAATTCATACAATGAACTTTTAACTTTCCCCATGCCCACCCCTATCCACCAAACCATCATTCGTTTCCCCGAGATACAATTGGCTACCCGTGACGCGCATAAGTTGCGGGGGTATTTCGGAACGCTGTTTCAGGAGCACTCACCGCTGCTGCACAATCATTTGGAGAGCGGGGAGAGTGCATACAGGTATCCACTGGTTCAATATAAAGTGTTGGATACTGTACCTACGCTGGTAGGTTTAAACGAAGGCGCTGAATTGCTGATTAGCCTGTTTTTAAAAATAAAAGTGCTGGAAATTGGAGAGCGGTCTTATCCTGTTTATCAAAAAAATATTGAAAGCAAAATGATCAATATTGGTTTGTCCGATGATTTGCATGCTTATAGTTTTAAAACCCTTTGGATGGCGTTGAACCAGCAGAATTATTCGACGTATCTACATGAGAATGATGAGCAAAAAGCCAAACACATGAAAGCAATCTTAGTAGGCAACCTGCTAAGCTTCTTTAAGGGAATGGATCATCGCGTGGAAGGAACCATAATGGCCAACCTCAAAATAAAGGGCCAACGCGAAACGCAATTTAAAAACAATACCATGATGGCTTTTGAAGCAGACTTTGTAACCAATACTATGCTGCCCGATACGATAGGATTAGGCAAGTCGGTAGCAAGGGGTTTTGGAACGATAGGAAAAAATAATGGAGGCCTGTAACCTTCTGGTGATGGAATATTAAAGCTATCTCCTAATAAAAGACCACTAATTCACTGTAAGGTTGGCTATTATCGGTAAATTTTATGCAATTAAATTCTGGTTTTTATCAAACTATAAGGCAGCTAATTGAGCAGGCACGTACGCGTGTAAAAGCAACGGTTAATTTTACAATGGTAGAATTATACTGGTCCATTGGTCACCGCATTGTAGAGGAAGAACAGGGTGGCGAAAGTCGTGCGCCTATGGTAAAGTCATATTAAAGCAATTGGCTGAGCAACTTACTGCTGAATTTGGAAAGGGATTTGACCAAAGTAATTTGCGCTATATGCGATTGTTTTACCAGGCTTTTCCAATTTGTGACGCACTGCGTCACGAATTAAGCTGGACGCAATACCGTATTCTTTGTAAGGTACGTGATGAAGATGCCCGCAAATGGTATATGAATGAAGCGGCACAGAATACCTGGTCAAGCCGTGCCCTGGAGGCGTCAGATTGAGGTCTTGTATTTTGAGAGGTTACTTTCAAGCCGGTTTGATAAAGATATAAAGAAGGAGGCTATTGAAAAATAGAAGCATTGCCTGCATCACCTTTAGACTTTATAAGAGATCCGTATGTACTGGATTTTTTGCAGCTTTCTGCAAATCAACAGCTATATTAAGAAGATTTAGAACAAGGGTTATTGGACAACATTCAAAAGTTTTTGCTCGAACTGGGGAAAGGCTTTGCATTTGTAGCACGTCAACAGTATATTGAAGCAGGCGACGAACAATTCAGAATAGATCTCGTTTTCTATAATTTTATTCTCAAATGCTTCGTTTTAATCGATCTTAAAATAGGTAAACTTACCCATCAGGACATAGGGCAAATGGATATGTATGTGCGTATGTATGAAGACTTAAGAAAGCAGGAAGGCGACAACCCGACAATTGGTATTATTTTATGTTCTCAAAAAAATGAAGCGGTAGCAAAGTATTCAGTTTTGAAAGACAGTCGTCAACTTTTTGCTTCGAGGTATGTAACTTTTTTGCCAACTGAAGAAGAATTAAAAGCGGAAATAGAAAAGGATAGAGAAATAATTGAGCGTACAAAAATGTTGAATAAAGAATAGCCGGCTTAAGGCGAAAATGAATATGATTTGAACATGTGCCGCAAAGAACTAAAAGTACACGAGTGCGACGCAACGGCGGTAAAATAGTAGCAATACAGTGTGGCTCCTAATAATTTTCGGTATATTAAATTTCATTATTCCATCAACAATATTCACTCAAGTCAGGCTCGTGTACGAGACTTTATCTTATGCAAATATACCTCAACACATATGGCACCTACCTGCATGTAAAAGATGATATGTTTGAGATAAGAATACCTGAGAAAGATGCTGAACCAAGAAAGCAACATATAGCGGCCCACAAAATATCAACCATTATAATGTCTACATCTGCAGCATTAAGTACAGATGCAGTAAGGCTTGCGCTGATGAATAATATTGATATCATTTTTACTCAATCTGATGGTCATCCAATGGGCCGTATCTGGCACAGTAAACTGGGAAGTACTACCAAAATAAGAAAGCGTCAGCTGGAGGCAAGCCTGGGTAAAGATGCGGTAACTTTTACAAAGGCGTGGATTGGCGAAAAAATGAATAACCAGCTTGAATTTATAAAGGATCTTAAGAAACACCGTTCGCAAATGAGTGAGTTTCTTGATGATAAAATCAGCAGGATGCAAAATCTGTTGCTGTCATTAAAAGGTCTTGAAGCCGATAAAATTGAAGAGATAGCTGATAGTGTACGGGGATTAGAAGGCACTTGTGGCCGCATGTATTTTGAAACCATCAATTATGTTCTTCCCGAGCAATACATGTTTAACGGAAGAAGCATGAGGCCAGCTAAGGACCCCTTTAATGCTTTTATAAATTATGGATTTGGCATATTGTATACAAGAATAGAAAAGAGCCTGATGATTGCAGGTCTCGATCCTTACGTTGGTTTTATGCATCGCGACGATTATAATCAAAAAAGTATGGTTTTTGACTTTATTGAGCCATACCGCATTTTTGTTGAAACAGCGGTGTTTAGATTGTTTGCAGCAAAGAAGGTAAACAAAGCGCATACTGACGAAATTGCAAATGGGGTAACGCTTAATAAAGAAGGCAAGGAGCTACTGGTAACAGCGTTAAACAACTATATGGAAAGCGAAACGATCAGATACAAGGGCCGCAACCAGACAAGGGCAAACGCAATGCAGCAGGATTCACATAGGTTTGCAAACGGACTTATCGGTAACAATAAGTTGGCGGATGAAGGACAGGAAGGTGAGGATAACAGTTGACTGTTTACATGTTTGCGAGGCATAAAGCAAATTTGCTGTTCAAAGCAGAATTTTTATGCTCCGGTCATAGTAGTACTATTAAACATCGTTGCGTCGCACACTTGTACTTTTTATTTTTTATAGCAGCGTGCGCAGGCAACACTCAATAACCATCGCTTTCTCCATTCACGACTCACAACTCACACTATGATTGCATGGGTTATTTATGATATTAAAGAGGATGATGTACGCGGTAAAGTAGCAAAGTGTTGTAAACAGGCCGGTTTATATAGAGTGCAATATTCAGTCTTTCTGGGAACGATTGATGAAAACCAAAAAGACACACTTCAATTACGGCTCGAAGGATTAATAGATGAAGAAACAGATTCAGTATATATATTTCCGATGTCGAAAAGTGAATTAAAAGCCACTGTATTGCTGGGTAAAGCATTTGATAAAAAAATGGTGACCGATGAAGTAAAAGCTTTGTTTTTGTAATTACGTAAAAGCTGCTGCCGTTAGCCACAAGCTGCAAGCGGGTTCACGTTTTTATAGCTTTGAAGCTTGCAGCTAAAAGGTTGCCGTGTAACACAAACTCTCATGACCCTTACACCTTCTCATATAATTGAATATTTATATTGTGCAAGGTTTACCTATTTCGAATATGTATTAACCATACCCCAATATGAAGACCGGCACTATAAAGTACAACGTGGGCGTGAGGTGCACGACCAGAAGCTGGAACAGAATAAAGAATATTTAAGGCGCAGAATAGGAGCTGTGGAAAGATATAACGACCAATACCTTACCAATAACCTGCTTCGTGGAAAAATTGACGAAGTACTGAAGCTGGAAGATGGAACAATGGCTCCGTTGGATTATAAGTTTGCTAAGTATGACGACAAAGTGTATGAAACATACAAGACGCAAATGTTTTGTTATGCATGGCTTATAGAAGAAAATTTTGGATGCCAGGTAAATAAAGGGTTTTTAGTATATACGCGAAGCAGTAATAAATTAATTGAAGTTGAGATTAAGGCTACGGACAAGCAATTGGTAAAGGAATGTGCAAGGGAAATAGGAGTGATTATAAGTACAAATTACTTCCCTGCAGCCACCAAATACAAGCAGAGATGTGTAGATTGCACATACCGGAATATTTGTATAAAATAGCGAAATTCCGGGTAACGTTTTATTTAAATCAAATAAAAAACATGCTGCAATCAAGTGAAGAAGAAGGCGTTAGCTATTCGGAAACTACTACGAAAAGAGATTTAAATAGTTCTTTGACATATTGGAAGTTAAAAAATAAGCATACCAGAAATGAATACAGTTTATTGAGAAGCAGTAAGTTGGAAGAATATACCTCTCACTGACCACCATCCAGAATAAGAAGGATTGAAACAAACAGGGATTATCTCCCTTAAATAAAAGATCTCCACTCACTGACCACCATCCAGAATAAGAAGGATTGAAACGGTGGTAAGTTGCGTTTTCGTAATTCATGATTTTTGTCTCACTGACCACCATCCAGAATAAGAAGGATTGAAACTTTCCTTACCTCTTACCCATAAAGCGCAGAACCAAGACTCACTGACCACCATCCAGAATAAGAAGGATTGAAACAGTAACGTCATAGGTGGACGAGAAGTAGCCAAGTCCTCTCACTGACCACCATCCA
>NZ_JAOQAH010000068.1 GCF_025963695.1 Segetibacter sp. | reverse complement strand
TACTATAAATTGTTGTTTACATACTGAGGTTTGAAATATTTCAGCTTCTTTAATTTCTATTGCCATAATTCTCCTTTATTAAAATGATTGCCATGAAAACCTATTGTTTTCTTTACCCTTTTTAATTCCAGTGTACAAGACATCCCGACTTTCTCATTTTACCAACCCAGATCAATTTTATTTATTTAAGACTTGCTAAAAAAAAAGTATGAAAAAAATTTACTATTGGCTAATGCTACTAGTCTTTCTTCCTTTTCAAATGATTGCCCAGAATAACAGCATTAAAGGAAGAGTGACTGATGCAAGTACCGCCGCGCCACTCTCCGGCGTTAGCGTTACGGTAAATACTACCTCCGGGCAGAAACCTGTAACGACAACAAATGAAAATGGAGATTTTACTGTTGCAAACCCCGGCAACGCAACGTCCCTCGTTTTTACTTTTACCGGTATGGAAAGCAGAACAGAGACTATTAGAGGACGCAGTACAATTAATGTACAAATGGCGTCAACAAGCCAGGAATTACAACAAGTCGTTGTGGTTGGTTATGGTACTCAAAAGAAGGCAAATCTAACGGGTGCCGTTGACCAGGTAACCTCAGAGGTGTTGGAGAACCGTTCAATCACTAACTTGAGCCAAGGTCTTCAAGGTGTTCTGCCAAATCTAAATATCAGGATGCTGGATGGTAAGCCGAACCAGTCTCCGAGATTTAATATAAGGGGAGCAACTTCAATTGGCCAGGGCGGAAATGCACTTGTATTGATTGATGGTGTAGAAGGTGACCCCAGCATCATAAACCCTAATGACATCGCAACTGTTTCTATTCTTAAAGATGCTGCATCTGCCGCAATTTATGGAGCAAGGGGAGCTTTTGGAGTGGTATTGATCACAACAAAAAATCCACAAAGAGGTAAAACAAGCATTACCTATACTACAAATTTATCAGTAAAAAGTCCCACCGCTGTGCCTGATTTTGTAAATGATGCGTACACGTTTGCTAAAATGTTTGCCGAATCATCTGTAGCATGGGACGGTTCATTTCCACAAGCAGTAAATAAGACTCTTAGATTCTCGCAGCAGTACTTAACAGAATTGGAAAGAAGGCAAGGCAAAGGCTTACCCGATGTGGAGATTGACCCGGTAACAGGAGAGTATGTGTATTATGCAAGTACCGACTGGTATAGGGAATTATATAAAGAACGCACTAAATCGTCCGAGCATAACATTACTATTTCCGGTAGCAGCGATAAGACCACCTTTATGCTTACCGGTCGCTACTTCGGTCAGGATGGTTTGTTCCGGTACAATTCTGACGATTACAAGATGATGAATTTTCGGGCAAAAGGATCTATTCAGTTGTATCCCTGGTTAAGGTTTGATAACAACACCGATTTTTCAAACATGACCTATTACAACCCATTGAACGTGGGAGAAGGTGGCGGTATATGGAGAAATATTGCAGACGAAGGACATCCATTGGCTCCTTTAATAAATCCTGATGGCACCTTGACGGCATCTTCTGCGTATTCGGTTGGCGACTTTTATTATGGCAAGAGCGGGATAAACCAGGAAAGAGGTATATTCAGAAACAGGGCGGGAATGACAGCGGAGTTCTTTAAAAATAAATTAAGGCTAAAAAGTGATGTGACTTTCCAAACTACTAATAATGTTGAGAAACGCAAGCAGGTTCCCCTTCCATACAGTCTAAAGCCTGGCGTAATAGCTTACCTGGGAACTACCACCAACGATCTAAGGGAAGTAAGGCAAAGAACAAATTACCTGGCAACAAATATTTACGCTGAATTCGAGAATACATTTAAAGATGCTCATTATTTTAAAGCTCTTGTAGGTTATAATTATGAACAATCAACTTTTAATGCAATTTCTGCCCAGCGGAATGGTTTGATTTATGAAAATGCTAATGACTTGAACCTTGCTTTAGGTTCATCTTTTTTAACCCAGGGTGGTTATGAGCAGTGGGCTATTCTTGGGGGCTTCTCCCGTCTAAATTATTCCTATAAAGACAGGTACTTGGTTGAAGTAAATGGCCGCTATGACGGTTCTTCCAAGTTTCCTACTAATCAGCGGTATGGGTTCTTTCCTTCCGTTTCCGCAGGTTGGCGCATTTCAAAAGAAGCTTTCTGGAACGTCTCAAGCAAAGTTATTTCTGACTTAAAGATCAGGGCGTCTTATGGTTCCCTAGGAAATGGAAATATAGGTTCTTACGTTTACCAGGAACAGCTTGCCGTGAGTCAATTAGGTATTATTTTAAATGGAGCCCGGCCGTCATTTACAAATAATCCATCTGTTCTCCCTGCAGGTCTGACGTGGGAAACTTCTACTACTTCAAACCTTGGTCTTGACTTTAATATGCTTTCTAATCGCTTACGTTTCTCAGGTGATGTATACGTAAGAAACACTACTGATATGTTTACCACAGCGGTAACTCCTCCTGCTGTATTTGGAGCAATAGCACCACGTGGAAACTACGCCGACCTAAAAACAAAAGGTTGGGAAACCAGCTTGTCATGGGGTGATAAATTTACTGTAGCTTCAAAACCGTTCAACTATGATGTTCGGGTAACACTCGCAGACAATACTGCTGTCATTACCAAATTTAATAATCCTGAAAAGAGATTAAACGATTATTACGTCGGACAACGGATCGGTGAGATATGGGGTTATACAACTGAAGGATTTTTTACTTCACAGGATGATATAGCCAAACACGCAAACCAAAAATTATTTCTATCTACTGCTTCAGGTCAAACTTTTCCTGGCGACATAAAGTTGTTGGATAGCAATAATGATGGGGTTGTCGATTTCGGTACAAATACTGTTGACAAGCCTGGCGACAGATCCATTATTGGAAACAGTTCACCACGCTACACCTACGGTATTAATTTAAGTGCTGATTGGAATGGTATTTTCTTTTCCGCTTTTTTCCAGGGAGTAGGCAGTCAGGATTGGTTTCCGGGTACTGAAGCAGGGGTTTTCTGGGGACAGTACAACAGGCCATACAATAAATTACCTCGCTGGCATCTTGATAACCATTGGACTACTGATAATCCTGATGCTTACCTTCCAAGATATGTGTCGCGCCTTGCTAATAGAGCGGGCGGTATATTAAGGGAAGCTCAAACAAAATATTTACAAAACGTGGCTTATTTACGACTTAAAAACATACAGGTGGGTTACAATCTTCCGCAAAGACTAATTTCAAAAATCAGTGCAAGTAATGTAAGGGTTTATTTTTCTGCCGAAAATCTTTGGGCATGGTCTCCACTTTACAAACTTACCAGGGATTTAGATGTCGAAAGTACTGGTCCTTCTGACCAGGTTTTTAGCCCGGGCGGTAACGCAGGTGACGGTTATAACTATCCTATCATGAAAGGTGGAACTTTCGGTTTATCTGTAACTTTTTAATTTGATCTAATTAATTATAATCATGAAAAAACAATATTTGCTGCTTTTTCTTCTTACTGCGCTTCTGGTGCAGTGTAAAAAGCTTGAACAATTACCAGAGGCTACAGCATCTAAAGAAGCGGTATTTGGTAGCGAGAAAGGGCTTGAACTCTATGCCAACTCATTTTATAGAATGCTTCCGACTGCTAATAATATTCATACAGCCGACGCCATGTCGGACTATGCGGCGCGTCGCGATGTTCCCAGGTTTATAAGGCCCGGTGCATATAGCTCTAATATATCAGACAATACATCCGCTTCAGCCTACGACCTTGTAGCCCTTGGAATGATGACAAATGATGATTGGAATTGGGGATGGCGGTCGCTTAGAAACGTTAATTATTTTATTGAAAACAATGTAGATCCAAAAGTGCCCGAAGATGTAAGAAAGAGTTACATGGGCTTGGCAAGGTTTTTCAGGGCATTCTTTTATTTTGAAAAGGTAAAAAGATATGGTGATGTTCCATGGGTTAGCAGGGCTTACGATGTAAACGATCCGGATTTGTTTAAAGGCCGTGACAGCCGCGTACTGGTTATGGACTCTGTTTTAGCAGATCTCGATTTTGCCTGCGAAAATATCAAACTAGCCACTGACCCATCACGCAGCCTTGTTACCAAATGGGTTGCTTATGCGCTCAAGTCACGGGTCTGTTTATTTGAGGGCACATTCAGAAAGTATCATACAAATCTAAATCTTACCGCATCTTCTGCCGCTTGGCTTACACAGGCTGCGAGTGCTTCAAAAAAAATAATGGATGAGGCTGGGTTTAAAGTGTACGATGGTGCAGGAGCTACCGGATCATATCGTAAGGTATTTACCAACCCAGGTCCAGTGCCTGAAGAGGTAATGCTTGCGGCACTTGCTGACCCTGCTTTGAGTGTTCTTCATGCTGCTAACTGGTATAACACGAGCGCGACTACCGGGGTAAGGTTTAATTTTATAAGAACGTTTATCAATACTTATTTGAATATTGACGGAACTCCGTTCACAAGCAAGCCTGGTTACGAGACGATGCTATTTAAGGATGAAGTAAAAGGAAGAGACAGGCGTCTCGAGCAAACAATCCGGGTCGGTAGTTATAAAAGGTTAAACGGAACAACTCTTGTCGCAGCGCCACCCGTGTTTACTTATTCATACACTGGGTACATGCCGATCAAGTTCAGCCTTGATGATACTTATTATGATACAAGGGATTTAAATAACAATGCTGTTCCAATATTCAGGTTGGGTGAAGTATTGCTGAATTATGCTGAGGCGAAAGCCGAACTCGGAACGTTGACCGATGCTGAATGGGCAGCTACAATTGGAGCCTTGCGTAAAAGAGCAGGTATCACAGCTGGGTTAACAGCGAAACCTACCCTTGTAGATCCTTATTTACAAACTAAATATTTTCCGGGGATATCTGACCCGGTTATGTTAGAAGTTCGCAGAGAAAGAGGGATAGAGCTGGCTATGGAAGGGTTCCGCTTTTACGATATTGTCAGGTGGAAAAGAGGTGAGTTGATGGAGATGGAATGGAACGGTATGTATGTTCCTGCGCTTGATACACCGCTTGATTTGAATGAAGATGGCGTGATGGATGTCGCTTTTGGTAAGTCAACTACAAGACCAGCTTCTGTTCCTTCGACAGTCACGTATATAAATGTATCACCTATTATTAGTGGTGCTGCAAACGCTCAACGATTGAAGAATGATACTTTTGGAGAAATAACATGGCTCAGCAATATTCAGAGAAAATGGGAAGAGAAGAATTATTACTATCCCATACCTCAAGCAGTAAGAACAACTAATCCTGCTCTTGCACAAAATGCGGGTTGGTAATAGGTTGGAACAATTAACTGGACAAACGTTACATTAAAAGAACTAGCCGCCCAAGAAAGGCGGCTAGTTCTTTTAATGTAACGTACTAAACTGGAAACAAATGGGAGGTTTTTTTTAGTTGAAGTATTTTTGAACCTCTTCGCTCATTGGTTTTGTTTTGTTATGAATAACGGTAATTAATTCTCCTTTTTCATCGAGAAGAAATTTTGTGAAGTTCCATTTAATCGGGTCTTCAATACCCTTCTTTTTAGCTTCATTTACCAGATATTGAAATAAAGGCGCAATATCATCTCCCTTCACAGAAACCTTTTCAGCCATAGGGAAAGTAACTCCATAGTTTCTCTTACAAAATTCCTGGATCTCTGCGTTTGTTCCTGGTTCTTGTTCTTTAAAGTTATTTGCAGGGAAACCAATGATAACGAGCTTGTTTTTATATTTCTTATAAAGCTGTTCCAACTCCGCATACTGTGGAGTGTTGCCACATTTGGAAGCAGTATTTACGATCATTATTTTCTTTCCTTTATATTTTTTAAAGTCAATAGTTTCTCCGCCGAGGCCAGACACTTTAAAATTATAAATAGAAGAGGCAAACAAGAAAGATGTAACAGCAATAAAGAGTAATGTTTTCATGATTGAAGTTTTTTGTAGATATAAAGTTAGTTTAATAGCATGCTGTTGTCAACTAACACAAGACCGCTAATATTTTATATTGCTAAGAAACTTTAAGCTTTCAGGAATTTGTTCTACAGCCTTTGGCGATTCATCTTCAATAAAATAATATTTTACTCCTATTTTCTTTGCCTGCTTCATTACAGCTTCTATACCCACATCTCCCTTTCCCAGAACTACGTTTGTCTCATCCGGTGCGCGCCCCTCCTGGTTTCCTTTTGTTCCGTGTTCCCGGTCTTTTAAGTGAAGCATCAAAAAACGCTTTGGATATTTTTTAAGTAGCGCTACCGGATCTTGCCCCGGATGTTTTACCCAAAACACATCCATCTCGTAATTGACATACCGTGGATCTGTCTTCTTTATCATGTAGTCGAACATCGTTCCATTTTCATATGGTCTGAATTCGTAACCGTGTGGATGGTAGCATAATTTGATGCCATTGTCGGCCAGCAATTTTCCCGCAGAGTTGAATACGTCTATTGCTTTATTAATTTCTTCCATCGTAAAATTGCCTTCTTTGTGAGGAACCCACGCACACATCACATACTTTGCCCCAAATGCTTTTGCATTGTCAACAACCTTTTGCGGATCTTTTTCTAATTCCTCAAATCCGGCACCTACGCTAGCCATCGTCAAGTTGTTTTTCTTCAGCAAATTTTTATACTCTTCCATAGGAAGCCCATAAGAGCCGCCCCCTTCTATCAGCGTTACTTTCCACTCTTTTATTTTAGCCAGGGTACCGGGTACATCTTTTTTAAATTCGTTCCGCAAACTATACAACTGCAAGCCTATGTTTTGGGCAAGCAACGCATTGAAAGAAACACTTAAGGCAAGGCAGATAGCAAGTGCCCTGGTAACAACAGGATTAATTTTCATATTTTATTTTGTTTAAGCAATTTGAATGTAACTATTAATAAGATCTATCACGAAATTTTAAATTCTTCCGCCGTATTAAATATTCGCGCTTGATAGAAGTCTGGTCTAATCCGCATTATTTTTTCAATTGTTCAACAATCCAGTTATTGGTTTTTTCATTTTGTTCGGGGAAAGTCCAGTGGCCTGTTTCTAGTGCAAGAAACAACTGTTTGGGAGCAGTGATAACATTATAAGCTGAATAAATTGAAGTAGGCGGACAGGTTTCATCGTTAAACCCCCAGGAATACATGCCCGGCACTTTTAACAGCCTGGCGAAATTCACCACGTCATAATACTGTACGGTATTTAATTTCTCTTTGGTGTTATTATAAGCCACATTATTTTTCGCGAACAAATGAGGCCAGCCGCCTGCACGTCCCTCTAAATAACCAGTAAGATCACTGATAGCTGGATAAAACGAAACCAGGTATTTAACCCGCTTATCCAATGCAGCAGTTACTATCGATAAAGCGCCTCCCTGGCTGCCGCCTGCAACACCTAAATTTTTACCGTCGTATTGTGGAAGACTGCTTAAAAAATCATTTGCTCTCAAACAGCCTACATACACTCTCTTATAAAAATACTTGTCACGATCATCGAGATTAAGGCTTGGATAATCATTGAGGATACCAGCGCTTATACTGGCATAGACAGATTGGTCCATATTGACAGGAATTCCGTGAATGCCAATTTCAAATGTGATGATACCTCTTTCGGCAGTACTAATATCTCCTCCGTATGGTCTTACGCCAGCTCCAGGAACTCTTAGCAATGCAGGATATTTGCCCTCTTTTTTAGGTACACATAATATTCCGTATAGCCTTGTACCAACCCTATAATTTTGAAGATTTACATGATAGACATTCACATTTTCAGTACAACGTTCTGGTAATAAAGTCATTCTTGCATCCATCGGAATTTTTGCCAGGTCCGATTTTGCCTTCTCCCAGAACTGAACAAAATCTGCAGGATTTTTTTCAGTCGGTTTTATGGCTTCAGGCTCAAAGCCGGCAGTTGCAAGGTTTCGGTATTCTTTATCATCTACATAGGCAGTAACGATACAGCGCAAAAAACCAGGGGCTTTCATAGTGCCACCGCTTACGGTAATTTTTCCATCAGCAAGATTTAATGAATCTCTTTTAGATGCTTCCATCTTTTCGGCCCCTATCTCATATTTTATTTTTGCATTAGGGACTAGATTGCCGGAGCGTATAACTGATATGGTAAATTTTACCTCTTCTCCTGCTTTATAAACCCAGTTCGTATGGTCGGGGGCAACCAGCACCTTTACCAACTGATTGGGTTGGCTGTACGCGCAGAAAGTAAAAAGTATTAAGATTAGCAGGTTAGAGAAAACTAGTTTCGATTTGTTCATATGGGTTTAATTTAAAGTTGAAAAAAGTGAAAAATGTACAAGCGTGCGACGCAACAAAGCTTAATTTTTAATTCATCCGCCGGTTACCAAAATTTTATCAGCCGATCTGATTCATCAGGTACAGTAACAATAAAAACGGTATCATCATATTCCAACAGGTCTTCCTGTTGCTGCTGATTTATAAATGGCTTCTACAATTCTAATGTCACGCATACCCTCCTCGCCAGGTACCAGCATTGGCTTTTGCTGCATAATTGAAGTGGCGTCATCGTCCATCTGTTTGGCTTGCTGCCACGGTACGTTGTAAGCATGTTTTATTTCGCCTAACGGACTGTCGGCAGTTACTCCGGCATATGCCTGGTATGGTGCAACTTTTATCTCGCCTTTTTCACAGTTGATGTTGAGGTAATTTATGTTTTCGCCAAAGCTCGTTTTAATATCCACCATAATATTTCCCGGAAATGCAAGGGTAGCGGTTGTTGTTTCATCAAGACCATTTTTATAAATGTGCGGACGGTTGGTGGTAGTTTTTGCATTCATTACACCTACCGGTTCTAAACCCGTTCCCAACCGCGCGCCCTGAATGGCGTATACGCCCATGTCGTAAAGTACGCCACCGCCTAATGCTTTATTTTGTTTCCAATGATCGGTACGGTTTTCAACATAACCCGCAGCGCAGCTTGCCTTTAGCACTTTACCCAGCTTATTTTGCTTTATCAATTTCCTGTATTCCTGGGTAGTTGGTTCGTGGTGAAGCCGATAACCAATGGCAAGCGTACGTTTATTCTTTTTACATGCATCTATCATTGCCTTGCACTCTGCAGCAGAAATGGCCATAGGCTTTTCGCACCAAACGTGTTTGCCAGCATTAGCTGCCCGTATAACGTACTCTTTGTGCATCGATGGTGGCAGCACTACATACACTACATCTATATCAGGGTTATTAGCAATCTGGTCAAAATTCTGGTAATTGTAAATGTTCTTATCGGCCAGGTTATATTTCTTTTTCCAGGCTTCCGCTTTGGCTGGTGAGCCCGTAACCACCCCTGCCAGGTAGCAATTCTTTGTCTGCTGAAGTGCAGGTGCTAACAGGTCGGTACTGTAATAGCCAAGACCCACAAGAGCTACACCTAGTTTATCTTTCTTCTGCCTTGTAGCGGCCAATAAAGTATTGGGAGAAAATAGCAACCCGGCACTGGCAGCAGCAAGGGTTTTAATTACATCTCTTCTCGAAGGTGATATTATTGACCCTAATTCTTCACTCAACATTTCCTTTTTCATACTTAATTTTTAAAGTTTCTTTCGTGGTTGTATTGAAGCTACTCTCTACGACCAGCTTAGTATCTGTTTTTTTTATGCAAACTTCTGCTTTTCAATTAAACATTGTTGTGTCACTCACTTGTACTTTTTGTAAGAAAGCAACTTTCTGGTGCGGGGTATCTATCCGTTCAATTGCAATGTTGCAATATTTTAAAATAGATAAATCATACTAAAAATGAAGTTAGTAAATCAAGCTCTTTTTGAAACCGGCATAAAGATAAATATGCCAGGCAACGAAATAGATGGTAACATAAATCAAAGAGGCGGCCTCATTGTAAGACTGCCTCTTTAATTTATGTTTTGTATCCTTCTTACGATTTAGCAGGAGTTTCTACAGGTTGTTTTACTGCCTGCCTTGCAATTAGTTTCCATTGACCGGAAGTTTTTTGCCAAACCAACAGAACGAATAAATGCGCTTCACCTGGCTTGCCCTCGTTATTAGTAACCGCATCTAACTTGTGGCGAACAAGGGCAACATTGTCACTAATACTAATTGTTTGATTTGATAGATTGATGGTAACAAAGTCTGATTTGTTGTTAAGTATATTTTCAACAAACAATTTCTTATCCTCAATAGTGCCGGTACTATGACCGTACGTTAATTTGTCTGATGTTAAGCTTTGCAACGTTGATTGATCGGCATCAATCATAGCCTTTTTCAATTTCTCTACTTGTTGCCCAACTGCCTGCTCTTCTTTAGACTGGGCAAACGTGAGCATTGTGGATAGAAACAAAAACAAAAACAAGCAACTTCTTTTTAGCATAACAGTAATTTTCATTTTAAAATCTTTGTAAGTATATCGTTTTAATCGCTTTGTAATTTACATTCTTATTACAGATGTTGTAGTTATTCGAACCAGATTTTGTTTTCAATTAACCAATGATGACCAAGGGGGTCTTTTATCTCCGCCTGTCAATATCCGTAATCATAGTCTTTTGCAGGTGAAATTTCTGTTGCACCGGCCGCTATCGCTCTGTTTATACAAGCATCTACATCTGGCACAAAAAGTCCGATAGCTGCAGTAGTTCCGCTATGTTTTTCAGGACTGAACCTGCCAGGTTTAAGAGACGACTCTTCGCGAAGGTGAAAAATGGCTCCGTTTATTGATAGCTCTGCAACATGTAAAGTACCGTCGTTATTTGACCACCTTCTCAACTCGATTGCCTGAAGACCGGTTGCATAAAAGCCGATGTTTGTAACACCACTTCTAATGTAAAGCCGGGGAGCAAAAAAGGTTTTATTTATTTCCATAGCTGGTTTTTTATTAATTAAAGGAAAGTCGTTTAACTAAAGTTTTTTCCTTCCATTTTAGCGAAAGCTTGTCTAAGATCCTCGATTATGTAGTTAGCTTCCTCAAGCCCTACGTACAACCTGACCATTCGGTGCTCTGCAACATTGCCATTAAATGCTCCTGGATCCATCCCTGCTACTTTTGGTATGATCAAAGACTCATAACCTCCCCAGCTGACCGCCATTAAAATGTGTTGCAAGGAGTTGCAAAAGTTATCAATTTGCTGTGCACTTCCAGCTTTTATCACAAAGGTCAGAAGCCCTCCGGCGCCTTTCATTTGTTTTTTTGCCAGCTCATACTGACCAAAGGTTTCATCAAAAGGATAAATCACCTTTTCAACGCTGGGGTTCGATTTCAGGAATTTAATTACTGTAGAGGTTGTTGCTGAAATCCTGTCTAGTCTTGCAGGTAAAGTACGTAGTCCGCGCAACAGTAGCCATGCATTGAAAGGCTGAATGCCACTTCCGATATTTAGGTATTCGCTATTAAAAATGCTTGCGATCATTTCGCTGCTGCCACTTAAAACTCCTGCAACTGTATCACTGTGTCCGCCAATATATTTTGTGGCTGATTGTACAACAAGATCAATTCCCAAACTGATTGGCTTTTGATAAATGGCAGTGCAATAACTATTATCGCAAATGGTAACAATGTTATGCTTTTTGGCAAGTTGTGCAACAGCCCCCAGATCTTGCAAGGCATACTCCCAACTATTGGGAGACTCCAGGTAAATAATGGTAGTGTTTGTTGTTATAGCCTTTTCAAAATTGGCAATATCAGTTCCATCAACATAGGTGGTAGTAATATTAAAACGGGCGAGAACGACATCAAAAGTTTTTTGTGCCCAGGCGTAAGGTTGGTTAACTGAAACAACATGATCACCGCATTTTACATTTGCTAAAACAGCAGCAAAAATGGCGGCGGCACCACTATTAAAAACAAGACAATCTTCAGCACCGTCTAAAGCTGCCAGCTTTTTTCGAAGCATATCCACTGTAGGGTTTAGGCCTCGGCTGTAGAGGTAAGTTGAATACTCGTCTTTAAAAGCGCTGCGCATTTCTTCAACCGTCTTAAAAACGAAATTGCTGGTTTGCATAATTGGGGGAGCAACCGCATTAAAATAAAGGGCTCTTTCTTCTGCAAACTCATTTATAAGAAAAGATGTATCCAAAGTGAAATTTTTAGAAAGATAAATAAATAGCTTTTAACTGTAGACGCATTGGTACTACTGTGCAGAATACGCTTTAAGAATAGTTGTACAAAGATTTGCCGATGAACGAAGTGCGACGCAACAAATGATGATGCATGAACAAATGCACGTACCAAAAAGTAACACCCAGATCTACACTTGCTTTGGCTGATTCTGAGTGCCTTTTGTAATAAAGTATAAAATGGTAAAACCAGCCAAGACCGCTAAAGCAGTAAGCGCAGTAGCAGGCCGGTCGATAAAGATACTGATGGCTACAAAAATATAAGCAGCTATAAATATCAATGGAAGAAGAGGGTAGAGGCCAACTGTATAAATTTTTGTTTCATCTAAATGCGCTGTGCGCTTTCTTAGGATAAAAATAGTTGCTGCAGAAGTGGCCATTCCGATGCAATCAAGAAAAATGGTAAAGCTAAGAATCTCGTCAAATTCTTTTGCCCAGAAAACAATTAAAATACAGATAGCTGCAAAAACAGAAAGGGAGGTAGTTAATACATTTGTACGTTCGTTTTTTACGCCAAAAATTTTAGGTAACACGTTGTCTTCACTCATCGCATACATTACTCTTGGGTTGCTCATAAGCAGTACGTTCACGTAAGCCAGTACAGACAGAAATAAGAGGACGGAGAGTATTCTTCCGGCTGCGTCTCCAAATACATGCGAGGCCATAATAGCCGCTATATTTTTTGCGCCTTTTAAATTGTCGAATCCTATTACCCTTATGTAAGCATAATTGATAGCGAGGTAAAGAGTAATAATAACAAAAATGCCGATAAAGATTCCACGGGGAATATTTCTGCGCGGATTTTCAACATCAGCACCAAAATTAATCGTTTGCTGGTAGCCGCCATAAGTGAAAGAAACAGCTACTAGTCCTATTCCAAATGCTTTTATATATTCGGTGAAAGCAGGGCTAACATGCTGCAGCGTTTCAGGAATTAGGCTGACTGATGGCGTTACAAAAAACAAAGGTGCCATTAGCAACAGGATCATTGAAATTTTTATAATGGTGAGTACGTTCTGAGCTTTAGCGCTCATTTTTAGGCCTAACAGGTTAACACCATAAAAAACTGCAATTGAAAATATGGCGATACCAATTTGTATAAACTGAGCATCAGTTGCATTTGGTGCTATCACTTTTGTTATATACTCCGCACCAATTAGGGCAACGCCGGCAAGTGAAGCTGCATTTGAAACAAGTATGATACAGTTGATGGCAAACGCTATGGAAGGATGATAACAGTAAGAGAATATTTTGTAATAAGCGCCGGTAACAGGAAATCTGGAACCAATTTCGGCATAAGTTAGCGCGCCACATAAAGCAACCAACCCACCAGCAAGCCAAACCACAAAGAAAGCAAACGGGGTAGGAACTGCGGCTGCAACATTAGCGGGTGTTCGAAAAATACCCATCCCAATTACGAGGCTTACCACAATCATGGTGAAGTCGAAAATGTTCAGCTTTGTTTTAGTTTGCATGCAGAAGATTAGGCCGGTAATTTATTAATAAAAAGGCAAGTAACATTTATTCGGCTAAAACGTGCATGTGGTAGAATAGTTCTAGGCATACGATTACGTGCATGCGCGTAATCGTATAGCAATTCGGCCGGGAGTAGTGCTTTACAGAGGCGTTGATTTAAGGAGCGGGTGAAGATTTATTTTTTTGAATAGGGAATGTCTTTAGCGGCACTCAGTTTACTTTCTATTTTTTTTACCGTAAAAAACAAAGTGCTGATAATGATTATTCCTGCAGCAAAAGCTGTTATAAAACTAAATAGAAGAATGGAAACTTCAGAGCTCTTTTCGTATCCTGCCCCGGCAACCGGTTGTTTTACAGTCATTGTATAGTTATTGAGATGGATCAAAGTTGGCCTTCAATAAGAAACTCTGGTACTTCCCAAGGTTAAACCATTAGCCGATTAAGACATATTGGTGTTGTAAGCATCATCATGTCTAAGCGGTCAATTGTAAAAGGGATGGCTAGACTTGTATGATTTGGTTAAAAAGTAAATGTTGTAAAAAATGTTTAGAGGGTAATAGATATACTTTTGCAACAAAAGTTTCAGCTAATCTTATTTGCTTTTACTAAGCTCTTTCCATTTCATTATTTCAAATCTTTACTTTTTTATATTATCATGAAGTATTCAAATTACGTAGGCGTTATAGCAGCGCTCATATTGATTGGTTGTTGTTTTTTGCCATGGGTGTATATAGATTCTATTAAAACTACTATAACGGGTTTGCAAACTGATCCTACCCGTTACGGCAAGCCGGGAATTCTACATATAGCTTTCTGCGTCCTTGCTATAATATTTTTTCTAATACCTGCTTTGTGGGCAAAGCGGACCAACCTTTTTATAGGAGCTTTTAACTTTGCCTGGGGCATTAGGAATTTCTTAATAATTACTCATTGTGAATTCGGAGAATGTCCGCAGAAGCGAATCGGGATCTACGCTATTCTTTTACTTTCTCTTGTAATTATGGTTATGACAACCATTCCTAAGGTGAAATTAAAATAGTTATTTATGTGAGGTGTTATAAGTGAAGTCATTGTTGACTTAGGTCAAATAGTACGATGAAATGAGATTCGAAAGCAACTAATGGGCTTCAATTAATCTTGCAATACCAAATGCGGCACTTGCAGCCACAGCACCGATAAACATTACTTTTATGCCTCCCTGTAATGGAGACACTCCTGTCATTTTAGATTTATAATAGCCAAAAATAAACAAGCAGATAAGGGTGATAACAGCCGAAACTTTTAATCCCTGGAAAGTGTTATCAGTAAAAAAATAGGGTAGTAGAGGAACAAGGCCGCCGACAATATATGAGAACCCAATATTAAACGCACTTTTTCCGGCTCTTTTTTCGTCGGGTCGCTCAAGACCTAATTCATGCTTCATCATAAATCCTACCCACACATCTTTGTCTTTCGTAAGTTCCTGCACTGCTTTTTCCTGTACCTCTGTGCTAAGGCCAAGACCTTCAAAAAAGTCTCTTACTTCTTCTCTTTCTTTTTCAGGTAATCGCTCTACTTCATCGTATTCGCGTTTTAGTTCAGCGTTATAATGGTCAACTTCGGTTTGCCCGGCAAGGTAGCCTCCTAGGCCCATCGCAATTGAACCTGCTGCAACTTCTGCTAAACCGGCAATTACAATAAGGCCTGTATTGCTAATGGCACCGCTTAGTCCTGCAGCCAATGCAAACGGCACAGTTAATCCATCACTCATACCAATAACAATATCTCTTAAAAATCCGGAACTTTTAGAATGTTCTTCGTGCGAATGATGATCGTGCATGTAAGTGGGTTAGTACGCAATTTTAAAAAGGTGAACGAATTGGAGCTTTTTATTCAAGTATTTTTAATGACTGTTTTATAATTTGTACACAATCCAATATTTGCTCCTTTGTTATAATTAATGGTGGAGCAAACCGAATCTTGTCGCCATGAGTTGGTTTCGCCAATAAACCGTGTTTCATTAATTCCAAACACAAACACCAGGCTGCATTAGGGTCAGTATGATTAACTACTATCGCATTCAAAAGTCCTTTCCCACGCACAATTTGTAGAACGGGCGACTGCAGATTTTCTAATTCACTTCTTAAAAGCTGTCCCATCTCTTCAGCATTTTCGGCCATTTTTTCATCTTTTAATACCTGCAAAGCTTCCATTGCAACTGCACATGCTAATGGGTTTCCACCATAGGTTGATCCATGCTCTCCCGGTTTTAAGTTTAGCATAATCTCATCATCGGCCAGCACTGCAGAGACGGGCAATACACCACCACTCAAGGCTTTGCCAAGTATTAAGATATCAGGCCTTACATTTTCATGATCGCACGCAAGCATTTTTCCTGTGCGGCATAATCCTGTCTGAATTTCATCCGCAATAAACAGCACATTGTGCTCGTCACACAACTTCCGTACGCCTTTCAAATAACCATCGTCGGGTATTACAACACCGGCTTCTCCCTGTATAGGCTCTACCATAAAAGCCGCAGCGTTTTTATCTTGCAGTGCTCTTTCAAGCTGCGCCAAATTGTTGTAAGGAACCAGTTCAAAGCCGGGCATGTAGGGACCAAAGTTGGTGTAACTGTCCGGGTCGGTGGAGGAGGATATGGCTGCAAGTGTTCTTCCCCAAAAGTTATGTTCTGCAAAAATGATCTTTGCTTTGTTCTCAGCGATTCCCTTGTTTATATAACCCCATTTCCTTGCAAGCTTAATTGCAGTTTCACCACCTTCTACGCCGGTGTTCATCGGCAAGACCTTGTCATAACCGAAATATCCGGTTATGTACTTGCAGTATTCACCTAATAAGTTGTTATGAAATGCGCGGCTTGTAAGTGTTAGTTTTTGTGCTTGTTTTACCAGGGCTGCAATTATTCTTGGATGGCAATGTCCCTGGTTAACAGCAGAGTAGCCACTTAGAAAATCAAAGTATTGTTTTCCTTCAAGGTCCCATAAAAAAACACCCTGCCCTTTATTAAGTACAACGGGTAGAGGGTGGTAATTATGTGCACCATATTTTTCTTCGAGATCCAGAAACGTAGCAGTTTGAGAACCCGCAGTATTAATTGTCATAGCGGTTTAATTATTTGAAAATTGTCTATTGTAAAAGTTAATTTTAAGTCTGCGAGCTGTCTTTTTTAAAATAGACTCAATTTCTTTTGTTTCTTTTAATGAAATTAATGACATTTGCACTCCGAAAAAAAATAAATCATGGCGAGAGTATGTCAGGTAACCGGTAAAAAGCCGATCGTTGGAAATACTGTTTCTCACTCAAACATTAAGACCAAACGTCGTTTTCTACCTAATTTACAAACCAAGCGTTTCTATTTTGTAGAAGAAGATCGTTGGATCACTTTAAAGGTTTCTTCAGAAGCTATACGTACCATTAATAAAAATGGTCTTTCTTCTGTGTTAAAAGAAATGAAAGCGAACGGCGTAAAAATATAACAACCTTAAATTTTTTATATAATGGCAAAGAAAGGCAACAGGGTGCAGGTAATAATGGAATGCACTGAACATAAAAACAGTGGATTGCCAGGCACAAGCCGCTACATCTCTGAGAAGAATAAAAAGAACAGCCCCGAGCGTTTGGAGTTGAAGAAATTCAACCCGATCATGAAGAAAGTAACTGTACATAAAGAAATTAAATAACTGAGCGTTTTGAGTTTTGGGTTTTGAGTTTTTTTTAACTCAAAACCTAAAACTTCGGACACAAAACTTATAACATGGCAAAAGCAGCTAAAACAGCGATTAAGACTAAAGACCAAAAAGCAGCATCAGAAGCTAAAAACTGGAGCAAGGTTATTAAGGCTGTGCGCAGCCCTAAAACCGGTGCTTACACTTTTAAAGAAGCTATCGTACACAAGGATAAGGTTAAGGATTTTTTATCCAGCAAATAATTGTGCCTTACCTGGTTTAAAATAATTAAAGCTGTCCTTCCAGGGATGGCTTTTTGTATTTTACTTATTTATCTTGCAATCTTTATTATTATTTTTTTTGGATACCGGCAGTGTACCTGTTATAAATATCGTTGCGTCGCACACTTCAACTTACAGTAATTATATTCAGCGAGACCTGCCGCTAACCATAAACCAACTATAGCATGAACTTTTTTGGAAAATTATTCGGTAAGAAAGAAAAGGAGAGTCTTGACCAGGGTTTACAAAAAACCAAAGAAAATTTCTTCACCAAGATAACCAAAGCCATCGCCGGTAAAAGTACCGTGGATGAAGAAGTACTTGACCAGTTGGAGGAAGCACTTATTGGAGCAGACGTGGGGCTTGATACGACGATAGAAATAATAAAGCGGATAGAAGACCGTGTTGCGAGAGACAAATACGTAAATACGAGCGAATTAAATTCCATCCTACAGGACGAAATCCGCGAGATGCTTGTTGTTTCGCCCGAAAACAGTTACAAAGATTTTTCTACTCCTGCCGGTAAAAAGCCTTATGTTATTTTAGTTGTGGGCGTTAATGGTGTAGGTAAGACGACCACTATTGGTAAACTTGCTTACAACTTTTCAAAGGCTGGGAGAAATGTGTTGTTGGGTGCCGCCGATACCTTTAGAGCCGCCGCCGTTGATCAGCTTACTATTTGGAGCGAGAGAACAGGAGTGCCGATTGTAAAGCAGCCAATGGGAAGCGACCCCGGTGCAGTTGCCTTTGATACAGTGCAAAGCGGCTTAGCAAGAGGAAGTGATGTAATTATCATAGATACTGCCGGACGATTGCACAATAAGATTTACCTGATGGAAGAATTGGGAAAAATTAAACGTGTAATACAAAAGGTTATTCCGGATGCTCCACATGAGGTGCTATTGGTATTAGATGGATCAACCGGGCAAAACGCGGTTGAGCAAGCCAAACAATTTACTGCTGCTACCGATGTAACTGCCCTCGCCATAACAAAGCTTGATGGTACCGCAAAAGGCGGAGTTGTACTGGCTATCGCAAACCAGTTTAAGATTCCGGTTAAATTTATTGGTGTTGGCGAAAAAATGGAAGACTTATTAATTTTTGATAAGCATGAATTTGTAGACAGTCTGTTCAAATTGGAGGAATAGCCTAATCGGGAAATATTAGCTTTAAATGTAGCTACCAGTTGTAGCCCGATCTTTTATAACATAGCCTTGCCTTCAGCCTATAACCATCACATTCAGGCCTGCTTTTTTCGCTTTTTGAAAAAAGTATCAATAACTACTTCAACGGATGGAGCACGTAAAGGTTGGAATTCGTCAAAACCTGCAGCAGTTTATTTTACTTGTTACCATTACCGCCTTTATAGGGGGGATGGTTGGTATGGAAAGATCTCTTATTCCTCAACTTGCTGAAAAAATATTTCATATTGCTTCCAAAACTGCCATGTTTTCTTTCATTGTTGCCTTTGGAACCACGAAAGCAATTACAAACTACTACACAGGCTATTTTGCCAATAAGTTCGGACGTAAAAAGCTTCTTGTTATAGGTTGGTTATTTGCCTTGCCTATTCCGTGGATGCTAATGTACGCACCCAGTTGGAGTTGGATTATTGCTGCAAATATTTTACTTGGATTAAACCAGGGCCTGGCATGGTCAAGCACCATTGTAATGAAATTAGACTTGGCTGAAGACAAAGACAGAGGATTGGCAATGGGTTTAAACGAATTTGCAGGTTACTTCGCAGTTGGAATGGTAACCTTCCTTGTTGCTTACCTGGCTTCTACCTATGGCTTACGCCCATACCCGTTTTTTGTCGGAGTTGTTTTTTCAATAATTGGACTGGTGATGAGCATATTTTTCATAAAGGACACAAGAACTCACATGACGGCAGCCGCAGTTACTGCAGGAAGTGAAGGCGAATTGAAAAACGTTTTTTGGGGAACTACTCTATATAATAAAAACCTCAGTGCTGTTACCCAGGCTGGTTTAGCCAATAATCTAAATGATGGAATGCTGTGGGGACTGTATCCGTTATTACTACACGCCAAAGGATTTTCTGTAGCACAGGTAGGTTTAATAACGGCCATTTACCCCGCGTGCTGGGGAATTGGGCAGTTGTTTTCGGGGCGATTAGGAGATTATTTGCCTAAGAAGAAATTACTTTTTTCGGGTATGTTTTTACAGGCATTTACTTTATTGGCGTTATCAACAGCTTCTGCCTTCGAATTTTTTATTGTACTATCTGTCATTTTAGGCATTGGAAAAGCAATGGTATATCCCATTTTTCCTGCCGCAATCGCTGAAAACTCTCATCCTAAACAAAGAGCACAAAGCATAGGCATCTTTCGCCTTTGGCGGGATTTAGGGTATCCCATCGGTGCTATTTTAACCGGCGTTTTAGCCGATGTGTTTAGTTTACAAATTGCAATCATTATAGTAGGATCTATTACATTGGCTTCGGCTTTTGTAATTCAAACCCGCATGCGTGCCTCGAGACAATAATCTTACTTATTTCAATAAAGTTTCCGTTTCTAACATCGCTGTTTAATCTCATAGTAAAGCTCGGACTGGTGGTTTAACTGAGTATGCATTTTATTAAGGTGACAATTGTAGCTTTTGAAGCTGACGGTACAATTGAAAAACCAAAGGTTCAACGGAGCGTCGCAAGAATGCCGCTATAAAATACCAGTGCCCGTATCAAAAAAATACAACCTGTTTCGTTGCACATACTTACATTTGAAAAAAAAGCTATGGACTTTGGAAACTGGAAGGTTACAGACAGCAATATAGAATGGAAGGGCGGCGGAATTAACAAGTTCTCGGTGCCGCTAAACGAACTGAATGCCACAAGACAAGACGCTACAGATAACACTGTTTTTTACGATTGGATCTTGCGTGCTACTACTGAGGACTGGCTAACCCAAAATGATCTGTTCGACCTGAATTATGCTTTCGTTTATGGAATTGCAAAAGCCGGCTTAGATTTTAGTTTTGAAGTTTTTGATGCAACGCTTGAGGAGCAATTCGACCAATTCGATATGGAAGATAATGAGGACTTTGAACTATAGGAAATTCGTAAAATAAAAACAGCCCGACGAAATCAGGCTGTTTTTAAAGATATTTTTGAGGGATTAAAATCTTTCGAAAAAGTTGAAAAAGAAGTTTCCTTCAATTTCTGCATTCTCATCACTGTCACTTCCGTGAACTGCATTCTCACCTACTGATGCTGCAAAGTTTTTGCGGATAGTTCCTTCTTCGGCTTGCGCAGGATTAGTTGCTCCAATTAATTTGCGAAAGTCTGCCACAGCATTGTCTTTTTCAAGAATTGCTGCTGCTATAGGACCACTGCTCATAAAATCTACTAACTCTCCGTAGAAAGGTCTTTCTTTATGTACTGCATAAAATTCACCTGCTTTTTCGGTTGAAAGTTTGGTCCACTTCAATGCCTTAACGGTAAATCCGGCTTTAATTATCTGGTCCAAAATGGCACCTGTATGTCCTTTTGAGGTGGCATCAGGCTTAATCATTGTAAAAGTTCTGTTTGTCATAACCTATTTCTATTTGCTGCGCAAAAGTGGGGTGAATAGGTTGAAAAGCCTAATATTTATAGTGGTTTTTGTTAAGAGTGTAAAATTATTTTGACGTTGTTAAGCAAATAATACAATTTTGCCGCCTTTCTATGCAATCTATACACGCCTTTTACCCTCAACTAACCGACCCTAAAAAGGTGATTATAACTACTCACCAGAAACCTGACGGCGATGCTATGGGTTCTTCATTAGGCTTATATCATTTCTTAACTAGTCTTGGTCATTCAGTAACGGTTGTTTCTCCTACCAATTGGGCAAGTTTTTTAAAATGGATGCCGGGTGTAGCAAATGTTGTTGACTTTGAGGCTTCAAAAGAAGTGGCCATAGCCTTGATCAAGGAAGCTGAGTTGCTTTTTTGCCTCGACTTCAATGTGTTGCATAGAACCAAAAATTTGGAACCTCTTTTGGCAGAACTCAACTGCACCAAAGTTTTAATTGATCATCATCAACAACCCCAGGAAGATTATTTTACTTACGGTGTAAGCAATACGGCTAAAAGCAGTACTTGTGAAATGGTGTTTGACTTTATTGTTGGGAGTGGTTTTGGCGATAAGATAAATACACAAATTGCACAGTGTTTATATACTGGTGTCATGACTGACACAGGTTCTTTCAGGTTTCCGTCTACGACCGGGGATGTTCATAGAATGGTTGCTCGTTTAAAAGATACCGGCTTTAATCATACCATTGTACACGAAAATATACACGACAGTTTTCTTGAAAACAGGGTGCGCTTTATTGGTTATGCTTTACTAAACCGCATGGAAGTGCTGTATGAATACAACACTGCGATTATGTCCGTTTCAAAAAATGACCTTTTGCGTTTTCGTATTAAAACCGGCGATACTGAGGGATTGGTAAACCAGTTGTTAACCATTCAGGGCATAAAGCTGGGAGCACTGGTTATAGACCGCGACGAAGAGCGCAAATGGAGCTTTAGAAGTAAAGGTGATTTTGATGTGAATACCTTTGCCCGTACGCATTTTGAGGGTGGAGGACATTTTAACGCTGCAGGTGGTCGAACCGACGAATCGCTTGATGCTACTGTCTGGAAATTTAAAAAGGTTTTAAAACAATATCAGGAACAATTACAATAATTATAAATGAAACAAATGTTAGCGCTTGCAGCGCTTGCCGTAGCAATGGCATCGTGCAACACAAATTATGAGAAGACCAAGTCTGGTCTAACTTATAAGATTTTTAAAGGTAAAGGTGGTGGTACACCTTTAAAAGCTGGAATGTTTGCAAAGTTGAACATCGAGTATCTTTTAAGTCCAAAGGATACTATTCTAAATAGCACTTATGGAAAAGTTCCTCTTTTTACAGCCGTTGATACCAGTGCAAAAACCGATTACTCTTTTATGGAGTTGTTGCCAAAGGTTAGACAAGGCGACAGTGTTATTTTCACAATCAGTGTAGATAGCTTAAAATCAAAAGGAGCCATTCCTGACTACAATGAAATGTTTAAAAGGGGCGATCAGATTAAATGCAAAATGAGCATTCTGAAAACATTTGCGAACGAGAATGATATTAAAGCTGACTATGAAAAGGAAATGGCTGGTGAGAAAGACCGTGAAGTAAAAGATATCAAAGATTACCTTTCTAAACAAGGCATTAAAGCTGAGCAAACTAAGAACGGTGCTTTTGTGCAAATAGAAAATGCCGGAGATGCTCAAAAAGCACAGCCGGGCAAAGTAGCTTCTATTATGTACAAAGGGTATTTTCTTAACGACACGAAAAAGGTTTTCGATACCAATATGGATCCATCAAAAGGACACACCGACCCCATTGATGTTCCTGTTGGACAGGGTCAGGTAATTCCAGGATGGGAAGAAGCGTTGCCTTTATTCGGTAAAGGTGGTAAAGGAAAAATATTTGTGCCTGCTATGTTAGCTTATGGCCCGCAAGGAAGCCAGGGTGCAATTCCCCCGTATGCCAACCTGATTTTTGATATCGAGGTAAGAGATGTAAAAGATGCACCTAAGCAGACAGCTCCAACAGGTCAACCGGGTGGAATGAATAATCTTACTCCTGAGCAAATTCAGCAATTACAGCAGCAGATGCAGCAGCAGCAAGGAGGTCAGCAACAAGACCCACGTCAGCAGCAAGCTCCAAAATAGTTTTATCAATATGTGAAAATTAAAAAAGCTCCTTTTCAGGGGCTTTTTTCGTTACCTCATCCTGGTTCCTTCTCCTTAAGGAGAAGGATGCCTATGTGAAGCAGCTTTGCTAATTCTCCAATTTCAATTGTAATCAAATGCTGTACTTTTTTGTTACCAGCTATAGATACTTTGAGAATCATTGTTGCGTCGCACACTTCAGCTTGTAACACTTTTATTTAGCCTCTCATTGCCTCAACTACTATTTACTACCCAACCTGTAATTCCCTGGTCAACTTAACTGCCTCCACCGCTTCCTTTACATCATGAACCCTTAATATACTTGCACCATGTTGTAATGCAATCGTATTTAATACAGTTGTTCCGTTTAAAGCTTCTTCGGGTGAAGTTCCTAATGTTTTATAAATAGTTGCCTTTCGTGAAAGACCAACTAGTAGAGGCTTTTCCAGTATTTTAAAAATTGACAAGTTTTTCAATAAAGTAAAATTGTGCGCTATTGTTTTTGCAAATCCAAAACCAACATCCACAATTACATCCTTTATTCCGGCCTCCCGGCATTCTTCTACTTTTTTAATAAAAAAGTCAAGCACTTCCAGTGTTACATCTTCATAATGCGCAAAGTCGTTCATTGTTTTAGGTGTTCCTTTCATATGCATTGCTATGTAGGGAACATTTAATGCTGCTACCGTTGGTATCATTTGATTGTCCAAAGTACCACTGCTGATATCATTTACCATGCAAGCACCTGCAGACACTGCTTCTAATGCAACCCTGGAATAATAAGTATCAATTGATATAGTGCTTTCGGGGAGGCGCATTTTTATTGCTTCTATTGCCGGAATAACGCGGGCTAATTCTCCTTCCATGCCAATGTCTTCACTTCCCGGGCGTGTGCTTTGTCCGCCAATATCTAAAATAGCCGCTCCTTCACCAATCATTTTTTCTGCCTGTCGTAATACCTCATCTACTACAGTCTTCCTGCTGCCGCTATAAAAAGAGTCAGGTGTAACGTTTATAATGCCCATCACAATTGGCTGATCAATTACCAACATTCTGCCTTTACAATTGAGCGTAAACATTCGGTCGTTTCCTTTATTTTTGGCGAAGGTAGAAGAAAGTTTATCGTTTCAGGTTTAACGCCATAATCATACTTCGAACCCAAAACATCTAACTCAAAACTCAAAACTTGACTATTAATCAATATGACCAGTCGGTAAATAATTGCCGGGAGATCTTTATTAAAAAAGCCCACGATTACGGAACCTCCTGGCGGGTTTTAAGAATGATCTCCATCGTTGACCAGATCTTTATCAAAGCGCTGCGAATAAGAACGATACAGGAACTGAAACATCAACGAATTGCCGATGACATTGCAGGAGAGTTTAAAGGGATTGTAAATTACGCGGTGATTGCTTTAATACAAATTGATAAAGCTACATACATCGTTGAAGAACTTCCGGTTGATGAAGCGGCAAAGTTATATGATGAGAAAATCGGCATTACGAGGAGCCTAATGGAAGATAAAAATCACGATTATGGTGAAGCATGGAGAGATATGAGCCAGGAAAGCTTCGTCGATTTAATATTAGTGAAGCTATTGCGTATCAAACAAATTCTTGCCAATGATGGTAGAACGCTCATCAGCGAAGGCATCGATGCAAATTTTGCAGACATCATCAACTATTCCATTTTTGCATTGATACTAATTGCTGAAGGAAAACATTAAATATGAAGATTGTAATTTCCATTATCAGAATTGTTGTAGGGGTTTTGTTTATTTTCTCCGGGCTTATTAAAGCAAATGATCCTACCGGTTTAAGCTACAAAATGCAGGAGTTTTTTGAAGTGTGGGGCCTGCACTTTTTAAACGATTATACACTTGCTTTTGCACTCATCATGAATGCTTTCGAAATTGTCGCCGGTGTAGCAGTGCTATTAGGTTGGCGAATGAAAACGTTTAGCTGGCTCTTATTGTTACTAATTATCTTTTTTACTTTCTTAACCGGTTACGCCCTTTTTTCGGGTAAGATAAAAACCTGCGGTTGCTTTGGGGATTGTATTCCGCTTACAGCAAAACAATCGTTTATAAAGGACCTGATTTTGCTATTGCTGATCGTAGTTATTTTTATAGCCCGCCATGCGATAACCCCTCTCTTTAAAAATGTAGTCAGCACCTCCATCGTTGCCCTTACCATTCTCTTCTGCATCATTTCACAATGGTATGTGCTTAAACATTTACCTGTAGTTGATTGCCTCGCGTACAAAACAGGAAATGATATTATTGAGAAGATGAAAATACCGGAAGGAGCCGTGAGTGATAGTTTTGCTATAAAGTTTAAATATAGAAAAGCCGGTAAGGAAGTGGTGTTTGATAGTGACCACTTTCCTGATGACTTTGATGAAAATACGTACACGTTTGTCGATCGGGTGCAGGAACTAATAAGGCCGGGAACTGCTACAGCACCAATCAATGATTTTATATTATATGGCGACAGCGGTGAAGATACAACCCTTGCTATTTTAAACCAGCCTGGTTATTATGTTATGTTGTTCACCAAAGATGCGAACCAGGCGGAAACCGGTTGGACCAAAAATGCCGCATCCGTTGCTGCTGCATGTTTTGAAAAGAAAATTCCTTTTTTTATTGTTACGGCCACAACTGAGGCTGCAAGAAATCAACTACCTAACGTGCAAAATGTGCAATACTTGAAATGTGACGCCACCGTAATTAAAACCGCCGGAAGAGTAAATCCAACTTATTTCATAATGAAGCAAGCTACGGTTCAAGGAAAGTATGCAAATGTTGATTATGAAAAAGCTATTAAGCTGATAGCTGCAAGCCAATAGTTCAAGCTGCAAGCCGTTAGCCTCATGCTTAACCTCAACTTTTTATCTTTCTCCGAAAGATGAAAAAATGATTTTTTAAGCATTGAAATGTGGAACCTCTAAAACATAACAAAGGCTTGCAGCTGGCAACTGAAAGCTACTTTTAAATTAAAACATAACACAAAAGCTTGTAGCATACCGCTTGAAGCTTACAATGAATATGCTTTCGTACTTAATCAAGAAATTATTATATGGCCTGCTGGTATTGTTTGGCGTGGTCATATTGGTTTTCTTTTTGTTCCAGGGATTTGGAGACCCGGCAAGATTGATTGTTGGTCAAACGGGTGACAGTGCCACGATGAATAATATTAGAAAAGATCTCTACCTCGACCAGCCTAAATGGAAGCAGTTTGCACTTTATCTCAATGATGTCTCTCCACTTAGCCTACATACAAAGCAGGACATTGACAATAAAAAGCTGAAAGGAATATTTATAGGAGGGGATACCAGGATTGGAATAAAAATGCCCTATCTCAGGCGATCTTACCAAAGTAAAAGGGATGTGTCACAAGTATTGTTTGACGCATTACCAGGTACGATACTGCTTGCTTTCTCCGCCATGTTAATTGCAACAATCGTAGGCATTTTGCTCGGCGTGCTGGCCGCCGTGAAGCAAAATACATGGTGGGATACTTCTGCAATTTTTGCCAGCGTATTAGGCATTTCAGCACCTTCTTTTTTTATGGGCATTGTTATCGCATATGTATTTGGCTTTCTCCTTACCCATTATACCGGTCTTAACATGACTGGTAGCCTATATAATATTGACCCTTTTGAAGGACGGCAAATGCAGTTGCAGAATCTTATTTTGCCTGCTATAACCTTAGGTATAAGACCGCTGGCAATTATAACTCAGCTTACAAGAAGTGCAATGCTGGATGTGCTAGACCAGGACTATATAAGGACCGCCTATGCAAAGGGATTAAGCAGGAGGGCCGTAATATTCAAACATGCTTTACGAAATGCCTTAAATCCTGTTATCACTGCCATAACAGGTTGGTTTGCTGAATTACTTGCCGGGGCTTTTTTTGTAGAATATATTTTTGGATGGAAAGGGATCGGAAAAATTACGGTTGATGCGTTGGAGAAATTGGATTTTCCGGTAGTAATGGGAAGCGTTTTGGTTACAGCCACTTTCTTTATTGCCATCAACCTTTTAGCCGATTTGCTTTATGCAATTATAGATCCCAGAATCGGGACGAAATAAATTGAAAGTATTTATGCACAAATTATGTCTACAGGATATTTACGTTTACCCAATAAAGTCATTAGGGGGAATTGTGGTGCAGCAGGCAGAAGTACAGCCGACAGGCCTTCAGTACGATCGAAGATGGATGCTTACCGACCAGGACGGACACTTCTTATCTCAACGAACTTTTCCGGGGATGGCAATGCTTCAAGTAAGCTTCGTTGAAGACGGATTATTAATTACTCACAAAAATGAAACACTTCAACCACTTATCATTCCCTTTACACTAAGTACAGGAAGGGAAGTAACAGTTACAATTTGGGATGATGTATGTACGGCTTTAGAAGTCAGCGCTGAGGCAGACGCGTGGTTCACACAAGCTTTAGGTATGAAAGCCAAATTGGTTTACATGCCAGAAACTACCCGGCGCCTCGTTGACAATAATTATGCTTCAGATAGCGAGCTGGTAAGTTTTGCTGATGGTTATCCGATCTTAATAATTGGGCAATCTTCATTGAATGATCTTAATAGCCGGTTAGAAACTCCTGTTCCTATGAACCGCTTCAGACCTAACTTGGTTTTTAGGGGCGGGATGCCTTTTTGTGAAGATACTTTTAAAGAATTTCGAATTGGAGAGGTTGCTTTCCATGCGGTTAAGGCATGCGGGCGGTGCGTTATGACAACCATAAACCAGGAAGATGGGATAAAAGGACAGGAGCCTCTAAGAACACTTGCTACTTACCGAACGCACAAAACTAAAGTGCTGTTTGGGCAAAATGTACTTTATAGTAATTTGGGTATCATTAAAACGGGCGATAACCTTCAAATTTTATCTGCTTCTAACAAAAGTTAAGATATTTTTGCCCGCATTCTTTAACAACACATTAAAGAATTGGCATAGTTGTTTTGTAAGAATAAAAAGTGTACGTATAAAACTAGAAACATTATGAGAAAAACAATTTTACTCTTCTCTTTTCCTCTTTTATTAGCATTGCCCTCTATGACTTCTGTGGCTGCTACAACTTCAAAAGTTATAACAGAGGCTGCTTCTGCTGTTAGTCCCGAACCTGCTATAGGTAGTATACAGGAGGGGTTAAAAGAGTTTAACAGCCTTTCAAGGCGTGAAAAGAAAAGCCGGTTTAAAGAGATGAAGAAAGCGATAAAGGAATTTAAGGAACAAAAAAAGGCGGGAAGCGACGTTAGTACTAACACGTTGTTACTTGTACTGCTTGCACTATTTATTCCGCCATTAGCAGTGTATTTACATGAAGGTGAAACGAATAACAGGTTTTGGATTTCGGTATTGCTGACAATACTTGGACTCGTGCTATTCAACTTCGGTGGAATATTGTTTTTAGGAACGTTGCCTGCTATTGTTTACGCTCTTATAGTTATCTTAGGAAGTTAATAGATCTCTCAAAATTATCTAAATAAAAAAAAGAACCTCCAATCTAGGAGGTTCTTTTATATAAGACTATTCTTTCTTACATGATCAAACCAATTACAACAAGTCCATTGCCTTAGCGAAATAAGTAAAATTAAATGGAAGCACTACCCAAAAGAACTTTGGCGCAAATAGACAGAATAGAACCAATATTATAATTGAAATCAAGAAATACATCCAATATTTTCCGGTAGATTTTGTTGTTTCCATTTGTTATAAGTTTTGCCAAAATTAAGGGGCGATATATTACTGACCAATATTTTGTCAACTATACTTTTCTGTAAGAGAATTGTGAAAAGTATAAAGCCCGGGTCCAGCATAGAGTTTTATTTTTTAAGATGCTTCCCACTTCTGCCACAAATTATGCAGCGAAAGCAACTTTTAAGCAACTCAGGCACTATACTATAAGGTTTAATAGCATTACACCAATTAACCCCACTATTGCTATAATTGTCTCCATCATTGTCCAGGAGCGTAAAGTATCTTTAATGCTAAGGTTGAAGTATTCTTTGAATAACCAAAAACCCGAATCATTTACATGTGAACAGGCCAGGCTACCCGCACCAATCGAAAGCACCATCAAATTAGGATTTACATGAGACTGTGCAATTACCGGAGCAAGGATACCGGCGGTAGTTAAACCTGCAACAGTAGCTGAACCTACACAGATCCTTATGATCGCTGCAATGAGCCAGGCAAGAATAAGCGGGTGAATACTGATGTTATTTAGTTGCCCTGCAATTTGTTGGCTTATTCCACTATCGGTAAGCACTTGTTTCAAGCCGCCTGCAGCGCCAATAATAAGTAATATACCTGCAACGTCTTTTACAGAGTCTGCGTAGGTGGCCATCAGGTCTTTTATCTTTTTACCTTGCTGTATGCCTATTTTATAAGTTGCATATACAAGAGCCAGCAGCATTACCGTTCCAGGTTCAGAAATGAATGCAAAGATTTGCTGAAGCTGAGGTGGCAATGCAATCAGGTGCGGAATAAGTGTTGTTACCATTAACAAAATAACCGGTAACAGAGCAGAAACAAAGCTGTTGGCAGTGCTGGGAAGTTGGTCATCAGTAAGCGTATGAGGCTGAAAAGTCGATAACGGAACTGAGTGAATATTTTTTAATGCTTTTGAATAAATGGGGCCGGCTATTACAATAGCGGGTACCGATAGAATCAATCCATATAAAAGGGTTAATCCCATGTTGGCGTTAAACTGAACTACAAGCGCAGTGGGCGAGGGGTGAGGCGGTAAAAATCCGAAAGTGACCGATAAGGCTGCCAGCATGGGTAAGCCGATGTATACCGCGGGCAGCTTGTATTGATAAACAACCGAAAAAATCAACGGTACAACCAAAACAAAACCAACTCCGTAAAAAAGCGGAATGCCTATTATAAACCCTGTTACAACCAGTGCCCACTGTATATATTTTGTTCCGAACGCCTTCATCATCACTGCTGCAATTTTCTGTGCAGCTCCGCTGTCTGCCACAAGTTTTCCAAGCATTGCCCCCAATACAATAATGATTACCAGTGAGCCAAGTGTATCACCAATGCCTTTTTGAACAGAGCCCATTATTTTATTGAAAGGAATACCGAGCAGCAGACCGGCAGTTATTGAAACAACTAAAAAAGCAAGAAACGGATGGATTTTCCCCCACGAGATTAGTAAAATAAGACCGACAATGCAAAAGAAGATAATGATGAATGACATGCGTTAGTTTGGAACCGAAAGATAAATGTTGTTTTGGATATGAGATAAAAAAAGAAGCGGGATTGATGTATTATAAAGGATAGGAGGAAATGAAACTATTTCTTCCTATCCTTTATAATCTCTTAATCTTCGTTCTTTCTTTTGATATTGCTTTGTAAAAAAATGAACCGATGCAGATAATAGGAGCTTCGATTGATGACGTGCCTGCAATTTGTTCTCTGGTAAACAGCGCTTATAGGGGCGATACTTCGCGCAGAGGATGGACAACGGAAGCCGATTTATTGGATGGGATTCGTATAGATGAAGAGATGCTACGGGAGTATTTAGGAGACGGTAATTCAATAATTTTAAAGTGTGCAAATGATAATCAAGAGATCATTGGTAGCGTATACCTGAAAAAGAAACAGGATCAACTATATCTGGGGATGTTGACCGTTTCGCCGGAATTGCAAGCTAAAGGAATAGGTAAATTGCTGCTGAAAGCATCTGAAGAACAGGCAAAGGACATGGGATGCAAAAGCATAGTAATGACAGTTATTACCACCCGTACGGAATTAATAGCTTGGTATAAAAGACATGGTTATTATGAAACAGGCGAAAGGCAGCCGTTTCCTGCAAGCGAACGATTTGGCAAGCCTAAGATGCACTTGGAATTTCTGGTAATGGAAAAAAGCTTGTAGTTACAGGTAATTGATAGCAACAAAACTATGATTGACTTTACAGATAAAAATGTTCTCATAACGGGCGGCTCTCGTGGAATAGGGAGAGCTTGTGCTAAACTGTTTTCTGACCTTAATGCGAATGTCATTTTTACTTATAACTTAAATAAGGACGAAGCGCAAAACACACTTGACATGTTGAACCCGAAGCAGAACAACAGCATGTATCAACTGGATATATCGAAGCCCGAAGAAATAGAGCGATTTTTTGTGGCGGTAGTTGAAAAATATAAACGAGTAGACGTTTTGGTTAATAATGCGGGGATTTATATTGAGCATAAAATAAATGAAATCTCGTATGGTCAATGGCAACAAAGCTGGACAGAAACGCTTACTACTAACTTAATCGGTGTTAGCAATCTCTGTTATTTTGCAGGGCGACACATGAGCGAACGAAAGCAAGGTAAAATTGTAAATATTTCTTCACGCGGTGCCTTTAGAGGCGAACCTGATCATCCTGCTTATGCTGCAAGCAAGGCAGGTCTCAATGCAATGAGCCAGTCGCTGGCAGTAGCGCTTGGAAAGCATGGCGTAATTGTAGGTGTTATCGCTCCTGGTTTTGTAGAAACAGATATGGCCGCTCCTTACCTCAATAGCGACGCCGGTGAGTTGGTTAAGAAACAAAGTCCGCTTAACCGTGTGGCGACACCTGAAGAAGTAGCCAGAGTTGTAGCTGTTTTTGCCAGCGAAGGTTTAGCATTTATGACGGGCGGAATTGTAGATTTGAACGGAGCTTCTTATTTGAGGAGCTAGGCCTGTTGCCCGTCACCCGTTTAAAGTTTCGTGTTTCAAGTTACCTTAACTTGACGCCGTTATTTTATGAAGCCAGCGGTTGTTCCTTATAGCATCATTGTTGCGACGCTCCCTTGAACCGCCGTAACTCTTTGCAGCAACTTCTGCTGTCCTGGTCATTCATCATTCAAAGTCGTTTACTTTAGTAGTTATAAGTTTTCCCGCCCCAACGGAAGGTAATGCACGCAAAGGCGCAAAAAAGAAGAAAACCAGCTTTGTGTCTTTGCTCCTTTGTTTTCTTTACGTGAAACTTCTTAACGAAGCGAAATGGTCATCCAACATCTGTCAACCCTTACTGTATAACGACTTCTTTTATCACCTTTTCGCCTAAGGCTTCATTCACTCTTTCAATAATTTTTTCTTTCTGATACATCAGTTCCTGTCTCAGCGGGCCGACATTGGTACGAATGAAAAGGGTGTGATTGATGATTTGAATTTTGTCAGTGTATTTAGCAATGGTTTTACCCATCATATCTTCCCAGATCTGTTCGATTTGAAGGGCTTGTATACCGCTGTTTAAACGGCTTTTTTTAAGAAAAGCTTTTATTGCATCGCCGATTGAAATTTCAGACATAAGTAAAGGTAAAATCAAAACTAGCTAACTGGTAAATTGTGGATAATGAAACAGCGTTGGTAATATGCCCGCTAAATAACAGGCGATGTAAACTGCTTCAACCACTCCTTTGCTTCTTTATCATGCCTGGAGTGTCTCATTGAAATCTTATAGTTCACGGACAATAATCTGCATATCAGCATTGATAAATGAATTAACACCAGCAAACGGCGCTATTTAGATAATAATACAAACAGGCTGAGAAGATGCCTGGCGTACCTACAATTAATCCTGCTTTTATTATTTTGGCAGGTAACTGGTTCGTGAAGTTTTGGTGCAGCGCAAATACAAATACCAGCACGCCAGGCTTAATATAGGTAAGCGTCGAGCAACCTAAAAGTGCTGCCACGACGGGTGTTAATATGTCTTACATATTTAAATCAGTTCTTATGCCGGTAGCGCTGATAGTTATAAAAAGGCGGGTTTAATAAGCTGAATAAAGAAGAGACGGTTGCAGGGTGTGACACAACAATGTAGAAAAAAGGGCTAATGCCGGCCTAAAAAAAATCAAAAGCGGTTATTACGGTATCATTATTTTTGACACAATGATTATTGCCTCTAAAAGAAATTATTCTACCAATTTGTCCATAGCTTTTATGGCTTTGATGCTGGCCTCTTGTAGCGTTTTTAAAGCGACACAAAGTTCACATGAAACTTTTACCAACCCGCTCTTGCCCCGCGGTGCTGACCCCTGGAACATTTACAAGGATGGCTATTATTATTATACCCAAACAATGGGTAACCGAATAGAGATTTGGAAAACAAAAAATATTTCGGAATTAAATACCGCTCCTCATAAAACGGTGTGGACTCCGCCACCTGGAACGGCATGGTCCAAAAATCTCTGGGCGCCTGAAATTCATTTTATTGATAACAAATGGTATGTATATTTTGCAGCCGACAACGGCAGAAACGTTAATCACAGGTTGTACGTTATTGAAAATAGTTCAAAGGATCCGCTGGAGGGCGAGTGGACTTTTAAGGGAAAGATTTCTGACAGTACGGACCGGTGGGCGATTGACGGCTCTGTGTTTGAGTATAAAAAACAATGGTACATGACGTGGGCCGGGTGGGAGGCGCACAAGAACGGCTCGCAGGATATTTACATAGCTAAAATGTCGAACCCCTGGACAATAGACGGCAAACGGTTTCGTATTTCTGCACCCACTTTCGACTGGGAGAAATATGGCGATCTTATAGCAGACTCAGCATCAGATAATCCTGCACATGTGGATGTAAATGAAGGACCGGAAATATTGAAGCATAAAGACAAACTTTTTTTGGTCTATTCGGCCAGTGCATGCTGGACGGACTACTATGGACTCGGTATGTTAACTTTTACAGGAAAAGGGGATAATTTGCTCGATTCCGCTTCATGGGTGAAATCGCCGGCTTCGGTCTTTAAACAATCATCGCTAAACAGTGTGTATGCCCCGGGACACAATTCTTTCTTTAAGTCGCCGAATGGCAAAGAAGATTGGATTTTATATCATGCTAACCGCGCTCCCAACATGGGTTGTGGCGGAAACCGGTCGCCACGGGCACAAAAATTTACCTGGAAAAAAGATGGAACACCTGATTTTGGAGAACCTGTTAAAGAAGGGGTTCCGATACGGGCTCCACAGTAGTATAGATAACAATAGCCTGAAAAATTGAAGTAAAAAGCCAACTATGAAAAAAGTAAAAAGTCTGATCGTGTCCCTTACAGCAGTATTTGCGTGCTTTTTTGCGTCTTCGCAAAGATTAATTCTGCCCGGCGATTACCCTGATCCTTCTATCATAAAGATTGGAGACAGCTATTGGGCGAGCGCCACTACCTCTAACTGGATGCCCGCGTACCCCATACTAAAATCTGCTGATATGGTGCATTGGACAACGGAAGGATATATTTTTAATAAGCTTCCTGATTGGGCCGATTATTACTTCTGGGCTCCCGAGATAACATACGAAAACGGTAAGGTGTATGTCTATTATTCGGCGCATAAAAAGGGCGGCAACTTGTGTCTTGGCATTGCAACGGCCGATAAACCAGAAGGTCCGTACAAAGATCTTGGACCAATGATGTGCGAGGAAGCCGGCTCGATAGATGCATTTCCTATGCGTGATGAGAATGGGAAGTTGTACCTGATCTGGAAAGAAGATGGCAATAGTATAAAGCAACCGACACCTATCTGGGCAATGGAAATGAAGGAAGATAGAACAGGTTTAATTGGCGAAAAGCATGAATTATTCAGAAATAAAGTTGCCTGGGAAGAAAATCTTGTAGAAGGTGTTTCAATGATGAAACATGGCGGATATTACTATGCATTTTATGCCGCTGCCGGCTGTTGCGGCGTTGGTTGTAACTATATTGTCGGTATTGCAAGGTCAAAAAATTTGTTAGGGCCATGGGAAAAAGACCCTGCTAATCCTGTTTTGAAAAATAATGAGCAATGGATTTGCCCCGGCCATGGAACCCCGATTGAAAAAGACGGTCGATATTACTTCTTACACCATGCGTACGACAAAAAAACAAATGCATTTACAGGACGTCAAGGGGTGCTAAGTGAGTTTAAATTTACGCCTGATGGATGGGTGAAGTTTGTGAACATTCCTGAGCCTTTTGCTACACCCGCCCCTGTTGCCGACGACTTCAACAATCGTAAATTGTCAGTAAACTGGCAATGGAGCGTTTTTCAAAAAGAAATAAAATATAAGCTCAGGAAGGGCCATCTCGAATTGAAAGGGTCCAATGTTTCAGCGGGCGCATTTATGGGGCAAAAAATTCTTACCGGCGATTTTACCGCTAGAGTTGATTTGCTTAAAAAAGGAACAAAACCGAGTGCAGGCATAGCTGCCATAGGCGATGATAAAAATACACTCAGCCTTTTGTACTCCGGCGACTCAGTGAGGTTGATAAAATTAAAGGACGACACAGCAACGGTATTGGCTTCCTTGCCACTTACTGCAAAGCAAGCGGTAAACTTTAAAATGCAGGCCACCGGTGGTCGCTATTATACTTTCTCCGTGGCCGCAGATAACGGCTCATTTACCCCTGTCAACACTAAGCCAATCGACGGTCTCTTTCTTCCACCGTGGGATAGAGCTGTGCGTGCCGGCGTTGTATCAAAAGGCAATGGCAAAGCGAAGTTTGCCTCTTTCCAGATGGCGGGTGACTAGCGTAGCTCAGGAGGCTGTAAGTTTGTGAGCTTTTTTTATGGGACTGGCTTTTGTGCTACTATTAATCATTGTTGCGTCGCACCCTTGTACTTTTAAATCTATTTCAACGGTGCATATCAGCAGTGGGGGTGCCCCATACGTATTGCTTTAATCATTTACTTTGTCCTCTCAAAAGAATTTATAATCATCCTTAATGAGCTACAATTATTTACCGCTCGATAGAAAGTGGTTACATTTTCAACAGGTGAAAAACCTGTTGGATTACGATCAGCTGGTTTCAATCACTTTTGATGCACATGAAAGAATATTGAAATGCAGCAGTTACGTCGATAATATTTGCTGTGCTGTTGATACTAAGGATACCACTGACAACATTCAAAAAGCCCAAATTAATGTAATAAAAAGCAATGTAGTTGCAACAGGCGAAGAGTTGCCAGCGGAGATAGTGAAGCTAATGATGATGCTTAAGATTAAGTCGCTGGGATGGGGACATTCGGGGGTTCAAATTGAAACAGTAAAGCGTTTGATGGAGATGTACAATAACGGCATTCTTCCGGTTGTATATACTTCAAGTCCCGAAAGATCGCAAGGAGATGTTGCTGCTCTTAGCCAATTGGCACTACCGCTTGTTGGGTGGGGTGAAGTTTATTACCAAGGGCAAAAGTGGGAAGCGAAATCAGTTTTAGAGAAATTAAACTGGCAGCCAATAACACTGCAAAATTATGAAGGCTATGCGCTGACAACAGGGACAGAATTCACAAGCGCATATGGGTTATTTGCACTTAAAAAAGCGGAGCACGCATTGAAACTAGCTGATGTAATAGCAGCGCTCACTTTTGCTGTCTCTGGTACTTCAACAAAAAGCTTAAACCCGAATATTCATTCTTTACGCGCCCAGAAAGGACAGGCAGAAACTGCCTCAGCTATTTTAAAATATTTAAATGATGGCGGCAATGTAGCAGAAAATAAAGAAACTAACCCAGCCGGTAATTTACCCGTCTACACCACACAGATACACGGAGCAGCAAAAGATGCCTTCGAACATGTTTTGAATGTTTTTCTGAAAGAAGCAAATTCAGTAACAGAAAGTCCAATTGTTTTTCCGGATGAAGATTTGGTGGTGGAGGGCGGTTGCAACCGGTATCACTTAACACTTGCCTTAGATTACCTGGCTTTAGCAATAAGTGGTCTTGCAAATACTTCCCTGGAGCGAAGCCAGCACTTGATAAATGATCAAAAAAATTTGGAGGTATTTTCTGAAAGTTGTCAGCAACTGCAAACTGCTGCTGCTACAATAAGAGCTGAGGTTGTACAACTTTCCACTCCAACATCTGTTGACTATAGATCTGAACCTGGGACCCCAGGTACCGCAAATAACTCAGCTAGAAGGTGCATTCAGTTACTCGATCATGTAAACAGACTTTTAGCTATAGAATTTTTGGCCGCAGTTCAGGCCCGGGAGTTAAGTAAACCAGGTGTAGTTTCTGAACTGCTGAACCGCTTCGTCATAGCTTTTCGGAAGCACACTTCACCTTCAACTAAAACTGATCTTTCCATTGAGTTAGAAAAAGCGATAGAATTTATAAGTAGCTACAAATTGTAGTGACTGGTCAGTTTATTTAAACAATTAGATATAAGAGTTTATGCCAATACAATTAATTGCAGATAGTGGAGCTACCAAGTGTGAATGGTGCCTTGTCGATAATGAAATAGATAAAACAGTTTTTACCACCGGCATTAGCCCTTACTTTTTAGCCGAAAAACAAATTGTTGAATTATTAAGAACAAACCTTTTACCTGAACTAAGCGACGTATCGATTGACGAACTACACTTTTATGGAACCGGCCTCGGCAACCCTAAAAATGTTACCACCATTGTTAATAGCTTAAAAATGGTCTTTCCTGCTGTTGATATTGAAGCGAACACTGACTTGCTTGCTGCTGCCCGCGCTCTTTGTGGCAACGAAAAAGGGATTGCCTGCATTTTAGGTACGGGTTCAAATTCTTGCTATTACGATGGAAAAGAAGTCTCGAAAAATATTGCCAGCCTTGGTTACGTTTTAGGTGATGAAGGGAGTGGGGCACACCTGGGTAAAAAAGTAATACAGTATTATCTCTATAACACATTTGATGAAGATTTAAGATCAAGGTTCGATGCGATGTTCGTTACTAGCTACCTGGAGATTTTGGAGAACGTTTATCAGAAACCTTTTCCTAACCGTTACCTGGCAAGTTTCGCCGCTTTTCTTGCAGAGAACCGGGGTCATTACATGATTGAAAACATACTTGAAGATGGCTTGAACGACTTTTTCTTCAATCATTTAAATAAGTACGGCGAAAGCTGGACTTCGCCCATAAACTTTGTTGGCAGCGTTGCTTTTGGGTTTAAAGATGTGTTGCAGGAACTTTGTAACAGCTATCAGTTAGAGTTAGGAAAAGTATTAAAAGCTCCGATGGAAGGTTTAGTGAAGTTTCATGCTAATGCTACATCATTATCATAAATATTCGCATCGGGTTTAGCCCGTTTAGTTGTTGCTCCTTACTTATTTGCTTTGTCTTCTTTAAACCTTTAAGAAATGTTCTTGCTGAAACATGAACTGCCTTTTGCTAAAAAAATCGAAGGTCTGGTATACTTTTTTACCTGATACCGTAAATTAAAAGTTAAAGGGCGCACGCAAGAAACGTTGGTGGTGCTGCAAAAGCATGCAAAGTGAACTTCAATTTCACCTGAGTTATAGCCCGGCTGCCGGGCTTCGTCTTAGCGGCACTTTACCCGCTTGTTTCCGAAAGCTGCTTTGCATGTTCTGCAACCCTTTGCCTGGCACGCAGCTGCTTGAGGTCCCTTATGCAAAGACCGGTGTTGGTAGCCTGAGATCTTAAGATCATATTTATAACGTAAAAACTTTTCAACGTTTTGTTCCTAAATGATGCCATAAGCAATGCCGATGAAAGGATTGCGACGCAACGATGCTGCTTGAAGTAAAAAAAGCTGGTATTTAAAAGCAAATTAGAATCAAATTTAAAAAGGCAGGCATTGGTAGAATGTTTCATTGTTATTCAAAAGCTGGTAACACAATAGAAATTAACTTTGTAGTACAGTTTTTAAAGAAGATGTAGAGACCCGTCATTAATACTCTTTAAGCTGCAGCATATGTCGGAGTTTATTAAAATAACTGAACAACCATCAAAGTACAGGCATCTGGAAAAAATGTCTGTCAAAGAACTTCTTACAAACATAAATAACGAAGATAAAACGGTACCGCTTGCAGTAGAGAAGGCCATTCCGCAAATTGAAAAACTCGTGAGTATAATAACTGATCGAATGCTGGCAGGTGGAAGACTTTTTTACCTTGGTGCCGGAACAAGTGGCCGCCTTGCTATAGTTGATGCCAGTGAATGTCCGCCTACATTTGGCGTTCCTCATGGGCTTGTGATTGCTTTGATTGCAGGTAACGAAAAGGCAATAACACAAGCGGTAGAGTTTGCAGAAGATGACCTCGAAGCGGGTTGGAATGATTTGCAAAAACATTTTGTAAGTGAAAAGGATGTGGTGGTGGGTTTAGCGGCAAGCGGTACTACACCGTATGTTGTAGGAGCATTAGCGCAGTGCCGCAAAAATGGGATCATAACAGGGTGCATTGTTTGTAATCCAAACAGTCCGGTAGCTGCTAACTCAGATTTCCCCGTGGAGGTAATTGTGGGGCCAGAGTTCGTAACAGCCAGTACACGAATGAAAAGTGGCACAGCCCAGAAATTAGTGCTAAATATGCTTTCTACATCCGTTATGATACAGTTGGGAAGGGTAGAAGATAACAGCATGGTAAATATGCAATTAACGAATGCAAAACTTGTGGACCGCGGTGTAAAGATGGTGATAGAACAGCTGAACCTTAACGACTATGATAAAGCGAAGCAACTTTTGCTGGAGAATGGCAGCGTAAAGAAAGCAGTAGAAAGGGCGGAATAAAATTTTCACAGTTCCCGATACTTGTGTAGATAGTTGTAACTTTAGAGTAACTAAAAACATCGGTATGAAAAGAAGAATTTTACCCATTTTTTCAATTGCTGCAGTTTTACTTTGTTCTCAATCCTATGCACAAAAAAATACTGCATTTGCTGTTACAGCAGCAACCAAAGGAAGTTATAACTGGAATGTAATTCGCGAGATCGATCTTTCTACGGGCGAAGTTATTAAAACGTTATATGACCCATCCATCAACAGAAATATTAAGTACAAGCCGGCAAAGGGAACCGAGTTAAAGCAGAATACAATGGGTCATTCAGCGACTGGTGCAGGTGTTGCGGCTGCGGCTTTTGATGCATTGCATAACCGCCTTTATTTTACCAATATGCGCGGCAACGCCTTGCAGTATTTTGATCTTGGTTCAAACGAGTTGAATGTTGTAGTTGATGACAATCCTACATTTAATACAGGTGTTAAACACAACGAGGGAAATGTAATTACCCGTATGGCATTTGCTTCAGATGGTTTTGGCTATGCAATTTCAAATGACGGGAAAGGTTTTATTCGTTTCTCAACCGAGGAAAAATCAGCTGTAACTAATTTGGGCGAATTAATTAACGGCACTAAAAACGGTAAAGTAAGTATTCACGACCAGGCTACAAGCTGGGGTGGAGATATGGTAGGCGACGCTTACGGTAATTTATACCTGGTGACTTATCGAAACCATTTATTTAAGATCAATCCCATTACAAGGGTCGCAGATTACCTGGGTCAGTTAAAAGGTATTCCCGAGCCGTTTACGAGCAACGGAGCAGTTGTAAACGATGAAGGTGAGCTTATAGTAAGCAGCGCAACGGTAACAGATAATTATTATCGTGTAAACATTTCGACTCTCGACGCAACGCCTATTCAGAAAAAAGCATCAACTGTCTTCAATAGTTCTGATTTAGCGAACAAGAATTTGTTGTATGAGAAGAAAGGGATTGCCAATATATTTAATAATATAAAAGCGAATGACGCACTAAGTGTGTTTCCTAACCCGGTTACAAGTAAATTTTTTAATCTTCAGTTCGATAAGGTGCCTTTGGGCCGGTATAACCTGCTGTTAGCTGATGCTTCTGGCCGTACTGTTTTATCAAGATCATTAATAATCGCCATGAAAGGCCAGGTTGAAAAAGTTACTCTTCCGCGCACCGCTGGTGGCGGAACCTACTTTGTAAAATTAATTGGCGGGGCCAGTAATGCCGCATATAACCAGAAATTAATGGTGCAGTAAGTTCAGGATGTTGGTTAAGTAAGGGCCGTAAAAGCGGCCCTTTTTTTGTTTTATCTACCAGAATGGTAGTTGTTTAATTAAGAAAGGAAATAGAGATTTGTATTAAGAAATGAGGCGATAGAATTTTATGCACAATATAGAACCATACTTCAACTGGAGGCATATGTACGCAGCGGAGGAAGACGAGAAGTCTCCTTTCTTTGGCCGTACTTACAGCGAGTTTGAATATTCTCAATCTGTTTATAACTATTACATCCACCCGCAATGGGATGAATTCGGAAGCAAGACACTGTATCTAAAAGTTTTGTATGCCGACTACTCAGAGAACTTCGCAATAATTGAACTGATTGGTGAATGGAACGACGCTATAGAGAATGATATAATGACATTGAAGCGCGACGTTATAGATGAGATGTTTTTTGAGCATATTACGAAGTTTATTCTAATTACTGAAAACGTGCTAAACTTTCACAGCGGCGATAAAGATTATTATGAAGAGTGGTTCGAAGAGGTCACCGATGAAGGTGGTTGGATAGTCGCCATAAATATGCCCGAACAAACCCAGTATGACTTTAAAAGAAAAAAGCTGAATTATTTTATAGAACTTATAAATATTCCTAATTGGCGCGTGTATAAGCCGCAGCATCTATTTGACAAGATTGATACCGATATTAGCAACAGAATCGGAAATGTGTAGAAGGCAGCAGTAGTAATTATAGTAAAGGCAACTTTTTTTCAAAAATTGTTGTCCATACTTTCTAAATAAAGGAATTATGAAAACCGGGCTTTACACTCTAACATGTATACTTACCTGCATTACTCTAACTACTTCCTGTAATAAAAAAAATGATTATAATGGAAATGTTGAAGTTATAAAAGAATGGAAATTTGCACTTTCTTCTTTTAATGAAAACCATGCGACCTCCCCAATTGAGACAAATGCCACTTTTCACATGGTTGCCCTGGCCGATAACAGCATTAGGTACGATGTACAAATAGATAGTGCAGACAGAATTGTTGCTGCACACATAAAATTAGGCGACCCCGTTAGCAATGGTAATTTACTGGTAAATCTTCCTGTAAGAGTGTATAGTACCTATGCCAGTGGAATTTTAACTGGTTTAAGTTCGGGCCTGATGGATACCTTACTTAATAATAACATAGAAAAGTATATAAATATTACAACTAATAAAGCTCCTTTCGGTTTAGTTCGCGGCCAGTTAAACTCCAACCTGGTACTATCAAGAAATGTTGTTTTATCAGGAAGTTCTGTGCTGCCGGCTGTGTCCACAACAACAACGGGTATAGCTTTTCTCCGGCTTACCGCCGACAATGTTTTATACAGTAAAATTATTGTAAACAATAATGATCCTTCTGATCCTGTTACCGCTGCAACTATTAATCAAGGGATTTCTACAGCTGCGGGCCCGGTGCTTTTGACTCTTGCATCTACTCCCCAGGAATTTGGAGTCGGCAAAAAAGCTACAGTAAGTGCTTCGGCTTATTCTGCGCTTTTAAGTAGTAGCACATATGTTACGCTAAGCTCAGGGCTTAGACCAGGTGGAAAATTGAGGGGGCAGATAAGATAAAAAAAACGTAGTATTTTAGTTATCAGATTGCCATCGTTCCTCCACGGTAAATAGGAAATTTGCTGGTTTTTTATATGCTCGATATATACTCTTCTACAGCCACAGGTTTCACTTTTAGTGAAGCTTGGTGCGTAGCTAACTTGTTTTTTTAATGCTTTTTTTTACTCTGAATTAAAGCATTAAGGGCATAGCGGCTCCTGGATGTGTTTCAAAAAAATACAAAGGATTCGGAGTATACGTCTGTTGCTGCCCTACATATTTCATATGGATTGGAATTTCTTTTATAGTAAAGGGAGATGTCATAAAATTTATACATTTACTTGCTTATTATTGTTACAGAAGCCGATAAAGCTCGTAAATTCCAGTAGAAGCAAAGCCAAATCAACCATATGAAGTATTTCAAATTTTACAATAAGCAGGATATTTTGTCTGTTACCAATACCCGCCGCTTTGAAACTAAGTTAGGAGAACGGCTACAAGCCATTTCGGACCCGAAAAGGCTGGAAGAGTCACTGAAAGAGTCCGAAGCTAAATTTGTAATTTTTGGTGTTCCGGAAGATATTGGTGTAAGAGCAAATTTTGGCATGGGCGGAACAGGAACGGCATGGCAACCTTTTCTATCTTCTTTTGTCAATATTCAAAGCAATGACTTTTTGGAAGGCAGTGAAATACTATTACTTGGAAGATTTGATTTTACTGAAATAGAAGCATTAATAGAAAGCAATGCGCACAACTTTGAAGAAAAAGTAGATGCTTATCGCCATGCGGTTAATGAGGTAGATGAAGCTGTTGAACCATTAGTCAAGCTAATTACGCAGTATAATAAAATTCCCATCGTTATTGGAGGAGGACACAATAACGCATATCCTCTCATCAAAGGTGCTGCAAAAGGATTATACAAATCTGGTCTCATTCCGTTAGCATCTATCAATTGTATAAACCTCGATGCGCATGCTGATTTCAGGCCTTTAGAAGGTCGTCACAGCGGCAATGCTTTTTCATACGCTGAGGAAGATGGATTTCTTCAGAAGTACTGTGTGATTGGGATACATGAAAACTACCTTACTCAAAATATATGGATGGATGTTGTAAATAATCCTTTCATAGACTTTATAACTTATGAAGACATTTTCATTCACGAAAAGAAAAACTTTTTAGAAGCAATTGCCCATGCAACCACTTTTACAGAGGATACTTATACGGGTATTGAACTTGATTTGGATTGTATAGAAAATACTTTAAGTAGTGCCGCTACTCCAAGCGGCGTTGAACCTTTACACGCGCGTCAATTTATATCATATGCTTCTGCCGACAGTAAAACTGCTTACCTGCATATTTGCGAAGGAGCTTCGAGATTATCCGACGGACGCAGCAGCGAAACTACAGGTAAGTTAATAGCATACCTGGTAAGTGATTTTCTAAAGGCAAAAGAGTAAGGAAAGTTTCGAGGTGTTAGCCTTCAGCTGCAAGCTTAGACTGTATCCGTCTAACTTGCAGCCGTCATGTACAAACTCACAACTTACAACTTCTCCTATCCCGCTGCTTGCGTCTCCAGCTCCATCACTTTTTCAAAAAGCGATTCATATTCTTTATTCAAAGACTGCAACATCTGGTTTGCTTTCTTATAATCACTTTCGGCAGCCGCGAATTTCTTTTTGTCAGAATAATTTTCCGGAGCACCGAGTGCCTGCTCCAATTTCGTTCTCTCGTTACTGGCTTTGCTTATTTCTGCTTCAAGGCTTATTAATCTTTTTTGTTGCTTCTGCAATTCTCTCTGAAGCTCGCGATTGACAGGAGCATTGTTAACAGCGGACTGCTGGACAGGAGCTGGCTTCACTTCTGCTTTCTTTTCACTTTCAGGTTTAGATTTTCCATTCTCAGCTTTTCTCTCAGCTTCCATTTTCGTCATCCGTTCGTTCCATTCTACCCATTCCTGGTAAGAGCCTTTAAACTCTTTGATCTTATGATCAACAATTTCCCAAATCTTATTAGCAGTTTTAGAAATGAAAAAACGGTCGTGGCTCACGAGAATAAAAGTACCGGGGTATTTGTTTAGCGCACCAGCTAACAACTCCACTGAGTGCATGTCCAGGTGGTTCGTAGGCTCATCCAGCATCAAAAAGTTTGCTTTACTAATGATTGTCTTTGCCAGGGCGACACGAGCCTTTTCACCTCCACTCAATACTTTTATTTTCTTTTCTACATCATCACCGCCAAACAAAAATCCGCCCAACAGGCTGCGCAATTCCATTTCAGTTTTCTGGCTTCCGCATTCCTTCATTTCATCGAGAATAGTGTTGTTAAGGTTCAATGCTTCCAACTGGTGCTGTGCATAAAAACTCTCATCTACATTATGACCCCAAATTCTTTCACCTTCAAAGGTTTCAACTTCGGCAACTATGCGTAGAAGAGTAGATTTACCTTTACCATTTGCACCAATTAGCGCAATCTTATCTCCCCGGTCAATCTCAGCGGAGGCATTTTCAAGAATTACGTTATCACCAAACTTCTTATTGATATGTTTTAAAGAAACCAACACTCTACCTGGTGTTTTATCCATTTGAAAATTGATCCTGATATCTGGTCGTTCCAACTGAACATCTTCGACTACATCAAGCTTGTCTAATCGCTTCTGTACGCTTTGCGCTTGGGCCGCCTTACTTGCCTTGGCTTTAAATCGCTCAATAAACCTTTCCTGCTGGCGAATGTAATCCTGCTGATTTTCAAAGGCACGCTGTTGCATGTCTATTCGGATGTCCTTTTCCCGCTCGTAATAATCGTAATTGCCAGAGTAGATGTGCAACTGTCTTTGGTAGAGTTCTACTATCTTATTTACCATCCGGTTTAGAAAAAACTTATCGTGACTCACAATTACCACGCTTCCCTTGTAGTTCAGCAGGTATTTTTCAAGCCATTCGATAGAGGGTAAGTCAAGGTGGTTAGTCGGTTCATCCAAGAGTAAAACATCGGGAGCCTGTAAGATCATTTTCGCCAACAGCACGCGCATTCTCCAACCACCACTGAATTGTTTGTATGGTTTATCAAGGTCCTCATTTGAGAAGCCAAGCCCATGCAATACCTCCTCTGCTTTGTAGTGAACGTTGTATCCGTCCAATACGTCCATTTCATGTAGAGCGTCTGTATATTTCAGTAGTATTTCTTCACTCTCAGGGTTGGCTTCCAGTTCCTTTCCCAGCCTTTCAATGTCTTTTTCAAGTTGTTGTACCCGTTCAAAGGCACCAAGGGCAACACCTGTAATGCTATCGTTGGTGTCGAAGCTTAGCAAGTCTTGGTGCAGGTAGCCGATCGTAGTTTCCCTGCCTTTTTCAACAGTTCCTGCTGAAGGGGAATATTGACCTACTAATACTTTCAGCAACGTTGACTTCCCTGTACCATTGTAGCCAATCAAACCAATACGATCCCCCGGCTGAATGTGCCATGTTGCATCACTTACAATTACCCTGGCACCAAATTCAAACGTAACATTTTGAAGACCTAATAACATAATTACCCTGACCCATCAAGGATCTAAATTTTAGATTGATAATAATATCCCCTTACACTTTATTTCCGTTTTAACGGTTTTAGGGGCAATTTGCAAAAGTATGGCAACGAGTTTGGAAAGCAAATTCATTTACTTTTGTGTAAACGATTTTTAACATGAGAAAATATGTAGCAATAGCAGCATTCGCTGTTTTAACATCCTGCGGTGGATCTTCGGCAAATAGCCCTGTCGAGGAGACTAAAAAGGATGAGCCCTTGGCTCAATCAAAAAATTCGTCTGACTTCAACTTAAAATTCACTGATTTATTAAATAACTATTACCACTTAAAAGATGCGTTTGTGCTATCAAATAGTGAAATGGCCACTTCTTCGGCAAAATTGCTTGTTAGCAGCGCAGACGGTTTTAAAGTAGAGGAAGTAAAGGCAGATAGTAGTATAGTCGAAATGGCTAAGGGGTACTTGCAGACCGTTTCTGCAGAAGCAAAAGCTTTAAGTCAGGAGAAGGATATTGAGGCGAAGCGCAAATCTTTTCAAATGATTAGCGACGCGATGTACGACCTTGTAAGAACCGTTCGTTTTGACAAAGATGTTGTTTATCACCAGTTTTGTCCAATGGCTTTTAACGATGCCGGAGCCTACTGGTTGAGTGCTACTGCTGATATTAAAAATCCCTACTTCGGAAAAAAAATGCTGACTTGTGGCGAGGTTAAAGATTCAATAGATTTCAGGGGGAAATAAGTGAATAGAGTTATTGTAAAGAATTATATCGAGATAGATTAAAGCTTTGTCTATTAAAGACAGGGCTTTTTTGTGCAGGCGTTTGTTTTCTGTGAACCTTTTGTTGTGTCAACTTTCTTGTACTTACCGTGGACATATTTTCGTGATATCAGATGTAAATGTTCCAGCGGAACGTTTAGAAGGTAGGAGTGGAAGATTTCTTTGTTCTAAATGTGTCCACACGGGTAGCTTTTGCACAGTATCTTACTGCGCCGGCGTAGAGTAAGCTGCTATTATGATAGAGCGAAAACAAGTATTGATTGAAATGAAAAGAGGACGGGTATCTGTCCTCTTTTCATTTCTGAAACTAAAACTTCATAGAAAGTAACTAACCTACTTCTTCATGCCGTCCTGAATTTTTTGAATATGCTCCAGGTGCTTTTTTAGAACCGGTAAAGTTTTTGTAGCAAACGCTTTAACGTCTGCGTCATTTCCCTCGGATGACTCATCCTCAAAATGTTCGATATCTTCTTTGTGGTCCTCAACCATCAGCTTAACATAAGCCTTGTCGAAATCTGCACCTTTTTTAGCTTTCAACTCGTCTATGTGCTTTTGATGTTTCTCGATTGGTGATGGAGAAATCATTACATCTTTCCTGGCGGCAACAGCTTTTAATTCTGCATTTGCTTTCGTGTGATCGGCCACCATCATTTGCCCAAATTCTTTTACCTGGACTGATGATGCATTGGTAGCTGCAAGCTTTCCAAGGGCAACTTCCATTAACCCTCCGCTAGCTGCTTCCATTACAAATTCTCTATCAGCAGCCATACTGGTATCGGTATCAGAACCTATTATCGGGTTGTTCGACGATGATGCGTCTGTAGATGTATCGGTTGTTTTACTTATGGTTGTAGTGCTGTCGCTGTTTGTTGTTTCAGTACTGTCACCACCACCACAACTAACTGCGAAAACAAGAAAGACCAGCAGGCCCAAAGGCTGTATTTTTTTCATGATCAATGTTTTTATCGGAAATTGATAGCTAAAGAAGTATGCCACTAAGCTATATGGATACTATTTCGAATTTTGACAAAAGGATTTCATTATTACCAAGGAAAAGATTACACAGTCTTACTAAAACTTGTAAATTATCCCTGGCATTAATGATCCTCCTACGTAATTGAAGGTGTACTGTAATTCTCCGCGTCTTTTTTGCAAACCTGTTGACGACACTACTTGCCGGTTTCGCTTTACAACCTGCCTTGCGCATAAGTAACCCATTCCTATTGCTAATGGATAGTCGCTGGCCCAGTGCACTTTATTATTTATCATGGAATAAGCAACCAATCCGGTAAGAGAATAACCGACCGGTTTGATCCACTTTTTCTCAGGGTAATTTTCTGAAAAAATAGTGATCGAAGACATTAATGTAGCAAGGTGACCAGAAGGGAAAGCATCGTAACTAGGCGTATGATTTTGGTAGTCGGAGAAAGAAGGAAAAAAGCGCCATTTGCCAGCAGGCGTTGACGACTCGCCCGGAGTTTCTCTTCCGGTTATTCTTTTAACTATCTGCGTACCTATGCCCATCAAAATAAAAGCCTCGGCCAACTGACTGGCTGTACTCAAAGCCCTGTAATCATCCTTTATTTTTCCATAGGTAAACAATCCTGCACCAATTAATAAACTTGGAAAACCTTGTCCTACCTGGTAAAAAGCTGTATTCCAGTTTCCGGGAAAGCGAAGAAGGGCAACATCTTTACCGCCTAGTTTTACAATAACATTTTTATTCTTCTCATCAGGGCTTAAATGGATCTGCCTCGAAAAAGCTTCAACACCATCAACTATTGGCTGGTCGGCAAGTATTAAAATACCGGTGCTTGCTGCTATAGCCAGCAGCGGTTTTATGCTTTTCTTACTAAACGTTGTAGTTACAATACCAGCAGCATCTTTAGGTAGATTTGTTATAAAAGCAAACTTTTTAGGGGTTTGGTATACCAGGGTTTTTCCGTTCCCCAGGTCGTATCGCATTTCTGTTTTAGCTGCTTTGCTAACAGATTCTAAACTATCTATTACAATGGGAGTTTGTGCACCAAGAAGAAATGTATTGAAAAGGCAAAGAAGTAGGGCAGAGGAAACGCTTTTGTTCATTTGTAAAGTAATAGTAGAATACCAAAATTAAATTGAAAACAGATACCGGAAGTTTATTGAAAATATAAAGAGCTCTATTAAGTATATCTGCAAAATCACAGTTTTTTTAAGCTAAAATGGTTTCGCCCGAATTTTAAATATTGAAATTTATTTGCGAAAGTTGGAGGTAAAAAGAAGGAAATTGCTGACGCGTTGAAGCAGCGGATGATGAGCAATTAATTGAGGAAGTTTATGAGCCGCTTCAGCCGCATGCAGGAGTTAAAAATGTAGGCGTTAGCCAATTGCCTTTAAGATGGGTAGAATAAAATTAATAGGGCAATGAATGATTATAAAGATGGTCGTTATATTACCCGGAAAGAGATGAAACTAAAGGTGCAGCATTGGCTACACAATAAAGTAGCTGGAAATAAGTGGGATGGCTGAACATGTGACAAGGCGTCCCAATGTGCGACGCAACAATTGTTGATAGACATGCCAGTGTTGGTATCAAAAACAAAAAAGATTCGCTTCTCTAAGCGTTAACATTCTCACTTTCTACCACTAGCATTTTTTTAATCTTAAGGGCGGTATGAATGAGTTCCTGCCTTTCGTTACTTAGAATAGTAACGTGGCCCATTTTGCGGCCTGGTTTGGTTTCCTGCTTTCCGTATAAGTGCACAAAAACATTGTCAAGCTTCAGCACATCCTGCAATCCTTTGTAAACCGCTTTACCTGAAAATTTTTCTGCCCCCACCACATTTACTATTGCCGCAGGAAGAATAGGTTCTGTATTGCCGAGAGGGTAATTGAGGATGATGCGCCAAAGCATATCGAACTGGCTACTGTAATTTGCTTCGATGGTATGGTGACCGCTATTATGCACGCGTGGAGCTGTTTCATTTACCCAGACTTCATCATTTTTATCGACAAACATTTCTACCGCAAATATGCCGGGGCTTTTTAAATCTTTCACTACTCTTAAAGCAATGGCTTCTGCTTTCCATAACGAGTTTTGCAGGATCTGGGCAGGACAGACTTGAAAGTCGAGCAAGTTTAAAACAGGGTCAAAAAACATTTCAGCCGGAGGATAAATAGCAGTCTCTCCTTTTGCATTCATGGCAACCATAACGGCTATTTCCTTTTTTATGGTAACCATTTTTTCTAACACAGACGGAGCATCAAAACCTTTTTCGAAATCTGCGGCTGTACGAATAAGTTGCACGCCGCGGCCATCATACCCTCCTTCGGCAATTTTGTGTACTGCCGGTAAAAAAGCAGTTTGCACTTTTAGGTCTGCAAGAGTATTGGTTACTATAAATTCGGGTGAAGGTATCTGAGCGGCCTTATAAAACTGTTTCTGTAAAATTTTGCTTTTGATGATTTTTATGGCTGCGCTATTGGGAAAAACGGCTACCCCCTCGCTTTCTAATTTTTCAAGCGCGTCTACGTTAACTGCCTCAATTTCTATGGTGATTGCATCAAGCGTTTTTCCGAAATTGTAAACGGCATCAAAATCCTGGATATTACCAGTAACAAAGTGGTGGCATAAATGAGCAGAGGGGCAATTTGGGTCATTTTCCATAACAAATGTTTCAACCGGGTAATTTAGTGCCGACTGCAACAACATACGTCCTAACTGCCCACCGCCAAGAATGCCTACTTTCATATTGCTTTCAAATTATTTTAGACCAGAAGCCGCGAAGATACCGTTCCGCAGATTGTGCTAAAAATATTTTACGGGCACCAACTATTAACATCAGGCCTTTTAAATTACTCTTTTTCATACTTTAACTTTACATTTCCCGTTAATCAACCTGTAAAGAATATTTTTGACTCCAATGAAACGCATATTATCCTCTCTACTTTTCGTTTTTGTGTTACAGGGTATGTCAATACCCATGTTTGCGCAACTCTCGTTTATCGATTACCAACGGAGCTATCCTAAGGTGGCAAATGCTTTAAGGTTGAAAGAAGATACGCTTAGAAGCCAGTTTGCAAAGCAGGGGTTACCCTGGCCCGCAAAGCAGATTTATGTGCGGTCTTTTAAGTACGACAGTCAACTTGAAGTTTGGGTAAGATATACAAACGGACAGCCCTTCAAGCTTTTTAAAACTTATAAAGTTTGTGCAATGGCCGGGGCAATAGGTCCTAAGCGTGTGCAGGGCGATTACCAGGTTCCTGAAGGGTTTTATTATATCAACGAGTTTAACCCTAATAGCAGTTATCATTTATCTCTCGGAATTAATTATCCAAATGCTTCTGATAAGGTTTTAAGTGACTCTGCCAACCCGGGAGGCGATATTTATATTCATGGTAATTGCGTAACTATCGGCTGCATTCCATTACAAAACGACCAGATTGAAGAATTGTATATACTTGCAGCTCAAGCAAAAAACCAGGGACAGGACTTCATTCCGGTTCATATATTTCCAATACGATTTAATAACCGAAAAAGCTTTGAATACTTAGCCCGCACAACAAAAGACAACCAGGACCTTCAACGTTTTGCAATTAAGATAAAAGAGGTTTTTGATTACTTCGAAGAAAAGAAACGTCTTCCATTAATATCAACTAATAAAAAGGGCGATTACATTGTAATGTAACCGGGAAGAATATTTACAGGGAGAATACTTTTAAAAAAAAGGGTGACTGAGGTCAACCTTTTTTGTTTTTAAAGAGCAGGTAAGAACCCAGTGTGTTTTCCGTTCTTTGTCTTATAAATGCTGTTATACTTGTACAAGGGGGCATTATGTCGTATCTCGGTGTTTATTCTTCCTATGTGCTTTTTACCTGTGTACCTGATTATTTTGAAGGAGAATTTATGAAGGGTGTTGTATCGAAGGTGTCATTTTCAGAAAAGACAAACAGCTCGCAGCTGGTAGTAGATTACAATGTAGGCAAAGAAAAATTGCAATATAAAACTGATATGTATTTTCAGAGAGCTTATAAACCAGGCCAACCTGCTGCCATTATATACAATCCTTCCGACCCTCCTGTTTCAAGTATTTATGCCTTTATCGGTTGTTGGATAAGATGGCACGTGTTGATCTTTACCTCAGCTTTTTTATTATTCTTTTTATTACGGCTAGGTCTGCTACCGGCCAGAGTAGCAGGGAACCATGTTGGCTACATAGTTATGTAAAACGTAAATAGGTATGAAGACAATTGCGATGTTGGTTGTATCAAACATCTTTATGACGTTTGCCTGGTATTGGCATTTAAAAGATAAAGGAATACCAATATGGAGGGCGATCGTGATTAGCTGGGGAATTGCATTCTTCGAGTACTGCCTTACGGTACCGGCAAATAGATTAGGTTTTGCTTCAGGATGGAATGGCTTCCAGTTAAAGATAATTCAGGAGGTAATTACGCTGATTGTGTTCATATTTTTTGCAGTCTTCTATTTAAAGGAAGCTATGCATTGGAAGTATCTCGTAAGTTTTGGATTCATCTTAGGGGCAGTATATTTTGCCTTAAAAAAATAAGGGTATCCCTTCCGGAACACCCTTTTAAACCATGCTTGCATAAACCATCAACTTTACCAATAAACAAACAAGAAACTATTTTATTTTTTACTGCTTTTTTACTTTCATTTAATAATAGACTTTTGCACGTTTTATAAGTTTAAAACGTAGCCTTATTTTTTTTGTTTCTTATAAACGAATAATCATTGAGCAATCTAGACAGTCGTTCTACAGCGTGGCGTTTAAAAGCATTATTTGGCGGTTCTATTGGCAATCTTGTTGAGTGGTATGACTGGTATGCGTATTCAGCATTTGCACTATATTTTGCCCCCGTATTTTTTCCGAAGCAAAACCCAACTGCCCAGCTTTTAAATACAGCAGCCATTTTTGCCGTGGGTTTTTTAATGCGGCCGGTAGGAGGGTGGCTTTTCGGAAAAATTGCTGATACAAAAGGCCGTAAGTTGGCAATGACGCTTTCTGTTTTACTAATGTCATTCGGTTCTTTACTTATTGCCATCACACCTTCATATGCAACTATAGGCATTTTTGCCCCCGTATTACTATTATTTGCACGCCTTTTACAAGGCCTCAGTGTGGGCGGCGAATACGGTACATCTGCTACATACTTAAGCGAAGTTGCCACCCCCGCCAGAAGAGGCTTTTACTCCAGTTTTCAATATGTAACGCTTATTGGCGGGCAGTTGGTTGCACTGGGCATACAGGTATTGTTGCAACGGGTTTTTTTATCAAAAGCGGCATTGGAAGATTGGGGGTGGCGCATCCCATTTGCGATTGGCGCCCTGCTTGCATTTGTTGCCTACTATCTGCGCCTCAATATGGAGGAGACCATGCCTGTTAGCCAAACCGAATCGCACGAGAATGAACGGGGCTCTTTAAAAGCTTTATTATACAGCCATCCCCGGGCAGTGCTTACCGTTGTTGGTCTTACGCTTGGTGGTACCCTTGCTTTTTACACCTATGGCACATACATGCAAAAGTTTCTTGTAAACACCGTACACCTTACAAAAGACCGCTCTACCATAATCACCTTCTGGCTTATGCTGCTATTTGCACTTATGCAACCCTTGTTTGGGTGGATTTCGGATTTGTACGGCCGCAAACCTTTATTAATTGGTTTTGGTGTTTTAGGAACCGTTTTCACCATTCCCATATTAACTACTTTAAGTCACGCCCGTTCCGAATGGCAAGCATTCTTCCTCATTTTTGGTGCGCTAATTATTGTAAGCGGTTATACATCCATTTGTGCCGTTGTAAAAGCCGAAATGTTTCCGGCCGAAATAAGAGCACTCGGGGTCGGCTTGCCCTATGCTGTTACAGTTGCAGTGTTTGGAGGTACGGCTGAGTATATCGCTTTATATTTTAAAAACGCCGGGCACGAAAATTATTTTTATTGGTACATCACCATTTGTGTATTTATTTCCTTGCTTGTCTACATCTTTTTAAAAGACACTAAGCAAACTTCCTGGATGGATAAGGAGATGACAAAGTAAGAAGTGTTACGAAGCCAGCATTCCTTTTCTATTGCACTTTCGTTGCGTCGCACACTTCAGCAATTTTATCTCTTTCAGCGCTTTTAACGGCTAATATTGTAAAGCTCAGCCGAAGAACTTTCGAAGCTGCGTATTTTTCTTGTCTGCCTAAAAAACCAATCACCTTCCGGCAGCCTATCGCCTCACAATATCAAAAATATAAACAGGCGGATCGAAATAACCATCATCTTCAGGTCTGTTATAAATAGTTCTTACGATATTCATTCCTCTTACTACCCTTCCAAAAGCAGCATAGCCCTGCCTGTCAGGATTATTTATTCCGCCGTAATCAAAACCGGGTTGGTCGCCAATACAAATAAAAAATTCGGTTGAACCTGTTCCCGGCTCTAATCGTGCAAGCGATATCACTCCATCTTTATGAGAAATCCCTGTTTGTTTAGTCGTTTCGTGTTCAATGCCTTTTACCACCGGTTTATTTTTTTTCCTGTAAATACCGCCCTGTACGAGTTCCGCTTTCGAAACGTCAGAAGGTTGGTTGTCGTAATTAAGAACGCGGTAAAAAGTCGCATTCCGGTAATAACCCGAATCAATATAAGACAGAAATGCCGCAACTGTTTTGGGGGCTTTGTTAGCAAATAATTCTATTTCAATACCTCCAATTCTTGTTTGTATCTCAATATGCGGATTCCTAAATTTTTCTCTGCAGCACAGAAGGCTGAAGCAAAAAAAAATGAGTAAAATTCTGGTATACATGTTGTCAAAAGTATGAGGTATAAGTGTAAACAAAAGCAAGAGGAATTGTATTACTTTAAATCTAAATAACTTTTATGGAAACGAATAATATGCAAAAAGTAGAGGCTACAAAGCAATTTGATGTACCTGTAGAAAAATTGTTTCAGGCATGGAATGATCCGGAACAGTTGAAGCAATGGTGGAAGCCGATGGGAAAAGATTTAATGGAAGTAAGCAACGATCTGAAGGTCGGAGGTGAAGTGCGCTACACCTTCGGCGGCGGCAGTTTAATTATATCGGGCAACTACGAGAGGGTGAAGGTGAATGAGACGTTGGTATACACATGGAACTGGCACTTCCCCGAGGATGCTTCGAAAAACGCCCGTTATAAACTGACTATTCAATTTTTAGCAAAAGGCAATGGAAGCGAGATCCATGTAAACCAGGAGGATACTCAAAGCCAGGAAAATTTACATCCTAATGAAAACGGATGGGAAAAAGGCCTTTCTGATTTGCACGGTTTCTTAAGTAATGGCCGGCAAACAGAGAACCAACCACAACAAAAATATTCAAATGGCGCCCTGCACGACGAAGGTTACCAGGGAACACCTGAGCAAGAAAAAGTCGGCGGTTAGGCTATAACTTCCATAATAGTCGCTACCTGGTAGCAGCGAAATCACAATTAGGATAAGTCCCTGATTGTGGTTTCTAATTTATCAGACTTCCAATTGGATAATTAATAAAAATTTAATTTATGGCTATTAAATGGTAATAAGGTCTCGTCATTTTTATTTGTGCAGATGATGCTATAATTTGCATCTTCAATGAAAGAAACACATACAATTTTGCTTGCAGACGATGACCCCGACGACCAGGAACTTATTATTCATGCATTTTCAGAGGTTTGTGGCACATACAACCTGCATATTGTAAATGATGGTAAAGAAGTGATAGATTTTTTATCTACTACGTCTGACAGCAAACTGCCGTGTCTTATTGTTCTCGATTATAATATGCCTGAGCTGAACGGCGCAGAAGTATTACAGCATCTTACCGATAATAAGCGATACGAAAACATACCTAAAATTATTTTAAGCACTTCGAGCAATCCAAAGTATATCACAGATTGTATGCACAAAGGTGCGAAGGCTTACCGTGTAAAGCCTGACAATTTCACTCAGTTGGTTGTATTGGCTAAGGAGATGCTTAGTTTTTGCGGTAATGCTGCCTAATATTAATCGTCTTTATCCACCCAAAAATCGTTATAACTGAAGTAACACTTCTTTTTTACTTACACGTCTTTCTCCATCTCAAATCGCCGCGCTTTTTGTTTATTTAAAGTTCCCAAACAAGCATTAAAGTTTAATCATATATAGGCAATTTAGTCCACAACCTACTGTCCTGTTTTGTAGAAGTTAGTGTCATTTTTATTAGTAGTACTGGCCAATTAAAGCGGCAGGTTGTTTGCACCTACATAGCAGTAGACAGGCGCAAAGAATATTAGCACAGGTAAACCAGATTAGAGAAGAATGAGTAAATACAACGTACTGCTAGCTGAGGATGATGCAGATGATTATAGTTTTTTTGTTGAAGCATTTGGGAGAATTTCTGCAGAGTACCGGATAGAAAGAGCTAAACACGGACTTGAATGTATAACCTATCTTAAAACACATGAAAAGCCGGATGTTATATTTCTCGACCTTAACATGCCTCTGAAGAGCGGGTTAGAGTGTTTGAAATTTATAAAAAATAACGAGGCATTAGAAGATATACCGGTCATCATATATTCTACATCTCACTATATTAAACATATAGACGCAGCATTTAAGGGCGGAGCACATTATTATATAGTGAAGCCAAATAATGCAGATTTGCTAACAGAAATTTTAAACACCGCACTTAGTCGGCTAGATGAAAGTGGGGAAAAACCGGGTAAATACAATTTTGTAGTACGAAATCAGGTAACTTTAGAGAACTCACCAGGAAGATAATTGTAAGAAGAGAAGATAACCATTCCCACCTCAACCCAAAAACATGCAAAAAGGAACAGGTTTTAAAAAGAGTAAGCCGGGCTACTACAATTACAAGTCCCCTTTGTTGTTTTTTATACCGTTAAATGTGTATTCCGATGAGGTTGGAAGACAACGTGACAAAGAGTCTTTTTTGAAGCTGCAAAAGTTGGAGAAAAAATGTGAAAAGTTGCGGCAAAGCTTTTCCTCTTTTGCAGAGCAACACTCAGCAAGAATAGAAAAAACAAAATATTTGGCTTTTTGCACAGTTGAAGTTAACAACAACATCCGGGGAAGAAGGGTCAAGTATTAACTTCAGTCCAAAGATCAAAAATGTGAACGGTTGTATTTACTGCCCCTCTTACAGTGGCACCTGCTAAACTTAACTCCTTTTATTTACTGCCACTCCCTTGAAAAAACAAGTTCCAGTTCTTTTTTTAGTGTAATCATAGAACTAGGCTTTGATATAAAATGGGCTGCTCCTAATTTTTTGGTTTCTTCTATATCTTCAGCTAGTTTGGAAGTGGTATAAATAATAACAGGCACCGATTGAAATTTCTGGCTCTTCTTAAGTTTTTCCAGGCATTGTTTGCCGTTCATTCGCGGCATATTAAGGTCTAAAAAGATGAAATCAGGAAGTCCTTCCTCTTTTTTTAATACTTCCAGAGCCTCAAGGCCATTACAAGCTTTAATACAGTTTATAGAATGATGCAGTTCACTTACTGCTTCTATAAACATTTCCTTGTCGTCTTCGTCGTCATCGACAATTAAAAGGGATAGGGTCTTATGCACTAGCTAGAAACGTGTTAGATAACCAAAAGTAGGCAGTAAATATATTAAAGCGTAATAATATTAAAAAAATCGCCCTGGCATTTCTTTAAAGGAAATCGGTGTTTGCATTGGTGTAGTTTCATGTACATCGTAAATTTTGAGCGAATGCTAATAAACAAAAACAATTGATGTTGAAAGAAGTAATAGCAGTTAAATATTGTGACTGTTAAACAGATTATTTTATATATACTTGCTCAGGGATAAAAGCCTGTTTACCGCAATTTCTTCAGTTATACAAAAAGTGCGGATTGTAATAGTTTCTTTTTTTATTCTCAACTATTAACACGTAATTGAAAGCATCATTTTAATGGATAACAAAGAGCGAGACGGTTTAGCTAGCAATGAGATAAAGCGTTTTCCTATTGTTGCAATAGGAGCTTCAGCGGGCGGTCTGGAAGCAGTTACAGAACTTTTACAAAATCTACCGAATAATACCGGGATGGCTTTTGTGTATATCCAGCATCTTGATCGTTCTCACAAAAGCGCACTTGCGGAGATTCTGCAACGAGCAACGGAAATGAAAGTGACGGAAGTGGATCATGGAACAGTCGTTAAACCCGACAATTTGTATATCATTCCGCCTAATACTAACATGGCCCTCGATGGTGGCACTTTTAAGCTTTACGATAGGGCGGATGGTCCTGTAAAACATTCTCCGATCGACATTTTTTTTCTTTCCCTGGCTGAAAAGAAACGGGAAGGATCAATTGCTATTATTCTTTCAGGAACAGCTTCTGACGGTGCTCTCGGAATTAAAGCGGTAAAGGAAGCCGGAGGAATTACTTTTGCCCAGGACAAGTCGGCGATGTTTCAAACAATGCCAATGTCTGCGGTGGCGGATAAAGTCTTATCTCCCCATGAAATGGCCCAGGAGATTACCCGCTTAAGTCAAAATGCTTCTCTCCTGTTAAAACTTATTCCCCCGGAAACCGAGGATGAAGAAAGTGAGGACGTTGAATTGAACGAAACGACTGAAATTCAACCGGAGGATTTAAAGAAGATACTGCGGCAGATAAGATCTGTAACAGGAGTAGACTTCAGCAACTACAAACAAAACACGATAAGGCGAAGGATTATCAGGCGAATGTTGTTGCATAAGCTGAATTCGCTGCCTGAATATTTAGAGTATATAAAGAACAAGGGGCAGGAAGTAAATCTGCTGTACCAGGACCTGCTTATAAATGTAACACATTTCTTCAGGGATGCGGAAGCGACAGAATACCTGAAGAAAGAATTGTTGCCTGAATTGCTGAAAGATAAGTCTGCCACTAATCCACTAAGAATTTGGGTGCCGGCCTGCGCATCGGGTGAAGAGGCATACTCATTGGCTATGATGTTATGTGAGATAATGGGTGAAGCAGATGTGTATAAGGCTGTGCAAATATTCGCCACCGATTTAAGTGAAACAGCTATCACAAAAGCAAGGGTTGGTATGTATACCGCTACAGATGTTATGGAGCTATCGCCTAAAAGACTTGAACACTTTTTTACCAAAGTAGACGGACACTATCGTGTAAATAAGCGTTTAAGAGATTTCTGTGTTTTTGCCCCTCACAATATCCTTAAAGATCCTCCTTTCTCCCGTGTTGACCTGATAAGCTGTTGTAATCTACTTATTTACCTTGATACCTTCTTACAGAGAAAGATAATGTCGAACTTTCACTACGCTTTAAATAAGAAGGGGTATTTGGTGCTGGGCAAGTCAGAAACCGTTGGTTCTTCAAACAACCTTTTTATGCCAATAGATAAAAGGCTGAAAATCTATGAGAAAAAGGCTGACGCAGTTTCAACGGCGCTTTTTGATATTAATTTTCAGCCTGATGCAATGTCGGAGCGTGCATTACCTAAGCTTCCGGTTAAACCTGCCGTTAAGGAGTTAACAGCCACAGAAACGCAAAGTCTTGAAAATATAGTTGACAAAATCTTTCTTTCCCAATATGTTCCACCTGGTGTTATTGTAAATTATGATTTAGACATCGTACAATTTCGCGGGTCTACAGGTTTGTTTCTTGAGCCTTCGCCCGGAAAGGCAAGTCTTCATTTATTAAAAATGGTAAGAAGCGGGCTTGAACTTGAGTTAAGAAACGCGGCACATAAAGTAATAAAATCAGGGGAAGCGCTAAAAGTGTCAGGTTTGGATATTAGTCATAAAGGTAATATTCACCATGTGGCATTTGAGATCGTTCCTTTATTTGAACAAACAGGAGAAAAACTGCTCCTGATTATTTTTGAAGAAGTAAAAACACCATCGCCAGCAGATCTGAAAGCTAATTTTTCAAAAGACAGGCGTGTAAAGCAACTGGAGTCGGAGCTGGTTGCTTTGCGCCAGGACATGCGCTCGTTGGTTGAGGAGCAGGAAGCTGCAAATGAAGAACTACAGTCGGCGAATGAAGAAATAGTATCGAGCAATGAAGAGTTGCAGAGTATAAATGAAGAACTGGAAACTTCTAAGGAAGAATTAGAGTCGAGCAATGAAGAACTCATCACGATTAACCAGGAATTGCAGGTAAGAAATGAACAACTTTCAGAAGCTCACGATTATGCAGAAAAGGTAATAGAAACAATAAGGGAAGCTGTTTTGGTCTTGGATAACCAGTTAATGGTAAGGTCGGCTAATAAAGCTTTTTATCGCACTTTTAATACTAAAGTTGAAGAAACCGAAGGCCAGCTAATTTTTGAAGTATCGCAGGGGCAATTTAATATACGTGAATTAAAAGAACTGTTGCAGGACATATTGCCAAGGCATAATCAACATTATGGCTACGAGTTAAAACAATATTTTAAAGGAATTGGTGATAAAGTATTATTGATAAGTGCCAAAAGAATTGTACAAAAAACAAGTGGGCGACAGCTTATTCTACTGGCAATAGAAGACATAACAGAACACAGGCAGGCAGAAAGATTGCTTGAGGAACGTGAAGAATGGCTAAGGAATATGGCCAACAGCGTACCTGTGATGTTATGGGTGGCAGGCACCGATGAAAATATAACGTTCGTAAATAAGACATGGCTTGCCTTTACAGGTCGGCCTCTAATTAAAGAAGTTGGCCCTGGATGGACCGAGGGAATACACAAAGACGATCTTGAAACGGTGCTCGCAACGTACCGTTCAAGCTTTACCGAGAAGAAACCTTTCAGCATAGAATACAGGATGAAGCGATTTGATGGTGAATACCGTTGGATCTTAAATAATGGCGTTCCGACCTTTGAAGCCGATGGCCGCTTTTCCGGTTATTCGGGTTCTTGTACCGAAGTTCATGATAAGAGGATGTTGAATGAGGAACTGGAAAACCGGGTGAGAGAAAGAACGCAGGAACTGCAGGAAGTAAATATTAACCTTGAGCGTTCAAATAATGATCTTGCACAATTTGCATATGTGGCGAGCCACGACTTGCAGGAGCCGTTGCGAAAAATTATAACGTTCTCAACGAGGCTTAAAGAACAGTTTCTGGATCTAATTCCGCAGCAGGGTAAAGAATATATCCAAAAGATCAATTTGTCGGCAGAGAGAATGCGAAACCTGATTGACGACGTGTTGAACTTTTCGCGTATTTCGCGCTTTGATAAAAAGCTGGTAAAAACAGATCTTAATAAAGTGTTGAAAGACGTTTTGAGTGATTTTGATTTATTGATCCAGGAAAGGAATGCCGTGTTAAATATTGAAAGGTTACCTGTACTGGATGCAATTCCTTTACAAATGAACCAGCTCTTCCATAACCTGCTAAGTAATGCGCTTAAGTTTGCTTCACGCACTGCTGCACCCGAGGTCTCAATTAAGTGTCGCACTCTTGCCCCGGAAGACCTGAGTAATTACAATCAATTAGAAAAGCACAGTAAATATTACGAGATTTCTGTTAGCGATAACGGTATTGGTTTTCCCCAGGAATTTGCCGATCAGATTTTTGTAATTTTTCAACGGTTGAATGATAAAGAAGATTATCCGGGCACAGGTATAGGCCTGGCACTGTGCAGAAAGATTGTAAGAAATCATGGTGGCGAGATAGTGGCGTACAGTGAAGAAGGCAAAGGAACCACGTTTAATATTATCATTCCGGCGGTACAAATAACAAGAGAAGAAAATGAAAAAGCATTGGATAGTTAGAAAAAAAGTTTTTAATTGTTTTATAGCTGGTGCAACAAGACACAATATTTTTATTGTGCTTATAGAAAGCTGAGTAGCGAAAATAAGGTTGAAGAGTGCGACGCAACAAAAGCCTATAGTAGCAAATTGGTTCGTCAACAAAAAATCTTCTAAGTTTCTTTTAAATTGTTACGCAGGCAGTATCTAAAATGTAGAAAAGAGCTTAAAGCTTAAAAAGACAGAAATGGAAAAAATGGATATCGTAGTGATAGGTGCTTCGGCAGGTGGGGTTAACGCCTTAATAGAGTTTGTAAAATCGTTGCCTCAAAATTTTGATGCTTCTATTTTTGTTGTTCTACATATGCATCCCTCTACGCCAAGTAACCTTCCGCAAATACTAACCAGTTACGGACCTCTTTTGGCTTTTCATGCAGAAGATGGAGAAAAGATAAAAAGAAAACGAATTTATGTAGCGCCGCCTGATCATCATATGCTGATAGAGAAGGGAAGGATATTGGTAAGAAAAGGGCCAAAAGAGAACAGATTTCGTCCCTCGATTGATGTTCTTTTTCGTTCTGCTGCTTACAACTATGGGGCAAAGGTTATAGGAATTGTGCTTTCAGGTATGTTGAACGACGGTACTTCGGGTATGTGGTCAATTAAACATATGGGTGGACTATCAATTATACAAGACCCTGCAGAAGCGCTGTATAACAGTATGCCGGTAAATGTACTAAAGGAGGTAGATGTGGATTACTCAATAGCTGTATCTAAAATGGGTATGTTGCTTGAAGAATTAATAAACAAAAATGCACCGAAAATGCATGAGATTACACCTGCGCAAATGGAGCTGATGAAAATGGAAGTTATAATCGCTTCTAATGAAAATGCCTTTGAGTTGGGCATATTAAACAAAGGGGAACTTACCCCTTTTACTTGTCCCGAATGTCACGGCACATTGATAAGTCTTAAAGAAGGTACTTCTGTTCGTTTTCGCTGCCACACGGGTCATGCTTTTTCCTCAAGCACTTTGTTGGCAGGAGTTACTCAAAGTATAGAGGAACAAATCTGGAGCACGATGCGAACGCTTGAAGAAGCGATTATGTTATTGGAGCGAATTGCCACTAATCTTGAACAAGCGGGAAACCACGGCGCGGCAAAAGAATTTTTTGCCAAAGCTGAAGAAAGTCGCCGCCAATCAAAAATATTGCACAACCTGGTAAAGACGCAGGAATTGATGAGCGAAGACCTGGCTGAAGCCGTGTGATTACATTTGTAAGAAGGGGCCTGCTTTATTAAATATGTAGCGTGTGGAGAATAGGAAAATGCTACCCTGCTAATTTCTCTTTCTGTGTGTCGAATAGTAATTCTTTCAAAGTTCTGATGTGACTCTCAAGGTCATTTGCCCGCTGTTGATGCAGCCGCGACAGCCTCGGCAGCCCTTTATTTTGTTCCTCGGCTCCTATATTCATCAATAACATTTTTCGCTCTTCCATCATTCTTAACGCAACCCATAGTGTAGCTTCTACATTGTGTCCCTGTTTAATAAAAAGATCGTTTTCTAAATAAGAATGCCCTATGTGGCATCGGAATCTTTTTATAGTACTGTTTTTTTCTACGTCCCATAGACCTCCTCCGCAATCAGGGCAGGCGTAAAGCGCTTTTTCGCCCAGTGTTGATACTGCTGCAATGCTTGTTACCGTATTCTCTGAAATCTGCGCTTCCTTTAATACATCCTGGTCAATTTCATCTGTTTCTGGTTGCGCTTTTTGAACGATTGCTTCAATAATTTCTCCCATTTCATCGAGCCGCGCAGAAAAGTCAACTTCCATTGCTTCCATTACTGATAAGGGCATATCTGGATATTCGGCCTGGTTAGGATCTTGTACGATACAGCATCCATTGCTTTTTTTAATGGCAACCATACCTGAGGTTCCGTCGCTGAGGTAGCCTGTTAAAATGATTCCTATTACCCGGTTGCCATAATTGGCTGCGGCGGAGCGGAATAGTACGTCAATAGAAGGCCGCCACCTGTTTTCTGCCGGACCGTAACCCAATGCTACTTTACCGTCCTTAATTAACAAGTGTTTGTCAGGTGGTGCTATGTAGATTTTTCCTGCTTCTATTTGGTCTCCGTCCTGGGGAATGATGCAGGTAAAGGCTGTGTATTTTTGCAGCCTCGTTACTAAAAACTCGCCCACACCCACTTTAGACAAATGCATAACAATGAAGACCGCTACATTTAGGGTTTCGGGTAATTGAGCAATTAATTCATTTACTGCATTTAAACCTCCTGCTGAAGCGCCAACTGTAATAATATACGCCGGCTTTGTATATTGTTGCAATATGTTATCTTTTTTAATAATGTTTCAATAATTAAGCCCTTTCTTATAAGTGATAGCAAGGATAGATATAGAAGACTTAAGGGAGGGCAATTGCAGCGTTTTTATCAATTCCTGTAAATTTAACTACAGTACTTTGATTAAAGTTTTACTTTGTTTTTATGTATAAAATTCAACAGAACTAATAGTAATTATACTTATTTTTAGCGTGATTTCACTATAAGAACTTGTAAGGTTAATTGGATGGTTGCATTTTGACTGATTTACAAGACCAAACTAACTGCTTCGGTATAATGAAAGAAAATTCTACTTCACCAGATTCTTCAATAATTAACAGTTGTATTGCCGGAAACCGAAAAAGTCAGGAAAGGCTGTACAATCTCCTGGCGCCAAAAATGTATGCGGTGTGTTTGAAGTTTTTCAGGTACAATGCCGAAGCAGAAGATGTGTTGCAGGAAGGCTTTATAAAGTTGTTTAATAACCTCCACAACTATCGGGGAGAAGGTTCTTTTGAAGGATGGGTAAGAAGAATATTTGTTAATACATCTATTCAGTTTTACAGAACTCAAAAACCACCTTCAATTTGTGTTAACGACCTGGAGGAAATCTTACCAAGTTTGGAAATTTCTGCTCTCGATAACCTATATGAAAAGGATGTTATTCATTTTACCCACCAACTCAGTAAAGGTTATCGTACTGTTTTTGATCTTTACGCCATTCAAGGATATTCTCACAACCAAATTTCCCAAATACTTGGTATTTCAGAAAGCACAAGTAAGAGTCAGCACCTGCGGGCTAAAGCTTCTATGAAAAAACTTATAGGTGAAAGGGTTTAAAAAGGGGAACGATTTCCACTGTTGTTAATGATGTTCTTATTTATTTCTTTTTACAACCATGTTAATTTTAAAACAATAACTATCTATTTTACAAATAAGTAACTTTTGACTACAGCCCTTTTATGTATTGTTTTTATAACTATCTAAAATTTTTGTAAAAGCAATAGAGAAAAAGGGCTTTAACTGTTTGTGTAGAATAATTTCTGGCATCATTTTATCAAATAGAGGCATTATAAGATTTTGAAACCTTAATTATTAAAAGATGTCTAGCAATTATACAGAAGGAGCATTCCAAATACCAGGAATTGATTTGAAAGCAGAAGGAAAAGAGCGTGAAGGTTGTGGGCCTCACTCACAGGAAGAATTAGGATTTGAGGTGAAAGGACAAGAACAAGATTACGATGAACTCAACGGGTCGGTTTACGATATGGAAGGTGAGAGTTTGTGGTAGATAAGAAAGTTTTGAAGCGTTTTTAAAATTAATCTTTGTATCACCGAGGTAACAATAATTAGAGGCGAAGCAATATAGACAATTATAAAGCTTCGTCGCTTTCCTTCTTAGTGGGAGTTTTTATTATCCATACAATGTAATAAATGGCGGTTACAATTAAGACAATTCCTGTTACTGTGCTTAATACAACCGAAGTTTTTCCTTTGGTTATCGAGCTAAATATTACTAGTACCACTACTAATATTAGCATTAAAATTTTTCTTTTAAAGACTTTAAGGTATCTCAGTTGCATATTTTCAAAAGTACCAAAATAAATGAAAATGTTTTATTGGTAATACAAGAAACGTTGATTTTATAAATATTATTTGAAGTCTTCCAGAAAGATCTCTTATTTCTTCAAGCGCCGGAATTACTTTTTTTCTGGAAACTCATGTCGATAAACCTGGCATGAAGTTGCAGCACTTGTGGGATTAATAATTGTTGTTCGTTGTTTGATATAACAAAGTCGCACAGTTTCATTTTAATTATTTCATCTATTTGGCGACTCATTCGCAACAGTACTTGTTCCCTGTCAATGTTATCTCTGTCCATCACTCTTTGTATCCGAACATGCTGTGGTGCATGTACACCAACTACATAATCAAGATTTGAGACAGAACCAGTTTCAAACATAAGGGCAGCCTCTTTGATAACATAAGGAGTTTGCTGATCATTCATCCATTTATTGGCAGCAGCTATAGTTGCGGGATGGACCAATGCATTTAGTGTATCTAATTTAGCAGGGTTGTTAAAGACAATATTGGCCAGGTAAGGTTTGTTAACCTTACCGTTAGTATAGCTTTCTTCCCCGAAGGTTTTTTTTATGTTAGATATAAGGCCTGCATCCGTTTCCATAATCAACTTAGCTTCCCGGTCAGCATCGAAGACAGGACTACCAAGTACTCTGAAAATACCTGATATAGTTGTTTTGCCACTGCCAATTCCTCCGGTTAGTCCAATTTTTAGCATACCAAATCCTTTAGGAAGCTTTAATTAAACGATGAAAATAAAAAACCCGAACACTAATTTGAAGGTTTTCGAAATTAGCATTCGGATCTGAAGAAATATTTAGTGCGTTTTTTATTTAGTCTCTGCAACTGCTGTAGCAGGCTTGTTAAGTGCCTGGCTCCATTCAAGGCTAATTGCTGATTTTTCTATTTTAATATAACTGCCCGGATTAACTTCTAACTGGATAGTCGTATTGTCGTCATTTACTTTATGTATGGTTCCGTGAATGCCGGCTATCGTTACAATTTTGTCGCCTTTCTTTAAATCATTTATAAACGTCTTTTGCAGTTTCGCTTTTTTAGCTTGAGGGCGAATCATAAATAACCAAAAAACAAGCATAATACCGCCCATTAGCAGTAGTTGAACTGAACCACCGTTTTTTGGATCGCCCATTAACAGATAAGAAAATTGAAGCATTGAGATTAATTTTTAGTTGGTTTTAATAAAAGGTTTCTTTTTAATTCTTTTGATTTCAGCGTATTTAAAACTGCAGTGTCTATTTTTCGTCTCGTTGTAGTGGTATCGCCTGCGGTTTTTATTACGCCGTAAAAGTATACGTAATGACTTGTTGAACCAATAGTATTTGTGGTAACATGAATGTTCTTTCTGAATGCTCCGGTCGTTCCTGAAGTTACATTATAAGCCGCGGTTATTACTCCTTCTGCGCCTGGCAATATGGCCCCTTTGGGATAGTCAGCAACGGTACAACCACAACCAGGTTCAGCCGAAATAATGAAAAGTGGCCTGGTCCCTGTGTTTTTAAACTTAAAGTTTATTTCTGTTTTTTTACCTGGTTCAACGAACCCTATATCCTTTAAGGAATCTATCCATTTAATGTTTGTAAACTTAGTCGTATCGTTCACCGAAACCTGTGATCCTTTCTTCTTTACATCCTCATTTTTACAGGCAGTAAAGGCTATAATAGTAGTTATGAAAAATAAACAGATCTTCATCTAGCGTGATTCGTTAAGCTTTTTGTTTAAAACTTACTTTATGTATTTTATCCTGGCTTGCAAGATCTTTATGAATATTATCTAAAATGCCATTTACAAACTGCCCACTTTGTGGAGTACTGTAGGCTTTAGCGAGGTCTATATATTCGTTGATCGTAACTTTTGTTGGGATGGTTTCAAAAAACAGGAGTTCACAAACACCCATTTCCATCAGGATCATATCAAGCACTGCAATTCTTTCTGCATCCCAGTTTTTCAACTTTGGTTTTATAAGGTCAAGTACGTACTCTCTTTTTTCTCTTGTTGTCTGTAACAAACTTTTTGCGAAGTCCCATTTTTCCTGGGACAACATATCTTGCAGATTGTAACTTCCTGGCTTTTGCAGGTAATTTAGCATAAGCTGATTCATCATATCAGCATCATCGTCCCAATTAGTGAAATGCTCTTCTACATGACTTGTAAAATCTTCAGAAGGCAGCATGAGGTCTGTAAATATAAAAACGATAATTTCCTTCTCCGACTTCTTCTCCCGACTTTCAAGCTGAATGTATTTATGGTACTCCTCACTTTTCGTTAGTTCGTTGTAAATCTTTTTTATTTGATTGGTAGTGTCTTCTATTAGGTTAGGCTTCTCATCTTCTATTGCCTTTTTAAAAGAACTGCTTTCTATTATTTTCCAAAGAAATTCGTTGCCTGACAATTTGGTATTAACGTTGAGGTCCTGCTGGCTGGGGAGATTTTTTGAAGCACGTTTTATTGCATCTTTTTCTGCGTAGCGGGCTACTTCTGTCAGTACATACAACAGGTATACAAATAATTGTCTCGAAGAATCTACTTGTTTTTTTAATAGTTTAACCGGTTCCGGGTAGTTCTGTCCATCTGCTGTACTTAGAGTATAGAGGGTCTGCATCACTTTAACTCTGATATTTCTTCTACTGATCATTTACTCAACAACTTTAATTGGGCGGCGAAGATAGTAATTAGACATCTTTGATAATACGGTTAAGGAAAAATTATGAGTCTGTGGGAGGAGATGGACGGAGTGACAGATGGGAGGGAGTTAACAATTGTAAGGTGACGGACAGAAAAAATATGACGACAGGTGACTGATTGATGGTTAAGGTTAGCGTTTGCTTGGTGCGTCCTCTAGCATCTACCCACTGTCATCTTTCGTTCGTCAACCTGTCTCGCAACTGTCACCTTATAACTGTCGTCTGCCCTGCTTCCTGTCATTAATGCAAGCAAGAGGTTAAAAAGTGACAGTAACTGCTAATTTGACTTTTTTATAACGAATGGCACAATAGTCGATGCACAGGAGAAACGAAATCATAATTCTTTTACACTAAATAAAAACTAAAAAGTATGGCTGAAAGTTTAAAAGTTACCCCTTTACATGACAGGGTAATTGTAAAGCCCGCTGCGGCTGAAGAGAAAACTGCTGGTGGTATCATTATACCTGACACTGCTAAAGAAAAACCTCAAAAAGGAGTAGTTATCGCTGCAGGTCCTGGAAAGAAAGATGAGCCGGTAACTGTAAAAGCAGGTGATACTGTTTTATATGGTAAATATGCAGGAACTGAGATTTCTGTAGAAGGTGGTGAATACCTTATTATGAGGGAAAGCGATATTCTCGCAATAGTTTAACCCCAACCCCTTAAAAGGGGCTTTTTTTAGAGCTGAATTGCAAACAGGTTGTACAAGAGTGCGACGCAACGAAAGCTAAATAGTTTTAATTAGTCGGGTTCTAAACCTTACACTTTAAACTAAAAACTTCAAATAATAATAATTATGGCAAAGCAAATCTTCTTCGATATTGAAGCAAGAAATAAGATGAAAAGAGGTGTTGATACACTAGCTAACGCAGTGAAAGTAACACTTGGACCAAAAGGTCGTAACGTGGTTATCGAGAAAAAATTCGGTGCACCATCTGTTACTAAAGATGGTGTTACTGTAGCTAAAGAAATTGAACTTGACGATGCTATTGAGAACATGGGCGCTCAAATGGTGAAAGAAGTAGCTTCTAAAACTGCTGATATAGCAGGTGATGGTACTACTACTGCAACTGTTTTGGCTCAATCTATCATTAGCGAAGGTTTAAAGAACGTAGCTGCCGGTGCAAACCCAATGGATCTTAAGCGTGGTATTGACAAAGCTGTTCAGGCTGTTGTTGCTAATCTTAGAAGTCAAAGCCAACAAGTTGGTAATGATAGCAGCAAAATTGAGCAGGTTGCAACTATTTCTGCAAACAGCGACGAGACTATCGGTAAGCTGATTGCTGAAGCAATGCAAAAAGTTGGTAAAGAAGGTGTAATAACTGTTGAAGAAGCAAAAGGCACTGACACTACAGTTGATGTAGTTGAAGGTATGCAATTCGATCGCGGTTATATCAGCCCTTATTTCGTTACTAACAGCGAAAAAATGGAAGCTGAATTGCAGAACCCATACATCCTTATCTACGATAAGAAGATTTCTGCAATGAAAGATATTCTTCACATTTTGGAGAAAGTTGCACAAAGCGGACGTCCATTAGTAATTATTGCTGAAGACCTTGAAGGTGAAGCATTGGCTACTTTGGTTGTTAACAAATTGCGTGGTACCCTTAAAGTTGCAGCTATTAAAGCTCCGGGCTTCGGCGACCGTCGTAAAGAAATGTTACAAGATATTGCGGTTCTTACTGCTGGTACAGTTATCAGCGAAGAGCAAGGTTACAAATTAGAGAATGCTGACCTTAGCTACTTAGGTACTGCTGCTTCTATCACTATTGACAAAGACAATACAACTGTTGTTGGCGGTAAAGGTGAAAAAGCTGATATCACTAACCGTGTTAATCAAATTAAATCTCAGATCGAGAATACAACTTCTGACTACGATCGCGAAAAATTACAAGAACGTCTTGCTAAATTAAGCGGTGGTGTTGCAGTTCTTTATGTAGGTGCTGCTACCGAAGTTGAAATGAAAGAGAAGAAAGACCGTGTAGACGACGCCCTTCACGCAACACGTGCTGCTGTTGAAGAAGGTATCGTTCCAGGTGGTGGAGTAGCTTACATTCGTGCCGTATCTGCTCTTGAAACTTTAAAAGGCATTAACGAAGACGAAACTACAGGTATCCAAATCGTTAAGCGTGCTATTGAAGAGCCTCTTCGCCAAATCGTTATTAACAGCGGTATCGAAGGTTCTATCGTGGTACAGAAAATTAAAGAAGGTACTGCTGATTTTGGTTTCAATGCCCGCACTGAAGTGTATGAAAACTTATTTGCTGCTGGTGTTATTGACCCAACTAAAGTTACCCGTGTAGCGCTTGAAAATGCTGCATCTATCGCTGGTATGTTGTTGACTACCGAATGTGTAGTTGCTGACAGGCCAGAGCCTAAATCTGCTGCTGGTGCTCCAGGTGGAATGCCAGGTGGAATGGGTGGAATGGATTATTAAGCCCCAAAACCCCCAAAAGGGGAAGTGGAAAGGAATAAAAAAAAATCCCCTGTTGCGTTTGCAGCAGGGGATTTTTTGTTTTTGAATATAGCGGTTAGATTTTTAGTTGTGGACGTAGAACGTGAATTCGACATTGTTGTGTCACTCACTTTTACTGTAAATCTTTATTCTGCAAGTGCCTATTTTTATCATGTGTCCTCATCATTATAGACCTATTCCAAATTTTTCTTTTCTAATATGCTCAAATACTATCAATCCTGGCCCTACAGTTTTTCCACTCGTACTCCGGAACCAAAAAAAATACTAAGGGAGTCTTTCACACGTGTGGTATCGGAAGGTCTAATTCTGACAGGTAAAAACAGGCGATAGTTTACAACAGGCCCTACATGTATCGTATCGTATTTGCTGTTGTGTTTATAGCTATGTAATTGTACAGTTCTTTTATGGGCTCTTGCTTTTAGTGTTGTAATCTCAAAAATCATTTTATAGTTTGCAGAATCGCTGCTAGTAGTATTATCAATAGTTGACGATGTAGGCCCACCGGAAGAAGAGGAGGCTGTAGTGATAGGTGTCGAAGTATCTGCCCCTGCTTGTGGGATTGTATCACTAAAGCCTTGTTGTTGCTCTATATCGTTACTCACTTGTCGTTGTGATAGAAGGTTCGAAACTCCCCAGCCGATGCCTCCTAATGCCGCTAATGCAGCTATTACGATAAGTATAACTACAAAAGTTTTTCCTGCATTTGAGTGAGACCGTACAGGATAATTATGATCTGCATTTTCTCTTTTCGGATTTAATTCTTCTTTTGCAGGTAAAAAGTTGCCAGGTGTAAATTCGTAGGTTCCCTGGTTATTTTTACTAAGCGTACCTACTCCTTCAATTGTATAGGGTTTACCTAAATTAATAAACTGCTTAATATTCGCTAAATATGACTCAAGATCTGACCTGATTAAGGGTTGTATTTTATGCAGCTTTTTTACTAAATAAGTAATTATATTTTCATCAGTGTCGCTTTTAGGATTATAAGTAAAAGAGAGTCCTTCTATTGGATAATAAATTTCTTTTTCATGCTGATTAGGTACGCTTACTTTACTGTCTAAAGTAAAAGTTCCTATTCCTTCAAGCCTCAATGTTTTGTTTTCATAAAGAAATGCGGCGAGTTGGTCATCAAATTTCACAAGTAATAATTTAGGTTTCACAAACTTAATCAATTTGAAAGAAAGCTTTATCCTTTCCACGGCTGACATTAAAAGAACCTTTCATCTACTTTTTTTGATGTTACCTTTACTTTATGCTAACGGAAGAGGAAGAAAAATTTTTGAGCTATTGGGAAAAGAATAGGGAGAAAGATAAAAGTCTTTCCCAGCATCTGTGGATTGGGCTTCCGCTAGGGTTATTAATAAGTCTCGGCATAATTCTTAATTATATGTCAGGCTGGTATACCAGGGCAACAATGGTAGCAAATGGCCAGTCAACTCCGCTGGTGCTAATTTTTGGCTTCATTCTTATTACAGTTTTTTGTAGCGTATTTTTTAAAAGACATCGATGGGAAATGAATGAGCAGCGATACTTAGAGTTGACTTACAAGAAGAAATCTCAAGAATCTACTACAACTATGCAGCAGGACGATGGAATAAATAGTCAAGTAAGCAATTAGATGAGCGTTTCAATCAAACAGATTTAATGAAGAAGTTATTGCTAACTGTATCGATTATATGGTTGTTATTTTCCGGCTGCGCAAAAAAGGAAATGGGGTGCATGCCTGTTTCGCCACAAACTGAAGACCTGCAGATAAGTAGTTATGCAAGTGCAAATGGTATTGATGTAGTAAAGCACGGTACCGGCATGTATTATCAAATTCTTGACCCCGGCACTGGTGTAACTCCCACAGCAAATTCTACCGTTACTGCTACTTATGTTGGGAAGCTTCTTAATGGCGCTATCTTCGACTCGCAAACTGCCAGTTTCCCTTTATCAGGAGTAATAGAAGGATGGCAAATAGGAATTCCTTTAATTAAGAAAGGTGGAAAAATTAAATTAATTATTCCTTCCTCATATGCTTACGGATGCAATGGAAGTTCGGGCGCTAATATTCCTCCAAACGCTGTTTTGTTTTTTGATATCAGCCTTATTGATGTGAAATAGCGAGCTAATCAGATAGAATCAAAATAGCGAAGAATAAACCCCGCTATTTTGATTTTGCCACATTATCCTTAAACCGTTTTTATTCTTAGTTAGCGCGTAGTAGCTGTAAGAAAAAAACGTCTTGTTATTTTAAAAACTACATTTCTATTCCCGCCATCTTACGAAAGCTTCCATAGCCGAATATTGTGTCATTCCAAGTTGGGCATAAAGGTTTGCAGTGTTTTTGTTTCGTTCTTCTGCCCGTTGCCAAAACTCGCGGCTGTCACTACCCTGGAAGGGAACCATATCTTTTTGAGATTGATGAATAAAAATACCAAACCTTTTTTTCATTAATTGATCGGGGCTCATGGGGATGGCCATCTCAATTTCTGAAATCCCCCATTCCTGCCATGCACCTTTATATAGCCATACCCAACAGTCTTTAATCCAATCTTCTCTTCTTTCTTTTAGCCTTCGGATACTTTCAAATATTATATCTAAGCAAACCCTGTGGGTGCCATGTGGATCAGCAAGGTCTCCGGCACAAAACACCTGGTGAGGTTTTATTTTTTGTAATAGCTCCATTGTTATCAGTACATCTTCTTCTCCCATTGGCCTTTTTTCTATGGTTCCTGTCTCATAAAAAGGAAGGTTGAGAAAGTGGGCTCTTTCATCTGTCAGGCCTGCATACCGGCAGGTCGCTTTTGCTTCGCACCTTCTTATTAAACCTTTAATGGCTCGTATCTCTGGTGTGTCTCTTTCATTTTTTCTTTTCCTTGCTAAAAACATTTGTGCTGACAACAGCAGCTCTTTACTTGTCTTGTTATCGATGCCAAACATATCTTCAAAACCAACGGCGAAGTCAAGAAAACGAGTTACGAACTCATCTGTTACTGCAATGTTGCCACTGGTTTGATACCCTACATGTACCTCATGTCCCTGGTCAACCAGCCGCATAAAGGTTCCACCCATGCTGATAATATCATCATCAGGATGTGGAGAAAAAATCAGGCAACGTTTAGGCTGGATGTCACTTCTTTCAGGATGACCAGGAATAACAGAATTTGGCTTGCCACCAGGCCAGCCTGTAATAGTGTCTCTGAGCATATAAAATACCTGTAGGTTTATTTCGTACGAGTCTCCTTTTTCTACCAGCAAATCTCCAAGACCGTTTTCATTATAATCGTGCGTGGTTAAACTTAGTACAGGTTTTTTAGTTTTCAGAGCAAGGTTCACCACCGCTTTTTTAATACTGGCAGGTGTCCATTCTATTTCACCGGTTAACCACGGCGACTTGAATCTTGTAAGTTCGGTAGCAGCAGTTTCATCTATCACAAAAGTGCAATCATTGTGCTGTTGCAAAAAACTTGCGGGCACATGTTCTGTAACATCACCCTCTACGGTTTGGGCAATAATGGGAGCTTTCATTCCCCATGCCATCAGGAATATTTTTTTGGTTTTAAGAATAGTACTTAGCCCCATTGTAATGGCAAGGCGCGGCACCTGCGATATGTTTTGAAAATCCCGGGCGTTCGCTATGCGCGTACTGTTGTCAAGTGTGATAAGTCTTGTTTTTGAAAAAATACTTGAACCAGGCTCATTGAAGCCGATGTGGCCGTTACTTCCAATGCCGAGTATCTGTATATCAATGCCGCCTTTTGATTCGATCAGTTGTTCGTAAGCCTGGCAATGCTTTTTAATCTCTTCTTTAGGCAACTCGCCGTTAGGAATAAAGATGTTTGAGGGATCAATGTCAATGTGATTGAACAGTTGACGGTGCATGAAACTGAAGTAGCTCTGGAAAGCTTCTTTTTCTATGGGGTAGTATTCATCAAGATTAAATGTTACTACATTTTTAAAACTTAACCCTTCTTCCCGGTGCAGGCGCACCAACTCCTTGTATAGGCTGATAGGAGTAGAACCTGTTGCTAAACCAATTACGATTTGCTTTTCATTTTCTTGCGACTCTCTTATTTTGTCAGCTATCTCCTGTGCTACGTAAGCAGACCCTTCTTTGGGAGTTGCAAATATTTTTACCGGTATTTTTTCAAAGCTATCTGTCAGATCAACGTTTCGTCTTGGGGTAGGCATGCAGCAGTAGTTTTTTTATAATGAATGTAGTCGCTAGTAGCAGGTGTTAATTTTAAAGGTCTCGGTTTAAGATCGATTTCTTTTATTATGACCAACTGTATGACTTCAACAAAAACATTGTTTCCTTTTACAGAGGTGAAGTTTATGTTGCTTATTAAGGCTTTACCTTAAAGAGAGGTGCGAATGTATAAAAAATACAAATGAAAAGTATGGATGCTCTAATAATTGGAAGCCTAACACCCTATACAAGGTGTTGCACAATTGGCGCTCATAAAAGATTTGCAGGCAGAAGTGAGTGACACAACCATGATTCAAAAAGGTACCAAAGCTGGTAAAAAAAAGAACCAAACATTAATGGCCTTTCATCCATTGCTTGCTTAACGCTTGTTGCTTCTCTGTACTGCCAGGTGTTTTTTCAATTTTTATCCAGGGATCTTCAGTTAGGGTAATTGTGGTTTTAATTTCGTTTTTACGATGCAAATATGTAGCAGCTATTTTATCGCCTATTTTATGGTTGCTTATAATATCGTTGACATCGCCCGTTCCTTTAGGTCTCTTACCATCTAGCTCGATAATGATATCATCTACATCCAACCCTGCGTTATACAAAGGTGTATTGCGGATAGTATTTTTAGAAATGGCTAAACCATTCTCAGTACTATCAAAGCTAATGCGACCTAACGAAGCTTTACCTGCATTTGCAGGGCTGATAGAATAACCGGCAGCAGCAAACAATTTTTTATAGTCAATAGCATCGTGGCCATACACATATTTTTTAAAAAAAATGTTGGCATAAGCTGTATTGGTTACGGTTGCAAGGGCACTTTGTACATCAGGTATAGTATAAGGAATTTCAGTTTTTCCGTGTTTTTTCCAAAGCTCCTTCATTACATCATCCTGGGATTTGTTGAACCTGGCGCGCAACTCGAGATCGAGAGCCAAGGCAATAGCACCACCGTAAGAATAGTAGGAGGTGAACATGTTAAGATAATTGGTACGATCTATCGATACGCCTGCATCTACAAACACGGCACGCTGACTGTTTTCTATTGGATTGTATAATTGGCCCGCAGGAGTATTTGTTTTTGCATTTACCAGCCTGCTCAAATCGTCAACAAAACCTGAGTCAGAAAGCAGTCCTGCACGGGCTTGTATAAGACTTCCATAGTACTGTGTAAAACCTTCGGCAACCCAAAGCGCTTCGCTCATATTGCTCTTCTCGAAATTAAAAGGTTCAAGGCTCTTAGGTCTTATACGCTCCACGTTCCAGGAATGGAAGAACTCGTGAGCAAAAACGCCTAAAAGGTCATCGCTGCCATCAAAATCAGTTGGAATGGTTATCATGGTCGAATTACGGTGCTCCATACCATCCCCGTAAACAGAAGGATTTATACTGGCAATAAAAGTGTACGTTCCATAGTCATAAGCAGCATACTCACCAAAAACGTTTTTAGCTGCTATTACAATCCGTTTCACTTTTTCAGTAAAACTGTCAATTAAAGCTTCCCGCCCTTCCGCATCTAATGCTAATCTGAATTTTAAAGGTTTATTATCGGTATTTGTAACTGTCCACTCACGTATGTGAAGGTTGCCAACTTTGGTAGGAGCATCCATAAAATACTGAAGATTGGGTGCAGTAAATGTGCGGGGGTCAGCTGTAGGTTTTAGCTGGGTGGCAATTTTCCAACTGGCGACCGGTACCGAAAACTGGATGGTTATCGGGGCATTTTCCAGGCCTTTCACCCACATAAAAGAAGCGGGCATGTTTAAGTGAAAACCTGAAATATCGATGCTTGCATACGTTCCGTCGGCATAATTTCCATATAAGGTATAAGTGAGTTTTACAGTTCCTTTGTGCCCTGTTACTCTATATACGTCGGCATCGTCTTTATTTACTTTCAGTGGTTTGCCTGCTGCGTCGTAAGCCGCCACATTGTACACGTTCTTCCCAAATTCGTGCTTTGCATACCGACCCGGCGATGAACGGCTCATTCTAAAGATTGCAGAAGAGCCAGTAAGTCCGTCAGCTATTACTGTTATCTCTGCCTCATGGTGTACCGCATTAGGAGCAGCGAACTGGTAGCGGATATGTTGAGAAGTAGCAGAGAATGAAAATAAACAGGCAAGAAGCCCGAAAGAAAAGTTTCTCATTTTTGTTTAAATAAGCAGAGAGAATTAGTGTTTTTGCACAGTTTGTTTACCTGGCGTTTATGGTACAAACATATTCAACTCCGGTTAAACATCGTTGCGTCGCAATCCGTTCATCTGTAGTTTATCAATTAAACTTTTTTCAGCGGACGTTTGAAGAAACAAAATGGATCGCGACATAACCTCTATAAGCCATGTGTTTGGCCCTAAAAGGGTTGTACAAACGGTATCTCTCATATTAACAGTGATTGCTGTATTTATAATATTTCCTCTACCTCCCTTTGCTGCAAATCGCCCCAGAAACGCTTGTAGCTTTCCACTTCAAGGGGATTGAGTGTTGGCACTATGGCCGGAGATACCTGTTTAAGCGCCTCCAATAAAACCGGGTAAGGACGATAGCCGGTCAGCATTATTGCCGGTTTGCTTCGAGACCTCATAATTAATGTGGGGCTGCGGGTAATATTTCGGCTTTGCGCTTCCTGCCAATCCGGACGAAATGCCTCCACGCCGCTGTCGCTAGTCAGGTCGTTGGCAAACTGCGCCAGGTTTATTACACCCGGAAAATCAGTCGCAATCTTTTTAGCAATTTGTATAAGAACATCTTGTTTTGCTATGTTTTTACCTTGCAACATTACCGCCTCCCGAAGTAGCCTGAGGTATTTTACCGATGCATCCTGCGATTGTAGTTGTATGCATTTTACTGCAATACACGCGGGGTAAGAAGAGGCGGGAGGATCTTCAACCCAAATTTTACTATTAATCGGCATGCCCGAAGTTTCGCAAGCTTCCATCCAAACCGGTCCCATTTGTTGAGGGCGACTTACAGAATAAACAGAATCGCTATAATTTTTCCAGCTTGGTAAAAGGCCGGTCATAACATATCTCAATACCAATTTGTCCTGAAATTCATATTGAAGCTTTCGCCACTGCGGTTCAAAAGCCCAACTCCAACAACAAAGCGGATCAGTGTAAAAGGTTATTTCTACACGATCCGCTTTATTTTCTTCACCCTCCATTATATCTCTTAACCCTTGTTCTATTTGTTGCACTATCATTATCTGTCTAGGTTCGCTTTGTCCATGCTTACTCCAAGGTCATCATCACCTAAAGGTTTATTCCACTGTTGTGGGCCAATCGGTGCAGCAGCATTTACAATATCGCTACGCATTTTACCCAGGTCAATTTCAAGCTGGTTATTTACATCTTTAGTGCTGCTTGTTTCTGTCGGTGTTTGATCAAGCAAACTGTTTGTTTGTAAAACATGCTTTATGGGGTCTTCAATGTATTGCCAGGTTTCGCCTAATTGCGTACTTTCTCCCTGGTTCCATGGACCGCGAATAGCGTTACCGCTAGACATGTTGAAGTATAAATTACTATACCTGGTGTCGGCTTGCAAAACTCCCATCGGAAAGTTTGGTTTAATGGTTGCCAGGGCAGCTTCAAACATTTGGTAATGTGCCACCTCTCTTGTCATCAGAAAGCGCAAGGTCTCCTGCACATAAGGATCGTCGGTGAACTGTAAAAGATACTCGTATACCATTTTAGCGCGTGTTTCAGCGGCAATATCAGAGCGAAGGTCAGATGTAAGATCACCTTGTGCATCTCCATTAATGTATGCTGCTGTCCAGGGTACACCCTGGCTGTTTGTATATGCCGGACCTCCACCTGTTGCTACAAAAAATTGAGGAGCTACCATAGCCTGGTGAATCATATTTTCTTTAGCAGCCTTTCCATCAAGTAACTGCATAATTTCAGAAGTCTCTGCTGCTTTTTTCAAGTCTCCGTTTACACCGGTCAAAAGCATTTGGATAGTTGCACCTACTATTTCAAGATGGCTGAACTCTTCGGTGGCTATATCCATTAACAGGTCGTACTTGTCAGGATAAGGATTTTTGGCCCCGAATGCCTGCACAAAGTAACGAAGTGCGGCAGCCAGCTCGCCATTGGCTCCACCAAATTGTTCCAGTAACAATGTGGCAAATGCGGGATCAGGCTTTGATACCCTCGCATTGAATTGTAAGTCTTTTACATGGTAAAACATAAGTATAAAATTTATAGTATGAAAGTTATTGAGTTAGCAAAACCATGCCATTGCATGGTTTCTTTCATTTGGGGAATGGGGGTTACTACGATGAAAGGCGGGGCTTCAACTTATCATTCCCTTAATTTGGATTTATTCCCGTTGCGATTTTTTGCAATCAAAACTCATTGAATTAATGTTGCAGCTAATTGTCTGTAACAACCTGCCGAAGCAAATGAATCAAGAAAATAATGTAAAACAAGGTTTAACCAAATTGCATTTGTGGGTAATGACAATTGCAACGGGTTTAGTCGTAGCCAATATTTACTATAACCAACCTCTTTTAGGTGATATTTCAAAAGACTTTAATGTCACTGAAGCAGAAGGTGGAATCTTAGCTATGCTTACCCAAATAGGGTATGCTGCAGGGATGCTTTTTTGCGTACCATTAGGAGACATGCTGAAGCGAAAGCAATTAATAATGACAGTATTTGTGATTGATATTGTTGCTTTGTTGTTGGCTGCCTGGGCCCCTTCAATACATATTTTGATGTTCGCCAGTTTCCTTATTGGGGCTTTTTCTATCATTCCACAATTAATTATACCAATGGCTGCTCATCTTTCTGCCCCTGAGCAAAGAGGTAAGACGATTGGCTTTGTAATGAGTGGATTATTGATAGGTATCTTGTTGTCGCGCACAGTAAGTGGTTATGTAGGTGCACACTTTGGTTGGCGGGCAATGTTTGTGATTGCAGCGGTTTTAATGGTCATTCTGGCCATAGCGCTTTATTTTCTTTTGCCCGAAGTGTACCCTGAATACAAGGGAAACTATAGGGAACTAATGACGTCATTAATTTCCATAATTAAAGAAGAGCCAATACTAAGAGTTGCTGCTGTACGAGGCGCTTTGTGTTTCGCTGGTTTTGCCGGATTTTGGAGCACGCTGGTGTTCTTGCTTGCTCAGCCGCAATTTCGTGCCGGAAGTGAAGTGGCCGGTGCGTTTGGCTTGGTTGGCGCTTTTGGTGCTTTGGCTGCATCACAAATGGGTAGGTTAAGCGACAGGGGAAATGGCCATTGGCTTACAGCAATGAGTATCGGTATCGTAATAATTTCCTTTATAATTTTTGGATTTTCGGCCAGTAGCATGGCAGGATTGATTGTCGGTGTAATACTGATGGACATGGGAGTGCAAGCCGCTCATATTTCTAACCAGGCATCTATTTTTTCGATTAGACCCGAGGCACGAAATCGAATGAACACAGTATACATGGTTACCTATTTCATAGGAGGTTCCATCGGAACATTACTTGCAACACAGGCATGGCATATTTACAATTGGAAAGGAGTTGCTACGATGGGTTTGATACTGTCAGTTATAGCACTGTTAATACATCTGTATTTTAAACCCCGGAGTTTAAAAAAGCAAGTTCTTTTTTAAACCTTCCTGTCCACTCCTGGTCCAAGTGTTTGTAAAGCAAAGAGCTTATACTGATTTTAAAATATCCTATACTGCCCCCCAACCCAATATCTGCGAAATTTACTAATCTGCGTTCTGTTGTTACGGGCGCAGATTTTTTTTGGGCTTGTAATTGTTCATTTCCAGGTTTGATGCATGTTTGTTATCGAACCTCTATTTAAGATTTAAAGGAAGGTTTTGCTAATAACATGGTTAATTGTTATAAAAGAATAACGGCAAATAATCCGTGGCATTATTTATTTATAGGCAACAGAAAGTAGTAAGACCTAAACGAAGAAGCACCCGGGATTGTGAGTTGTTTCTTTTAAGTTTTATTAAGTTTCTTTGTGGTGGTCTTTCATTGTTAATCATAAAAATTTAACTATCATGTTTAAACCTGCTAATACAACTGGGCTTTCCGAACAAATTTATTTAGTGAAAGAGGCGATAGAGCCCGAAACAGATCCTAAACAAAAACCAGAAGTTGAACCCGAGCACTTACCAAGTGAAGATCCGGGACAGGCAGATCCTGATACTGAAGAAGATGACGATGAAGATGACGACGATCCTTTTACTGAAACAGAAATTGGTGACGATCCGGATGAGATAGAGAAAAAGACGACTATTTTTTAAATCCGAGATATTCGAATTTTTATATCTCATGCAACGTCATTAGCCAACAGTTGTTCGGTTAATGACGTTGTTTTAAATGGGTTCTTTATTTCAAAATGTCAGGGCTGTTTACCACCTGCTAAATTTAAAATCGAGTGAAGTTCTTGCATGAAAGTATAGCATCGAAATTTGTTATACATTTTACAATCGCCTTTTTTCTTGTAATAAACACCCTTTCTTCTTATTCCCAGAAAACCGGCTGTACTGATCTAAAGGCAAATAATTACAATGCTGCTGCTTCCAAAAATAACGGTACCTGTACTTATAACACCACTACATATGCTCCACCTATAAAAGTACGTAGTATAAGTAAACTATTGAACGAAAGCAGCGGGTTACAAATGGTTGGCAATTATTTGTGGAGTTGTAACGATGGGGGAGGAGCAGCGGCTATTTACAGAATTGATACTGCGACCGACGCCTTGCTTCAAACCGTAAATTTAGAAGACGCAACTAATGTAGATTGGGAAGAAATATCTTTTGATGGAACCTATTTCTATGTGGGCGATTTTGGTAACAATGTAAACGGTGCAAGAACAGATCTCAAAATCTACAAATTCGCTCTTAATGATGTAGCTGAATATGTAACCAACCCCGTTGTAACTATTCCCAAAGAAAAGATTGAAGTCATCTCTTTTCGATACTCCAATCAATTATTACCCGAAGTTTCAGCTACAAATAACACAAAATATGATTGTGAAGCAATGATTATCGATAGGGGGAAAATCCATTTATTTAGTAAAAATTGGATCAACGTAAATACAACCCATTATGTGATCAATAGTACGGCGGCCGGTTCTTACATAGCGGACTCAGTCGAAACACTTGCAACCGATTTTTTAGTAACAGGTGCCGGAAAAGCCCGTGGGCAGCAAATAATAGTTTTTATAGGATATTTTCCGAAAGCTCCGGGAAAACATTTCATGCAAATTTTAAGTGATTATAGCGGGGGTAGTTATTTTAATGGAAACAAAAGAAAGCTAAACCTGCCAGACGCGCTAAGTATGGGGCAAGCGGAAGGGATAACATTTAGAAATGGCAGTTATGGATATATTAGTAATGAAAGACTAGCAGCAGGTCCCTTTACCATCAACCAAAAACTGCGTTCTTTCGATATCCGCAATTATGTAACAATTTCTTCCAAAAGGTCCAGGACTTCCGCGTCTAAATAATCTTACATCACCATTATTACCTTTTCTGACGATTTTATCATTTTTCCTATCGGCTTACTAAATGCTGCATATCCATTTTCTGTTAGTAGCGTTTCAACCTCCTTTACTGAGTCTGCGCTTACCGATATCAATAATCCTCCGTTAGTTTGAGGATCAGCAAGTAAGTTAATGGCTTCCTGTTGATCAATCGAGCCATCAAAGATCACCCCGTCACTTATGCTGTTCCAGTTCCGGTTGGTTGCACCAGGAACCACTTTTTTAGCCAGGTAGTCTTTTGCTCCATCTATAATTGGTAGTTTGTCGTACACTATTTCTGCCGTTAGTCCACTTCCCTCTGCCATCTCAGTTAAATGTCCCAATAATCCAAAACCCGTAATATCCGTCATGGCGTTCACCCCTTTTATTTTACCAAATTTCTCGCCCAGGCTATTTAATTGTGTCAGTTGCTTTAAAAGAGATGCAAAATGTTCCTCAGTAATCAGCTCTCTTTTTTGAGCTGTTGACACAATGCCTACACCCAGTCTTTTTGTAATAAATAGCAGGTCTCCTTCTTTAGCAGTATTGTTTTGCTTCAGGTTTTCAATATTCACCATTCCTGTAACAGCTAAACCAAATATAGGTTCCGGGGCATCTATACTGTGCCCTCCTGCCAGGGGTATTCCTGCTTCAGCACAAATTGAACGACTACCTTCCAAAACCTTTTGTGCAACCGAGGCAGGTAATTTATCTATCGGCCATCCTAATATTGCAATTGCCATAATAGGTTTACCACCCATTGCATACACGTCACTAATTGCGTTAGCAGAGGCAATCCGGCCAAAGTCAAACGGATCGTTTACAATTGGCATAAAAAAGTCGGTAGTACTAATAACTGCGGTACCGTTGCCGAGATCATAAACGGCAGCATCATCTTTACTATGGTTACCAACCAACAAATTTTTGTTGTCAGGGAAAGCAAACTGACTGTTTAGTATTTCCGCTAAAACACTGGGGGCTATTTTACAACCACAACCTCCGCCGTGAGAGTATTGAGTGAGTTTTATATTTTCAGACATCTACTTTTTCTGTTTCTTGCGCAAAAATAAGCTTTGCATTTTTTACCGCGTCTACTGTTTCACATTTAACCTTACATAAGAGGTCGTTTAAATTTTCGCGGCTTTGCAATCCCTTCAGGTATTGCTTATCGTAATATTTTAAAAGAATTCTAAAACTTTCAATAAGGTTATCTTCTATTAAATAATTAATGGCCGTCTTTGTTTCAAGGCCACCCAGTCTTTTTTGAATTCTTATGATTGCACTTGCAATCTCTTGTTTATCACCTTTTCCATAACCTGTCACAATATGTTTCAATCTCTCTTCAAACGGGATATCTAAAAAATAAATGGGCTTATTTCTCATCATTTTAAAAAAAAGTGCCGGAATATTTACCAAACCAATTCTTTGACTTTCATCCTCAAGCCAGATAGAAGGCGGCAATTCTGTTGTCGATCCGCCATCCGCATTCTTTCTGTCAACTGTCATCTTACACCTGTCATCTGCCTGGTGAAGCTCGAGTGCAAACAAATTCTCAAACATTTCCTGGCTCGGTTGCTTAGGCATCCCAATACTGCCAAAAGCTGAACCTTTGTGTTTTGCAAGCTCTTCAAGGTCTATGATTATCTCGCCGTGCTTTTTTAATTCCTGCAAAGCGGGTGTCTTGCCGCTTCCCGTATAACCACCAAGAATGTTAACCCGGTAGTCTTTTCCGAGCTGTTGAAGACCCCAAAGTCTGTAAGCTTTGTAACCACCTATAATTGTATATACTTTAAAACCGTACAAATCAAGCAACCAACTAACGCCGCCGCTTCGCATACCACCCCTCCAGCAATGAACAACTACTGTTCGGGATGATGATCCCTTATTATTATCGCCAAGTAATCCTTCAACGAATTCAACCATTTCCACCATCTTTTTACCAAATAGGCCAAGGCCTATTTTAATTGCTTGTTGTTTGCTTTGTTGTTTGTAAGCTGTGCCCACAACTTTTCTTTCATCGTTATTAAACAATGGCATCGATACCGCACCTGGAATATGCGCCTGAGCAAATTCCCCCTCTGACCTTACATCAATAACAGGATGTTGAAAACCTAAAGACAAAAAAGTTTCGATATCAATTCGGGTGACGGCCATTTAAAAATTTTGAGGTGTAATATTAGTACTTCTGGTAAATTGAGCGGAAGGAATAAGGTTTTCTTTGCAAATTAAAAAAGGTTACACCAGACACCCTGTAATTATTTGATGAGTTTCTTTTGTTAGTCAGCACTATATCTATATCCATCATCGTTGCGTCGCACTCTTGTACTGTTTAGCCTTGTTTTGGCTGTTGCCGTGCAAGCGTTCCACTAAATACATATTGTTCCTCCCTTTAACCTGCTGTTATTTTGCCAGGCAAAATTTTATGCGAAGGGATGTTCAGATTCGGGATCAAATGTTCGGTATGATTAGGAACCGGCAGCAAAGTGGTCTTACTCAAAAAGCTTACTGCGGGCAACATAAATCACTTATCATGTTTTTCATTATTGGTATTTATGTTTAAGGGATTCGCAGTTGCCGGTAAAAGATGAAGGATTTATTCCACTGAAAATACAAGTTTCTACTTCTGTAAATACTTCCTGCCCTCACGTCGGGTTGCTACAGGCTAAAAGCTTACTGAAGATATCTCGTTTAAAATCACTGTTTCAGCCACTATTGTGTAAAGCCGCGGTTGTCGCGTGTATTGGTTCCAAATGAAGAACTATTCAGTTCAACCTCGTTGCTAAAAAGACTACAGGCTACAATCGGAAGGCAAATTATAAGACCGTTAAAAAAATTTTCGATGTACCATTCGTATACCTCTGTACTAGCATTATGGCCCGCGCAACAATTACGGGCCTTTGTTTGAAAGCGATACAGGGAAGGTCAATATTCTTAATAATCAAAAATGACCAAGGTGCAATAAAGAAGTTCACTCTGAAGTACCCGAATAACTTACAAGCTTAGCTTGTTCATGTGTAGCGCCGCGGCAGCGGGCGTGTAGCCCCTCACTTTAAACACCTGTCTGTTGGCAGGCAGGTAATTGGCCTCGCCACCCCGGCGGGTATATATAGCGATGGCGCCACCGCCCCCGGGAGCGCCAAAGAAAGGTGGGGGAAATGCTTTTACGATTGCGATGTCTGTCATGGGTATGTTGGCAACCTGTTGACCGGAAACCCTTACTTCATCCACGAAAAACGTCACCGGGCGGCCCCGCCACCTGGCCATGCCCCCGTTAAAGCCGCCCTGTGCTATCTGCAAACCCGCAACCCTGCCTTGCAGGTAGAAGAAAATATTAGGAGCACTAAGCGCACTGGCGTCGGTCATAATGCTAAGCAGCCGCTCGTTACCCGACCGGAACAAGCCGCTAGCATGTTCTTCGTTAAACTGCTCAGCCGGACCTTTAGCGGTAGTCCGTACCAGCACTGCCGGCAATATTGTACCCTGGTCTGCAAAAGCTGACTGCGATGTTTCAACAGGCTGGGTGAGGGTTTGCCGCACCGCTGATAGCGGGTTACCTATGTAAAATGCGCGACCCGCCACGGCTAAGGGTGCATAGCTTGAATCGAGTTGGGTACTGATGCGGATATTCAGCGGCTGGTTATTGTTTTTTGTTGCCGAAAAAGCCATCAATGCATCGTCTTCAAAAAGCCAGTTACGGATGGCAAAGGTGCCGTCCGGTGCCACCGGTACTTCCTGCTCGGCCCAGTCGCCGGCCTTGGTCAGGAGCATGGCTTGTATACTGCCAATGTTTTTAGCCTCCTGTATTTTGCCTATCACCTCAAAAAAGCGTTGCTGCAAACCTGCAAGCAACGTGTATTTGCCATGGGGCAGCGAATCGGGTAAGTATAATGCACCAGAAGCTTGTCCGTTCATCACAGGCCAGCGGAGACGGGTACGTAGCCCTTGTTCGTTTTCAACCAACAGCTCAAGCGTAGCTGCTGATTGGTTTAATATTTGGCCACCCCCATCTTTGTAATCCACCCTTATAATTAAAGAATCGCCGGGTTGTAAAATGTTTTTGTTGAGTTGTATATCCAGCTGACCTTTCGCCTGTTGTGCCTGTACGGCAACCGCCAGCAGCAAGCAGGTGAAAAGTGATAAAAGCATGTTTCTCATATAAACATCTTAATCAATATTGAAGCCAGACGCCGATGAGAAAATGGAAAAGAAAGATAAAATTGAAGGTGGTTAGCTACTTAAAAATGCGGAGCATTCACAGGGGGCAGATGGCATATTTACCGTTCAGTTTTGTAAACCTGGTTAAACAGATAGGATGGCAGGATGACCTACAACTTATCATTCAGAAAAGTGGCTTCGCTAAAAAGGGCAAAAAAAGCAAAGGTGTTGCACGGTAATACAATGGTTCTGCCGGTAAGATCGATAATTGCCAGGTAGGTGTATTTGCCGCTCTTAATGGGGTTCACTAACCAACCTTATTAATACAAAGTTATACTTCTAAAAGTAACACCTCAAAGATCGATTACGTACTTAATTAAATAACCACACCATCCACTTTTAGCTCATGCATGTTGATAACGTTTACGCCTTCGAACACGCTTTAGTGAGATGCCTTGTAATATGAGTGGCAGTTGTGGCCGATAAGCTCTTTCTGATGATCAACAACGGGTAATTCATCAGGTGTCTTTTTGAAGCCTTTTATAATACAGGCAAAACGTTGCTTTCCCACAATGACAGTTTTACCTGGTTATGCTTTTTATTGAGGAAAATAAATACTAATCCACTCAGGGCGTTGAGCGGCATGCGGGAAGTTTGCCTTTTAACAACCACTTCTACCTTTGTTATTTCAAATGAAGGTTTCTCATTAACGCTAGGCGGCATCACACCACGGTAATGACGTCTTTCCATTCCAGGTACCCTCTCCGCTGTGTTAGTTTACTCATTCTGCTAAGTATTGTTGTGTGGCCAGATAATCTATTAAATCTATTGCTATGAGGCCTTAATACTATTTCTTTACAGTTATGATTAGACTTTTTTATATGCAAAAGGAAGGTGGATTGACATGGGAGAAAAACCCTGTTTCTCTATCTCCTGTTGGTTGCGAAAAAATAGTTTGGCTCGACTTGCAATCCTCTTCCCAGGAAGAAAAAAGATTAGTAGAACGTAAATTTGAGATTGAATTATTTACACCACAGGAAGCCGCAGAAATTGAAAGCAGTTCAAGATATTTTGAAGACGAGGACAATATTGAAGCTAATAATGCTTTCATTGTTTACGAAAATAAATCTTACACAACGGACCAGGTTTCATTTATTTTAAGGAAAGGTATTTTGTTTACACTACGCGATGCAGACTTGAAATCGTTTGCATGGACAGTTAAAAAGTTAAGAGCATTTAAAGCTTCTGCTGCCGTCAGTGGTATACAGGTTCTGTTAACCATTCTCGAAAGCCAGATAGACCTTGATGCTGATTTCATTGAGTATGTCACTAAGCTGACTACCGAGATTAGCAGAGAATTAACCAAAGAAAAATCTTTAAAAGAAGATATTTTAATTCGAATTGCGAAACTGCAGGAAAACACAATTCTTGCAAGAGAAAGTATAGTTGATAAGCAGCGTTTAGTTTCGTCGCTTAACAAGAGCAAGAATATTGCTGAAGAGGAAAAAAGCAGACTAAGGATCGTAATTAAAGATATAGGTTCTATTCTTCAACATACTCAGTTCTGTTTCGAAAGACTTGAATATCTCCAGAATACATTTTTAGGATTGGTGAACATTGAACAAAATAAGGTAATCAAAATTTTTACAGTTGTTACAGTAGTCTTCATGCCTCCTACATTAATTGCAAGTATATATGGAATGAACTTCAAGTTTATGCCCGAACTTACCTGGCATCTCGGTTATCCACTTTCTATTAGCCTAATGCTGCTTTCATCACTAATATTTCTATGGTTTTTTAAAAAGAACAAATGGCTGTAAGTAGAAAAACAGTTGTGTAACTATTGCCAAATGAAATAAATTAATGATTAATGCCGAATTGCGTGGAGGTATTTCATTTGCGCAACCCTTTTTTTTACTTTTATTATTCCTGAAACAAGAGCCGCAACAACTCTTCTCCTATACCATCAATAAACCGTTCTACTTTACGACGAGTGTTACAAACGACCACATTAAAGTGTTACTTACTTGCAAACAACTCGCCTGGTACTCCGGCCTTGTTTCTTCATGAAATAATTTTGCGCATAACCCAGGATAGTTTCGTAGCAGGAACACGCCATTCGATTTTGTTTGTTGCTCATAATTAAACGGACGTATGGGAGAGTTACCTGTTGGGGTAGTCTAAGCTTTTACTTCACTGCTTTCAGTTTCTTAATTTGTTTAAAAGCATTATCATTACTCCGATCTAGCTTCAACGATTGTTCGTAGTTAACAATTGATAGTTTATTGTCTCCCAATTCTGCATAAGTTTCTGCAAGGCTATCAAACGCATTTGCGCTTGCAGGATATAAGTAAACATTTAGCTTGAAGATTTCAAGTCCATCAGTTAGCCTATTTTGACTAATCAGTCTATATCCCCAGTCATTTACTTCTTTTTCTGTTAGATTAAAGGCATTTGTTGTCTTGATACGTTTTACTTGTTCGACCACATTTTTATATCCAAATTTCTCTAACCGGCTTCTGATGAATTTAACTGATGCTGAAAGCCCAAACCCATTTGATTCTTTCATATCGGCTATATAGTATCCGGCAATTTCATCAATAAACATATCTGGTGAGCCACCGGAAAGATTGGTGAGTACAATAACGGAAAGGTTATCATCAGGATAAACAAAAACTGCAGAGCGTCCTCCACCAACAGGTGCAACCGCAGGATGTTCAGTTCTTGAAACAACAGGCCACCCGGCGGCATAGCCATTCAATACACTACTAAACCCACCTGTTTTCCCATTGCTTAATAAAGCAGGAGTCCATAGAGAACTTAAACTGGTCTTATTTAAAAACATGTTGCTTTGCAAAGCTATTATCCACGTGGCTATTTCTGTTGCTGTTGAACTCATGCCCGCCGCAGTTTGCAACGGAGGAGGAAATGAAAAGTACAAATTAGCAAGTTTTCCTTGCGAATAGCGGTAAGACCGCGCCGCCCCTGATATTACATCCTTTTCTGCACCGAAACCCGCTCGTATTGTATGGGGCATCGCAACTTTTTGCAACTGCTTTTCTATAATAAAACGGGTAAAAGGCATTTCACTCACTGTATCAATAATGCGCCCGAGTAAAAGGTAATTGGTTTGGTTATAGCTGAACTTTTCTCCAGGTTTAAAATCCATCGGTGAGGCCAACACCCTGTTCCAGGCGTCCTCTAAAGTTGCTGCTATTAGAACAGCCTCCTCTTCATCTACTATGTCGGGGATGCCCGAAGTGTGGGATAACAATTGTTGTATGGTAACCGCTTTCCATGCAGTAGGCAAGTCGCTAAGCAAGGTTGAGATGGGTGATGAAAGGTGTAGTATCCCTTGCTCCACTAATTGCATTATCGCTACACCAATAAATGCCTTGGTAATTGAATTGATTGTAAACAACGTATTATCGGTTACAGCAATCGAGTCCTGCACACTTGCCAATCCATAATGAGCGGTTTTAACAATCTTCCCTTCTTTAACTATAGCAAGTTGCAAGCCTGGTATTTTTCTTTTCTGCATTTGAGCATTTAGAAAAACATCTATACTATCCTGTGCCCAAATGGAATTGTTGATAGCAAGAATAGAAATTATAAGGAAAGTTTTGTTCAGACAGGCAGTCATAACGGTTGAGGTATTTTTAGTGCGCCGATGAATAAAGGAACATTATTTCATTAGCACCTTCTCATTTAAAATTTCTATCACAAACTTCTGAAACATTTTGCGCATGAATTTTTTCACCTTCAGTTGTTCTTTTCACTGCAACATTTTTTGGCGGTATTGCTGTTTTCTGCAGCAGGCAGTGAAACGCATACTACTACAATGATCAACGAGGCCAGCAATCTTAAATAGTTGAATGCGAATGGCAACATTTGAACTGGCGGTAGTATTCCACTAAATATGAAGGGAACCGCTCTTAGAGTTAATTTTTCCATTGGCCTTCTTCTTTGTCCCGCCAATGCTCATTCATTCAGTATTTTTGTAGAGAGAATATCTAATAATCATAAAAATGTCTGCTGTAAAAAATTACCTCTCTCTTGTAAAGTTTTCCCATACAATTTTTGCAATGCCCTTTGCAATGATCGGATTTTTTCTCGGCTGTTATTCGCCTATCGGAGGTTTAGAAGGATATAAGGAGCTAAGTTTCCTATCCTTAAATGCTGAAAGTCCATATATAAAATTTATCCTTGTTATTCTTTGCATGGTTACTGCCCGAAGTGCTGCTATGGCCTTTAACCGGTACCTGGACAAGAATTTTGATGCAAAAAACCCTCGTACAGCTATCAGAGAAATTCCTGCGGGAATTATATCTGCCAATAGTGCCTTGATTTTTGTGGTGGTTAACTGCCTCATTTTTATTGTAGCCACCTGGTTTATTAATAAAATTTGTTTTTTCCTAAGTCCTGTTGCTTTATTTGTTATCCTTTTTTATAGTTATACCAAACGGTTTACCGCGCTTTGTCATTTGGTGCTTGGTTTAGGTTTGTCACTTGCTCCCATAGGTGCTTATCTTGCCGTTACAGGAAGATTTGATGTTTTGCCGGTTCTCTTTTCATTTGCCGTACTTTTTTGGGTAAGCGGCTTCGACATCATTTACGCTCTTCAAGACGTTGACTTTGATCTTTCTCAAAATCTATATTCAATTCCTTCTGTATTAGGTAAGCAAAAAGCACTTAGGGTTTCTGAACTTTTACACGTATTAAGTGCCGGATTAGTTATTACTGCAGGATTTATAGCCGCTTTTGGTTTATTGTATTGGACGGGTGTAGCTGTATTTGCCGGAATGCTGATTTACCAGCACTCAATAGTAAAACCAGATGATTTAAGAAGAGTAAACCTAGCTTTTATGACTGCAAACGGAATAGCAAGTGTAGTATTTGCATGTTTTGTTTTAGCAGATATCTTTTTCAAATGAGGGGTTTTAAACCATCAATTCCTATTATTAAATCCTAATTCAATTTATCTTTTTGCCCAGGATACTCTCAATCGACTACGGTTCTAAAAGAACCGGAATTGCCGTTACTGACCCTTTACAAATCATTGCAAGTGGTCTTACAGGCATTCATACCAAAGACCTTGAAACCTTTTTAATTGAATACTTTAAAAAAGAGGAAGTAGAAAAGGTAATTATTGGTCATCCTACAAATTGGGACGACAGCGATACGCATGCTACTCCACTGGTACAGGCGTTTATTAATCGGTTTAAAAAGGTATTTCCGAACATGCCTATTGTAAAAGTGGACGAGCGGTTTACTTCCAAAATGGCTGTTCGAAGCATGGTGGAAAGTGGAATGAAAAAGAAAAACAGGCAGAATAAGAATCTGGTTGATGAGATAGCGGCAACAATAATGCTGCAGGAATATCTTAATAATGGATAACCTTCCTTTTGTTGTTTGCCTTGTTTAAAGGTAGTTTTGCGTTTTATAACTAATTGATATTATTTCATGATACTGCCAATAGTAGCTTACGGCGCGCCGGTTTTACGTAAAGTTTGCGCTGATATTACTCCTGATTACGATGGTTTGCCCAAACTACTTGACGATATGTGGGAAACAATGTATGCAAGCAATGGTGTGGGATTGGCTGCACCGCAGATAAATAAGGGCATCCGGTTGTTTGTAATTGACAGCAAGCAAATTTTTGAAAACCAGGACGAAGAAGATAAGGGTAAGTATCCTGACGAGCCGGGGGTAAAACGAGTTTTCATCAATGCGCATATAAAAGAGTTTGATGGCAACGATTGGAGTTATAATGAGGGTTGCCTGAGCATTCCGAAAATACGGGAAGATATTATGCGGCCTGAAGAAGTTGTTTTAGAATATGCAGATGAAAATTTTAAGCTGCACACTGAAAAATTTGTTGGAATAACGGCCCGTATTATTCAGCATGAGTATGACCATACCGAAGGAAAATTATTTATAGATTACCTTAAGCCTTTACGAAAAAAGATGTTGCAAGGCAAGTTAAATGACATAAGCAAAGGCAAATTAAAACTGGATTATAAAATGATGTATGCCAAGTGAGCAAAGTGATATCAAAAATGTGGATAGCTAGATTGAGCGATTTTGGTAATACAATTTGCTAAGGATGATGTGTGGAGGAAAAAAGCTGCACATTGGTTTGCTGATAAAAGTATTGCGACGCAACGATGAACATTTGAAAAACTTATGCTGGTACCAACAAAAATTCGACGAGTAGTTTGTTGTGATATTTACCTTTTATCTTAATAATGTAATACTCCCTGACTTTTTTTCATTTTCCATAAGATCCTGGTTAAAGAGTGTAAGCGTATAGTAATACGTGGCTACGGGCAGATCAGCTCCATTAAATCTGCCATCCCAAAAGTGCTGGTAATTCTTCGTATTAAAAACAATTTGCCCATCTCTATTAAAGATTGACAAGTGATAATTACGAGGAAAACATTTTATTGTCGGTCTGTAAACGTCATTAATTCCATCACCATTAGGAGAAAAGGCATTGGGCATTTTAATGTCGCAGGCGCACAACTTGTATGTCACGGTGATACTATCGCTGTAAACACATTCATTGGCGGTTGCTTTGGCCCAGTACATTCCGCTTTGGGTAGCGGTATAAGCGGAATCCCGGGCACCTGTACTCCACCTAACGGAGGCACCGGGGTAAGTGGCTTTTAATAATAAATTGAAACCATTACAAATAGTGGTGTCTCTGCCAAGATTAAAAACAGGTAAGGGCCGAACTGCTACCGTCACATCTGTTTTATGGGTGCATCCTTTGTAATCAGCAGTAAGGCTATATGTGCCTGACTTGCTTATGAGACGAGAGTAGCTTGTTGTACTATCGTTCCAGGTAATTGCAGTACCGGGATTTGGGTTAAGAGTTAGCATATACCCAGATCCTTCGCAAAAGGAAGTATCGTTTGGTAATTCAAAAAAAGTGACAGGATTGTTTGAAACCTCTATTGTATCTCTTACCCGGCAACCTTTTACGTCTTTCCCCTCAACCCAATACTGGCCGGTAGTTGAAGTGGCATAAGTTGACGTAGTATCGCCCGTACTCCATTTCCACCCGGTAATATTTGTGGAGGCTTTTGGTATTAGGGTGTTTGCCCGCAAGCCGCACAATAGCGTGTCGGAACCGAGGTTAACGGTAAACGGGTCTACTCGCATTACGACCACTGTGTCCTTGTTTTTACAACCCTTAGAATTTGATGCTTCCAGCCAATAAGCACCGGGTTGGTTAATGGTAATATTTGATATGCCTTTTTGACTGGTGCTCCAATGGTAGTTATTACCTGTTTCGAAATTAGCGGCAGTAAGTATTAAACTGCCACCAGTACAAATGTTTGTGTCAGCACCGAGATTTGGCTTAGCGGGAATAGGGTTTACAATAAGTTTGATAGTAGTATCGTATGTGCAACCGAATGCATCATTAACATGATAGGTGTAAGGGAATGTGCCGGAAGTCGGGGGAGAAATTAATGCAGTTGTATGGTATAGTGAAACTAAACCAGGAGCACCTACCCACACCTGACTAACGGCAGGAACAGTGTAAGTTTCGGCATTAGGGAGGATTGATTTTTTGAACTCGACCCTCCAGTTGAAGACAAAGCCATTGTCTATGGCTTGTTTGTCGCAGATTTCAATTGTCCATTTACCATTAAGTGGAGTGCCTATTAGCGAAAGCATCGACTCTTCTGATTTATAACTGCCCGCTGGCAAGTAATAATGATTGGTTATTATTTGGCCTGCATTATCAGTATAGCTATAGCTGTGCTTGCTTGCCTCATCCCACATAGTTGCGTGCTGGGGAGCATTGTTGAAAAAATATTCGAAACCTTTCCCCCTCACCTTGGCAAAGTTGTTATCAGTTGGATCTCCCCATAAAGACTCATCTACCGGCTCACCCAAAAAAGTTCCATCGTTTGCACTGCCCTCTACTGTGGTTTTTAAAAATACTTTTGCTCCATTAGGTGCCTCAATCGAAATGGTTATATCGCCAAGGTAAGAATGCTCCATATTCATATAAATGCCCTGAAGGTCATTTAAATTTTGAAGGGTTTGGTTAGGAGCAAATTGCTCAATTACAATACTACTGGTAAAACACTGCGGGGGGTTATCAGGCAGGAAAACAGAGTCGCCGGAAACTGGTAAGGTTACAAATGAGCCGCCCGAAGTAGTCACTGTTGCCTGGCCATTAATTAAAGCTGCAGGTTTTAGGATAGCAGTATCTAATAAACAGATGTAAGGTGGAGGCAATATGTTGAATACCGGCTTTAGGCTTGTTCTTACCGGCATTCGTATAGGCTGGTTATTGGTACATCCGTTAGAATCTGTTATTGTTAACCTTGCATAATATCCCCCGGCAGAAGTATATGAATGTTTTACGGAACGCAAGTTCGTTCCGGTAGTATCCTTTCCATCGCCAAAGACCCAATGAAAGATTGAGGTGCGGTCATCCTGGTGATAAACAATATTATTATCAGCAAATTTTGTTTCTACCGAAAAGCTAACGGAATCACCAAAACAAATATTTGTATACCCGGCAGGGTCTTTGGCCGGCAACGAAAAAGTGTTTCCGGAGATCATTTGTTTACAAGGAAATATGCACCTGACGACTGCTTCCCATCCGCTTCTTTCTTCAGAACCGTTTGATACAAACCTGAAAGTTATACAACCACTTGTGTTGGAAAGCGATGGGGTATAGGAAAGAGAATTTTGAATACTATTTGTGAATGTATCAATAACGGTAGCGTCGATGCTGTTACCATCATAAGAAAATAAGGTGTCTCCGGCAGCAATACTTATTGAAGTAAAAGACACCTGTATTATTTTATTGCTGGTTCCGGAGCAAAAAGTAACAGTATAGTTTTCGTTTGGGTTATAATTACCGCCAGGGTCGGAGTCGAAAAACTTTCCGCTACAAGTTGTTACGGTAGCCCCACTTGTAAAACCCTGATCTAAAAAATACGACTGTCCCGATAATTTATTAGTAAAAATTAGTAGAAAGAAAAAGAGGACAAAAAGAAGGTTTTTCATTGTGGAAAGAAGAAGGCATTTTATTCGGTACGTCCTTTTACATATTTCCGCCATTTTTCAATTACCTGTTCTATATCATCAGCAAGGGGAGCTTCAAAAAACATGTCTTCATTTGTTACCGGGTGTTTAAAGCCAAGGGTAAAAGCATGAAGCGCCTGGCGATGACAGATTTCAAAACAATTGTCCACAAACTGCTTGTACTTCGTAAAAACAGTTCCTTTCAAAATCTTATCTCCACCATAGGTGCTGTCAGCAAATAAGGTGTGCCCAATGTGTTTCATGTGTACTCTTATCTGGTGTGTACGACCTGTTTCAAGTACACACTCTATTTTTGTTACATAATTAAACCGTTCTAAAACCCGGTAGTGTGTAGTAGCTTCTTTGCCGTGTTCTCCTTCGGGGTAAGCTTCAAACAGCTTACGAAAACGTTGGTTTCGTCCTACGTGGGCGACAACTGTACCTTCTTCTTCGTCAAAGTCACCCCAAACCAGCGCTATATATTTTCGCTGTATCGTATGGTGAAAGAACTGTTTTGCCAGGTGCGCTGCTGCCTGTGCTGTTTTAGCCATTATAAGCAAGCCACTTGTATTCTTATCAATTCTATGTACAAGACCATATCTTGGAAGCGAATTTTCGTCAACCCCCGGATTCTGTTGCTTCAGATAGTAGGCCATCCCGTTCAGCAATGTGCCCGTATAGTTTCCGCTCCCAGGGTGTACCACCATTCCGGCTGGCTTGTTTATAATCATTACTGCATCATCCTCATACACAATGTTTATGTCCATTGGCTCCGGAACAACATCTGTTGATTCTGGATGATCTGTAGAATAAATGATGAGTTCTTCAAATGCTTTTACCTTATAATTCGCTTTTACCTGGTGTCCATTAACTGTTATAAGTCCGGCCTCAAGTGCTTGTTGAATTTTATTTCTTGTCGCCCCCTCAATCCTGTTCATCAAAAACTTATCAATTCTTATTGGTTCCTGTCCTTTGTCGGTTTTTATTACGCGGGTCTCGTATAGTTCTTCGCCGCTTTCGTCACGCAGCAATTCATTTTCCTGGTTCATAGTTGCAAAGGTAAGGCGCACCAATAACGAAACACTTTTCCTAATGCATAACTCAAATTGACAGCCTTTATTGTGGTGCATTCCATTCAATCCCTCGCTTTTTTAAAAAATTTAAGTCTAATTATATCAGGGTTTTCAGCAGTAACTTTTCATAGGGGCATTGTTGTGTCACTCACTTGTACTCCAAACCTATATTAATCTTTGATCAATGTTGTTTAGGTGGGCCACACTTTCAACACTGATACGGCCCGCGTTTGTGTTATACGTTCCACCTAAAAAGACCCGTATTTTTTAGTTGTGCCACATCTTTAAGTGTGGCACAACTTGCTGAGCAGACCTTCTTGAAACACTGCCCTGTATAGTTTAGCTTTGCCAATTCATGAAACAACTCGTTTTATTTAAGGATTTAGGAAAAGACCAACCATACAAAGAAACCTGGGATTTGCAGGAGCGTATGTTGCAGCAAAATTGTGCAATTAAAGCCGCCGCAAGAGGTTTAGAAAATGAAGATCGTAAAGAAGCTCTGGCAAATCAATCAACAACCAATCATCTTCTTTTTGTAGAACATAAGCCAGTGTATACTTTAGGTAAAAGTGGCGATATTAGTAATGTCTTAATTAATGAAGATGACAGGCAAAATAGAGGAATTGAGTTTTTTAAAATAAACAGGGGAGGAGATATTACTTTTCACGGAAAGGGCCAATTGGTGGGATACCCCATATTTGATCTCGAAAAATTTAAAACTGATATAGGTTGGTATTTACGAAGCCTTGAAGAAGTTATCATTCTTACAATGGCTGAGTACGGACTAAAAGGCGAAAGAAGTAAAGGCGAAACAGGGGTATGGATCGCACCCAATATCGAAGGCAGCGAAAGAAAAATTTGCGCAATGGGCATTCGCTGCAGCCGATGGATCACGATGCATGGTTTTGCATTCAATGTAAACACCAACCTTGAATATTTTAATTATATTGTTCCCTGCGGCATTCAGAATAAACAAGTCACCTCATTGCAAAAAGAACTAGGTTATGAAGTGCCGATGCGCGAAGTCAAAGAAAAAGTGAAGGCTAATTTTGAAAAGGTTTTTGATGTGGAAATACAAGCTGCGAGCTTTTAGCTACAAGATTACGAGCCTGAAAATTGTTTGGTGCCCGCTATCGGTTGAAAGCTACAAGCTCGTCATGAAAAACTTAAAAGGTAAATCTTACAAGTTGCACCAGATTTAGCAAAAGCCTTGGTTTCGAAACTTGATGGTTTTAAAAATTAGGGGCTCACAAACCGCAGCTCAAGCTAACGCAGTTTCCGGCTAACCAATAATACCGCTCACGAAGCTTGCGGCCTGCGGTTCGTAGTAATAGCTGTTCCTAAAATTCCTTAGGTACAAACAACCTGTTTTTTTCTTTGAGTTTGTTGTCCTCGTATAGTTCAAATAGAAACCAGCCGGAATGAATGAAATTTGATTTATCAAGAATTAACGGCGACTCTTTTACCATCTGAATTTCAAAAAGGGCAGTACCGTTTTCTTCAAAAAATTTTACGTTGTATTTCTTTTCATTAACCTGCGGTACAGAAACATTTATATAACCGTCCCTGGTGATATAAATGTATGAGGACGTTTTGAAAACTTCTACTACTACATACGGGCTGACGCCAATTACAGAGTCATTAATCGAATAAATGGTATCCTTCGTTTGTCGTACAATGCTGTCTCTAAAACTCCTGAATGCATTTACAGAAAGCTTTTTAAAAATACTGTCTTTTATCTTTATAGATATAATTCTCTTATCACCCGGAACTACATTATTGAAGGCACCGTTTGTTAAATCTCTTGCATTTCCCAGATCTCTTGAATTGTCTGTTGTTGTAACAGCTACTGATGTAGCACCTGTAGCTCTTTTAGACCTTGTAAAAAAGTACGAGCCACCTTCGAGTACGTAAAAGATTCTGTAGAAAGTACGACTAGTTGCCGGGCGTGGATCTGTGTAACCATTTTGAGGTAGTTCGGGAGAAGTTGCCGAATACACAGTAGAGAAGTTTTTTAAACTATCATATGATCTTTGAACGTTTAGCTGCACCATTCGCAGATAGGGGTTTTTCCAACTAATGGTTACTTTGTCTCCCCTTTCGGTAAGTGTAAATTTTGGTAACGTATCCTGGCTAAATGCCCTGCCTGCTATAAACACTACAAGTATCAGGCTAATGACTTTTTTCAACTTCTTTTAATTATGGCGGCAAAGATAATGGGTGAAAAATAATTAAAACACTAAGACTTTGTTAGCTAAACTCTTGTTACCCTGCAGGCCTCCGCTATGTATCATAAGCAGTTTACTTCCCGTTTGAAACCGATTATTCTCCACCATGTCTTTTATAGCATAAAACGTTTTACCTGTGTAAACGATATCTAGTGGTAATAAGTGTTTATCATAACTGTCGTTTATAAAAGTTATAAGTTGGTGCGGGTGCTTTCCGTAGCCTCCAAAATGGTATTCGTGTTTTATTTCAAATGTTGCTTGGGGATTTTCGTTTTTTAGTAAATCCTTTATTTGTTGCTCGATAGCCGTATTCCCCTTCATAGAACTAATACCCGTTATTGACTGACCCCGGGAACTGCCAAGTATTAATCCGGATAACATTGTTCCGGTTCCAACAGCGGCAACAATTTGACTGTATGAGCGCGTGTCGACTGTTTTTAAAATTTCGGCAGCGCCTTTTGCCCCTGTTATACCATAGCCACCTTCATCTATCCAGAACCAATCGTTATTTGAGAATGATTGTATTATCTCTTCTTTTCTTTTGTACTGGTCTCTGCTTACAAAATGCAGCTCCATATTATATTCTATTGCCTGTGCAAGTGTGTACGACAACACTGTTGGTTTTTCGCCCCGTATGATACCAACACTTTTTAGACCAGCCTCCCTCGCTGCATAAGCAGTGGCAATAATGTGATTAGACCAGGCTCCACCAAATGTTGCAACAGTACGCTTTTGCTCAACCTGTGCCTGGACCAGATAATATTTTAGTTTGAACCATTTGTTTCCGCTTACCACTGCATCGATTTTGTCCAATCTTAAAACATCTAGTGAAACATGTTTGTCTGTAAGCCATTTTGCTTCTATAGGTTGAATCTCGATTGAACGTAAATCCACTGGTATCGTTTTTGCAAAAATGAACAATTTATTTGCTGCATGAGCAGTATAAATTAGTTTCGCAAAGTTTAAAAATTCAGTATGCAACCAACATTAGTGATTTTAGCGGCAGGTATGGCAAGCCGGTATGGAAGTATGAAGCAGATTCAGTCGTTTGGTCCTTCAGGAGAGACTATCATGGATTATTCTATTTATGATGCTATTCGAGCAGGGTTTAAAAAAGTTGTTTTTATTATCCGGGAAGACTTTGCAGAAAATTTCAAAAGTATTTTTGAACCAAAGCTCAAAGGGAAAATTGAAACAGATTACGTTTTTCAAAGTTTACAATCGTTCCTGGGTGAACGGCAGGTTCCGGCAGAAAGAACAAAACCATGGGGAACAGCACATGCAGTGTTGTGCTGCAAAGACACTGTGAAAGAACCTTTTGCAGTAATAAACGCTGATGACTTTTATGGCGCAGACGCTTTTAAAAAAGCTTACACTTTTCTTACTACAGAGGTTAGTGAGAAAGCTCAATGTATTATTGGGTACCAATTAAAAAAGACGCTGAGCGAAAATGGAAGCGTTAGCCGTGGTGTTTGTGAAGCAGATGAAAACAATGACCTGATCTCGATAAATGAGCGTACAAGCATTTACCGGAACGAGCAGGGGAAGATTACATACGAAGACGAATCAGGCTTACATGAGGTAAGCGAAGACAGTCTTGTAAGTATGAATTTCTTTGGTTTTTCACCGGCAATATTTCCCATCATTGAAAAACAGTTTCAGGAGTTTTTGGATGAAAATATAAGCAAGCCTAAAGCTGAATTTTTTATTCCTTTGGTTGGTGATAATTATATTAAATCGGGTTTAGGTGTTATTAAAGTTATTCCAACTGATGCGCAGTGGTTTGGTGTTACTTATAAAGAAGATGCCCCCGGTGTTCAAAAAAGTATTGATGCGCTGGTTCATTCAGGCGAATATCCAAATAACCTAAACGCTTAAACGAACAGTGTAATTACGATTTTAACTGCTGAAAAAATTACGAATGTACAAGTGTGCGACGCAACGAGAGCTACATTTGTAAGTGATGTTAGGTACAAAGAAATACTTGTTTTAAATAAAAATCCTGCCAGATGAGCAGGATTTTTTATTTATGATTTGATTAGAAAGAATGCTTACTTGGTAAAGCTTTTGACCATGAAAACACAATCCTGTATCTGTTTAATCTGTTGCACTCTGTCTAATCCTTTTAGATTGGAAACAGACGATACTTTTAAATTTTGATAAGTTGTATCTACTTTCTTAAGCGAGTCTATTGCCTGGTGTACATTTCTTGACTTTATAGCGAAAACCACTCCTTGGGCTGTAGGCTGAGAAGTGCTCAAGATACCTATCACTTCACCGTTTCTATTGAAGACCGGGCCGCCACTATTACCAGGGTTAGCGCTTACGGCAATCTGGTAACTAATGGTATCGCCGTTATAACCTGTCTTGGCACTCATATAACCCTCATTATATACGATCTCATCTTTTGGGAAGCCAAGGGTATAAATAGGCTCTCCTAAATCTGTTGCCCCTTTGCGTATGCGATAAGGCAAGCTTGGAAAGGATTTGAAGTCTTCGTCGTCGATCTTCAAAATGGCAAGATCTTTAACATTGTCAATATGAGCGATAATGGCTTTAAACTCCTGTCCCTTGTTATTCTGAACCAGGATAGTGGAAGACCCTTTCACCACATGAGCATTGGTAACAAGAAATCCGCTTCCGTCTATAAGAAAGCTGGTGCCGCCATTAAGCGCTTTCTCGTACATCGGAACTTTTGACTTCAACTCATTCAACTGCTTGCTCTGCACATTATAGCTGTGCATCACCTGGTTAATCTTGCGGTTTAGTTGTACAATATCACCCTTATTAGCAGGAGTAAAATAAGTTACCAGGGCACTTATGACTAAAGCAGTAACGCTAGCTATAGTAGCTGCAATTCCAATAACTTTCTTATACCTCTTCCATAACGGAACCACTTTTCCTTCATCAGTAGTTGTGGCAGAAATTACTCCCGCCTCTTCGAGGTTGTTGTGAACTTCGTGAAGATGGTGTTTATATTCCCGGTTTTGGCCAAAAGCATTTATTTGGTTGAGGAACATATTGTGTTCAACGACCATTTGGTCTACCTCTGGGATGGTCTGGCGCAACTGCTCAAATGCCGCCCTGTCTTCGGCATTCAGCTCACCTTTAAGGTATCGCTCAGTGGTATCTAATAGTAAAATGTCGTCCATTAGTTATTCTCCTATATTATATTGCGAAAAAAATAATTTTTTCAATCTAAGCAAACACTTGTACTTCTGATTTTTAGCATTGTCTGCATTGGTGTATCCAAAAGTGGTAGCAATGTCTGTCATATCTTTCTTTTGCAGGTAGTATGCTTCCAACAAACTTCTGCAAGGTTCTCCTAAGCTTCCAAGGGCTCTTTCCATTATAGCGAAGTCTGCACTTAGTTTTTCCTGGTATTCCAGATCCTCTTCAACCGCAACAGTTTCTTCAAGACTTTCAACCTGCGTGCTGTATCGATTAAGGTGTTGTAGTCTTTTAAGCCAAAGCCTTCTGCAAATGCTGTAGAGATAAGTTTTGATTTGGCAGGTTAAAACGAATGAGTCAGTTTTTGCATTTTCGTATAAAACAATCATGGCCTCCTGAAAAATATCTCTCGCGTCGTCGTATGTTCCATTATTATTTACAACAAATGACTGAACCATATTGAAATTGCTCTTATATATCGTCTCTATAGCCTTTGCATCACTTTTTGCCAGCCCCTTTAGTAATACTTGTTCGTTAATTTCGGCTTTCACAGATGTTTTATTTAATACCGTTTTGTTTTTAAAGTAACCCAAACGAAATCTTAATGATTTCAAAGATATTAAGTGGCTGAGGTTGCGACGAAACAATTTGATCTAAAGTCTGTATCTGGTATAAAAAGACTTTGAAGTGGGCAATAAAAATAACAGTTGGGCTGTCTTCTTTAGCTATTTCGCCGTACTTTAATAGAAAAACAAGGTGTATGCTTTTCAGACAACCATTTGTTCTTATGTAATAGCAAAAAGAAATATTAATTGTTGCGGTAAAGCAAGAAACTCGCCAAAAGCAAAGGAATAACTTGTCTTTATAGAGATGTAAATATTATTTTTAAAATGTCAGGTTACCTTTTTACGTTGTTTGTATTAAACTGTAATTACAAACAAACAAAATAAAGGAAAAATGAAAAAGTTATTATTCGTATTCGTATTAGGCGCATTTGCAGCTTGTGGTGGTGGAGAATCAACAACTACTAGTGACTCTACATCTGTATCTACTGATGCAACTTCTGGTTCTTCTACCGGAACTATGAGTACTGATACAACTGGTGCTGGTGCAATGAGCACAGATACTACATCTATTGCTCACTAATCATTGAATTAAAATCGGCGACTATTCTGGCTTACCGCTTGCTTAAGTTATAGCTGATTAAGATTATATTTTTGCAAGCAATTCTTAAGAGCCTTCCCGAAACGGAAGGCTTTTTGATTATTAAAAAAAAGAAATAATTAAAGGAGAGGTTACTTTTAATTATTGCTTGTATTAATATATAATTCAAACATTAACAACAAAATCAAGAAACAATGAAAAAATTACTTTTTGTATTCGTATTGGGTGCATTTGCAGCTTGCGGCGGTGGAGAATCAACAACTACTAGTGACTCTACATCTGTATCTACTGATGCAACTTCTGGCACAATGAGTACTGATACTACTGGAGCTAGTGCAATGTCTACTGATACTACTAGTATGAGCACTCCTCACTAAAATATTTGTTCTTCTGTTTTTGAATATGTGTGTAAGCTTGCTACGGCAGAAGTAAAAATTTTTATTTGGCAAGCAATCGTTACCGGCCACCCTAAGTTGGGGTGGCTTTTTTTTATTTTAGTCTCGATATCCCTGGCCCAATTTTCCATACTCCATCTAAGAAAATTAAAAAATGAAAAAGCTTGTATTATTCTTTTTAATTCCTGCCTTTGCTTCTTGTGGTAATAATAACTCGGCAGAAAACCCGACTGCTGATACAGTAAAAATCGACACCTCTTTTTCTGGTCACGTGCTTACAGATACTTCAACGGGTACTATTATGAATGCTGATACAACTGGTATGGGTGAGGCGAGATAATTTGCTCCTCTTAAGACTCGCTACAGAGTAACATTGAAGGACACCTCCAAAGGCATAGCCGCAATATTTATCTTATGCGCCTTAGCAACTCGCTGCTAGTGGAGGAACGCAATATTAGTAGCGGAAAATAAAAAAAGTGATAGGTAATAGTTGAGCCTATCACCTATCGTAGTTAGTAATATGAATACAGGAAATAGAATTTTGAAATTAAATTAGCGTGCATTTAGTAAGACCTAGTAGTGCTTCCATTCTGATTGGGTAGACTATGGCCTGTTATAACTTTTTTAAATATTAGTTATTGCATTGACCTAAAACATACCATAGCACTATAAAAATAAGTATTGTACTAAAACATCCACCACCAAGTTTTTTTGCTCCGTATCCTGCTATTAAGCCTCTAAATATGTTGTTCATGTGTTTTTTATTTAAAGGAGATTACTTAAAAATTGTGCCATAAGAATTTTGGAGATCCATATTATCAATGCAATGAGTCTGATTTTTTACGCTTCCTTTTTTCGTTGCATACAAACTTTCAAGGTTAATGTCAGGAATAGTGAAAAAGTATTTAATGGATTTTGAACACAAGGGATTTTTGTTTTCGTCAAGAGTCTTTGTAAAACGACAAAATAGAAAGATGGTTATTTCCGTAAAATTATTAGACAATCAACTTACATTTTTATTAGGAGGTGGGACGTTAATGTGATGGAAGATCAAAATGGATTTCAGTTATTTTTTATTTAAGCAAGACCGAAACTTTGAAATACAGAAGTGGGAAATAAAACTTGAGTCTTCTGACCAAATTGCGATGATTGAACAGGAAGCCTTTTAGTTTGTCTTGAAATTCGGCAGGCTAATTTTAAACTTTAGTTGTGATGTTGAATGTGCATTCGGGCTAGACATCTAAAGTTGTGCAGTTGTAGATACCAGCATCGGAAAGAGTCTTTTCTTTTCTTCATCATTAGGTTGCGCGCCATATTCGCAAATTTCAAAAGCCTCTGCATTTTTAATTGTCGCAGCTTTATCCTTACCATACCATTTTTCCAAAGATTGCCTTACAGATGGGTTTATTTCCGCCGCTCGTCTTTGTCCCAGCCACTTTTCCCGATCCTGTTTATTAGCTGGCACTTGTTCAAGGAAATGCCCTATCCATGGAAGCCATTCATACATCTGCGATTCGTGTGCGTCCATTGCATGAATTTTTTGAGCAAAAACGGGCGTTATGTCTATGGCGATATCGGGGCGGAAAGGATTAGGTTTTTGAAAACGATCCTGGAAGTATAGAAAGACCGGGTTCTTTTTTAGTGCCGGTGTTTCAGGGGCTACATTAGGTACTGCAACCATGTACGCGGCGTCTTGCACCAGCACTCCCGTATATCTATGATCCGGGTGGTAATCATTTGGCCTGGGGGCAATAACGATATCAGCATCCCATTCTCTTATTTTTTTAATTACCTGCATGCGTACTGCCAGTGTAGGCAACAGTTCGCCGTCATGATTGTTAAGTACATCATATGCTACGCCAAATCGTTTCCCAGCTTCTTGTGCTTCTGCAAATCGTCGTTTTGCCAGGGCCGTCCCTTTCATTGTCTGATGACCCGCATCTCCATTGGTTACAGAAACAAACTTTACAGCGTATCCCATTTTTGCAAAAATGATAGCAGTGCCGCCTCCACCCATATCACAATCATCGGGGTGGGCGCCAAACATTATAATTCTTAACCGGTCTTTTTCCTGCCCGATAGCAGTGCAAAAATTAAATAGCACCAGAATTAGGGCGCATGATAAATGGCTGTAGGTTTTTTTCATATGCACAAGCTTTTGATGAAGATAAAAAATTAAAGAGAGAAAAGCCTGGCCAGTTAGACTTTCGTTTAATCTTTTAAAATGGAAAACAGTTTATTGGTTATCCCAAATTAAATGGTAAAAAATTAGCTGTGTAATTTTTTTGAAATTCGCTCAACTCCACTTCGAAATGCTTCGCGCATGATTAGGTTTCGTGCTGGCCTTACAGCACATGCCTTCCACATAAGATTTACGCCTTTTACAACTCCTGTAAGCCGGTTTTATCTTGAAAAGATTGGATATGCAAATTAAAAATTTTACTTTAAAATATGATCAAGATACATTCAATAGCTAAAGACATCGTGAAATACCTGGCGATGTTATTTCTATTGTCTTTATCATTTAAAACAGATGCCCAGCCCACCAGTACAGCAAATGATAGTATAGATGTTGCGATTGCTCCAGCTTATGACGAAGTGAATAAGTTTCACCGTTTTTGGTTGGGGGAAAGTTATCGGAAGTTATGGGCGGTGCCAGTGAGAATGCAGGTCTTTCATTTATCGAAAGAAAAAGGAGGACTAACCATACTTCAGAGAGGTGGAGGATTACAAACTAAATCTTTACGGCTTAAAGACCCGAGAGGAAGGCAATGGGTACTGCGTTCTATCCAAAAATATCCTGAGCGGGGATTGCCGGAAAAATTGAGAAAGACGGTTGCTAAAGATATTTTACAAGACCAGGTTGTAACTGGTCACCCTTATTCAGCGTTAACGGTACCGCCGTTTGCCAGGGCACTTAATATTCCACATTCAAATCCTGAAATTGTGTATGTAGCAGACGATCCTGCGTTGGCTGAGTACCGTGCCGATTTTGCTAATTCTGTTTTACTGTTTGAAGAACGAGAACCTGTAGACACCATAAGGACTGACAACTCAGAGCGAGCCCGACAGGAACTGCGCGATGATAATGATACAAGAGTTGATCAAAAGTTAGTTTTAAGAGCAAGGCTTCTCGATATCTTAATGGGCGATTGGGACAGGCACGATGACCAGTGGAGATGGGAGAGAAAGAAAGATAACAATGGGATGATTTATAGTCCCGCACCTCGTGATCGTGATAAAGTGTATTATAACACATCTGGTGTGCTGCCCTGGTTTTTAAGCCATCAGTGGCTTAAGTCGAATCTGCAGGGATTTAAGGAAGATATAAGAGACATTGGAGGATATAATTTCAACAACAGGTATTTTGACCGCTACTTCTTAAACAGTTTAAGTAAGGAAGACTGGAAGGAACAAATTAAATATGTTCAGGATAAAATTACGGATGGTTTAATATCTGAGGCAATACGATTATTACCCGATACTATTTATGCCCTTTCGGGAAAAAAAATCGTAAGAACGTTAATAGCCCGTAGAAACAACTTAGAGCAAGATGGCTTGAAATATTACCAGTTTTTGTCGAAGTACGTTGATATTCCCACTTCTGATAAGCACGAACTTTTTGACTTGGAAAACAAGAGCAACGGGGACCTGGCAGTAACTATTTATAAGACGAAAAAAGAAGGAACTAAAGGTGGAATTATTTTTATCAGAACTTTCAATCCCGCAATCACCAGGGAGATCAGGTTATATGGTTTTGGGGGTAAGAACACTTTTACTGTAAGGGGAACAGGGAAGTCACCGATAAAAGTACGAATGCTTGGAGGTGCTGATAAAGACAGTTTTCACGTAAGTAGCGAGGTTAAAAACAGAAGTAACATATACATTTACGACCAGTTGAATAAAGAAAACTATTTACCTGGTACCCGCAATGCAAAGCTTCGTATCTCCACAGATAGTTCGGTTTACCATTTTGAAAAACATGCTTTTAAATATGACCAGTTTGGTCCTGTAGTGTCGGCAATATATAACCTTGATCAAGGGGTGCAATTTAGAGCTGGAATAATTTATCAAAAGCATGGCTTTAGGAAAGAACCTTTTGCTGCACGACATGAAATATTTGGAAATTATTCAACTGGGAGAAAGGCTTTCATGTTTAGTTATTTAGGCGATGTTAGAAAGGTGTTTGGAAAAACCGATTTATTGATCAATGTCTTCTTAAGGGGACCTGAGAATATTAGTAATTTTTATGGGGTTGGCAACGAAACGGAATTCATTAAAACCAAGGCTAAGGGAATTACTTTTTATCGAAATCGTTATGACTATATAAATGCTGACATAAGATTGAAACAAAACGTTAGTCGTCACCTTAAACTTAGTGCAGGAATAGCTGCTCAATATTATGCTAGTTCTAAGGAAGACAACGCTAACCGTTACTTATCGACCTACCACGCCAGTCATCTGGTTGAAAATATTTTCTCGAAACGATACTATGCTGGTCTTGTAGGGGGAGCTTTATTAGATACAAGAAACAGACTTGTGCTTCCTTTTAAAGGAGTGTACTGGTCATCTGAAATAAGAGGAATGCACGAAATAAGGGGGGATAAAAAATCGTACGGACGTGTTGCATCTGACCTAAGTGTTTTTATGCCTGTTTTTGGAGATTCAAACCTGGTAATTGTTAACCGGCTATTAGCAGGTACAACAATTGGCAAGCCGGCATATTTTCAGCAGATGCAATTAGGAGGTATACAAAACCTGAGAGGCTATCACTCTCTTCGTTTTACAGGCAAGTCAATGTTTTATCATAGTATACAGGCGCAGTTGAAGCTGTTTGACTTTAACTCATACCTGGCGCCCGGAACAGTTGGTCTTATTGGTTTTAATGATGTAGGGAGGGTTTGGGTACCGGGAGAGTTGTCGGACAAATGGCACGACGGATATGGAGGTGGTTTATATGTTGTACCGGCAGACCTCGTTTTGATACAAGTAGTAATCGGACATTCAATTGAAGGGACACAACCTTATATAACTATTGGAGTTAACTTTTAAAAAATCTTATGGCTTAGGCGCCATTTCGTATTAGCATTCTTACAAAATGTTGCCATTATTATGTGGTACAAGTGAGTGACACAACGAAAGTTGAAGTAAAGAATTCTGCTGGCTCCCATACAAGATTATCAGAAAGTTTATTGGTACTAACTTAAATTTCCGCAGAGGTAGACGCAATGAGAATTTATAAACAAAAGTCAAAGCCGTGGATCACTGAACAACACTTTCAGTTCAATCCTTCTTTTGGCCCCTATGTTCGTTTTCTGAAAGAGAAAATGGATCGTTCACTTGATATAAGGGTAAAATTCTATCGCTACCTGATTAAGAAATTTCAGCAACACCTTTCTCTGACTGTTCCCTTTGAAGATGTAACGATACTTGAGCAACATGACGAACTAATTCAATTGCTGGTAATGTCATTAGTGCCACTGTCTTCCGGTGCCGAAAGTTGCCCTTTTGCCCTGGCTTTTTTACAGCCGAGTTGTTTATTTTATTATTCTGATACTTTTAAAAAAACGTTTATAGAAGAACACATAGAGTTTAATACAAAAGAGGATGAAGAAAGTTATTTAAGATATTTTGTCAGGCTGATATTGGACCGCTGTTACAATATAAAAACCGACGATACCCATAAAATAATTAAGCAGGTAAAAAATGAAGATGGAGATATAATCAAGCATTTGCAGATGACAGTAGAAAGCAGCTTTATTGAAGTACATGCGAGTGGCCCGCTGCCACCGTTTAATGCAAGATGGACTAAAATATTAAATTTGAGTGGAAGCGACTTTTTAACTGCTTTTAAAAAATTTCCGTCAGAAAAATTTTGGCTGGAAGGTTTTTGTATGATATCTATTGAAGATGTCAGCAAAGAAATGGCGGTGGCTGAGTTGAAGAATGCAATTATCAACATGCCCATGGTGTCGATTGGCGAAACGGTAAACGTTGTTGAAATGGCAATAGGTGAACTTGTTAATGACTCCAGGATCAGGATCGGCATTACTCCTTTTTTTAAATTAAACGGAAGAATTGTATACGACAGTTGTTTAATAACAAAAGGTGTTGGCATTTCGTCCATAGAAAAGGGGATTAAAAAGGGAATTGATATAAACGAGACTTACAAAAAGTTGTCTGATAACCCCGAGCCTTACATTTTTTCCAACATCGACAAAGATTTTGTTACCAGCAGGGCTTCGATAACCGAATTGGGTAAGCAAGAAATTAAAAATTACCTGGTACTTCCAATTGTGACAAAAAAGGATGGACTATTGGGCTTATTTGAATTAGAAAAAGAAAATATTTCAACAGAAGCTATTGACGTTTTACAGCCTGCCATTCCCCTTATAAGAGATCTTTTATATTACATGATTGAAACGCTGGATAGTAACATTAATAGAATTGTTAAGGAAAAGTATACTCCCCTGCAACCTTCTGTTGAATGGAAATTTCACGAGGCAGCATGGAATACGCTTCGCAATAACGGAGATGACAAAAACGCTGATGCTGTTGAAGATATCATCTTCCCTGACGTTCATCCTCTTTATGGTGCTATTGATATCAGGGACTCTTCTGTTGAAAGAAATATTGCTTTAAAAAATGATTATAACAGTCAGTTAGTAGCTACAGTTGAATTGCTTAACAAGGCTTCAGAAGCAATTTGTTTACCCCTGTTGGATAGTATTAAATTTAAGTGTGAGCTTTTCATTAATTCGATAGATGATTTAATTACTACAGAAAAAGAAATAGAAATTGTTGAGTTTTTTGAGAATGAAGTGTTCTGCTTTTTTAGATACTTATCTCAACATAGTAGTGGTTATGAAAAGGATATAGCCGGTTATTTTGCGAAGACCAACAAGCATCATGGGATTTTTAACAGCAACCTGAATGCTTATGAAATTAGTATTGAAAAAATTAACAAAGGCATTGTGGAGTACCTGGAAGAGGAGGTAAAGAAACAACAAGCTATCTACAATTTTTATTTTGAAAAATATAGAACCGATGGGGTGGAATACAATATTTACATAGGCAAATCTATTGTTGCTACAAAAACTTTTGATCCTATTTATTTGAAGAATTTAAAGTTGTGGCAGCTTACAACAATGGCTCATATAGCGAAGCTAAATTACGAGCTACAGGAAACGCTGCCTCTTTCACTTTTCACCACTCAACTAATTTTGGTTCAGTCGCAGCCCATTGATATTTGTTTCCGGAAAGATGAACGTCGCTTTGATGTAGAAGGTTCAAGCAATATAAGGTACGAAGTACTTAAAAAGAGAATAGATAAGTCGCGCATTAAGGGCACCTCTGAACGCCTTACTCAGCCACATACCATTGCAATTATTTACTCAAACGCTTCTGAGGTTACTGTGTATTTACAGCACATTCATTATTTGCAAAGTAAGAAGCTGCTAACCGAAGAAATTGAAAAATTGGAGCTTGAAGATTTACAAGGTGTAAGCGGACTGAAAGCTTTGAGGGTAGGAGTGAAATACGATTAAGGTTCGGGGTGTTAGTTGTTTTATGCCGGTATTAGAAAAAAGTAAAGCCCCAAAACAAACTCGTTTTGGGGCAATTTGTTATTATAAACTAAGTGCAAATTTTTGTCACAATCGTTTGAATTGGTCAAAGAAAGTTTTTAGGAGGGAAGAATATTATTGTTTAAACGGAAAAAGTTATTGGGATCATACTTGCGTTTTATCTGTCTCGATTTTTCATAGTTTACCCCATAAGCATTTTTGACTCTTTCATTATCATCACTATCGAGATGGTTAACATAGACTCCTTTACTAAAGGGTTCTATCTCTTTCCAAAAATTCCTGGTCCAATTAATATTACTTTCATCCTCCTCCGCTTCCGTCCATTGGCTTATAATATCTACATCCCATTGCTCACATCTATGTACAAATGCTGTTTCTTCTACTGGAACCCCTGGAGGCCTCACCACGAATGTGAAAAAATAGTACAGGCGAATAAGGCGAAGGGAGTTTAACTACATTCCTGATAAAGATGTCAATAAGCTCATCAGAAATTTGTGTGAAATAGCCTGACTTCCAATATCTCCTCATGCCTTAAGGTGTGGCAGAGTCAAAAAGGGATGGCAACTGAGTATAAGGCATTTCACCTACAAGGTCAGCTATAAAAGTTCCAAAGGAGCGAAGCTTAGCAAGTTGTTCTTCACCTTCTTCTAATGGCCCTAACCAGGTAGGTAAAATAAAGGTAACAGGCAGGCCATCAGGGGTTACCAAAAGGCCGGTATAAGTAATGATCTCGCTCGATGTATTGCCGATGTTATCTCTATAAAATTGCAACATTTCTTTTGCCTGATCCATTGGGTATAAGATCAGGCTGGCAAGTATGTTCGGACCGACGGGGTGCAACCTAAACCCAAAAAGAGTGACAATGCCAAAGTTGCCACCGCCGCCGCGAATAGCCCAAAACAAATCTGCATTACAGTTCATCAAATAGTTGATAGCTTCCGGCTCTAATTAAATTGAGGCATTTGGCTTTGCTCCATGTATTTTCTTACGTTAAGTCCCATGTTTTGTTCCATAAAACTTATCCAGGTTTCATCATCTATATCCACTGAATTTATCCAGTCTTCATCCGATGCAGCCCCTCTCCAGGTGAGTAGCGGATTGGCATCGGGACCGGCTGGATTTCTAAAACTGTTTGTTCTACCTGTTACCATATCATCTATCACCTCCGCAACCACTGATGGAGTAACGTGATTTTCGAGAGAAGCGGCAAACAAGGACATGAATCTTTTAAGGTTAGGGTAAAGCATCTTTTGGGGATAAGCATTTACTTTTCTAAAAATGGGGGTCTCGATTATACCTGGTTCAACAACCGCTACTTTTACATTGAACGGTTTCATTTCCTGCGCCAATGACTCACTGAAGGCTTCTACCGCCGCTTTTGAGGCAGAGTAAGCGCCGTGAAAATTGGAATACACTTTACCTGCAACAGAGGTTACATTTATGATTGAGCCACTTCTGCGTTCACGCATGATGGGTAAGACTGCTTTAATACAACGAACTGTTCCAAAATAATTTGTCTCCATGTCCTTTCTTATCATCTCGATCGACAATTCTTCGACTGACCCAAAAGAACCTACTCCTGCATTATTAATTAGCACGTCAATTACGCCTTCATCGGAAATAACCTTGTTAACTGCGTTTTGTACAGATTGATCGTCTAACACATCTAATGGCAATATCTTGATGGGTAATTTTTCTGCATCTACAAGCTGTCGTATCTGCGGACAGTTGGCAGGAGTGCGCATAGTTGCATATACCATATTTCCATTTCGTGCAAGGGCTTCGGCGGTTGCGAAACCAATTCCTGTACTACATCCTGTAATTAAAATAACGGGCATTGTTATAGATTTTTAATGAATAAAATATTTAACACAGCCTTTAAGGAAGTATTTTGGGGCAGGCTGCAATGGTGGAGAGTAACAGTAATTAAGATAATTTAAATAAATGAAGTTTCATAACGAAGTGGCTTTTTCATCTCCGCTTGTTTTCTTTAAACATCATTTCATATATTTTCCTATTAGTTATAGATATCCTCTCATTTAATAACTGATGCAAAAAAGCCTTTAATAACCCATTGAACCAAACTAGTCTAAAAATGAACAAAAGCATTAGAGCAAGTTTAGTAATCGTATTGATTGTCTTTCAACAATCATTGTCTGCCCAATTAGCGCCCGGTATTAAACGTATTTTGTTTTTAGGAAACAGCATTACCTGGGCCGGTAATTATGCAAATTATGTTGAGGCATATGTAAACGTTCAATACCCCGGCGCGCAACTAGCGTTTATTAATTTGGGATTGCCAAGCGAAACAGTATCTGGCTTGTCAGAACCAGGACATGCAGGAGGTGCTTTTCCCCGGCCTGACCTTCATGAAAGACTTGCCCGTGTGCTGGAACAAACAAAACCTGATTTGGTGTTTGCATGCTATGGAATGAATGATGGCATTTATTTACCACTGCATAAAGACCGCTTCCAAAAGTTTAAGGACGGAATAAACTGGCTACATAATGAGGTAGAAAAAACAGGTGCCCGGATCATTCATCTTACTCCCCCTGATTATGACGAAGTAAGGGGGAAAAGTGTAGCGTATGCAGCCGTTCTTGATAGTTATGCAGATTGGCTGTTAGGTATGAAGCGCCAATTGAGATGGGAGGTAATTGACATTCATTACCCGATGAAGAAGTACCTTTTGGCACATCGGAAAGTGGATGAACAGTTTCATTTAGACGGATTTGCATTAGCACAGGATGGTGTACATCCGGGTGAAACAGGACATTGGATTATAGCGAGGCAAATTTTAGCCTATTTAGGATTTAAAGAGATCGAACGTTCCGCAGGAATCATTGAAAGTTTGAAACAAATGAAAAATGCACCACAATATGTAAAACTTGTATCGGAGCGACAGAATTTAATGCGGGATGCATGGCTGACAGCAACAAAACATCTTCGCCCGGGATTACCAGTTGGTCTTCCACTGATTGAAGCGCAAAGTAAATGGGCGGGGTTACAGCAACGGATAGATTCTCTTATCAACCCCAGGTAACCACTATTTTTGACTGCATTGTTTTGTTTAAAAGCAGGCAAGCCCTTGGCGGGTTTTTAATGGGTTTATAATAAAGGCTACTAATTTTTGGACAGGCTTTCGAATCTCTATTAAACATTGTTGCGTCGCATTTCGTTCGTCTGCAGTACTACTATTTAGCTCCCTATAAAACCTGCAAGGTCATCATATATATTACGCGTTTTAAAAGCGCTTTATATAGAGGTAAAATTAAAAGCAGATAAATTTGCAAAAAAAGTTTTAGAGCTTAATTTTTTCGAACTTGAAGCTCAGAGGACTGTCTTTCAGACTTAGTTTTCCAAATGCTTCCCTGCTTATAGGAACCTCCACTCGCTTGAAGATGATTTCTGTAGACTCTTCTTTTGTGTAGGGCTGGTTAATTGCAGCGAGGCCGAATTTAAAGCCAGTTACCTTTTCAACGAAGTCTATTCGTACCTGGTATGGTTCGCCGCTTTTAAAGGTTTGAAAAAAATCATCTTCCGGTATAGCCTTAGTTACTGTAACGCCTCTAGCATCTTGCTTTTCGTCTACTACAAAATTAAATTTGCGTAGAATGTTTTCCTGGCTCATAATAAAAGCAACGGCCGTTAATTTTTCTGACCTGTTTCGGTAAACAACGATTTTGAAAAAATGACAGGGGATTTGCAAAGGCTTACTATCAATTAAATCAATGTAAAATGGATCACTGTTTAAAAGAACAGGGCCTGCAAAAACAGTCACTTTTCTGCCATCTTCACCCACATTTTTGGTAAATCCTTTTACAATATAATCTTCCAGGCTTTTCCATGCACCCCTGTTTAGGCTATGGTGCTGAGGCACGCAGTTTGAGAATCTCATAGTTTCATCGGCAGCTTGTTTTGCAGTAGTTATATCTCCCCATTGAGGATCCTGGAATTTAGCAATGTGCCCTTTGTCAAAATCGTTTGCTGATTTCCCCTTGAAAAAATCATATAGCTCATCACCTACCTGAAATTCGTCGGCGATGTTTGTGTCTCTTGTAAAAGCAATCCTGTCTTTAATCTCTGCATTCCATTTAGAGCCATCAATATTGGTGGCGGCAAAAAAGGCGAATTTCCTGCTTTTATTCATTACAATACTAAAGTGGGTGTACCGTAATTCAAATATTTTAGGATCGCTTTTTAAAGCAGCTCTTAATTTTTTTTGTGCAGTTGTTAAAGTAGGTAACCGAAGGTTTATGCCCGAAAGAAATTTAGTTTGATAACCTTTCATAAACAGCTTTTTTTATAAAGAGTTGACTAACAATATAACGGATTTACTATAGAAGAAAGAATGTTTTGAAAATGATTGAAAGTGTGATGGCTCTTATACAACTTGATGCGGCCAGTAAAGCTTGCGGGCTGGGCGGGTTGCCTGTTGCAATAAAGTACAAGGGTGCGACGCAACGAAAGTTTAAAAGACATTGAAACGTTGGCTACCTAAAACCATTAATTCATCTACAAACTTCAGACACAATTCAAATTGCGCTACTCATTACTAAGTCAGTAAATCGGGTCTTTTTACAAATTCCACCAATACGTCCACTTCAAAACCATTGCACGATTTCTTATTGAAAATGGAGCTGGAAGGTAGTTGTCGGTATAAACAAAGAAGATGTCGGAGGCTGGTTTATATCGCCATTGAAAACGGGTATTGAGGTTGAGGTTATTTTGCTGATTGTTGTATTGAACAAATGTTGTGAAGAACAATTTGTTTGTCAAAGTTACATCTACGCGGGGGCCCACTAACCAAAAGGTGCGTTGGTTCCAGGGTTTGGGTAAATTTATATTATTGTAACTGGTACTTAATGCAAGACTTACATATGGTTGAAACCGATAACCCAAATCGGCAGTAAGGTTAAGTCTTGTACCTTTTGCATAATACCCGCCATACCGGCTTGAAAACGCATAAGTAAAAACACTTTGCGGCTTAGAGACAAGGTTTGTTCCCCAGGTATTCCAACGATGCGTGCTACCACGGGCTAAGGTGTCTTTGGTGAAATTAGTTGGATCGAAAGGCTGTAATAATTGCACATAGTCGTATGACAGAAAAGTGGAAAATGTGCTTTGTTTCCTGGTGGTGAATGAATAATTGATGAAAGCCTCGTCATCGGTTCTTTTTCCGGAAGTATTAAAATACGAAAGGTAAACCAGTTGGGGTCCGTGGCTCAAAATTCTGCCACCCTTTGGAAAAAAGAAATATCCGGCAGTAGGATTAATCTTTATATAGCCCCGTCTTGGAACATATCCAACCTCTGGATTGTAGTTTTTTCCTACATATTCGTGTTGCCATGATAACAGCATTTTACGACCTGAATATTGTAGGTTTCCTGCCTGTACAAAGTCGTCGCCCGAACTGCCCGGAGTAAACGACTTCAACATCATCGCCTTACCGGTAATCTTATTGTCTGACGATGCAAGGTTATATTCGAGGCCGATATTACGGTTGTATTTTGAGTAAGTTGGCTTTGTTGGATCTGCTTCGGGGTGATAGTCTACGGACTCCTTATTAATGAAAATAACGCCAATATTTGATCTTGAAAAAACGCGGCGCTGTACAGAAGCAACTGTGAAATTTTGAGCAGGTAAACCGGTGTTATCAACTCCGCCTGTTTGCATATTCATTGCTCCAACTCTCCAGTTCTTGTCGGGCTTGCCGCTTAGTCTTGCCCCAAAACGGATAGGCACTCCAAGCCCAATTCTGCGGGAAAAGAATGGTCGAATGGATGCATAACCAAAGTTGGCAAAAAGGTCGCCGTTTTCTAAAAAGAACTGCCGCCTTTCCGGAAAAAACAGTTCGAAACGGTCAAGGTTGGTAACTTGCCGGTCTACTTCTACCTGAGAGAAATCAGGGTTGACTGTAAGGTCTAAATTAAGTGATGAAGTCAATGCAATCTTAGCATCGACACCAATGTCTTTGCGGTATGTTGAAGGAGAATTACCCTCGTGACTTTTTGTAACGCCGGCAAGTCCATAAGGAATTAGCGAAATGTTTGAGCCGGCAGAAGGTGGCGGTTGATCCCAGGCAAGAATACCTGAATAGGCCAGTGAAGCTGTAGGAAATTGCCTTGGCACTGGTGCCCATGAACTTTTTTCGGATGTCTTAAGATCGAGCCTGCCAAAGTTAATGCCCCATTTGCTGATGTCTTTTTTATAACGGATACTTTTAAATGGGATTGCTAGTTCAAGTACCCATCTGTCCTTATTATTTTTTACCGCCGACTTCCACTTGTTATCCCAGTTAAGATCAACTGCGCTTCCGCCATACATCATGCCGTCCCACTGGGCACCGGCAGCGTTTGTTCCAAAAGTAAAACCATTCGTCTGGTCATCAAACGGGTCCATAAACATGATGAAATTATCATTCTTGACAAAGTTCCAATCATTCCTAAGCGACTCTACGTAGTTTGGTCCTGCAACAGCCTGAAAACATTCGGCAACAAGGTATAGGTTGTTTTGGTCATAAGCCATTCGCACCTGCGTAACTGCTTTTGCAAAGCTGGTATCCATCGGTAGTACCATAAAAAAATCCTTAGCAATTGCCGCATCCTGCCACGCTGCCTCATCAATTATTCCGTCAATTTTTATGGCCGAAGTTGCTTTGCGAATATTTAGCTGGTATGCTTCATTCTTTTTTTGAGCGTGAGAGGTTTCGTATATGGCACTAAGAAATATTACAAATGCAATTCTTTTGTAAATGGAGGCATAGCAGTTTTTCAAAGCAAACGTATTTCACGCAAAGTACTTATTAAGTGAATTACAGTTGTGAATGCTACAAGTTTTTTGGTATCAAGCATTCGTAGTGCTTGCAACATTGTTGTGTCACTCACTTTTACTATATCTTTTTAATTTGGCGACTTAATTCGTTGCCGTATCATTTGTTTTTTTAAGTAAGACCAGGCTAATTAATCGGACCCGGTTGGGAAAAAACAGGAATGTAATTTTTTGAACAGCCGGCAGATATGTGAATAAAAGTGTTTGTGTTGCTTGTTTATTTGCCTTTTCGTGGGTATTCAATTTGTCGTGAACCAGCAAATGTTATCAAACGCCCCCATTCTGTTTGTTTATCCACAGTAGTGCATCACTCACTCCTTTCGCTAAACGTAATCTTACCTTTATCTATCTTTTAAGTTGGGTTAATTGTTCTGTTATTGCGTTGTAGCATAAGCTGCTGAAGGCGGTTTTGCCTGTACAAGGGAGTGACACAACAATGCAGATAAGATGTTTTGATGCTGGTTTCTCAAAAAAACTTACACATACCATTTTACTTAAATACCTGGTTTCAAAGACTTTTTTTGCTTTTTATTAAGATTGGCAATTGTAATATTTATAGAAATATTTCACGTTAACCCAGAACTATGATCGCGATAGTTAAGAGAAGTTTGTGCGCAGCAGCGCTTGTTTTGGCGGTACAAAGCCACCCTTTTGCACAAGCCACACAGGCTAATATTGATCCTGATGCTGACTTTAAGTTAGCAAAAGAACTTTACCAGAAAGAGCAGTTCAGCCTTGCTTATCCTTTATTTAGAAATATTGCATTCGTTAATTCGCCCAATAGCAAATTGCCTGTAAGTACCCAGCTTGAAGCAAAATACTATTTAATTGTTTGCGGTCTTAAACTGAATGAAAGTACCTCCGAAGCTGCAGCAAAAGAATTTATTGAGGTGGAGCACAACGCGCCTCGGGTACAAATGCTAAGTTACCAGTTGGGAGAATATTATTACCGGAAGCAAAAGTTTACTGAAGCATTGGCTTATTATGAGAAGACCGGGATAGACAATTTAAGTAATCGCGAAATTGCGGAAATGCAGTTCCACCAGGGATATTCGTATTTTACTTTGGAGCAATTCGATAAGGCAAAGCCACTTTTTAATTCGATCAGGCAAATTTCTTCTGACCCTAATTACCTCGATGCCAATTACTATTTTGGTTTTATATCCTTTTATGAGAAAAATTATAGTGTTGCACTTGAAGCTTTTCGGAAGGTAGAAAATCAGCCCACGTACCAGAAGATTGTGCCTTATTACATAGCGGAGATCTTGTACTTTAACGGTGATAAAGATAAAGCCATTGCTTACGGAGAAGAGAAATTGAATGCAGGCGGCCAATACTACGATTTGCAATTACGTCAATTAATTGGTCATGCGTATTTTGAAAAGAAGAATTACCAGAAAGCGTTGCCTTACTTGCAGGAGTACAACAATAAAGCAGGTAAAGTAAGTCGCGAAGACCTCTACGAGATCTCCTATACCTATTACGAAACAAATCAACTGCAAAAGGCAATAGCAGGTTTTAAGGAGCTGGGAGGAAAAGAGGATTCTCTTGCACAGAATAGTATGTACCTGCTTGCAGATGCCTATTTAAAAACCGGGCAAAAAGTAAATGCAAGAAGCGCTTTTTTGTTTTGCGCCTCAAATAGCAGCAATCCGGTACAGAAAGAAATTTCGCTTTTTAACTACGCCAAACTTTCTTTCGATCTGGGGTACCAGGATATTGCTTCAAGCGAGTTGCAAACTTTTATAACTACTTATCCTAAATCAACATATTTGCCCGAAGCTAAGGAGTTACTTGTAAATGTTTTAGCTAATACTAACAATTATAAAGATGCACTTACCTTATATGAAAGCCTGCCCGGAAAGAGCGAGACGGTAAAAAGAGTTTATCCGAAAATTATGTACGGAAGAGCCGTTGAATTGATTAACGAGCAACAATTGGATAAAGCAGATGCTTTGCTTGATGATGTTATAAAGGCGCCCTATAATACTGCGCAGTTGCCTTTTGCTTATTTCTGGAAGGGAGAGATCGCCTACCGTAGTAAGAGGGTAGACCAGGCAATTGAATATTTGACCAATTATCTTAAAAACCCTGTTTCGGGGGGCGAAGTAAACGTTACAAATGCACGTTATGATCTTGGGCATGCAAACCTGCAAAAAGAAAATTACAGGCAGGCGCTTAGTTATTTTGAACAGGTTACAAAAAGGGTCGATAAAAGCTCCTCAGCCGTTGAGCAAGATGCGTATCTGCGTAGTGCAGATGCCCAGTTTATGAATAAGAATTACCGGCAAGCCCAGCAGATGTATGAGGCGGTAATTAATAATAACCTTGCATCTGCTGACTACGCCCTGTATCAAAAAGCCATTATTTCAGGTGCTGGAAACAGAAATACCGATAAAGTAAAGGAATTGCAATCTTTGGAACAGCGTTATCCTACTTCGTTGTTGATACCGGATGCAAATCTTGAAATTGCAAATACTTACCTGGCTGAAGAAGATTACAGATCAGCAATAACGCCCCTAAATAAAATAGTTAAGAACAAAAATGCTGCTGCATTGCATCCGCAAGGGTATTTAAAGTTGGGTGTTGCTTATTTTAATTTAGATAATAACCAGGAGGCACTTGCCAGTTTCAAAACTTTAATCTCGTCGTTTCCTAACTCTGCTGAAAGTGACGCTGCTGTGGAATATGTGCGTGACATTTTCGTCTCTCAACAAAAGCCTTCTGAATACGTCGCTTTTATGAAAGCAAACGGCAAAGATGTAAGTTATACTGAAGCAGACTCTTTAACCTATGCTTCTGCTGACGCCCGGTACAATAGTAATGATCAGCAAAATGCGTTGAACGGTTTTAAAGACTACCTGAACAAGTTTCCGAACGGGCGCTATTCTATTGACGCAAATTATAAGGTAGCAGAGATTTACAATGGTAAAAAAGATTACACCAACGCTTTGATTGGCTATGCCTACGTTGCCTCCAAAGCTCCTAATAAGTTAGCGGAAAAAAGTGTGCTGCAGGCCGCGAGGATTAACTTTTTTGAGCTGAAAAATTATGAAGACGCCGAGATTTATTTCATGCAGTTAAAAGGGTTGGCGACTCAGCCTGATATTCAGTTAGAGGCTATGAGAGGTTTACTTCGGTCGCAATACCGCCTGAACCAGTGGAAGGACGCCGTACCCAACGCACAGGAACTGTTAGCTCAAAAAGGAGTGGCTACTGATGATAAGATGATGGCTAATATGGTAATAGCTAAAAGTCACCAGGCTAATAAAGATGTAGATGCTGCCACAACCGCTTACCGTACGGTCATTGCCCTGGGGAAATCGGAGTTTGCTGCAGAGGCCCGTTACCAGCTTGCCTCTATTGCCTTTCAGCAAAATAGGTTTGCAGAAGCTGAAAAGGCTGCTTTCGAAGTGGTGAGTAAAGCGGGTTCTTATGAATACTGGACTACCAAATCTTATATTCTTTTAGGAGACATTTATTTAAAGCAGAAAGATTACTTTAATGCAGAAGCCACATTAAAAAGTGTATCAGAAAATTCAACTATTCCTGAATTGAAACAGGAAGCACAACAAAAACTGGATGCAGTTATTGCTGAAAAAAATGCAAACAGTAAAGTAGCCAAACAATAATCTAAGACTTATGAAAAAATTACTTTTAATAGCCTGCTCAATTGCTTCACTGTCTTCTCTGCAGGCGCAAAGAGATACTACTAAAAAAACTGTTGTTGTAACCTCTGCATATAAACCTGTTTTAAAACCTGCCGCTAAGATTAATTTTAGCGCTGCTATTCCTTCAGCCGACTCTTCAAGACCCGCTTTAACCTATAGCGTACCTGCTCAAAACTTGTTTTTTTCTTACCAGCCTGCAGCTTTAAAGCCACTTGCACTTTCAATAGATACATCTTTTGCATGGGAAAACTCAAATTTTGTAAAACTGGGGGTCGGTAACTATACTACCCCGTTCGCCCAAATGGGTTTATCATTTGGAGATGGAAAAACTTCCCTCATCAATGTAACTGCAAGGCATATATCACAAAAGGGTAGCCTTCCTTTGCAACAATACGGTCGAACAAATGCGGATGTATCGGGCATTTTTAGCAGCAACGGTAATATTGAGTGGCGTGGAAAAGCGGGAGTTGATTTGAGTAATCAATATTATTACGGGTATAGTCCCGATACGTTAAAATATAGCAAGGACAGCCTGAAGCAAAGGTTTAAGACGCTAAGCGCAATGATAGGCCTTAGAAATAAAGAGGTCAATAGTTATGGAATTTCTTACGATCCCACTTTATCCATCAACTTCTTTGGTGACAACAGGAATGGCAAAGAGGCAAATCTTGTTTTAAATGCCCCGGTCACTAAAACATTCAATGACAACCTTGCATTCAATGTTGGTTTTACCGCAGATATAACCAGCTATCAAACATTTGGCGATAGAAAGATAAGTAACAACCTGTTCTACTTATCTCCCTCTGTAGGGTTTAAAAAGCCAATGTTTAGTGTAAATGCAGGCATTACTCCTTCGTGGGATAACAAAGCCTTTAAATTGCTCCCAAACTTTACTGCACTCATAAAAATGGAGGACGAAAGATTTGTTTTGCAGGGTGGGTGGATAGGTTATTACCAGAAGAATACCTTTCAGTCGTTGGCTGCATTTAACCCATGGATAGCACAGCCTAATACACTTTCGAACACACGTATAACTGAGTCATATGCCGGCTTCAAAGGGTCTGTAGGAAGTCATTTTACTTTCAACGCAAAGCTGTCTGCTCTTAAGTATACCAACGCCGTACTATTCACCAATGATTTTGTGGATGGTAAGACTTTTCAAACCATATACGAGCCTGGTATGAGAGCGTTAAAAATACATGGCGAAGCCGGGTATACAGCCCAGGAAAAATTTAGTTTTTTAGGCGGTATAACCATAAGCAAATATTCTGCTTTAAAAGAAAATTCTAAAGCGTGGGGATTGGTACCATTAGAAATTACCGGTGCGCTTCGCTGGCAGGTGTTAAAAGATTTGCAGTTTAAATCCGATGTTTTCCTTTGGGACGGACCTCAATTCGTTACCAAAGGCGGCGTTAATACGAAACTTAAAAGTGCATACGATTTGAATGCCGGCGTCGAATTTACCATCATGCCAAAGTTGAATTTATGGTTGCAGTTTAATAATATCCTGAATAATAAATACCAACGTTGGAACCAGTACCAGGTACTCGGATTTAATGTGATCGGAGGAATTGTATATTCGTTCTCGCAACCGGCAAAATAAAATGTTACAAATATTATACAAGTACCTGGCTTTAAATAAAAGGGCTGTCATTCCAGGTGTAGGAGCTTTTTATATTCATCGTAAACCTGCTACGCTCGATTTTTCTAACAAGGCGTTTATTGCACCTACTACTAAAATTTTATTTGATGAAAGTTTAATTGATGGAGATAAGAATTTTTATTCTTTCATCGCAAAAGAACAGCAAATAGAAGAGGGGGAAGCTGTACAGAGCTTCAATCAGTTTTCTAAGGATTTAAAGGAAAACTTACAAACAAACCGAGCGGTACAATTGCCAGGAGTGGGTTTACTGACAAAGGATGGATCGGGGAAAGTTGTTTTTCAACCAGTAGATTCAGTTGCTTCTTTTTACCCAAATGTTTCGGTAGAAAGAGAAATAAGCGAAGTTGTTTATAAAGAACAGGTTGTTGTTGAAAGCAAAGAAAGCGATGATCGAATTGTAGAAACCGAAATGGCAGAAGTAGAGCCGCCCTCAAAGAAAAAAGATTACTGGTGGTTAATTGCGGCCCTGCTTGCTGTCGTTGCCATAGCTGCCATTATTTATTATTATAATGAGAATGGAAGCTTCAGATGAGGTAGTAACTTACCACTAACCAATGGCTAAATAACCTGGAAGCTACAAGCGGTCCAGCGAATTTCCTTACTGAAATTATATTGATCCTTTTTTGGAAGCCGGCGTTAAAACTTACTCAAACATCGTTGCGTCGCACACTTCGGCTTTTTGTACTTATTTTGGACTTTGTAAAAAACTGATAAAAAAAATTGCATCGTTTAATCCTATTCTTACTTTTACCACGCAATGAAACAATCAATGGCAAATACCTGGTTTAGCTTTTATTTTTACTTCTACTTTAGAAAGCGGACCGGGAGCCTATTGAGATTGAAAATCAACTAAAACAATCAAAATATAAAGTCCCGGCCAAAAAGCCGGGCTTTTTTTTTATTAGCTATGACTGCAGGACAAAAAGAATCAAAAGCTGGCGTTTCATCACCACTTAAAGTGGCAATCCAGGGTTATGAGGGTAGTTTTCACCAGGAAGCAGCAAGAAAGTTTTTTGGAAAAAATGTGGAAGTTATCCCTTGCGATAATTTCAGGCAGGTTATAAAAGTTGCTTCTGACCCTAATAAAAGCAATGGTGGCGTTATGGCTATTGAAAATTCTATTGCCGGTAGCATTCTTCCTAACTATAATTTATTGCAAAAAAGCGACCTGACTATTGTGGGCGAAAAATACCTGCACATCAGGCAGCACTTAATGGTTAATCCGGGTGTACAGCTATCAGATATTAAAGAAGTGCATTCTCACCCAATGGCTTTATTACAATGCATTGACTTTTTAGAAAAACATCACTCGTGGAAGTTGGTTGAAACTGATGATACTGCTTTAAGCGCAAAATTTATTCAGCGACATAAGAGTAAACATACCGCTGCGATAGCTAGTAAACTGGCGGCTGAACTTTACAACCTTGAGATGATTGCACCTGATATTCACACCCTGAAAAACAACTATACCCGTTTTTTGATGGTGCAAAGAAAGGAAGATGCGATAGCTGTTGAAGATGCGGACAAGGCGTCTGTTTATTTTGAAACCGACCATAGCAAAGGAAGCCTTGCAAAGGTGCTTACAGCAATTGCCTCAAATGGAGTAAATATGAATAAGCTTCAAAGTATGCCAATACCGGGAAGCGACTTTTTATATGGTTTCTACGCAGATATGGAAATTGAAGATCTGGAGCAATTCAATAAGGTGGTCGCAGAAATGCAACCGCTTACTGCTAAACTAAAAGTTTTTGGTACTTATGCAAAAGGCAACTTAAAATAATAACAAAACTGAAAAGGATGGATATTAAAGTTTCGGAAAGGTTAAATGGAATAGGAGAATATTATTTTTCACAGAAGCTGAGAGAAATTGAAGAGTTAAACAAGCAGGGAAAAAAAATAATAAATCTTGGAATAGGAAGTCCCGATCTGCCTCCACACCCCGATGTCATAAAAGTGTTGCAGGAGGAGTCGGCAAAGTCAAACGTTCACGCTTATCAAAGCTATAAGGGTAGCCCGGTTTTAAGAAATGCAATTGCCGCTTTTTATAAAACATGGTATGGCGTAGATGTAAATGCTGATACTGATGTATTACCGTTAATTGGAAGCAAAGAAGGCATCATGCACATCTGCATGACCTACCTTAATAATGGCGATAAAGCTTTAATACCGAACCCTGGTTATCCCACTTATAGTAGTGCTGTAAAACTGGCTGGTGGTACATGCAAAGAATACGCTTTAACCGGGGAAAACAACTGGGAACCAGATTTTGAAGCCTTAGGAAACACTGACTTAAGCAAGGTTAAACTAATGTGGATCAATTATCCTGAAATGCCAACAGGTAAACAAGCATCAGTTGAGTTGTTTGAAAAGGTGGTCGCTTTTGGAAGAAAACACAACATTTTAATTTGTCACGACAACCCGTATAGTTTTATTTTAAACGAACAACCAATTAGCATATTAAGTGTAGCCGGGGCAAAAGAGGTAGCGTTGGAGTTAAACTCTCTTAGCAAAGCCAGCAACATGGCAGGCTGGCGAGTAGGGATGATGGTTGGCGCGAAGGAAAGAATTGAAGAGGTGTTAAGATTTAAAAGCAATATGGATAGTGGTATGTTTTTGCCGGTTCAACTAGCAGCCGCCAAAGCTTTAAGCCTTGATAAAGAATGGTATGATCAATTAAATGCCGTTTATTCAGAGAGACGAGAATTGGTTTACCGGTTATTAGACTTGTTGCAATGCGAGTATGACAAAAGCCAGGTAGGCATGTTTGTATGGGCAAAAATACCATCATCGCAAAAAGATGGTTTTGCATTAAGTGATGAAGTACTATACAATAAAAATGTATTTATTACCCCCGGAGGAATATTTGGAAGTAACGGTAATGGATACATCAGGATAAGTTTATGCGCTAAGAAAGAAGTACTTGAGGAGGCTTTGGAGAGAATAATGGCCTCCCCAAACTCCTCCCAAAAAGGGGCTTAAAAACGGAAACCATGAATGTAGGAATTGATAAGAATTTTAACGGCACTCTTTCTAGCTCCCCTTTAGGGGCAGGGGGGCTTACCGTTACTATTATCGGTACAGGTTTAATCGGAGGCTCTTTGGGATTGGTATTAAAGGATAAGGGTTTAGCCAGGCATGTGATTGCAGTGGACAATAAACCAGAAAATCAGCAACGGGCACTAGAACTGGGTATAGCTGACGAGATTTTACCAATGAAAGAGGCAATTGCAAAAAGTGATTTAGTCGTCCTTGCGGTGCCGGTAGATGCATTATTTACTTTACTCCCTGCAGTTTTAGATGAAGTGGAAGACCAGGTAGTGATGGATATGGGATCAACAAAAGAAAGTGTCATAAGCGCTGTAGTCAATCATTTAAAAAGAGGCAGGTTCGTGGCCACTCATCCCATGTGGGGAACGGAACATAGTGGACCAGAGGCGGCGGTTAGGACAGCGTTTGTAGATAAGGCGACCGTTATATGTGATGCTGAAAATTCCGATGAAGATGCGTTGACACTGGTAAAAGAGATCTATAAGTCAATAGGAATGCACCTGGTTTATATGGATGGACATGCGCACGATTTGCATGCTGCTTACGTAAGTCATATCTCTCACATCACCTCTTTTGCTCTTGCCAATACAGTGCTTGAAAAGGAGAAAGAAGATGAAGCGATTTTCGAGCTGGCAAGCGGTGGCTTTGAAAGTACTGTGCGTCTCGCAAAAAGTAACCCAGCTATGTGGGTTCCTATTTTTAAGCAAAACCGGGAAAATGTGCTGGATGTTTTGAACGAACACATTTCCCAGCTCAGAAAGTTTAAAAGCTGCCTTGAAAAAGAGAACTACGAATACCTGCAGGAACTGATTGAGAATGCAAATGGCATTAGGAGGATTTTGAAGTGATGGGCCGGTTAGCTAATGTGCTGTTGTGCTAATTTAAAAGTTAAGCATTGAAAATTGAATATTAAAGATTGAACATTTGAAGGGGTTAAATATTCAACAATCAATACTTAATGCTGAATAAAGAATAAAAAGTAAAAAGTGAGTGACACAACGATGTTGAAAATAGCTTTTATGCTGGTTACGAAATTAAAAAATGAAAAGGGATGAAGCTGTCAGGCGATAAATAGATTCTAGCTGGAATGGCAATAAGTAAGCTGTTTAAGTGTTAAACAGTTTTCTTATCTGTTATCTGGCAATTATCTTCTGAGAACTATTAATTACATTTGCGCAAAATTTAGGAATATGATGACATTTGAAGGGTTGGGAATTGACGCAAGGTTAATTCAGGCAACCGACGAGTTGGGGTATGTGAACCCGACACCAATACAGGAACAGGCAATCCCGGTGCTATTGAGCGGCACAACTGATTTCGTGGGATTGGCACAAACAGGTACAGGTAAAACTGCAGCATTTGGCTTGCCCCTTTTGCAGTTGATTTCAGAAGAAAGTAAGCATCCGCAGGCATTAATTGTTTGCCCGACCCGTGAGCTTTGCATGCAGATCGTAAAAGAGATAGAACTATTTAAAAAACATATGAGGGGTTTGCATGTTGTCGCCGTTTATGGTGGTGCTTCTATAACTATGCAGATCCGCGACTTAAGAAGGGGTGTACAGATCGTGGTCGCTACTCCCGGCAGATTAATTGATCTAATTGAGCGTAAAGCGATAGACCTCGAGCAGATCAAATATGTAGTTTTAGACGAGGCCGATGAGATGTTGAATATGGGTTTTAGAGACGATATTGAATTTATTTTAAAGAATACTCCTAAGCGCGAAAGCACCTGGTTGTTTAGTGCTACTATGCCGCCCGAGGTAAGGCAGGTAAGTAAGCGCTATATGAAAACGCCGGTAGAGATAACGGTAGGTAAGGCAAATACAGGTAACAAGAATATTGACCACCAGTATTATGTTTGCTCTTCGCAACATCGATACGAGACGTTGAAACGCATCATTGATTTTAACCCGGGTATGTATGGTATCATCTTTACCCGAACTAAACTTGACGCTCAGGGAATTGCTGAAAAGCTAACTCGTGAGGGTTACGATATTGATGCCTTGCATGGTGACTTATCACAAGGTCAGCGTGATGCGGTGATGGGACAGTTTCGCGATAAAACATTGCAGCTATTAATTGCAACTGACGTGGCAGCACGTGGTATTGATGTGAAAGAGATAACGCACGTTATCAATTTCGAACTGCCAGATGATGTTGAGGTTTACACGCACAGAAGTGGTAGAACAGGCCGTGCCGGCAGCCAGGGTATTTCAATGTCAATTGTACATTCAAGAGAGATATTTAAACTGCGTCAGATAGAGAAAATGGTTCAACAACCTTTTCATAAACTTGATATTCCTTCAGGCAAAGATGTCTGCCGCAAGCAGTTCTTCTACTTTATGGACAAGTTGCTACAAACAGATGTAAGCCATGGTGATTATGAGACATACTTGCCGATGCTTGCTGAAAAGTTTGCTGATGTGAGTAAAGAAGAGGTGTTGAAAAGGGTTGTAGCTACAGAATTTGACAGATTCCTGAAATATTATGAAAATGCTTCTGACCTTAATGCCCGTACTGAAACACGTGTAAGAGAGAGAACTACCTATGACAGGGGTGACCAAAGAGTTGACCGTAATGACGGCCGTACAAGAGATACAAGAGGCAGAGAATTTTCTGGGGGTGATGGCAACTACGCAAGGTTGTTTGTAAACCTTGGAACAAAAGATGGTTTTTATAAGGCTAGTTTCCTTCAGTTTATCCTGGATATGAGCGAGCTGAAAAAGGAAAGTCTTGGCCGGATCGATATGAAAGAAATGAATAGCTGGATCGAAATAGATAAAAGTGTTGCGGACAAAATGGTGAAGTCGGTTGATGGAAAAACTTTCAAAGGCAGACGTATCAGGATGAATGATGCGAATAGCAGGGGGTAGAAGCCTCCTCCTCCTTCTCCTTAAAGAAAAGGAGCGGTACTTTAGTTCTTTAATACGCAATTGTAACTTCCACACCAGTAGCAGATCATTGACAAGCCCAATGGATATTATTGATGTGGAAGTGTAAGAAACAAAGGATAAAACAAATAACTCGAGCCCTCGGTCCCTCTCTTTCGGGAGAGGGACCGAGGGCTCGAGTTAAATCATGCACAACTACATCATCAACGCCTCCATCCAAATACTTCCAATTGTACCGGACAAACATCCGTACGAGTGGGTAGATGAAGCAATTAGGGTAATTCAACAGTCAGGAATAAAGTATGAGGTTGGACCTTTCGCTACAGTTGTAGAAGGAACATACGCAGAAGTAATGGCGGTGGTGAATGCAGTAAATGAACAGTTGCTTTTGAAAAATTGCAATGAGTGGATAGCATCAGTGCAGTTAAACATAAGGAGTAATAGTGATATTACTGCAAACGAAAAGGTGTCGAAGTTTAGTGAATAAATTGATATTTTTACTTCAATAAATACAAAAATGGAACAAACCCTAAATGCTGCGTCAACTATTGATGAAGTACTATCTAAACGTCCGCTAATAATTTCCGGACCATGCAGTGCAGAAACTGAAGAACAGGTGATAGAGACAGCTACCCGCCTTAAAGCAACAGGTAAAGTAGATGTGCTTCGTGCCGGTATCTGGAAACCAAGAACACGTCCGGGAAGTTTTGAAGGTGTAGGTACAAAAGGCATTAACTGGCTAAACCAGGCAAAGAAAATTACGGGTCTCCCTGTTGCAATTGAAGTAGCAACGGGCAAACAGGTTGAAGACGCTTTGCACTTTGATGTTGATGTTTTGTGGATTGGAGCAAGAACAACTGTTAACCCATTTAGCGTTCAGGAAGTAGCCGATGCACTTCGTGGTGCTAATGTTCCTGTACTGATAAAAAACCCTATCAATCCCGATTTGGAATTATGGTTAGGTGCCGTTGAGCGGGTTGCTAAAGCCGGCATTAAAAATATTGGCCTAATTCACCGCGGGTTCTCTTCGTATGGTAATACAGAGTATCGCAACGCGCCTATGTGGCATCTTGCCATAGAAATGAAGCGTCGTTTTCCGCATATGATGATCGTTAACGATCCAAGCCATATTTCAGGAAACCGTACTTTGCTTCAAAGCGTTTCTCAAAAAGCCATTGACCTCGATTATGACGGTTTAATGATAGAAAGCCATATTGACCCCGACAAAGCATGGAGTGATGCCAAACAACAGGTGACACCTGAAAGGCTTGCAGAAATACTTGACGGTATCAAATGGAGACACGAAACGACAACGGAGAGAGAATTTGTTGTTGCTCTTGAAAAATTGAGAGAACAAATTAATCATATCGATGACGAGTTGATGCAACTGTTAGGTCAGCGTATGAAGATCGCCGATAAGATCGGTGAGTATAAAAGAGACAACGACATTACGATTCTTCAAACCAATCGCTGGAACGCTATCCTTGACAGAGCTTTCCAAAAAGGCGATGCTTTAGGATTAAGCAAAGAATTTATTACAAAATACTACGATGCTGTTCACCTGGAGAGTATTAACCACCAGAACAGGGTCATGAATAGTTAGATTCCCTCTTCCTCCCCTAAAGGGGGAGGAAACAGAGTCGCTGCAGCATAAAATTATTATTAATTAGCCCCTTTTGGGGTTGGCGTAACGTTCCACTTGGCATCCAGGCATGATCAAAAAAACATTTTCGTTCTCTACTTCTTCCGTCAATTACTTCTTCAACGCTGAGATTAGCTACCTCGATCAGGTTGTAGCAAAAGACAATGCAGTCGTTATCACTGATGAAAACGTATTTGCAAAACATCAACGAAAATTAAAAGGTTGGAAAACAATTGTTATTAAAGGCGGGGAGCGTTATAAGGTACAGTCAACTGTTGATGACATCATACAACAATTGATCGATCTAAATGCCGACAGAAGAACGACTTTAATTGGAGTAGGTGGCGGCGTCGTAACAGATATTACAGGTTATGTAGCTGGTATCTACATGCGGGGAATTCAATTTGGATTTGTTCCAACTTCCATCCTAGCAATGGTTGACGCTGCAATAGGAGGGAAGAACGGTATTGATGTTGGTCTGTTTAAAAATATGGTCGGCCTCATTCGGCAGCCGTCATTTCTCCTATACGATTTCTCCCTGCTTAAATCTTTGCCCAAGGAAGAATGGGTTAACGGTTTTGCCGAAATCATCAAACATGCTTGCATTAAAGATGCTCCCATGTTTACCTCATTGGAAGAGAATAAATTGAGCTACTTTCAAAAGGACCTTGCTGAGCTTGCCAAGCTAATTCAAAGAAATGCATTACTTAAGACCAAGGTTGTTATAGGCGATGAATTTGAAAATGGTGACAGAAAGCTGTTGAATTTTGGTCATACAATAGGCCACGCAATCGAGAATTTGTACCAGATACCGCACGGTCATGCAGTTAGCATCGGTATGGGGGTTGCCTGTAAATTCTCCGTTTCCGAACTAGGTTTTAAAGACACTGATCGTATAGTAAAGGTTTTAAAGGCCTACGGCCTGCCTCCTCAATTTGAATTTGACAAAGACGAAGCATTCCGGATTTTAAAGAATGATAAAAAGAAGACCAACCAGTCTATTAATTATATCCTTCTTCAAAAAATTGGGAAGGCGGAAATAGTGCCATTGTCATTTGAGCAAATTCAAACATTAATCAACGACCTGTAAGTTCTCTTTCCAGGATTTCGGGTATCAATCACGGTTTTCAAAAGTCCCCTTTAGGGGATTTAGGGCTTATGATAGTAAAAATTAAACCTTCTGTATTAACCGGTTCTATAGTAGCACCGGCTAGCAAAAGCAGCATGCAACGCGCCTGCGCTGCAGCCTTACTTTCAGAAGGAGCATCAGAGATTGTTAATCCGGGCAAGAGCAATGACGATCTTGCCGCTTTAGATGTTATACAAAAATTAGGTGCACGGGTCGTAACTAACGATGATGGATCATTAACGATTCATAGCCTGGGCGTAGACCCGGTTGAAGAGGAGATCAACTGCGGTGAAAGTGGTCTCGGCATTCGCATGTTTACACCAATTGCGGCCCTTAGCAATAAACGAATTACGATCAATGGAATGGGTAGCCTGTACACAAGGCCCATGCATTTTTTCGATGAGATTTTCCCGCAGCTAAATATTAAGATACAATCAAGAGAAGGTAAGTTGCCCCTGCGCATAGAAGGTCCGCTGCTGCCGGCAGATATAGAAGTAGATGGCTCTCTAAGCTCCCAATTTTTAACCGGTCTTCTAATGGCATATGGCGCGTCGGTTACCAGGCCCGTTAATATTAAAGTAAACAATCTCAAGAGCAAGCCTTATATCGACCTAACCTTGAAAGTAATGGAAAGCTTTGGCAGAAAGGTTACTCATACCAATTATGAGGTCTTTCATCTTGAGCCTCAAGTTAAAAATTACGAGCCGCAAATTTATACAGTTGAGGGTGATTGGAGTGGCGCATCTTTTCTGTTGGTCGCCGGTGCCATTGCAGGTAAAATTGAGGTGAAAGGTTTAGATCTGTCATCGACCCAGGCCGACAAAGAAATAATGCGCGCACTAAAAGATTGTGCATCCGATCTTTCTGTCACTAATGACGTTATTAAAATTGGCCCTTCAGACCTCAAAGCTTTTAGTTTTGATGCAACTGATTGTCCTGACCTTTTTCCTCCGCTGGTTGCGCTTGCTGCCTACTGTAAGGGAACAACGCAGATCAAAGGTGTAAGTCGTTTAGCGCATAAAGAAAGTAATCGTGGACTTACTCTTCAAGAAGAATTTGGAAAGATGGGCATTAAAATAATTTTGCAGGACGACACGATGTTTGTAGAGGGAGGTTTAGATTTATTGGGCACTACGGTTCATTCGCGTCATGATCATAGAATTGCTATGGCATGTGCAGTAGCGGCCTTGCAAGCTAATGATGAGGTTATTATTGAAGAGGCCGAGGCCATCAACAAATCGTATCCTGATTTTTACAAGCATTTGCAAAAGTTAGGGGCCAATGTAGCGTACTAGCTGCATTTAGTTGTCAGCCGTGTAGATTATTTTTTTTAGCCGGGCAGTCTTATCACAGATGTTTCTTCCGTTGCGTCGCACTCTTGTGCAGTTTGTCAAACATTTGGCTGCAGTAACAACAAAGCGATCGGATTATAAATAGTAAAGGCATTTAATGCAGAGATGCTATCCCCTCGTTCCGCGCGATAACGACCAGAAATATGCCGTACAAGTGAGTGACACAACGATATTGATTAGGAGACAAATGCTGGTCAGCAAAAAAAGTTGGCTTGCAATTTTCGCATAGAGAAATAATACAACTGGCAGCTAATTAAACAATTTAGCAATTAGGCATAGTAACCATTTAGCAATTAAATAATTTAACCATTGAACAGTTTCGGCCGCATATTTAGGGTACACATTTTTGGAGAGTCTCATGGTGAAAGTGTAGGGCTAACTATTGACGGTTGTCCTTCAGGTTTATCATTATCGGTAGACGACTTTCTTGCAGACATTGAACGCCGCAAAGGCGGCGCAAAAGGTACAACCCCGCGCAAGGAGGACGACCTTCCCATTTTTAAAAGTGGTCTGTTTAATAATAAAACCACGGGTGCACCAATAACGATATTATTTGAAAATAATAATACCCGAAGTACTGACTACGCCAAACAAAGGGCCTTTCCTAGACCCGGACATGCGGATTTTGTTGCAAGCAAAAAATATGGGGGCAACGAAGATTACAGAGGTGGCGGACACTTTAGCGGACGGTTGACCGTTTGTCTTGTTGCTGCCGGCGTTATCGCAAAAAAGTTGTTAAGTCAATTAAAGATCGAAGCAAAAATTTTAGAGATAGGAGGTGAACAGGATGTAGAAAAAGGATTGCAAAAAGCGATTGATGCAAAAGATACAATTGGGGGAATTGTAGAGTGTAGGGTTAATGGTCTTCCATTAGGTTTAGGCGAGCCGTTTTTCGACTCTGCTGAATCCATTATCAGTCATGCTGTCTTTGCAATACCTGCAGTCAGGGGACTTGAATTCGGAACAGGCTTCGCTGCAGCAAAAATGTTTGGTAGCGTGCACAACGATGCTATTGAAAACGTAGAAGGCAAAACAGTTACAAACCATGCAGGCGGCATTGTAGGTGGTATAACAAACGGTAATGAATTGGTTTTTAGAATTGCAATTAAACCAACATCATCTACTCCTAAAGAGCAGCAAACGCTAAACTGGGAAACGGGTGAAGTTGATACATTTTCGGTTAAGGGAAGGCACGATCTCTGCATTGCTTTGAGAGTTCCGGTAGTATTAGAGGCAGTAACTGCATTTGTGCTGGCCGACCTTATGCTACTCGAAAACAAAATCAACCGGATTGTATAATTAAAAAAATTAACACAATGGATGCAAAGGTTATTTATCATTTAACAGCAGTAGAAGAATGGGAAGACGCGCAGGATAAAGGAAGCTATCAACCACCCTCATTTTTAAGAGAAGGCTTTATACACTGTTGTACCGAAGAGCAGCTGGAGAGCGTGCAGAAAAGGCTTTTTAAAGGGCAGGAAAATCTGATAAGGCTTACTATTGATCCGGCTTTACTTACCGAAAAATTGCAGTATGATCGCGACGAGGAACAACAGCAGGAGTTTCCGCATATCTACGGACCATTAAATCTTTCAGCTGTTACGGGTATTCTTTTTCTTGAACCAATTACTTCTGATAAAGAAAATATAGATAATAAAAGAGTCGATTAACACTACTTCTAGTAAGGTTTGAAATAGCAAATTAAGTTTTTAAAAGAGGCTGCCCCTACAACCGGGGCAGCCTCTTTTTTATTTAGTTGAAGAGTTATTGGTAGCTTTTTGTAAAGCCTCCGTTTTCGTTGCGTTAGTTATTATAGTACAGCGTGTTTTCTGCTATTGTATTTATTTCTATTAAAGGGGATACGTGTGGAATATTTTCGCCATGTTTAATCCTAAATCATTGTTTTTCAATGGCATTAGTTTTATGCACACTCTACTAATATTAACTCATCAAAAAAATTAATTATGGCAAAGGCAACAGGTAAAAAAGCAGCAGCGCCTAAGAAAGCTGCCGCAAAAAAAGCAGCAGCTCCGGCAAAGAAGGTAGCTGCTAAGAAAGCTGCCGCTAAAACAGCAGCACCGAAAAAAGCTGCTGCTAAAACAGCTGCTAAAACAGTTGCACCGAAAAAAGCTGTCGCTAAACAAGCTGCCGCTAAAACCGCTGCACCAAAAGCAGCACCTAAAAAAGCCGCTGTACTTTCTGAAGAGACTATGTTGCAAACGCTGTTTTTAGATTCTTTAAAAGATATTTATTATGCTGAAAAAGCCGGAGTAAAAGCCCTGCCAAAATTAGCTAAAGCTGCTACTTCAGAGCAATTAAGAGGTGCATTCGAACAGCATGCACAACAAACAAACGGACAGGTTCAAAGGTTAGAGCAACTGTTTGAGATTGTTGGCAAAAAAGCACAAGGAAAAAAGTGCGAGGCAATAGAAGGACTGGTTAGAGAAGCTGATAGTCTTATAAAAGACACCAGAAAAGGCAGTAAAACAAGAGACGTTGCATTAATTATGGCTGCCCAGAAGATGGAACATTATGAGATAGCCAGCTATGGTAGCATGGCAACCCTGGCAGCTCAAATGGGGCTTAATGAAGCGAAAGAACTTTTGGGACAAACACTACAGGAAGAAAAAGATACAGACGAGCTATTAACCCAAATTGCCTTGAGCAATATAAACGAGGAAGCTCAGCAAGAAGGTGGCGAAGGAGATGTATCCAATGAAAAAAGCCAGGGCGAAGATGAAACATTAGATCCTAAAGCTGGCGATGATGGAAATACAGAACAATAAAGCAAGTGAATGAAAATTAAAAAAAGGTCGGCGTTTTGCTGGCCTTTTTGTTTTTAGTTAGTGGAGGGTATTGACGGTTTGTTAAAGGGACAACAATTGTTTCCGCCCTGATTAGCTTTTCCACATTTGATCATCATGCGAGAAGATTTTCTGAAAGCAATCATCGCTATAACTAATGGCATGAAATTTCTTTTAAAGTAGGTATTTATTAATAAAATCAACAGGAGGTATTTATGGCTAATGAAGATAAATTACAAAACCAGCAAAACAATCTCACAGACATTGAAAGCAATGCTGAACGGGACCAGGATCATGGAAATATGAATAATGGTACCATTGGAGGCAATATGGGCATTATTGGTAGCAGTAATGATGTAGACAGTGAGAAATATTCGAAGCAGGCGCACGATGGCGGTCCATCAACAGTGCCGGGAGACACGGGAGGAGGCGCGAGCGATGGTTCTAAACCTGGAAGTGGATTAGGCCCGGATGGAAGCGTAGACAATGCAGGATCAAAACATGAAGGCAGCGCTGCACAGCAATAGTTAGTAAGTTGAAACAATTTAATGCAGGACTGTAGTTTAGAGCGCTGCATTTTTTTAACATGAAGACCGGTAATATCATTATGATCTATAACGAAGAAACAATAAATGCTGTAAAAGACATGTTGGTAAAAAATGAAGAAACGATTGCCGTAGCCGAGAGCGTAACTGCAGGACATTTACAGGCAGCATTTTCAGCAGGGATAGATGCTTCGAAGTATTTTCAGGGCGGCATTACAACCTATAACCTGGGGCAGAAAGCGAGGCATTTGCACGTCGATCCTATTTTATGTAATAAAGTAAATTGTGTTGCTCAGAAAATTGCTGATACAATGGCTATTGAAGTAGCTAACATGTTTTCAAGCAACTATGGTGTTGGAATAACCGGTTATGCTTCGATGGTGCGCGAGTGCGAGGATGAAGGGCTCTTCGCCTACTTCTCGCTTGCTTACAACGGAAAAGTTATGGTGTCGGGGAAAATAACTTCTCCGGAGAAACATCCTTACCAGGTACAAGTGGATTACGCTAAAAAAGTAATTCAAGAAATATTTGAGCATTTGAACTCATATAATAATTAATTCAGGTTAAAACCGGCTTCAGAGAGATTAGCTAAAGTATATAAAGCAAAGAGGCGACTTTAAAAAAGTCACCTCTTTACTTTATATACTTTAGGTTTTTCACTTATAGATCATCTTCGTCCTCTTCATCGTCATCTAACGTCAGATCTTCATCTAAGTCTGCGTCTTCAATAACGGGATCGGCAGCAGTTTCATCTACTTCGTCAATATCAATTTCATCCACTTCGTCGAGGTCATCATCTTCATCAATATCATCGTCATCATCTAAATCGTCGTCATCTACAGGGAGCGAAGAGGTAAAAATACCAGAACTATTAAGGAAATTTTCATTACTCGTCATAGTAGGGGTTTCATTGTTTGGATTGTTGGTTGTTAACATTGCAATTAAAAATTAAAGGGTGAACTAGAGAAAGAAAGTTACAGAATTCATTTACAAAACCATGCCATTAACCATTAAAAAAAATAATCGGCACAGATGCAAGAGTAGTAAATTTTGACCGGAAAAAGAATATTTTTCGCATAGGAATTCCAGTGATTTTTCTTTATAAATGGTTGTAAATTAAATAATAAGAAAGCTGTAGATTATTTTCCTCGAATGTTTTTAAGACGCTTTTTATATTCTGTTCTTTCCATCTTTTACAAAAGGCATGAAACTTTCATGGTGTCTTTGTAACTCTTTATTGATGAGAGTATAGCAACTGAAGGCGTTATGCAACGAAGGCTTATGCTGATGTGAAAAGATAACGTAAAAGTGAGTGACACAACAGGAGACGAGCAATGGATAGATGTTGGCGAACAAAAAATTTGTCCGCAATTATAAATAAAAAAATCAATTATGAGGCCTATCTGGACAGGGGCGATTGGGTTTGGGCTGGTAAATATTCCAGTAAAAATGTATAGCGCCACCGAGCGGAGCGAGCTGAACCTGGATATGCTTGATAAGAACGACCTTTCAAGAATAAAATACCAACGAATTAATGAGAAGTCTCAGAAGCCGGTTGATTGGGATGCTATTGTGAAAGGCTATAAGATGGAAGATAAATACGTGATTCTTGATGAAAAAGACTTTGAAGCTGCAAATGCTAAAAAGACCAAAACGATTGAAATTTCGGATTTTGTAAAGGAAGAGGAAATTGACAGCGTTTATTTTGAAACGCCATACTACCTGGAACCGGATAAGAGCGGAACACGAGCTTATGCGTTGTTACGAGCAGCTCTACTTAAAACAAAAAAAGTTGGAATTGCTACGTTTGTAATGCGTAACAAAGAAGGGTTGGCTATTTTAAGACCGAGGGACAAGGTCATCATCTTAAACCGGATACGCTTTGCTGAAGAAATTCGGGATCCAGGTCAACTTGCGCTGCCAGAGGCACCTGAAATAAAAAAGGCTGAACTGGATATGGCCATATCTTTAATTGACCAGTTGACTTCTAAATTTGATATCACTGCTTTTAAAGACACATATACAGAGGAATTGATGAAGGTAATTCAAGCCAAATCGAAAGGTGCGAAACCGGCCCCTGGAAAAATGAAAGTTGTTCATAGTGCAACAGAGGATTTAATGTCACAGTTAAAGGCAAGTTTAAGTGCCAAGAAAAAGAAAGCGTCATAAAAATGAGTTTAGCCACCTACAATACCAAAAGAGACTTTAAACAAACGTCTGAACCTACCGGTAAAAAAAGTGATAGTAAGGAAGAGGCACTGGCTTTTGTGGTTCAACGCCATAAAGCCTCGCATTTGCACTACGACTTTCGCCTGGAGATGGACGGCGTGCTGAAAAGCTGGGCTGTTCCTAAAGGTCCTAGCCTTAACCCGCAGGATAAGCGCCTTGCGATGATGGTTGAGGATCATCCTTATGATTACAAAGACTTCTCCGGAGTTATACCGGAAGGCAATTATGGAGCAGGTATTGTTGAAATATGGGATAGCGGCACCTACACTTCTTTAGAAGATAAAGGCAATGCAAAAGAAGATGAAAAGCTATTAAAAGCAGGTCTTGAAGGGGGTAGTCTAAAGTTTGTCTTGAAGGGTAAAAAGTTGAAGGGCGAATTTGCATTGGTCCGCCTAAAAGGAAGTGATTCTAACAGTTGGCTTTTAATTAAGCATAATGATAGTTTTGCTGTGCATGAAGATTATAACAGCGAAGAAAACACACCTAAAAATTCTCCCATAAATAAATGGCTTGCTGTAAATAAGCCGGAAGACAAACAAGCAAAAAAAAAGCTCTGATGGCAGGTGCTACTTCGCCACGGAAACTGGATGAGTTCATCCCGGCAATGCTAGCGAAAGAAACTGATACTGCATTTTCGAAGAACGACTGGATTTATGAAATGAAATGGGACGGCTATCGTGCCATTGCTGAAGTTAATAAGGGTAAGGTGAAGTTGTATTCCCGCAATGGTAATTCGTTTCTTTCTAACTATCCCCAGGTTGTAGACGCTCTCGCAAAAATGAAAGTAAGTGCAGTCCTTGATGGAGAAATAGTGGTGATAAATGAAGAAGGAAATCCTGATTTTCAGAAACTTCAGCATTATGATCAATTTAAAAATTACCCCCTGCATTATTATGTATTTGATTTGCTGGAATTGAACGGCAAAAAATTGTACGAGCTTCCATTAATCGAAAGAAAAAAACTTCTCGAAGAGACACTGAAAAAGGACGACGTAATTAAGTACAGTGATCATATAGAAGAAAGAGGTGAAGATTTTTTTGAAATAATAAAACAAAGAAATCTCGAAGGGATGATGGCCAAAAAGAAAAGCAGCGAGTATTATCCCGGAAAGCGATCAGCAGATTGGCTTAAAATAAAACACAACAAGTCAGACGAAGCAATAATAGCAGGATTTACTGCCCCACGAGGCGGAAGAAAATATTTTGGCGCGCTGGTTTTAGGGAGTTTTGTGAACGGTAAACTGACATATATCGGGCATACCGGTTCAGGTTTTGATTCATTGTTATTAAAAGGGCTTTCAGCAAAACTTCAACCATTAATTACAGAAAAATCACCGTTTGCTGAAAAGGTAAAAACCAACATGCCCGTAACCTGGGTAGAGCCGAAATATGTATGTGAAATAAAATTTACTGAATGGACGTCAGATGGAAAACTAAGACATCCAATCTTTTTAAGATTAAGAGAAGACAAAGCGGTAGGGGATGTAACGACTCAATTTATTAATGCAAATAAAATGAAGACTACAGATACTATAATAATTGAAGAAGAAGCTGTAGAACAGACGCTGGTTAAATCAACAATTAAAAAAGCCGCCGCAAAAAAAGTAGAGACTACAAATGAAGTTTTAAAAAAAGCGACTTCAAAACCTTCAAACAACATACAACAAAAAGAGCAGGAAGAAAACAAGGCTGCTAAAAAAGGAGCGGTTAAAAAGCCATCAAAAAAAGAGGAACAGGGGGCTCCCGCAAAAGATGTGGTAAAAAATGAAAAAGAAAAAATATACACTTTTGGTAAAGCGCAATTAAAAGCCACTAACATAACTAAAATCTACTTTCCCGACGAAGGCATTACTAAAGGGCAGGTGTTAGAGTACTACGAACAGATGGCTCCTCTTATTATCCCATATCTGCAAGACAGGCCCCAATCTTTATTTCGAACGCCTAACGGAATTAATCAAAAAGGTTTTTTTCATAAAGATGCGGGCGATGAAGCGCCATCGTGGGTTAAGCACATCCCTTTATATTCAGACTCAGTAAAAAAAGACATCGATTATATTTTATGTAATGATGCGGCAACCCTATTGTACTTAGCTAATCTTGGATGTATCGAAATAAATCCCTGGCATTCCCGCGTTAAATCGCTTGATAACCCTGACTATCTAATTATTGACATCGACCCGAGCGACAACAATACATTCGATCAGGTGATAGAAGCAGCCAACATTGTAAAACAGATTCTCGACCAGGCTGGTGCCATGAGTATTTGCAAAACCTCGGGGGCGTCCGGCCTCCACATTTACGTACCCTTAGGCGGTAAATACAACTATGACCAGGCAAAGGACTTTGCCAATATTGTTTGCATGTTGGCAAATGCTCAAATACCCGATTTTACCACCCTTGAAAGAAGCCTGAGCAAAAGGAGTAAAGACAAGATCTACATGGACTACCTGCAAAACAGAAAAGGTCAAACGATTGCATGTGTATACAGTTTAAGACCTAAAAAAGGAGCAACCGTATCTACCCCATTAAATTGGAGCGAAGTTAAAAAAGGCCTTACTCCGCAGGAATTTACTATTAAAACTATACATGCAAGGATAAAAAAGAAAGGCGATCTTTTCGCTCCGATGCTTGATCCTAAAAATGCCATTGACCTGGGTAGATGCATTGAACAACTGGGGGGATAATTATCAGGCAGCCACGCAAACTTATTTTTATTTATTTTGGTACTTGCATTGGTATTTCAATGGATCATTGTTGCGTCGCATTTCGTTCGTTTTTAGGATTACTATTTAGCTTTTTTTATTTCGACCGCTCAAGATGTGTTACCTGTTTTGAGGTGCCGTCCTTCTTGCAAATAATCTTTTAATTACCATACACGAAAAACTAGTGGCTTGTAACAGGCGACACTTAACTCCTAATTAGTATCTTGCCACCATATGATTAATGCTATGTCTACTCCTCTACAAACAGCTTTGTGTTCCTTTGGTATGTCTGGAAAAGTTTTCCATGCGCCATTTATTCATACTAACCCAGGTTTTAATTTTTATGCCGTATGGGAACGAAGTAAAAAAACAGCACACCAGTTTTACCCCCAAGTGAAATCTTTTGATACACTAGAAAGTATGCTTGCAGATGAAACAATCGAGCTGGTTATTATCAACACTCCGAATGTTACTCACTTTGAATATGCAAAAATGGCTTTGAAAGCAGGTAAACATGTAATAGTAGAAAAACCATTTGTAATTAATGTAGCAGAAGGTGACGAGCTGATGGCTCTTGCTAAAAACCAAAATAAGAAGATATCAGTTTACCATAATCGAAGATTTGACAGTGATTTTAGGTTGGTGAGAAGTGTGGTTCAGGAAGGTTTGTTAGGAGAAACAAACCAGGTTGAAATAAGATACGACCGGTTTAAAGAACAGTTAAGTCCTAAGTTACATAAGGAAACACCCGGGCCGGGAGCAGGTCTTTTTTACGACCTTGGTTCGCACTTAATAGATCAGGCATTACAATTATTTGGAAAGCCGGAAGCTGTATTTGGCGATCTTACTATTCTTCGTCCTATTTCGAAGGTTGATGATTATTTTGAAGTAGTTCTCTTTTATGAGAGAAAAAGAGTGATTTTAAAAGCAAGCAACCAGGTAAGGGAAGGGGTGCCAGCATATGTATTGCATGGTTCGAAAGGGTCATTGATAAAATCAAGAACCGATGTGCAGGAGAATGATTTAATCGCAGGCAAAACGCCGGGCTGTGAAGGGTGGGGGATAGAGCCGGAAACTAGTAAAGGGCTTTTACATACTGAAAGAAACAATGAGATTGTAAGAGAGTTTATAACTCCGCCAAAAGGCAATTATATGGATTATTTCGATCAGTTATATAAGGCTATCAGGTTCGAAGAACCACTTCCCGTAACTGCGACGGAAGGACTGGAAGTTATTAAAGTTATAGAAGCTGCAATTAAAAGTAGTAAGGAGGGAAGAGTAGTAAAGTTTAATGTGCAATAATACCGTTAAGAGTTTTAAAATAAAGTGTCGGGATCGCAGTAAATTAAAACAGTATTTATAGGCTCTGATTAAAAAATAACTTTGAATGACGATCTGTTTACGATAGTTATACGCGATTTGCCAGAATGACCTTACCTGCCGGAAAAAAGACATGCTTCATATAGAAAGGCCTTTATTTTCTCAATATAATGCTTTTTAAAATCGACTTCATACAACGGGCATTATCTTATTAACCATACGACATTGCAGCTATTTTGGTCATTCATCCAATATTCAGGGTAGACTTCGTCGCTCCCCGAACCCTCTAACAAACAGAGTGGCATTGTCTTGATTTAACTGTGTTGCAGCGGGTATGAATTATGTAGTAAATTATGTGGCGTTCTAATGCAATAATAGCTCAAACAGCTTATTACTGCGTAAACTCGGGTGTCAATAGAATAATTTTTATGAAAGTAATTCGGCCTCTTGTTAAAACTATTATGTTCATGTCAACATTGAGTTGTAATAACAATAATGCAAATTCGCCAGATAGGAAGTTTCCTTTTGAATATGAAGGTTTAGTAGAAAAAACTGAGTTTACCACTTATATGTATGGCAGCCATACTATTACTGGTAATAATAGAAAGTATGCGTTACAAAGTACAAATTTAAATCTTGATCATTACAACAGTAAGCGTGTTGTAGTAAAGGGCTTAAAAATTGAAGGATACCCGGTAGATGACGGACCGGAACTTATTGATGTAAAAGCTGTGGATAGAAAATGAAATTCAAAAAAATTTCTATAAAATACCCATTGCTTCGTCAGGTTCTATGGCCTCTATTTCGTCGTCGTTTTTGAGAGATTGTATTTCTTTGCCACTAATTCTTGCACTAAAGATTGTATCAGCCATCACAAATTCTCCTTTACCTAATAACCTTGAAGGAAGCTTATCATTCTTTAAAGTAATTAAAACCGAGTATTCTTTCTCAGGATTTGAAGAAACCTGCTCTTCAAAAAATTTTGAAATGTCTGCCATAGTAAAAAAATAAAAAGACAGGTCTTTTTTGACCTGCCTTTTAAGTCATAAATATACTACAATGTAGCTTTATCGCAATTAATAAGACCAGAACCATAGGTTATATCCGAACCTGCTAAACCAAGATCCTGAGCAGTACTTCTTAATTTTAATTTTACCGATGCCGGGCTAATGCCTGGAAACCTTTGCTTTAATAAAGCCGCTGCACCTGCAACGTGAGGTGTTGCCATACTGGTACCTGATTTTAAACCATAAGCATTGCCGGGGATAGTTGATTTAATTGCTACACCAGGTGCAACCATTGATACTTGGTTCCATAAAGGTACTTGTCCACCTCGGCTGGAGGATGGAGCAATTACTTTGTTGATATCAATTGAGCCGACAGCAATAGGGCTTGCGTTTGGAACGCCCACTGTAATTGAATTTGCGGGCGCGCATACCCATGGAAAGGCCGTACCAAAAGAATTACCGCTTGCGATTACAACTACAGTTCCTCTGTCCTGTAATCTTCTTACTGCTGCAGCATAAGCTACAGAAGGACCGCTTGTACCACCAAGGCTCATACTTACCACATGCATTCCGTGTGCTGCAGCCCAATCCATTCCGGCAATAATCCATGACGAACTACCGCTTCCTGCATCAGATAAAACTTTTACAGCATAGAGGCTGCACCGGGGCGCTACACCTACTACTCCGGTGCTGTTATTTCTGGCACCTATAATACCGGCACAGTGCGTGCCGTGCCCATGTCCGTCATTATAACTAACCACTCCAGGTACAAAACTCACACCTCCCGAAAGTGGGTTTAAATCAACATGGCTGGCAATACCTGTATCAAGTACCGCTACTCTAATACCTTCGCCTCTATACCCTCTTGCCCAGGCAGCAGGAGCTTTTACCATATTTATATTCCATGGAATGGGTTGAGTTGCCATTACCAACTCGAACTCTGGTTGTATTTGAGGCTTGAAAAGTGATTGAAATGGATGTTGCTGGACCTGCATTGACTGGGCTAGGATATCCATCGATTTCTGTACTCCTTGCTGAAAACCGCGTTGAAATGCATCGTCGGATGCTCCGCTGCTTACAACTACTTTTTCATCGTCCGGAACTTCAGGCTCTGCAATTTCTAAAACAAACATTTCCACATCTTCTTCAACGGCCAGTATGTTTTTGTTACCTCTTAACGCTTTAACCTGGTCTTCGTCCAGGCTTGCTGTCGTAATTCCAATGTTTGGATACTCCAAAATGTCCTGCTCCTGCGGAATAGAATCTGTAGATAGAAAACTAATACCCTGCTTAACTCGGTCAATAGGAATATTTAGAATTTGGGCAACAGGCGAAATGCTCTGATTACTATCAGACTGAGTGATGAGATACTTTTTTTTTGTGGGCATAACAATTGTTTTTAGTGAATATTGATATTTGAATTTTCCGAAAAGGCATAACAGTATGACGCGATAATGATTGACATTTATCGCCCTAGTACTTTTTCCATAAAACAAGAAAAGTGTTAAATGTTAACATACATGAAACATCTCATGTTTTGTTACCAGGGTAGGCAGCAACAAGAAAAAAAGCTTTATTGTTGATTTTAATAATCTTTCTGTAAAAGTCTTAGAAGGGGTAAATTTTGTACTATCACCTCAAAACCTGTTATTCAAACAGGTTTCTAATGAAATTTGGACGTCGTTTAAACGGGGAGTCTAAGTTAAAGGATAGAGTTGCGAAATGCAATAGCTTAAGGAAATAAATAATTTTTATAGAACCTCAACATTATAATAAGTAAAAAGAAATATAGCCTTACAAGTATCGTTATTAGGTATATAAGAAGTAAACTCGTTTGGCGAATGAACCTAAGATGAAGGAACGATTATTGAGAAAGTTTTAAAAAAAAGTATTTTATAACTGGTAAAAGTAAGTTTTATGGAAAGTGCAGTTATTGAAAATTTCTACATTGCAGTAAAGGGCGAAAAAAAGTCGGTAATAAAATTTCTTGTCAAAAGAGAAGCTGAAAGTGCAGGCAATAGTTGCACTGTTTGTGGTGAAATACCGAATGACGCATTAAAATACGAGATGATACGAATTGGATCGTCAATAAGTTGGGTACCGGGAAGTATTTATGTTGAAATTGAAGGCGTCGAAGATGTGGAATTTAAAAAAATTGGCGACTCACTTGGCGATGAAGTAACATTCTACGAGCACTTGAAAACCATTGTCGATCCGGAGAATAAAGTAAAGAGATAATTTCCTTTGCGGATACTGGCTTTCATCGCTTATTAGTAAGTGTATTTTATTATAACGAGTAGAAGGAGCCCGACGTTTCTTACACAAAGAGACATTAGGGGGCAAAAAAGACAGGGCTATTGGTATGTGCGGGGTTAAAGGTTAGGTAACTATCTTAATAAGCTAGAAGTCGTCCACAGGCGATGATAGCAAGCCAGATTATTATGGATATACCCGCTGTTACTTGCGCGCCGGTTGGTAAAATTGCGTCGTTTAAAGCGGTTACTGACCGAAAGGTAAACCGGTGGAAGACAAATGCATTGAGGCCTGCAACAAGTAGTAACAGCATTTTAATCAGGAATACTGGGTCATACCAAAGCGCAGCAGCATTGGTAATAAAAAGTAACAAACCTGAGGGAACGATTAACAACAAAGCTCTTCTCGACCAGGGGAGTAAGTGCCGGGCTAACAATGAAACAGGCAGATTTTTTGAAAACCCTAGTAAACGGAGATCAAACATAATGGCCGGTCCAACCAGCAAGGCAATACCTGTAATATGCACAATTTCCAGTATTGGATAAAGCCATATCGATTGGCTAATAGCAATAGCAGGTAATGAATTTTCAAGCCATTGTAGCATTGTATCGGTCATACAATTTTCCAAGCTGTAACAGGACTAACGCAATTCAAACTTGTTGCCATTAATGAAAATCCTTTCTGCCCGCATTTCATCTCCAACTTCTTTATGTGGGTACCCCACCACTTGAATAGTAGCTCCTTTTTTAAGCATATTTGCAGTAACACCACGAGATGTCATACGGCTAACCGGCGCCAGGATGACTAACCACGTTTTGTCTTTATTTTTCACTTTAGCCGTCGTATGAGGGTTCTCATACACAGCCTCCTGGATCGTTCCGACATAGTCGAGTGTTTTTTCCTGGTCGTAATTTGCCCAGCCATGATGAAATGGTTTGAAAGCAATGCAAAACAAGAGCGCAAGAACAATAGAACCCCTTTTTAGAACTGCCATAAAATATGTTTTATTTTTCTTAAAGGTACAAAATACCAAAACGTTTTGCAGGAACTTTCCTGGCACTTTGCAGTTCTTCCTTTGTTGGTTTAAATGTTTTAAGGGATTACTTAAACAAGGATGATAGAAGGAGTTCATTGGCAGTAAAATACGGATTTTGTTTAAATGCTGCACCGCATCATTTGCTTTGCCAATGTTACCTACACTCCAAAAGACCTTATTTCTACTCCGCAGGCACACACCCATATTTCATTGCCTTACTTACGGCCGCGTGAGCTTAACGTGTTTAAATGAATGTAAAGGTCGTTTGTAAAACGGCTATCCATATGAACGCCCAATAGAAGCAAAGTGCCAACACTTTATTATTACTGTTTACGCCTTAAGCAATAGAATAAGTTTTACATTGCTTATCAAATTACCTTTTTAAATTGTTCAAAACCTGCTCATGAAAAAAACGTTGCTTTCTGTCTTATTGCTTTCTATTGTTTTGCCTTTTGCAGTAAGTGGACAAACCAAAAATACATTGCAACGCAGCACACCCGAGGCAGAAGGTATATCTGCATCTGCAATCAGCACCTTTTTGGATTCAGTTGCCGTAAGTAAACATGAATTTCACAGTTTCATGTTGCTTCGACATGGTAAGGTGATCGCCGAAGGTTGGTGGAATCCATATCGTCGGGATTTACAGCATTCGTTGTATTCTTTAAGTAAAAGTTTTACTGCCACCGCAGTTGGCTTTGCCCGTGCAGAGGGAAAGCTATCACTTAGCGATAAAGCCCTTTCTTTTTTTCCAAATGAAAAGCCTGGTACTGCTAGTTCGTATTTGCAGCAACTGACGGTGAAAGATCTGCTGACTATGTCCGTAGGGCAGGAGCCTGATCCTACCGGCATAGTTTCCCTGGATACCAATTGGGTGAAGAGATTTCTAACCGTTCCTATAAAGTACGAGCCCGGTAGCAAGTTCTTATATAATTCAACAGCTACTTATATGCTCTCTGCAATTGTGTCCACCGTAACCGGTCAAAAGGTTCTTGACTACTTGCAACCAAGGCTTTTTGAACCATTGGGTATAGCAAAGCCAGACTGGGAAGAAAGTCCTCAACATATTAATACCGGCGGTTGGGGACTTCGGTTGAGAACAGAAGATATTGCAAAATTTGCGCAGCTATTTCTGCAAAAAGGAAAATGGAATGGAAAGCAAATACTTCCCCAAGGTTGGGTAGAAGAAGCTAGTACGGCACATATTATCCAACATCCTGATTATCCACAAGAGAAACGTGAATCAAGTGATTGGGAGCAAGGCTATGGTTACCAAATGTGGCGCTGCCGAAATAATGCGTATCGCGGTGATGGCGCTTTTGGACAGTATGCGATAGTTATTCCTGATCAGGATGCCGTTATTGCCATTACATCTGAAACAGCCGATATGCAAGGCGAGTTGAACCTGATTTGGAAAATCTTGTTGCCTGCTATGCAAAAAGGTAAACTTCCCGCAAATACCGCTGCAGATGCGACGTTGAATAAAAAGTTGGCTGCACTTGCTTTACCCGTAAAAAAAGATGCAATAGCTTCTTCCATTACCGAAGCAAAGACTTTTGTAATGGAACCGAATGCCCAAAACATAAAGTCGCTTCAATTCAATTTTCGAGACAATGTTTGTGAGGTGATTGTAAAGCGGGATACAGGAGTTTATCCTATCAGCTTTGCTGCAAACACGTGGCAACAAGGTGAGACGAAGCTGAAAGGGCCTTACCTGGTAAGTGGTGCAAGAAACAGTCTTGCAGGTTTGCCGCCTTTTAAAGTTGCAGCCGAGTATACCTGGATTGATGCAAACACCCTTGAACTTGTTCTACGGTATATCGAAAGTCCGCATACTCAAACAATGCTTTGCCACTTCTCAGGTGATGATATAACAGTTGATTTAAAACGTAGTTTTAATACTAACGCGCCTGGGGCAGTCGTTACCGTAAAAGGAAAGGTGCAATAAATTTTATTAATAGAATAAATCGGTCTTTGTTTAAGTATTAAATTTCGTAAACTGTTAAACAAACAATGAGGCGCTTTAAAGGCTACACAAGTGTCAACAATATTTTTCCATTTTAAAGGCTTAGTTGTTACCCTCGCGCGTTTCTGTTGATTTTGTACGGCCGTTGTCCAGTACAGGTAGCCATGAATATTACCGATGTTTGAGAGGTTTCTCCAAAACCACGCACTGTAAGAGTTACCTCATGCTCGCCCTCCCATTCCGGAAGCTCCTTCCAGCATTCCGAACCTTCTCCTATTGGTTTGCCATCGAGTTCCCAACATAAGCAGTTTTCCGGAGTACTTTCTCCATTGCTTGCTCTTGCTGTTCCCCAAAACCTTGCAACAAGATCTGTACGCACAGTGCTTCCTTCGACTGGCCATAAAATAGTTACAATTGGTGGTCGTACAGGTATATCAATAGAGGTTCGGCCAATTGCGCTATTAAATCCATCTGAAACAACTACTTCAATTATAGCGTATCCCGAGGTTAAAGATGCTGCCGGTATTACCACCCTGTCTTCCTGTAAATTAACAGCAAGCGTTTGCCACTCGCTGCCGTTATTAGACAAGTACCTTATTAATCTTTCAACCGTATATTGATCGGAGGCGGAGGTATGCCAACTAATAGTTAAATCTTCTTCGCGTATAAAAGCAGAAACATCATCAATCTTCAACTCTTGCCCGGAAGCCCGCCGTGTCCATATCTCTTCTTTGTTTTGTCGTATACAAAGCGTTGTGGCGTTAATGGCATCGGGAAGCATTGCCTGTATTACCCCCAAACGTTCGTGTGAACTTTGTCCGCTACAACCGCAGCCACAAGCATGGGAGACGAGGTTAAGAAGCGGACTACGGTGAATGACTTGATTGTTGGCATTTAGTAATTCTGCCGTAAATCCTTCAAGCCTTCGTCCCGCTGTGGTAGCGCGGGTATCAATCCTGAGCACACTTCTAATTTCCAGCTGGTCATTTTGTATAAAGCCGGTAATAACAACATATCGTTGTAGTTCTGCTTCCTTATGATCAAAAATACTGATACCTTCCCATGGCGGAGTAGGATCAGGGATGGTTCTTCGGTCGCGGAATTTTTCATACACGTATGGGGGCAATTGGTCTCTTTCACCCGGGATGATTTTAGGGTCGAGTAAAGGATGCTCAATGAGTGCCTGGTAATGATAAAGGGATATCCATCGCGATGGACAATAAGACATGATATCTCTTGAAGTATTAGGGGAATATATGGTACCAGTGGTAGGGTCAACACCATACTCGCCGATTGAAGCCATTCCACCGGCAGCGGTATTGTATGGTTCGTATGTGGGATAATTGGGGTCGAAAAGCAGATCGTCGGGAGGTAGACAGCCAGGTGCATGGCGGAAATTAAAATAGTGACCGATTTCATGCGCCATTGTTATTCCATCATCTACAAAACCCGCGGCAGTGCCTCCACCTCCGCCACAACCCGCTGCACCTCCTAATGGAATACCATTAGGGAGTAATCCATAGTACACCGCATTACTTTTATTGCCATCAAAAGCTTTTGCAATGGCCAGCCAAAACAATAGATTATTCCAACTTGTGGGACATGCGCCGTTAGCTATTGCGCCTGTTAGGGGTTCACTGAAAGTGAAAGTTCCCGCGAGGCTTATTTCCGCTGTTTGCGAAACTGGAAACATTAGTAAGGTCGTGGCAAGAGTTCGCTGAAAATCTCCCATGGTAGGTGCTGCAAGCTTAACCTGGGTGCCCGTAGCATCGGGCCCCCAGTACTGTACAGGAATACCTCTTAATCGAAGTGTTTGCTTAAGATAAGCGTGAATGTCAACATTTGTATCGGCAGTGTACCTTGCTTCGCCTGGCACTTCCACGTGAACCTTTAATCTTATTTTACCTCGCATTTGGGCCGAAGGAATAATAAAGTTAAGCGAGCTGCTGAGCGTACCCCGCTCGGAAGCATAAACTGGATTGCGCAGGGCAGCTATTGAAAAAGGCCATTGTTGTTCTAGCGAAACGGTATCTGTCCACACACCATATCGTTGTCTTTGAATTATAACAGACCCTCTTACATTGTTAACTCTTGCGAGCCCGCTTTGAACGTACACTCTTACATAAGCAGGTTTATCAACAACTAGTCTTACAGCGTTGTCCGGCGCCTGATCGGCCCGGTCAGTCAGATGTTCATTGGAATGCCGGTATTGTATGGCTTGTGTTACCTCAACTCCATTGATGATAATATAAGCAAGGCTGGGAATAGGTCCTAAAAGATCAATTCTATCTTTTAACAATACCTTTTTGCTAGGGTCTTTTTCAATGGCTTTTATTATTGTTGAAAGCGCTTTTTCAAATTTCATAAAGTTGGTTTTGAAATGAAGTCTGACCTTTTAACTGAAGTACCAATAAATATAGACATTAAAATCAGCAACACATAGCGTGTTTGGCTTTCTATAGGCTGCATATAGCAAAGTTTTAGGACCTGGTACTTCAGGCCGAGACTGATTATTTTAGAGCGCCATCCAGAGGTGCAAAAAGGCACTTAGCTATTATATTTTTTTATGGGATGGTAGTAGCGGATGCAGTTTTCGGAATGAGAGTAGAAGTGATAATATGAATTTAATGAGAGGTTATCGCCCCCGAATTGATGTAGCGGGTTAATAAGACTAGGGGCCCAACAAACAGTGAGCAAAGGATCGGAAATGTTGTAAGTCCGTTGGATCTCAACCTTGACAATCAATGGTATGAGTTGTTTGTAGCTCGAAGGGGAGATATTGAAACCGGAGCTATAGAATAACCCGGATAATGCTTTTGCAGGCGGTTGCTCCTTTTGTGTTGGTCGAGTTCTTCACTTGCTTACTGCAATCCTTTACGCCTTACTAAATAATTCTTTTTCTGGTTTCATTTGAATTTTAAGAACAGGTGGTTATAGGGGATGAATAACGTGATTCGGTACAAGAGTGCGACGCAACGAAAGCTAAAAGTGGTATCGGATGCCCGGCTAAAAACAATTTATAGCGTTACTTTAAACCCACCCATCAGCCATCTTCCGGGCATTTGAGAACCTAGTATATCGCTGTACTGTTTATCGAATACGTTGTCTGCCTGCATAAAAACACTCGCCTTGTTTTTGTAAACAAAAGCCTGTAACTGTGCGTTCAAAACAAAATACTCCCGGGAAATATTGGCGTTTATAGCGGTGGAGCTTTGCGGCACGCGTTGCTTGTACAGCCCGTTTAAACTAACAGAAAAACGCTTGACGGCATAACGAAGATTGAAATTGGTAAAATACTTTGCGTGGGATGAAAGATAAAAAGAGGGAGTGGAATTGTTGCTTTTACTATCGATCCAGGTAAATCCAAAAGTGGCCCATAACTGCTGGTTGTTTTGAAATTTCTTATTATACTGCATATCCAGCTCAACACCTGTGGAGTTTACTTTTCCAATATTTTGCGCCAGTGCATAAGTGCCGGTAGGCGAGAGGTTGTCTTTTCTAGGCATGGCTGCATAAGGAGTAGTAACGTAATCTATTAACTGTGTGAAATGTTGCTTGAAAAAAGTAGTTGAAATCTTCATGTTTTTCAGCCCGAAAAAGTCTGTACCGGCTTCGTAACTAAAAGAATTTTCTGAAACAAGATCAGGATTGCCTATGCTTCCGCCTGCCACAAAAGACTTGTTGTAATTATTGAAACGTTCAGTAAAGTCTGCATCGCGTGTTGTGCGACCAACGCTGCCCCGGAACTGCCACCCTGGAATTTTATAAGAGGTATTTACCTGCGGTACCAACTGCCATCCGCTTCTGTTATTCCACTCAACACGCATTGCAGGACTGATGGTTGCATGAGTGCCGATCTTTTGGTCAACGATTAAAAAACTGCCCGCCTGGTTAAGGGTATGATTACCCCGGTCGTTTGACGTCAGTTGTTTGTTAACCCACTGGGCGCCGGTTGTGATTGTAGTGGTTGGTGCTGCAACCCACTTGTATACCGCCAATCCCTGTAAAAGATTGCTTTTATTTAGATTAGGCGTTCCAACGGAATTGAACTGGTATTGATCTTTTACAGCCTTGTATCCAATATTCAGCGAAAAGCTCTGTTGCTCCTTTTCGAATGCCAGTTTTAGCTGGTTCCAATACGTAGAGACTTTTTCATTGGCAGTATCTGATTTAAAAGTTGTGTAGAAATTTTGCGCAGCAAAATCACGCTGATCAAATGCAGATCTATAAGAAATGTTCCAGTATTGGTTTAAGTATTGACTGATGGACACCGATGCAGAGGTGTTATGGAAATAACCACGTATGCCCCGCTGCGGCTGGCCGGTAGCATTGTTACTGATAACACCGCCAGCAACGGCAGTATTCTTATTTTGATAAAAGCCACCTAATTGCCCGTTCAGAAGACCGAACTGTCCTGCGGTTCCCTGGGCTGTCAACTGTTTTGATTTTTGAGCTCTTTTTGCTGCGAATGATTTTGTGATGATCTGTATTACGCCACCCACTGCTTCTGAACCATAGATGGCCGACGATGCACCTTTTAAAACTTCTATCCTGTCAATTTCGGCAGGAGCAATTGGAATGTAACTATTGAAATGGCCGGTGTTCGGATCGTTAATCCTAATGCCGTCGAGTATTACAAGTACCTGCTGAAAAGTGCCGCCTCGTAGCACAATGTCACTTTGCGATCCCATTGGTCCACGCATCTGCACTTCTAGTCCAGGTAAATACCGCAGCAGTTCATCTATCGAATTAACCGGCAGTTTAGAAAATTGATCTCCCTTTATGACTATTATATTTCGGCCTGTTACCGATGATGACACGGGGTGTAAAGATGCTGTAACGGTTATGGGATCTAATTCTATTTCGGTTTGTTGTGCGACAAGTTTTGTTGTAAATAACCACGCTAATCCAACTACGCTAAAGAGTTTAACTGCTTTCATTATATTTATTTAAACCTTTATGACTGGTAAAAAACCATTTCTAAAAGGCCGCAAATATGAGGACAATTTTCTTTAGGATAAGCAAGTTTTTGTAGGAGCTTTTACAGTTCTGTGAAAATAGCTGGCAAATACATTTTAAGTTTAATGTTTCTGCAAGCACAACAATTACTTCCCTTACCCCGAAGTAATTGTGAGCTTTCAAGGTTTATTGTTGGGGCCGGGAGGGTTGTTGGCTACATTATTGAAGAGAACAATAAAAAATAAGTTATGTGTCAGTTTAGTATCCCATTCTCAGGAGACGCCGAAAGTTTAATAAAAAGAGCCAAACAAGAGATAGAAAAGGTAGGCGGAAATCTTATGGGAGATGGTACGCAAGGTAGTTTTGAAGGTAAAACACCCATTGGTTCCATTGAAGGATCTTACCGAGTAGAAGGCCAGCAGATCTCTTTCAATATTACAGACAAGCCCTTTTTATTATCCTGTTCAAGGATAGAAAAAGAATTGAGCGCGGTTATGCAGTAAACCTTATACTTCAGATAATAGTAACGCGGCCGAAACATTATCAATGCTTTTATTCCAGGGCATATATGATAATATTCGGCCTAAAGTGCGTATAGGCTTCTGCTAAAAACCGTTGTTCTTAAAGTCATCAGCTCATTCACATCATCATCTTTATTGCTGTACAGCACCGCTATTCTACCATTTATTTCAATGGCTTTCGAGTAACATGAACTACGTCTGAGGGGGGCATTCAACTCAAATAAGGTGTAGGTGTACCTTTTTCGAAAGTGAAAAATGAATGATAAGATGGTCCATAACTTTTTCTTAGATTTATTCTTCACACTTTCCAATTACAAATATTGCCTTATGAAACTACTGTTCAAACTTATTTTCGGGCTTTCTGCAATTTCCTGTGCTGCACAAGAAGTTTCAATCCCAGAGTCCGTCAGTCGGGCCATGGTTTTCAAATCGGTCAATGTTATTCCGATGGATGCAGAAAGGGTTCTGTTGAACCAGGTTGTTGTAGTTAGAAATGGGAAGATTGTTGCAATGGGAAATGAGGATAAAATAAAATACAACAAGAATGCAATTGTAATAGATGGTAAAGGAAAATACCTAATGCCGGGGTTGGCAGAAATGCATGCACATGTTCCGCCTATTGATGAGTTGGAACCGATGAAAGAAGTACTATTGTTGTTTGCAGCAAACGGAGTTACAACGATACGTGGAATGTTAGGTCATCCAAGACACCTGGAGTTACGTAGTAAGATACAAAGCGGTGAAATTCTAGGTCCACGTTTTATCACGTCCGGCCCTTCTTTTAGTGGCAATAGTGTACCAACTATAGAAGCAGGCGCTGAAATGGTCAGGCAACAAAAAAAGGCAGGATATGATTTTCTGAAATTGCATCCGGGTCTTACAAAAGAAAAATTTGCAGCCATTGAAAAAACCGCGAAGGAAGTGAATATTCCTTTTGCAGGCCATGTGTCTTTTGATGTAGGTGTGTGGCGGGCTATTGATGCTGGATATGCAACAATAGATCATATGGATGGAATGGTTGAAAGCCTGGTACCCGGAATAGAAAATACGAACGAGCAGGAAAATGGGTTGTTCGGAATGTTTTTAGCAGAAAAGGCTGATACCACAAAAATTCAAAAGTTGGTTACCGCACTTCGTGATCGCCCCATTTGGATAGTTCCAACACAATCACTTGCAGAAAGATGGTTTGGACCGGCTAAAGATGCGGATGCGCTGGCTAACGAACCAGAAATGAAGTACATGGACCCTAAAACGGTAGCAAACTGGGTTAACACAAAAAAGAACCTGGTAAAAAATGCAAAGTATAGTTCTGCGTCAATCCAGAATTTCATTGACTTAAGAAGAAAGTTGATCTTCGAATGCAATAAGAACGGCGTAGGATTGTTACTTGGTTCTGATGCTCCACAAGTTTTTGATGTGCCTGGTTTTTCGGTTCATCAGGAATTGAAATATTTGGTAGATGCAGGATTAACTCCCTTCGACGCCCTACGTTCAGGTACTGCTAGTGTCGGAAGGTTTTTAAACAATCCTGATATTGGCATTATTAAGATTGGTGCAGTTGCCGACCTTGTTTTGTTAAATGGCAATCCTCTTACAAATATTGATGAAACTAAGAACATAGCGGGAGTGATGCTAGCCAACAAATGGCTATCGAAAGATTGGATTGAGAAGGAATTAAAAAAACTTGAAAAGAAATAGATGGAGTTATATTTATGAGGAAGGCAGAAAGCTATTTCTTTTTGATGAAATCAAACGCTGGCCACTATTTACCTTCTTAGCACCGCTAGTTTTTATGCAACTTTTTTTATCAAGACGGCTCTTTGATCAGTCTGCCAACTGCCGAAATGAAAATTGAAGTTATTAGCAAGATTGAAATTTAAACGACGAACAGTTTAAAAAGGGAAGCTGTGCTTGCAAGCTCTAATGTAATGCAAGCTTCCTTCTTAAGTTTAACCAGAACTTACTCTGTTAGAGAGCTGTATAGGCTTATTGAAGTCTGTAAGTGCCCGGCCATTTCAAACTTTTAGGGTAAAGATTTGTATGTAGCTGTTTCTGAAAAGGCTACTGCTCCTGGTGAAGGTATTATTATAAATCACACTGCTTCTTCGGGCGCCTTTTACAATTTTATAATAACATTTCTACGGGCTTCATTGCTTTCGGAAAAATAGTTGAATGGCTTTAAAATAGTACGGGCGCAACAAAGTGGTTTCCTGGTAATTGGGGTAAGCCCAATAATGAGTCTACAAGTAGAAGTGAGTGACACAACAATGATGAGAAGAATTACAAAAGCAGAAAACTAACATTTCTACAAAAAAATTTTATAAATAAGTCAGGCAAAAGTAGCTGCGGTTAGAATGATGCGAGTTGAACATTTGCAGCATTGGTAGGAAGTAGCACTGTAAATGTAGTTCCCTCTCCCGGCTCGCTACTTACTGAAATCTTTCCACGATGGTTGTCAATTATTTTTTTACAAAGGGCAAGGCCAATACCGGTTCCCGGGTATTCCTGCTTACCATGTAGTCTTTGAAAAACGTTGAATATTTTTTCGGCATACTGTTGTTCGAAGCCTATTCCATTATCTTTAAAAGTTAACTCGGCATAGTTGCTATGGTTATCAGAACCATTCGTAAGTTTCGCTTCCGCGTTGTCGAGTAACCGATAGGAGATAGAGATCTTCGGATTTCTTGTTGAAAACTTAATGGAATTACTAATTAGATTTAGGAATAATTGAGACAATTGTAAACGGTCGCCATACAAAACCGGCAGTTCATCTACCCGAATTTCTGCTTCTCTTTCCACGATGGTCAGTTCCAAATCAGTTTTAATATTTTCTACCACCTCATTTAAATCCACTTCTTCAAACTCTCCTTTTTCGTTTGACAGGCGGCTGTAATTCAGCACTGCTTTTATTAGATCCGTCATTCTTACAGCAGAAGAAATAATTTTAGATAAATACACTTGTATTGCTTCTTTATCATCCAGTTTTTTTACCAAAAGCTGCGAAAATGTTTGAATTTTTCTCAAAGGTTCCTGCAGATCGTGGGAAGCTACAAAAGCAAATTGTTCGAGGTCGAGATTTGATTTCTCGAGCTCCTTGTTTAAAAGTTTTAGTTTTTCGTGCGCTTTGCTGATTTCAGTAATATCATGACCTATGACAAGTACGCGGTAAATGTTCTGATCTTTGTCGAGTAATGGAATGAAATAGTTTTGCAAAACCCGGTCAGAGATATGCGAATTATAATAGTGATCGAGCATCATCTCGCCGGTGTGAAAGGTATTTTGTAAGTTGCGATACATAACAGAAGTCCGGATTTGAGGAAAGACTTCAAGAATATTTTTACCAATTATATTCTTGTCTTGCAGGCCATATACTTCTTTGCCATACTTGTTTAAAATAACATACTTTAAGTCTTTATCAAATACGGCTATAATATCAACTGACGAGTCAATAATAGTTTCTTCAAACTCGCTTTTAAGTTTCAATTCAATATTTGCCTGCTCTAGCTCAACTGTACGCTCGTTCACCTTTGCTTCGAGTGCATGGTTAAAGGAAGTGATTTCTTCGTTCTGCCTTTCTATTTCGGTGAGCATTTGATTAAAGGCATCGGTTAGTAAACCGAGTTCGTCGTTACCAAACTTTTCGGCCCTCACAGTAAAATCGTGCTTTTCGGAAATGGTTCGTGCGGTGCTTGCTAATGCAAGTATAGGTTTTGCTATTTTCTTTTGTAATTGACGCGAAAGCAAGTAGGCAACCATAACAGATAAGGTTATCACGAGTAAAGTAATTAACCCATACCGCTTAAACCGGGTATAAATAGCATCCATATCCGAACGGATATATAAAGCGCCAAGGATTTTCTTATCCTGTTTTACTGGTACAAACCCTTCGAGGTAATCATTAATATATTTGAAGCCCACTGCTCCTGGATGTATGGGAAGATTATATTTTGGAAATGTAGACGGGTATCTTGCAAAAAGGTTTCCTTTTTCGTCGTACAGGCTTGCTGCCACAATATGCTTCTCAGCCCTAAGGGCCTGTAGAATTTCAGTGGCATCATCACTCGCATCAAAAGCAAGGGGGGCCGTACTGTTTGCTGCAACAATTTCGCCCAGGGTAATTAGCCTTTCTCTACTTGCCTCACGGTAGGTAAAAAACTCGTAGGAGAAAAAACCCACACAAGCCAGAAACAACACTACTCCACTGGTTACTAATACAAGACGCATTAGCTTTCTTTGTATCGAGGAGAAGTTTTCTTTCATACGATTATCTTACAATATCTGCTACCTGCAATAGTTTTGAACTGAATATTAACTCTGCCTCTTTTGATGCTTTTAAATTTATCTGTAGTTTGATTTTGTTCTTTTTTGTTATAAAACGAATCATTCCACCGGTTGTTGCGAAATCAGGTATATCACTAACTGTTAGAATGTGTTTACTAGGCAGTGCAGGGAGTATTTCCTTCAGCCTGGTACTTTCTTTATGATTGATGAAAAGGATGTGGCAATTTTTTATATCCTTTACGTTCTGATATCGCTCTATAACGATAGAATGTCCTTTTACCTTTTCTCCCGCCACCGCTGTGTCTAATGCAGCACGAAAGGGATCATCTCCTAATATCGCAATTACAAAAGGTGCTTCAGCATTTTGAAAAGCATTGGAAGGCCAATCTACAAATTGTGTAAAGTTGTAAAGAAATCCTGCCTTGATAATATACTCCCGCGAGGTTTGCGCGTGTAACTGAAAGGAAAAAATTATAAATAAAAGCGCAACAGTACACGCCCTTACAGACCTTGATTTTTGATAGCCAATTGTATTTGTTACTTCAATTTTCAAAGTCTAAATGTACGTTTTGCGTACATATTATAAGAATATTTAACGCGGGAATTTCTATATGGTTCTTTTTACATAAGTTTTTTCTGAAAAAAGAAAGTTCAAGATATTTTGTAGTATATGCAATTCTTGCATCAAAAGTAAAATATCTGGAACCTGAACCGTAGCAAGCGTGTCAGGTAAAGATAAGAGGTGAAGTATAAAGAAAAAAAGTTCCTTTTTTTAGTATTCTGAAAGTATAATGAGTACGCTGTAACGAAGGAGTAAATGTGGCTGGAATTTTTTTTGAGAATTTTTTTAAGATGGATAAGAAAAAATCTAAAAATTACACGGTTTTATGGCCAAAGTAAAAATGGACTAAAAACGCAAGTATGGATAGCAATTTGTGATTACTTGTTAATAGCAATCAGGAGCAGACAACTAAAATAAAGCAGTCATTGTTTTAAAAGTTAACGAGACAGTAGTGATTAAGCATCGTTGTGTCACTCACTGTACTTGTATAACTTTATTCCACTGCTTATATAGTGTTACCGCAGCTATCCGTATGTCTTCCACTACAGATTTTGAAATGAAAAGCCGGACTGTATCAGTTATTCAGAGAACATTAGAGGGCACGTAAAGTATACGCCACTGTAAGATGTTCAGCCGGTAGCAGACCACCTTTGCCAAGGTGATAATCTCTTGCACAGCTTAATAACTATTCCTCCGCCTTATCTACTATGCGCGCTTTTACCCGATTGTTGTAATATGAGGACGTCTTACGCTGCCTGATATGGGTTTTAGAAACGGCTTTATTTCCCGACCAAATTTTCAGTTTTAGTAAGGAAATTTTCCAAGGCATCTTTGATGTCAATATTCATTCTGTCGGCTAATACAATAATCCACCAGATGCTTTCGCCCAGCTTATGTTCTAATTCGGTTTCAGTATTGGCCTTGGGCCATCGCTGCTGTTGCGACATTGTATGCCGGCCTACTAACCCTGCATCGGTAAGAAATGCCAAAGCATCTTCTTCTACCGTCCACTTGCTACCGTGGTGTTGAAGTTCTAATTCGTGGTAACGATTCCTTATTTTTAAAGAACGTTCTATGATAGTTTCAAACGCTGTATTGGCCATTTCTGTTTTTAGTTTTATGGATGCAATGTAAAGTATATGCTGCCTAAGAGGCTAGTTGGTAAATAGCTTTTTCGAAGAACAGGCGTAGTCTTGGTCATCATTCGACTTTTAAGTTGTTCGAAGAACACTACCGGGAGCGGGCGCATTCTTTTTAAGCCATCCGATTGGTTACAGTCGGGGCTTTTTTTTCTTCCACCAACCTCACAGAAAAGGCGTTAAGAAAATTAGCGACGGAATAAAAGCGGAATAGTATTCTACAAGTATAAGTGAGTGACACAACGATGTTGATTTAGGTACAAATGCGGGTACAATAAAAAAGCCCTTACACAAGGTAAGGGCTATGCTGTTGGAGGGTTTTGTTGATTTATAAACTTGTAAATCTAAATGGTTGTGGTATCGATTACGTACCTGTATCTCGCTTCTTTGTTTACTACCTTTTCGCAGGCATCGTTGATTTGGGCAGCTTTTATTATTTGTACCTGGGGATACACTTTGTGTTTAGCACAATAGTCCATTACCTCCTGGGTTTCAGGAATGCCACCAATTAATGAACCATTGAAATTAACACGGTTGAAAATCATGTTGAAATTGTTGATCATGAGTTCGCCATTGATTGGCTGCCCTACCTGTGTGAAGTAACCGAATGGTTTTACACAATCTATGTAACCTGACATTTCATAGGCATACGGAACGGTAGAAATCATGTAGTCCATTTTGCCTTTCCACGGCTTTAATTTATCTGCTGCATCTACCACTATTACTTCTTTTGCACCAAAGCCTTTTATGTCGTTTACTTTAGAAGGCGATGTAGTGAAAGCATAGACTTCGGCACCTTTTGAAACTGCCAATTTTATTGCTACGTGCCCTAAACCACCAATGCCTACTACGCCTACTTTATCACCCCTTTTTATTTTGTATTGCATCAAAGGAGAATAAGTAGTGATGCCTGCACAAAGCAAGGGTGCTGCAAATTTCAATTCTATATTGTCAGGGATTTTGATAGCAAAGTGCTCGGTTACAACCATGTTGTTTGAATAGCCGCCTTGTGTTATTCCTGTAGGTGATGACTTTTCTGGTACTCCATAAGTGCCTACCATTCCTGTTGTTTCGCAATGATGTTCCTGTCCTGTTTTGCAACTTTCGCATTGCATACAACTGTTAACCATACAACCTACACCGGCTTTGTCACCTACTTTGAATTTGGTTACATTTTTACCAATGGCAGAAACTATCCCCGCTATTTCATGACCCGGCACTTGCGGATAGGCTTGTTTACCCCAATGTCCTTTTATGGTGTGTATGTCGGAGTGGCAAATGCCGGAGAACTTAATATCTATTAAAATATCGTTGTCGCCTACGGGTCTGCGTTCAAAGTTCCATGCTGTTAGCTTTCCATGTTCATCTTGACCTGCATAGCCTTTTGATTTTATGTTGCCACTCACCTTATTTAATTTAGTTGTTTCGCCAAAAAGTGGTGCAGTACCTGCAAGCATAACACCTGCACCTAACACCCCTGATTGCTGAATGAATTTTCTTCTTGAATTGTTATTGTCGTGGTTATTGTTATGTTCTGCCATGGTTAGAATTTTAGTGTTTATTGTATTCTTCATCTGTAACGGGATGTAGCCATTGTACGATGCCTTTTTCGGTGTTTGGTACAATGTACATTTGTTGTAAACCTCTATCGGGGCTTGCACCATGCCAATGCATTACGTTTGGCGGACATTTTATTACATCACCCTTTTTAATTGTTTGTTTGGGTGCTCCTTTTATCTGGTGGTATCCTACACCATCTGTAATTATGAGTATTTGACCAGCGCCATGCATATGCCAATTGCTTCTTGCCCCTGGCTCAAAATATACGTTACCTACAAGGGTGTTATAGACTGTATCATTGTCAACTAAACTGGTGTTCCAGGCCTTTCCTGTAAAGTTTTCTGCTGCACCTACTTCACCTTTTGGGAAAATGGATTGCAGTTCTTGGGTTTTACTTTGCATACAACCGGTTAGAAGCAATGCTATTGAAGTGATTGCTGTGGTGAATAATGTTTTCATTTATTTTTTATTTTAAGGCGCTAATTAATCTGAGGCTTCCTGCATGGCTGGCTTGTCACTTTCTTTGTTCCCTTGATTTGGCTTTTGTGCTGCGGTGGCTTGGGCATTTGTTTTTTTAGGCGTATTCGTTTTTAGCCTTTACTATGCAGTCTTGATTTTTTGTTTCTTTTTTTATCAGGAAGAAAAGCAAAACATAATTAGTATAACATGTTTATCGAACGCAATAAAGGCTGAATAGAAAATAAAACGCATAAGTGTGCGACGCAACCATTTTTAATAGTTATTCAAATGATGGCTCCCAAAAAAACATCTGCATTACAACGTCTTTATAACCTTCGCCGGCACTCCACCTACAACAGTATTTGCAGGAACATCTTTATACACAACTGCACCTGCTGCTACAACACTGTTTTCTCCAATAGTTACTCCCGGCAATACGGTAGCCCCTGCACCAATCCAAGCATTTGCTTTAATGTGTATATGACCTGTAACAAGTGATTGTCTTTGGCTGGGCTCAACCGGATGACCTTCTGATAAAAGGCTGACTTTAGGGGCAATCAACACATTGTC
>NZ_JAOQAH010000054.1 GCF_025963695.1 Segetibacter sp. | reverse complement strand
TTGCAGTACTTGTAACCGGCAATCCTATTTACATGTATGCTGAAATAAGGGAAATTAGATTCGAGGCGCAAAGGTAAGGATTAGAAGTTTAAAAAGAGGAAGCGTGCGTTAATAAATGTCGAAAGTTGATGTGATAGAATTTCAAATAATAAAAATCTCCACCGGATTGGTGGAGATTCACGAAATAGAATAGTACTATGTAAACATTTTAATAACCGGTATTCTGTTCCAGTAGGTTACCGGCCACCTGAGCAACTTGTATCTGCCTGTTTGGAATGGGATAATATTCATTCTTTTTAGCAAATGCACTCGCAGCATTCTTATAAGTTCTTCTCTCCTTTTCTTTGGTCACATATGCATTTAAAACCTCAGTCGCAATGCCCCATCTTACCAGGTCAAAGAAACGATGTCCTTCCATTGCGAGTTCAAGTCTTCTCTCAAAACGAACCGCTTGTCTTGCCATGGCTTGATCAGCAAAGGGCACTGTGTATTGTTTTATTTGATAGTTTGCGGGAGACCCAGGCACTAAGCTTCCGGGATTAGCAGCTCTTGCACGTACACGGTTTATATATTCCCGAGCTTTTGTAAGCGAACCAACTTCAATTTCAGCCTCGGCAGCCATCAATAATACATCTGCAAAGCGAATAATATTATAATTTTTAGCTGTTTGCCTAAAGTTATTAATGTTTGTAAAACCACCAATATCAGAATTTTTATTAACGTGTTTTTTCGGACTAAAAGGGCCTGCATACACCTGGTCACGGATCCAGCTTCGGCCAGGATGAGGGCCGTAATCATAATAAGGAATACCTCTGCGTCCAACAGTCCAGTCTAATCTAGGGTCAACAGGGATTGTTGCATCATTTGTAAAAGGATCATTAGAGGTAATACCTTCATCATTTTTAATATTACTATTATTAAAAGTACCATCCAGAAAAGGAAGTCCGTTGGCATCTACCTTGAAAGCGTTTACCAGGTTTTGAGACGGCTGGTAAAATCCGCAACACCCCCATACACCCCCATAAGGATAGGCAAGCTCATAACTTGCTTCAGCAGCGGCGGCAACAATGCCACTGGCGGCAGCTTGCATTGAAAAAACTGCTTCCTCGCTATTCTCAAAACTAACGTCAAAATTCTTCCAATACTCCTTTTGCAAATCATAAGTCTTACCATTAGATGTAACACCCTGGCTAATGATCACGTCATATAATGCTTTTGCTTCAGCAAATTTCTTCTCATACATCAGAATTTTTGCAAGCTGAGCACCTGCAGCCCATTTATTTACTTTTCCTACAAGAGACTGTGTAGCTGCAAGGTTATCGTAAGCAAACTTACAATCAGCTTCGATCTGGGGCCAAATATCTGTTTTGTTGTCGTACTTGGTAGTTGTCTCACTAATATATGGCACCTTGTTCCACATGCGCTTAGCTTCAAAGTGAAAAAGAGCTCTTAAAAACCTGGCTTGAGCTATATAATCTTTTTTCTCTTCAGGTGTAAGTACCTTAACGTCCTCTGCCAGTCTCAGGACATCATTCGCCCTGGCCACACCGTCGTACACAGATATCCATTTGTAATAAAAGTAAGTATTAGCAGCTTGCGTGTTCCATAACTCGATCTCCGTCATCTGAGGCTGATCACCGGCATCGGTACCCTTATAAGCATCGTCAGAAGCGACGTCTCCGTACACCCAGTTTGTAACGCCAACCATCCAACCACTGGAACCTGGTGTTCCTTGTCCGTCAAGAAGAGCATATGTTCCAATCAACAGTCCTTCAATACCTTTTTTGTTTTGCAACAATTCGGGGGCGTAATTACCGTAAGGCTGCGGCTCAAGAAACTCCTTCTTACAAGAACTCAATCCACCTAAGAGGAAGACTATTCCTGCAACAAAAAAATATTTTCTATTCGATTTCATAAAATTCTTTTACAGTTAACAAAATTAAAAGCCTAAGTTAATACCGAAGATCACCGATTTATTGGTTGGGTAATTTCCAAGATCAACACCTAAATTTCTATCCGCATTTCTTCTTGTATAATCATTACGCCCGGTATTAGCAGTAGTTATTTCAGGATCTAACCCGGTGTATTTAGTAATAGTAAACAAGTTTTGAACTTGTACATATACCCTTAAGCGATCGATACTAAACCTATCCATTATCTTTTTGGGAAGCGTGTAACCTAAACTAAGATTACGCAATCTCAAATACCCCCCTGGTTCGATGTAATAATTTACTGGTAAAGTACCACTAGATGCGTCATTACTCGTTATTCTTGGAAGCTTGGCATCTTTGTTTTCCGGCGTCCAGCTTTCATATAACAACCGTCTGGTCCTGCCTCCCTGGAAAGTATTAAAATCAGTCCAGTAACGTGTATAATTGGCTATCTCCCCACCAGCTTTCCAGTAAAGGAAAGTGGCAAAGTCAAAACCCTTAAAGCTCATGTTAACGTTAAAGCCCATAACAAATTTCGGATGAGGACTACCTATAAAGGTTCTGTCTTCGGGAGTAATCTTACCATCAGGCTTTCCATCGATACCAGAAAGATCTTTGTATTTCCAACCACCGATAAATTTACCGGCTTGGGTAAGTGTGGCCAGTTCGGCAGCGTCATCAAAAAAACCATCGATAACATATCCATAAAAGCTTGATATAGGCTGGCCGGTAACTGAACGATTAAATGGATCAATCCTTGTTCTGTCACCTTCAAAAAATGGATCAGCAAGTTTACCGACCCTATTCTTATATAGTGAAAAAGTAGTGCTAACATCATATCTAAAATCCTTACCTGAATTACCTCTGTACGACAATGAAAGGTCTATACCTTTATTGTTCATATTTCCAATATTTATTGGCTGCCTCGAAATAAATCCGCCGTAGATACTCGCATCTAATTCTTTTTCAAACAAAAGGTCGGTCGTTTCACGGTTGTAAAGATCCACGGTTACAGCAAGCTTATTATTCAACAAAGTGGCGTCAAAGCCTAAAGTGGCCGTTTTCGTTTGCTCCCATTTAATATCAGGATTCGCAATGGTTTGGTGGCGAAGTGCAGGTGTATAACTTGTATTGCTTCCATTTACAGGATAGCCAGCATCGTTTGCTGTTCTAAAGAAGTTAAGATAGGCAAAGCTGGTGATGTTATCATTACCTAAGACGCCATAGCCAAATCGTATTTTAAAATCATTTATACCTTTAATATTCTTAAAAAAACCTTCCTCCGACACCCGCCAACCCACACTAAAAGCGGGGAAATCTCCATATTTATTGTTAGGCCCAAAAGCATCTGAGGATCCGTCTCTTCTATACGAAGCGCTTAACAAATACCTGTCTTTAAATGCATAATTTACCTGCGCTATTACAGGAGAATACTTTCTGCTTCTAAAAAGGCTACTGGAACCAGACGGTGTAAGACTAAGAGTAGATGCAACTTGTTGAAAGTTGGGATCCAGGCTAAAGAAATCTGAGGCACTTGCATTTATATTTCTTCCCTGATTTTGAACTATTTCAGTTCCTAATAACGCTTTAACCTCATGTACATCGTTAAATGACTTTCTGAAATTCAAAGTATTGTACCAGGTAGCCTGGTAGCCGTACCCTTGCGCTTCAGAGAACTGTGCAATGTTTGTTCGCCCTTCTGGGTTCTCATAAATCGGAGGCGTAAAAATGAAGCTGCTGGTGTTGCCAAAATCAACGCCTAAATTTGTTTTAAACGTAAAATAGCGTAAGAAATCAACTTCAGCATAGATGCTTCCTATCAGACCTAACCTTTTTTCACGTGCATCTTTACGTCTGTCCAGATTAGCATAGGGGTTTGAGGAATTGCCTAAATTAGCACCCCGTGCTCCTCCGTAATTTCCAGCGATATCAAAGACTGGAACAATTGGTTGTTGACGATATGAAAATGAGATAGGATTTCCTTCATCCTGGTTTGTAAACCCTTGAACTCCTGATCTGTTTGTGAAGTTAACCTGCAAATTCTCCCCTACCCTTATTTTATTTTTTATAACAAAACTGGTATTTGACCTAAGTGCAATACGCTGGTACCGAGTCGTATATATAATACCCTTTTGATCAAAATAATCGAGACCAAAAAGGTAGTTAGCATTATCAGTGCCGCCCGAAACAGAAACCTGGTGGTTCATCTGGGGAGCTTTTTGTAGTATCGCGCCAAGCCAATCAGTGCCCTGTTTGTTTGCAGGAACAATTTGATAAGTACCTGGGCCGTTTACGTCAAATAAGTCAAGTTTATATTTGGCAGGATCTGCCGCAGCGTCTCCTGCCGCTATTCCACCACTCTTTCCGCCTGGTTGCCCACCGCCGGCATAAATAAAATCTGGAATAATAGGTCCGGTGGTACTTATACCCGTAGGACCCGCATATTGACCATGCTTGAACTGACCATTTACAACGTTGCCAGAGTTAAGAGCCAACAAATAAAGATACTGCCCATACTCCGCTGTATTTAAAAGATCAAGCCTTTTATTGAAAGTTTGATTACCGTAATAGGCATCATAAGTGACTTTAGCACGTCCAAGTTTTCCTTTTTTTGTCGTGATAATGATAACACCGCCAGCAGCGGCAGAACCATAAATTGAAGCTGCAGACGCATCTTTCAACACCTGCAGGCTTTCGATATCATTTGGATTCAGTTCAGTGATAGCCCCAACACGAGCGCCATCAACAACGTACAATGGTTCGTTATTACCAAAGGTGCTATAGCCATGAATACGTACATTGGCACCGGTACCAGGAACCCCAGAGGTACCAACAGTAACACCAGCAGCCCGACCTTGTAAAAGACTTTGAACATTTGAACCAGGATTGGCAATTAATTCCTTCACGTTTACGACAGCTACCGAACCCGTGATGTCTCTTTTTGCCTGTGTTGTGTACCCAGTCACTACAACTTCAGTAAGGGTTGCATTAGACGGTCTCATTGTCACATCCAATAAGCCACGACCGGCTGCAGATACTTCTGTGTTCTCAAATCCCACGTTAGTAATTACAAGTGTTCCTCCGTCATTAGGAGCTGATAAGGTAAATGTTCCTTCTGCATTAGTTTGTGTGGCTATAGAAGTTCCTTTTACAGTAACTGTAGCACCGGAGATAGGTTCATTGTTTGGGCCTGTGACTTTGCCACTAACCGTGCGCTGGGCGAAAGTGAAAGTAGAAAAAAAGAGGAGACATGCAGTTAAAAGTAAACTGCGGGCAGTTAAATGTTTTGGCATAGCAATCAGTTAAAAGTTAAAGAAAATTAAAAATAGCAATTGCAAAATACGCAGTCAACGTTTTTCACAATGCTATCACAATAATAAACAAGAATTATCGGTAAAAGGCTGCTTAGAATGGATAAAAAATAAAAATTTAATAAACTTCTTAAAAAACACTTAAAAACTTACCTTAAAATAGATGAAATGAACGAGGTGTTTTACCGGCGGGACGTCGTATTCGAACTTTTAGTATTTGATATTTTTTTTTTAACATATGGACACAAAAAAAGCCACTCATTTGAGTGGCTTCAATATATAATGAGGAAAGACCTTATACTTTGAAGTGAGAGAAAGCCTTGTTGGCTTCAGCCATACGGTGCGTGTCTTCCTTCTTTTTGAAAGCTCCACCTTCACCTTTACTTGCTGCAATTATTTCGTTAGATAGTTTTTCAGCCATACTCCGTCCATTTCTCTCGCGGCTAAAACGGACCATCCATTTAATGCTTAACGAGATCTTCCTATCCTGGCGAACTTCAGAAGGAATTTGAAATGTAGCACCACCAATACGACGGCTTCTTACTTCAACACCTGGGGTAATATTAGCTAACGCTCTTTTCCAAATTTCATATCCATCTTCCCCGGTTTGCTTCGACACTCTGTCTACAGCATCATAAAATATAGTCAAAGCAATGCTTTTCTTACCCTGCCACATAATGTTGTTAACAAAACGGGTGACCAGCTTGTCGTTAAAGCGAGGATCTGGTGCTAAAGGAATTTTTTTAGGTTGCGTCTTACGCATTTTCTTTTTATTTTAATGCAGCTAAGCTGCTTAGTTTATTATTGAATTCTATAACCTCATTGTGAAGTCTACTCTTACTACTTCTTAGCCTTAGCCTTCTTTGTACCGTATTTAGAACGGCTTTGTTTCCGATCTTTTACCCCGGCAGTATCAAGACTACCACGAACAATGTGATAACGAACACCTGGTAAATCTTTTACACGACCACCACGGATTAAAACAATAGAGTGCTCCTGCAAATTGTGTCCTTCACCGGGAATATAAGCAATAACCTCAATCTTATTTGTCAAACGCACCTTTGCAACTTTACGCAAAGCTGAGTTCGGTTTCTTAGGAGTAGTTGTATAAACCCTTGTGCATACACCACGTCGTTGTGGACATGCATCAAGTGCTCTAGACTTGCTTTTAGCCTTTATAATTTCTCTACCTTTTCTTACTAATTGCTGAATTGTAGGCATTTTTACCTTTTAAATTTTTCGGATTGCAAAAGTAGCAGCATTAACTTGAAATTCCAAGACTTGAATAAAAAAATCTCCTGCAACCCCAAATTTTGCTACTTTTCTTAATCTTTATACTATTTTTTAAGAAACCATTTTGAATTCATTAATTCTAAAAATGATGAATTCTAAGAAAAAAAGTGTCTTTACATTATTAATCTTAATGCTTTTCGTTTACTCTTACTAAACTTTAAACATCCATCCGTAAGGGTCGCCAACTTTGGAATTCCTGATATCGTTAAGACGTTTTTTTAATTCCGTTGAAACTGTCCATTTAACTACGTCGAACTCCATCACGTACTCCTTATATCTTAACTCCTTGATGGGAGAAATAGTGGCGGCAGTACCTGTCCCAAAAACTTCTCTCAGTTGACCAGCTTTATGGGCTTCAATAATTTGATCAATACTGATCCTGTCTTCTATTACCTCAAATCCCATTTCTTTTAAAACTGTGACGGCACTGTCGCGCGTAACACCCGCTAAGATAGTTCCAGAGCTGAGTTCAGGAGTGTAGGCTTTATCTCCAATGATAAAAAACACATTCATTGTCCCAATCTCTTGCACATATTTATGTTCAACTGCATCCGTCCACAAAACCTGATCGTACCCACGTTCGTGAGCTTCAGCAGCAGGCAATAAACTTGATGCATAATTTCCTGCTGCTTTTGCGAACCCAATTCCACCTGGAGCGGCACGCGAAAATTTTTCTTCCACGTAAATCCGCATAGGCTTACTATAGTAAGGACCTGTAGGGCTGAGAATTATTAAGAATTTATAAGAATTAGAAGGCTTCACTCCCAACGTCGCTTCTGTGGAAAACATAAACGGACGAATATATAAGGAATGATCATCCTCGGTTGGAATCCAATTTTTGTCGATGTCCACTAACAACCGCATTCCTTCCATAAAGATCTCCTCAGGAACAGGAGGCATTTTTAATCTTTCTGCCGAAATATTAAAACGCCGGTAGTTATCTATAGGTCGAAATATAAAGGCATTTCCGTCGCTATCTTTATAAGCTTTTATACCCTCAAAGATTGCCTGTCCGTAATGTATAGCAGCCGTAGATGGGTCGAGGAGTAGAGGTTGGTAAGGTTTAATTTCAACGCTTTTCCATTCACCATCTTCATAATCTGCCTCGAGCATGTGGTCGGTAAAATATTTTCCAAAAGGTAAATTTTCGAAAGAAAAAGACTGAAGCTTGCTTGTTTCTGCCTTTTGAACAATTATCGGAGGAGCTGCAACCATAAATATTAATTTTGAAGCAAAGAAACGAAAAATGCCTGCAAAGGCAATAAATATTGACGATGTATGAGTGCAGAAAAAATACAATTGCCCGACTTTTTATTAGCAGAATTATACAAAGGAAGTCTGGTTGAACTTGATACTTATAATGCAGAAGCAGTACAGACGCAGTTGGAAGAACAGCCATTAAAAGGCCAGGAGGCAATAGAACCACTCGATAAAGTAGCATTTCTTGGCGAAAACAAAAAAGGGGTAATTATAATAGTTCACCAGCCTGATGCAGTTTTTTTATTAGAGGAGGAACTTATTTTTTTAACTAGTATTTTAAAAGCCTGTCATCTTGATTTGGCTGATATAGCTATTATAAACAATTCGCGACAGGAGGTTGATTACGAGGCCATAAAACAACAATTGGGTGCAAAAACAATTCTGTTGTTTGATGTTGAGCCTTCCGCTATAAAGCTGCCATTTATGATACCCGCTTTCCAGGTGCAGAAATTTTCGGGATCTACCATTATGGTTGCTCCTCCACTTACTCATATTAATAAAGCTGGAGTAGAAGGGAAACTATTGAAAACCAAATTATGGCTTAGCCTTAAGAATGTATTTAATATTGCTTAAAAGAATAAGAGGTTGACAACGATGCTAGCGGACTTGTGGCCGAACGGATTGCGACGCAACGATGACAAATTGAAATAATACTGCTGGTATCATAAGTTAGTTTTTAAGAATTTTGTATAAAAATCCTTCTACCCGTCCCTTTGATTAATAACGATCTTAACTCCTTGTTAATTAAAAATTTTACCTCTATTCCCACTTTGAAACATGAAAAAAATAATTTTTGCTACGAACAATCAAAATAAGGTTGAAGAAATAAGAAGCATTATTGAAGATTTTTTTGAGGTTATTTCTTTAAAAGAGGCAGGAATAAACATTGACATACCTGAGCCGCATGCAACATTAGAGGAAAACGCAAGTGAAAAATCAAAAACTATTCATGCTGTTACAGGTGAGAATTGTTTTAGCGAAGACACGGGGTTAGAAGTTGAGGCGCTAAACGGTGAACCAGGAGTAAAAAGCGCCCGATATGCAGGAGAAGGAAAAAGTGCCAACGATAATTTACAAAAGCTGCTGCATGCACTAAAGGGTGCAGAGAACAGAAAGGCCCGGTTTCGAACAGTGATTTCGCTTATTATCAATAATTCTGAGGAACTGTTTGAAGGAATTTGTGAAGGAGAAATTACAGAAGTTGCAAAAGGACATTTAGGTTTTGGTTATGACAGCATTTTTATTCCAGATGGAGCTAATAAAACCTTTGCGGAAATGGTGTTGGCAGAAAAAAACCAGTATAGCCACAGGAAAAAAGCAACAATGAAACTGGCGTCATTTTTGTCCACAGTTGGGAAAAATAGTTGCATTTAGAGAATTGTTTAAGAAAACTGCAACTAAACGAATAAATAGGTCGTCTGTAATAATAAATAACCCAATAACTGTGTTATATAATTTATAGTTCGCTGCCCGACATGGACGAACATTAAATTAATATGATATAGAATAAAAACCAACAGATCATGAAAAACAGTCTATCTCAAAGTTGTCTTTACAATGTCTCACCTAATCCTGAAAAAGAGCGTTTGGAAAACCTGCAGAAAAAACTAAAAACCTCTTCTCACACTTTCAATTCTACTATGACAGAACGATTAATTATGCCGCCCGCAAGGGTTTGGGGTAAGATAGAAAAAATTTTAGATGAACAAGATGCAAGAAAAAGCCGGGCAAATGATGTTATAGCATCATCTTCATTTGTGCATAAGCCTAATTCTAACCGAGCCAGGATTCGTATAGCGTCGTCTATAGCGGGCTTAGGTTTACTTGCCGGTTTGGTTTGGATTATCCGTTAAATCATTTCACTATTTCCTGTTTAATGGAACGAATCAAAGTTTCTCTTCCCCATAAGTTTAATTTTTCGACCATCTTAAAGATCAGGATAACTGATTTAAATTACGGCGGTCATGTAGGTAATGATGTGTTCTTATCTTTAGTTCACGAAGCACGGCAGCAATATCTACAACACTTTGGTTACACGGAACTGAACCTTGAAGGCGCAGGATTAATAATGGCAGATGCTGCGATTGAATATAAACGTGAACTGAAATATGGAGATGAAATACAAATATCAGTTGCAGCCTCAGGAATTGATAGACTTGGTTTTGATATTTTTTATAAGATAGAAGTAAAACCAGGAGACGAATGGCTGGTTGCGGGAAAAGTCAAAACAGGCATGTTATGTTTTGATTACACTACTAAAAAGAAGATTTCAGTTCCGGAAAAGGCTGTAGAAAAAATGGGCTTTTTGTAGTCTTACTTCTTTGCTTCCTAAATCTTACAAACCTACTTTCTTCTTCATCTGCATGTGTGGAGATATAAGCTCTTAAATTTCATTCCAGATTTTCCAACTTTCTTCTGCCTGGATAACTAACATGTCTGAGCCATTTTTTGTAATAGCTCCCATCTCTGCTGCTTTTTTTAAGAATAAGGTCTCAACAGGATTATACACAAGATCAAAAAGATAATGATCAGTAGTTAGAAATTCATATGGTATCCCGGGACACTTGTCTACATTAGGAAACATACCAAGCGGAGTTGTATTAATAATGAGCTTATGTTGTCCCAAAATTTCTTTTGTTAGCTCATTATAAGAAAGACTTCTTTTTCCTGTTTCGCTATTCCGACTAACAAAAGAATAGTGGATGCCCAATTTTATCAGTACATATTCAACAGCAGCCGCAGAGCCGCCGGTACCAAGTATTAGCGCTTTAGTATGACTACCTGTAAGTTTAGAGGAAAGTGATTTCTCAAAACCGATCACATCTGTATTATAACCGGTTAAACTCCCGTTTTTTATTTTAATGCAATTGCATGCACCGATTTTTTCAACTGCTTCCGTTTTTTCATTTAGAAAAGATATCACCGATTTTTTATACGGAATCGTAACATTTATCCCTTCCAAACCAGGGTTGCTAATGATAAGGTTAGCGAAGTCACTAATGTTTTCAATTGGATACAAGTCGTAAAAGCAATCGAAAATATGTTCTCTTTCAAATTTCTCTGCAAAATAAGCCGGGGAAAAAGAGTGCGATAATGGATAACCTATTAACCCGAATTTTCTCATTATCAATTTTTGTTATCGAGGTATAAGTGAAAAGTGTCGCCACGCAAACCGATCCTCATTGCTTCAAGAGGGATTATTTCAGTTGGAGCTATGTTTCCAAGATTTACGTTGCACCCGATTAGCTCAAGAAAGTATAGTTGCTGGTCTTTTTGCGGAGCTTCCCATATAATTTTCTCTGTTGGTATTTGTGTCAGGATTTCCTGAACCAAGCCTTCTCTTACTTCACCTGAACCTCGATATATACCTACCGTACCAGCTTCCCTGGCTTCAGCAATCACGTAAGTTGAACCCGCCTCCAGTTCTGCCCGCATCAATTCAATCCATTTGTAGGGTGGAATGATATGGGCCGCATCTTTACTGCCCACTTCACTTAGAACAGTTCCAAATTTTGTAAGCTTTTCTATATAGCCACATTTTTCCGCATGTGGTATAGTGATAGATCCGTCACTTACTTCAACATGTTTTATACCATAATCTTTCATCATAGCAATATATCCTTCAAACTCATTTCTTATTAAAAAAGCTTCAAACAAAGTTCCGCCAAAGTATACGGCCATTCCGGCCTTTTGATAAATTTCTATCTTTTGACGAAGATTTGGAGTAACGAATGCAGTACCGAAACCGAGCTTAACAATATCAATGTGAGAAGAACCAACGCTCATAAGGTTTTCTGCCTCAGAAATACTTAACCCTTTGTCCATAATCATTGTTAATCCATTTTGCCGTGGCTGTGCTGTTCTCTCTGGTATTTGACTCAAGTTGAAGTTCATTTCTCCGGTAGTTAGGTTTAAGCGCCAAAAATAGTGATTGAAGGTGAAAGTGTAATTTAACAATCGGCCACCTCAAATGCGCTATTCTAACTGGCTATGCTTTATTTTTGGTTGAATATTTGACAAGTAATGAAAAAAATTATGCGCTCTTTACTTACGTTATTAACGTTACTACTTATATCTTTCTCAATTACGGCTCAAACAAATACAGGTATCAGTAAAACGGATACACTTGCACCTTATCAAAAAAATGCGACCATTCCATCTTTTAGCATTCAAATGCCCGATAGCAGTTGGTTTAGCAAAGTAAATCTGAAGGATAAAAAGCCAACCCTCATTTTATATTTCAGTCCTGATTGTGGTCACTGCCAACTTGAAACTGAAGAGATAATTACCAAGATGAAAGACTTAAGTAACCTGCAAATTGTAATGATTACAAGCCGGCCTTTTCGCGACATGGTAAATTTTGCTGATCGTTATAAACTAAACAGGTTCCCCTCTATAAAAATCGGCACTGATCCTTCCAGGATGGTTACCCAGTTTTATGCTGTTAAGTTTACCCCGTTTTCCGCCGTATACGATAAAAAAGGCCAGTTCGTAAAAGCGTACGAAAAAGGTATTGACATGGCCGAATTGATAACGCTGGCCAAATAAATACTTACTTAAACGCATTTGCGGATAATAGGAAGGGGTATAATTTGTGATTGTAGAAGGCATAACCGTTTCTATCATGAAAAAGACTCTACTCCCTTTTTTATTACTTATTGCACCCATCTTTGTTTTTTCACAACCGTTAATTTCCTTTCAACCTGTTGTTTCAGGCCTGTCTCAACCAGTCTATATGGTAGAGGCAAACGACAGCTCGCACCAGCTTTTTATAGTTGAACGAACCGGAAAAATAAGGATTTGGAAAAATAATAGCCTTCTACCTACAGCTTTCCTTGATGTAACTTCTATAATTACTGCTGCCAATGCGGAGCAGGGATTATTAAGTATGGCATTTCATCCTGCTTATAAAGATTTAGGGTATTTCTTTATCTACTATACAAACACTGCCGGTGCCATTACAATTGCACGTTATCGGCGAACCAACGATAATATTGCAGATCCTTCATCAGGAGTTGTTTTGTTGACAATCCCTAAAAGATTTTCGAACCATAATGGAGGACATTTATTATTTGGACCAGACGGGTATTTATATTTTGCAACAGGCGATGGTGGCTCAGGAGGAGACCCTGATAACAATGCCCAAAAACCACAATCCTTATTAGGAAAAATGTTGCGGATAGACGTAAATAATCCGGTTACACCCTTTTATAAAATCCCACCTACCAACCCATTTGTTGGCAGCACATCCATAAAAGAAGAAATTATTGCTACTGGTTTAAGAAATCCGTGGCGGTGGTCTTTCGATAAACAAACCGGAGATATATGGCTTGCAGACGTAGGTCAAAATCTTTGGGAGGAAGTGAACTTGGTAACAGCATCGAACAGGATGAATAAAGACTATGGCTGGTCTTGCTTTGAGGGCACCCATGCTTACAAAAGCTGTGTAGCTAAACCAAACAATGTCTCGCCCATTTTTGAATATCCACACAACAATACGACAGGTGGATTTTCTATAACAGGGGGCTATGTGTACAGGGGCTCCGAATTTCCCTCCTTGCAGGGATATTATATTTGCAGCGATTTCGTAAGTGGAAACGGATGGTTAATTAAGTCTAATGGAAGCGGAGGCTGGAATACTACCATGCAATCTTCATGGCCGCAAATTTCGTCATTTGCCGAGTCCCTTAACGGTACTTTATATGCTTTGGCCTTAAGTGGCAGCCTTTATAAAATTACGACCGGCAGCTCATTACCCCTTCATCTAGTTTCTTTTGGGGGAAGAGCTGCCGGAAATATGTTTGAGCTAAAGTGGCAGGTGCAACACGAAGAAGCAGGAGACGTTTATGTAATTGAAAGAAGAACAGGTTCAACAGCCCTCTTTACCGAAATAAGCAGGACAAAGTCAACCACAAATACAGCTATAAATAACTATTCGGCGAAAGTACCTACGGCGGAGGGACAAAGCTTTTACCGGTTAAAATCTATTTCTATACAAGGGCAGATCAGCTATTCAGAGATTATTAGTTCAAATCATAAAATTTTATTCATCATTAAAGCAAGTGTTATCGGAACAAATTTAAGCGTGACAATACCGGCGGGCACAACGTTGATAGAAGTATTCGACGCGGCTGGCAAAGCTTTAAAAAAGCAACGAGTAAACCCAGGCCAAAGTCATCTTATGATACCTCTCAACAATATTGCGAAAGGCATTATTTCTATAAGAGCAATGGTAAATGGTGAAAGGCAATCAATACAAGTGGCATATTAGCTGGGGCTTTTAATAACGCCGTTTGGGGAAGGTAATTTGAAGAAGTTGTTTGTAACGGGCAGCCGTATTTCAATCAGCCATTGTTGCGTCGCACACTTGTGCCACTGTTATGAAATGAGCAAAAAAACTTTTAATTAGACGTTTCAATTCAAATATCCAATGTAGCTCCGAAATGATTTATGGTACAAGTGAGTGACACAACAATGCTGACCAAAGATTGGCTGGTAATAACACAATAACCATTACTATAAGAATTGGCCCGTGCAGGTTGGAATTTTAGTGTTAATTGTTTTGAACAAGCCTTTCCAGCATTTTATTTGCTTAAGTAATTGGGGTTGAAAAACCAGCAGTAATTAAAAGCGCAATAATTACAACGCCCACTTTATATGTTATTATTTTGTAGAAGTTCGCATCCAGTTTGTGCTGCCACTCGGTTTCTTTATTTTTACAAAAATCAAATGTAGTTTTCTGAAGAAATTTGTTACTATAACCGGGAGAATTGTATTAAGCATATTTGCGTTACTGCTTTTTATATGGCTTATTATTCAAACTTCCTTCGTGCAAACCTTAATTGTAAAAAAGGTAGCAAAACGTTTATCAAAAGATCTTCATACAGAAGTAAGGATAGATCGTGTAAGCTTTGCTTTATTTAACAGCATGAACCTGGAAGGAACCCTGGTTAAAGACCTAAAAAAAGATACCCTTTTATATGCAAGCCAGGTAAAGGTTAGGATTACAGACTGGTTTTTTTTAAAAGACGAACTGGTGCTAAAGTATATCGGGCTTGAAGATGCCTATATAAATATGTACCGAAAAGACTCTGTCTGGAACTACCAGTTTCTTGTAGACTATTTTTCTCCTACTACACCTAAAGACAAAAAGAAAAAGAGCAATTTAAAATTCAATCTCAAAAGGCTTGATTTTAAAAATATTGCTGTCGTACAGAAAGATGAGTGGGTTGGAAACCTGATGGAAGTAAGGGCAGGTAATTTACAGTTAGAAGCCAACGACATCAACATAGATAAAAATCTTCTTGACATAAAAGAGATTGATCTTGAAAGGCCTTTTTTCTCAGTTACCAGCTTCAAAGGATTAAGACCTACAGCTGCTATTACTACAGCAAAAAAAGCTAGCGGCTTATACTTCAACAAGGGAGATCTTCGCCTGCTTGTCAATAAAATAAACATTAGGAATGGTACTTTCCAGAACTTGAAGCGTTTGGATCGTGCTCCTTATTCCTATTTTGATCCGCTTAATTTACGCTTGGATAAAATAAATGGAAGCTTTACAAAAGTTAGTTTTATAAAAGATACTATTAAAGTTAACATAGACCTGGCAACAAAAGAAAGGAGCGGTTTCGATTTGCGAAAGCTAAAAACCTCCCTTAAACTTACTCCCCAAATAATGGAGTTTGCCAAGCTTGAGCTGCTTACTCCAAGAACGCGTTTGCACAACTATTTTGCCCTCAGTTATAACGACTTCACCAAAGACTTCTCGAATTTCCTTGAGAAGGTTACGATGGACGCACGGTTTAATAATTCTGAAATTGATAGTGATGACCTTGCCTATTTTGTTCCCGCTGCGAAGACCTGGAAAAAAAGAATAAGCATATCAGGAACCGGGAAAGGAACTGTTGGAAATATTTCAATAAAAAATCTATTTGCACGAGCAGGAGGCAGCACATCAATTAGTGGCGACGTTACAATGGTTGGTCTTCCTGATATCAATAAAACATTTATCAATTTTCAGTCGGGAAACGTGCAAACCACCTATCGTGATGCTGTTTCTTTTTTACCGGCAATCGGCAAAATAGACAACCCCTCCCTTTCGAGCCTGGGGCAGGTAAAGTTTAAAGGAAACTTTAAAGGAACAATTAAAAACTTTTCAACTACCGGCGTTTTTAGTACGAACCTTGGAGGTTTCCATACTGATATCCGAATGGAATTACCCGACAAAACTGCTGCTATTTATCACGGTCACCTTGGTACCGATAAATTTAATCTCGGTAAGTTTTTGCAGATTAAAGATATGGGTACGTTGTCTTTTGATGGCGCGGTTACAGGAGTAGGTTTAACGGTTAATAGTTTAAAAACAAGCGTAACCGGAAAGATTAGTGAGTTCAACTTTAAAGATTACAACTACCGCAAAATAGATATTGAAGGAACGTTTGCGCGCAAACAATTTGACGGAACAGTAAAAATTGATGATGATAATATAGATTTTGTTACCACTGTTAAAATGGATTTCAGGAATGCTCAACCTCATTTCAACCTACTGGCCGATCTTGCTCATAGCAACTTTCAAAAGCTACACCTGTACAACAAACAACTGGAACTGAGCGGTTTGTTTGACTTAAACTTCAGCGGAAAAAACATTGATCAGTTTCTTGGATCGGTGAAGGTGTTCAATGCTAACCTAATACAAGATAGTGTGCAGTTGAACTTCGACTCACTCAGTCTACAATCGCACTTTGAAGGTCGCAGAAGATTGCTGTCTTTAACTAGTAATGAATTCGATGCTTCTGTTGAAGGCGAATACAACATTCTCGATCTGCCTAACACCTTTCAAATCTTTCTTAATAAGTACTATCCGGCTTATATCAATAAACCGAGGGCTAATGTAAAAGATCAGCAATTCAATTTTATTGTAAATACAAAAGACATCGCCGGCTATACGTTGCTCTTTAATAAAGACTTAACTGGTTTTAGTAATAGCAGCATTTCTGGCACTATAAATACGATTGATACAGTATTTGAACTAAATGCAGACATTCCCGCTTTTGCTTTTAAGAAGTACAGGTTTAACAACATCGCTTTAAACGGAAGAGGTAATCTTGACGTTTTGCAATTGAACGGAAATATTGAAAACATCTGGTTAAGCGATAGCTCCGGGTTTCCCAATAGCACAATCACCATTTTGTCGCAAAAGGATTTGTCGCAGATCAGTATCAAAACAAAAGCAAATAGTACACTTAACGAGCTTAACCTAAATGCCGATCTCACCACCTTTTCGGATGGGGTTAAAATTAAGTTCAACCCTTCCGACTTTGTAATCAACGACAAGCGCTGGATCTTAGAAAAAGAAGGCGAAATTAGTATCAGGAAGAATTTTGTTTCAGCAGAAAATGTAAGGTTTACGCAGAATGATCAGCATATAGAAGTTAAAACAACTTATGATGAAGAGTTTAATAAAAGTAACCTGCTTGTAACCTTGCAAAGCCTTAATATCGGTGACTTTGCACCATTTCTTACTACCAACCCAAGGTTAGAAGGGCTTGCATCAGGACAAGTGGTGATGAGCGACTTTTTTGGAAAGTTTAAAATCGACGCGGATTTAAAAGCAGAACAGTTTAGAATGGACAACGATTCTGTAGGTGTAGTAGGTATTAGAGGCAATTACAACAGCAGCAATGGCAAGATTGGGTTCAATGTGACATCTGATAATGAATTTTACAAGTTTATCGCCAGTGGTAGTTATAATCTCGCTGATACTACTGGCATTCCCTTGCTTACCTCAATTAAATTAGATAATACTAAAATCAATATTCTAAATAAATTCCTAAATACAATTTTTACTGATGTGCGGGGCTTAGCAACAGGCGAACTGCATATAAACGGCAATCCGAAAAAGCCCGAATTACTGGGTCAGGTTACGTTAACAAAAGGAAGCTTGTTAGTAAACTTTACCCGGGTTCAATATTTTGTTGATGCCGCAACTTTTACTTTTACAGAGGGGGCAATTGACTTTGGAACATTTAATATCAAAGACAAATTTGGAAATGTAGGCCAGGTTTCGGGAAAGCTTTACCAGCGGCAGTTCAAAGATGTCAGGTACGATTTGGATCTTACTACAAGGCGAATGCTTTTAATAGATACCAAGGCCAATGATAACAGCCAGTTTTACGGTACTGCTATCGGTCGGGCATCCTTAAACATTAGTGGTCCTCAGGAAAATATGCGGATTAAAATAACAGCAGAACCGGTTGACAGCTCCCATATTTACATTCCTACCAATACTACCCGTCAAAGCGCTGAAGCTGGCTTTATAGTGTTTAAGCAATATGGAACGGAGATGAAGGATGTGGTTGAAGAAAGCCCGGGCAATATAACCGTCGATTTAGACCTCACGGCAAATTCGTTTGCCAAGATTGATGTTATTTTAGACCCTGTAACCGGCGACATTATAAAAGCAGTTGGTAACGGTCGCTTAAGAATACATGCTGGTACCACTGATAACATGACTATTAATGGCCGTTACGATATTCAGAAAGGAAGCTATGATTTCAACTTTCAGTCGTTTATAAAAAAGCCGTTTATTTTAAGAGAAAATGCAGGCAGTTTTATTGAATGGAGCGGGGATCCGTTCAATGCAAAATTATCGGTAGAGGCATTGTATGTGGCAGAAAACGTACGCCTGGGAGATCTTGTTGGAACGCAAAATTTAAGCGGTACCGTACAAAGCTACCAGGGCGATGTGTACGTATTGGCTAAGATTACCGGCGACTTGCTTAAACCAAATATTGACTTTGCCATCGATTTCCCTCCTGGCTCACAGGTAAAGAATGATGAGACGTTCAACCAGTTTCTGAGTAAATTGGAAAAAGACAATAATGAAATGCTCAAACAGGTTACCTATCTCATCGTATTTGGTTCATTTGCGCCTTACGGTGAGGGAAGAACCATTGGAGCAAACTTCGCAACGTTAGGTTTCAACACTATTTCAGAATTAATTTCTAAACAGGTAAATAATGTAGTATCTGGTATTTTGTATAAGATTACTGGCGATCGCAGTTTGCAGTTCGACGTAAGCACGTCTGTCTACAACAGCAGTAATTTGTTTAGCGGAAATGTTACTGCTACGAATGCCATTGATCGCCAAAAGGTCAATTTCAAATTAGGCAAGAGCCTTTTCAATAACAAAGTCATTGTGACCTTCGGTGGAGACATCGACTTTAGAATGGGAACGAATACGGCTACGTCGCAGCAGTTAGGAAATCTTCAATGGCTACCGGATTTAACGGTCGAAATTGTTTTGTCTAAAGACCGTAAAATCAGGGCAATCGTCTTCAGCCGTAATAACCTTGACATTTCTACCGGGGCCCAGTCAGTAGGGCGCCGCAACAGGCAGGGTGCAAGTATTTCTTACAGAAAAGATTTTGAACACTTTTTTTCAGGGGAAAAACAACAGCCTGTAGAAAAACGTGATACTACACCCCCAGCCGTTCTACAACCTGTTACTATGCTGAAAAATGAGGATGAAAAGTAACGATCGCTAAGAAACCTGGCACCTACTCATAGAAAGCTACTATTATATATACAAGCTCTTTTTTAGCACAATAATTATTTAGCCGGCTTTACCCCTGCTTCAACTAAGGTTGTGTCACACCCTTGTACTGTTGTTCCCTGTTGAACTTTTTTCGACTGCCCTTCCTTTCCGGTACTAACACTCAAATGGTTACTTAAGTATTAGCCCGTTAATTGTTCTCCAACAGATCATTCAAAATTTCATGACCCAATTTATCCCTCTTGGTTTGAAGATACTTTTCGTTATGTGGATTTGATTTTACTTCGATTGGTACAATGTCTACTATTTCAAGTCCATACCCCTTTAGACCTGCACGCTTTTTTGGATTGTTACTCATCAACTTTAAGCGCGTCGCTCCCAGGTATCTTAAAATCTGTGCTCCTACTCCGTAATCACGTTCATCGCTAGCAAAGCCAAGATGAATATTTGCCTCTACCGTGTCCATTCCTTCTTCCTGCAGTTTGTAAGCCTTTAGTTTATTTACAAGACCAATTCCCCGACCTTCCTGGTTCATGTATAAAATAATTCCCCTTCCCTCGTTTTCTACCATTTGCATGGCTTTGTGCAGTTGTTCGCCACAATCACACCTGAAACTTCCCAAAATATCTCCTGTAAAACAACTGCTATGTACGCGGGCAAGTACTGGCTCGCTTTTTTGCCACTCTCCTTTTACCAGTGCCAGATGTTCCCGTTCAGTACTTTTTTCCCTAAATGCCACCAATTTAAAATGACCCCACCTGGTTGGCATGTCCACTCTTACAATTTCTTCAATAAGTGAATCTTTTTTAAGCCTGTATTCTATCAAATCTTTAATAGAAATAATTTTTAGGTTAAACTTCTTAGCAAGTTCCTCCAACTGCGGCAATCGGGCCATCGTTCCGTCTTCATTCATAATCTCGACTAACACACCTGCCGGCTCAAAACCTGCAAGTCTCGCCAAATCAATAGTAGCTTCAGTATGACCTGTTCTCCTAAGTACCCCACCCTTTTTAGCTCTTAAAGGAAAAATGTGTCCCGGGCGCCCTAATTCGCCCGGTTTTGTTGAAGGATCAACTAACGCCTGTATTGTCTTTGCCCGATCGTGGGTAGAAATTCCAGTGGTACATCCATGACCGAGCAAGTCTACCGATACAGTAAAAGGCGTTTCGTGTAGAGAAGTATTGCTGTTAACCATTAATTCAAGCCCTAGTTCATCACAACGATCTTCTATAAGTGGTGCGCAAATTAAACCCCGTCCTTCCCGGCTCATAAAATTGATTACCTCTGGTGTAACCATTTTTGCTGCAATTATAAAATCACCTTCATTTTCTCTATCCTCATCATCCACAACAATCACCATTTTTCCCTGGCGAATATCTTCAATAGCGCTTTCAATTGTATCTAACATATACCTGTTTGTACAAAATTACAATCAAAGAGGTAAACTGTTTAAAATATAACAATTTGTCGTTTTAGCTAGCATGTGATAAAAAATAATAGCCGTTTAAGCAGCACAAAAACGTGAATAAATGTCTCGATTTCGTTACAATTTCTTAACAATGCGGGGAAATAAATAAAGGTTTATTTGTTTTCTTTGCACCCAAAAACAGCCCCTATTTTATGATAATTAAAAGAATTTTACCCCTTATTACGGTATTCTTTGCACCCATATACATTCTGGCGCAGGTTACTACAAGTAGTATTACGGGAACTGTAACAGGCGGTGGCAACCCCCTTACCGGCGCTACTATAACGTTAGTACATCAGCCAACCGGAGCTACTTTTCGTACAACTTCTCTAAACAAAGGGGTATACAATTTCGTAAACCTTACCCCGGGCGGTCCTTATCTTTTAGAGGCAACACACGTAGGGTTTGAGCAATTTAGACAAGATGGCATTTTCCTTGGTTTAGGGGAAAATACAAGAGTTGATGCTTCACTGGCAACTACAGGAGCAAGACTAGCCGAAGTAGTTGTTACTACAACAGGAACATCAGGTGCCCGAAGAAAAACAGGCGCGTCTACCAGCATTAGCAGAGAGCAAATAGCTGCGTTACCTACTTTAAGCAGAAGTTTAAATGATTATACCAGGTTAACACCTCAAGCTAATGGTAACTCATTTGGTGGTGCTAACAACAGGTTTAATAATATTACCATTGATGGTGCTGTTAATAATGATGTGTTTGGCCTTGCGGGTAGCGGTACACCAGGCGGGCAGGCCGGTACTACACCAATTTCATTAGATGCGATTGACCAGATACAGGTTGTACTTGCCCCATATGATATTACCTATGGAAACTTCACAGGTGGTGGCGTAAACGCAGTAACCCGTTCAGGAACAAACAAATTAGAGGGCTCTGTCTATCACTTTTTCAGAAACCAAAATACAATTGGTTCTGATCCTGTTACAAAAATAAAATCTACCACTTTTAGCGACCTGCAAACAGGCTTTCGTTTTGGTGGGCCAATTGTAAAAAACAAAGTCTTTTTCTTTGTAAATGCTGAGAAAACAAGAAGAACTGCACCTACGTTATTTAATGCAGGTGAAGCAAGCTCATTATTATCTGTTGCAGAGGCACAACAGCTTGCTGATACTTTTCAACGAAGATATAACTACAATGTAGGCGATTTTAATACCGTTAATGCAAGAACAGAAAGCGATAAATTATTTGGACGATTTGACTTCAACTTAAGTGACAAACACAGATTGACAGTACGCCATAACTATATCAGAGCATTTGATGACAATATCTCCCGCTCTCCGACCTTTTTCAGATTTGGAAACAATGCGCACCAGTTTAGAAGTACTCAAAACATTTCGGTTGTAGAACTCAGAAGCAGGTTCAATGCTAACTTGTCAAATAATCTAATACTTGGATTGCATAGGATCACAGATAGAAGATCTCCTATTGGGCAACTTTTTCCTTTTGTAGAAATTGCTCATAACTCAGGAACTATTCAAATAGGTTCTGAAAGAAGTTCTACTGCAAATGAATTAGATCAAAATATCTTTGAGATTACAGATAACTTCAAAATCTTTAAAGGAAAACACACTTATACAATCGGAACGCATAATGAGTTCTTCCAGTTTAGAAATCTATTTATAAACAACTTTAATGGAAGATGGAGATTTGCAAACATTCCTGCTCTTTTCGCTAATAATCCAAGACAAGTTGAAGTAACCTATTCTAATGTACCCGGAGATGAAAAGCCAGCTGCATCGTTTAAAGCTGCTCAACTTGGTTTTTATGCCCAGGACGAAATACAGCTTACTCCTCAGTTTCGTTTGACTGCAGGTGTGCGTGTTGATGCTCCTGTTATCAGTGGCACACCCGCTGCTAATATAACCGTAGACACTACTTTTAAGGGTAAATATTCTACCACTAACACTCCATCAGGTCAGCTGCTATGGTCACCAAGAGTTGGATTTAACTATGACGTGCTTGCTAACAGAAAGTTGATTTTAAGAGGTGGTGCAGGTATTTTCTCTGGTCGTATACCTTTCGTCTGGATTTCGAACCAATTCACTAACAGCGGCGTGTTATTTAACCAAATAAATGTTACTGACAATGCCAATACAGCGGCAAATGAAGTAAACAACGGCCGTGGATTTGAACCTGATCCTGCAAGACAAAGCACTGTAGGTAGTGCTGGAAGAACCTTTGAAGTAAACCTTATCGAGAAGAACTTTAAACTACCTCAGGTTGCTCGTTTCAACCTCGCTACAGACCTCATACTTCCTGGTGGCATCAATGCAACTTTTGAAGCTATGTATTCAAAAACCATCAACAACGTATTTTACCAGGACATCAACCTGACTGCTCCTACAGGTGTTGTTGATCCGTTTTTTAATAATGAAGCTGACAAGAGAATAGCTTATGCAGCATCAACAAACGCAAGAAGGATCAACCCAAATATTACCAATGCGATTTTGATCACAAATACTAACCAGGGTTATACTTATAACCTGACTGCACAGCTTAGTAAGACCTGGAAGAATGTTTATATTATGGGTGCTTATAATTACAATAAGGCAAAAGACGTAAACCCAGGTACCAGCTCCACCGCCTTGTCCAACTGGGAATTTGTACAGGTTGTGGGTGATCCAAACAATCCTCAATTAGCAACATCAAATTTTGCACTACCTCACAGATTTACAGGCGTACTTTCTTTTAATGCTGAATACCTTAAGCATGCTAAGACTTCACTTGCTTTTTTTTATGCAGGTAACTCAGGTCAAAGATTTACATACCTCGTTAATGGCGATTTAAATAGCGACGGACGTTTTGGCAACGATTTAATGTATGTGCCAAGAAACACAAGCGAAATAAGGTTCGTAGATTTCCTTAATACAAATAACACCGTCAGGTATACTGCTGCCCAACAGGCTGCTGCCTTTGAAAAATACGTTTCGTCCGATAAATATTTAAATAGCAGAAGAGGAGATTACACGGAAAGAAATGCTGTTAGTACGCCGTGGGAACATGTTTTAGACATGAGGCTTGCGCAGGATTTCTTCATTAAAACGGGAGAAAAAAGACACGCCTTCCAATTTACTTTTGATGTATTTAACTTTACCAACCTTCTTAGCAGAGAGTGGGGCAGACAATACTTAGTCGGTAACCAGGCTTACACTATTTTAACTACTGTTAACAGAACAACCGGTGCCAATCAAGGTAAGGGATACAACTTCAATGTTGATCAATCCCCATTTAATATGACATTTGGTTCGCGGTTTCAGGGACAGATTGGACTTAGATACTCGTTTAACTAATATCATGTATTACTTACAAGTAGTTCTTCTAATAACCGGCATTAGCAAAAATTAAGTTAACGTACTTTAACATTTTATAAGTACTTTTGTTTTACACTAACGAAAGAGGTTGCCAGTAATGGTAACCTCTTTCGTTTTTATATTACAAAATATTTACATCCGTTTTACTGGTTCTGCAATCGCGGAAACAAAAGACTGAAAAATTTAGCCTGCAATAATTAGGCGTAGACGAAGAAGCAAATTCCCACTTTGACAAATAATACTTTAAATCAACCCCCAGCGTTATGCTAATTAAAAGAATTACCCCTTTCATTCTCACATTTCTTGCGCCGCTATACTTATTGGCACAAGAGACGACCTCCGAAATTCAAGGCATTATTACTAATGAAAATAATGCTGCACTAGCCGGCGCTACTATTGTAGCAGTTCATATACCGACTAATACCTCCTATTCTACCACGTCGCGCAAAGACGGTCATTATAATCTTCCCAACGTAAGGGTTGGAGGACCTTACCAGGTAGCCGCTTCTTATATAGGATTTAAAGCTGAAACACAATCGGATATTGGGTTAGCATTAGGAGTTGCTTATAAGGCAGATTTCAAACTTTCTACCGCTTCAACTGCTCTTGCTGAGGTTACAGTAACTACCAACAGAACTGACAGGGTTTTTAGTAAAAGCCGAACAGGATCTGCGGAAGTCATTGGGCGCCAGCAGATAGAACGTTTACCTACAATAAACAGAAGTTTACAAGACTTTACCAGGCTTACACCAACGGCCAACGGCAGCAGTTTTGGGGGAAGAAGCGGAAGCTTAAACAACCTGACCGTTAACGGGGCGAGTTTTAATAATACATTCGGGTTATCAGGCCCTTTAGGAGGTCAAACAAATTCACAGCCCATCTCCATTGACGCCTTAGATCAAATCCAGGTAAACATCGCCCCTTATGATGTTACCCTTGGGAATTTCACTGGCGCCGGTATTAATTCTGTTACAAGAAGTGGGACGAATGAATTTAAAGGCAGTGTTTATTACTACAAAAAAACACCTGGATTAACTGGTAGAAAAGTGGGGGCAGTTGAATTAGCTAAACAGCAGTTTGACTTCAACAACCGCGGTGCTACTATTGGTGGACCAATAATTAAAAACAAATTATTCTTCTTTTTAAGTGGCGAACAGCAGAGAGAAACTGCTCCTGCAACAAGCTTCTCTGCCAGCCGTAATGGTTCTACAGGAACGGGAATTTCAACAGCAAAAGCCGAAGACCTTGAAGTTTTAGCGCAATTCCTAAAAACCAAGTATAATTATGATGCGGGACCTTTTGAAAATTATAATTATGATACTTATAGTGACAAGATTACAGCCAGGATAGATTTGAATATTAGTAAAAAGCATACTTTAAACATTAATTATTACTATCTGAAATCTTTTAGGAATGTTCCACCCAGCAACAGTGGCGCTCCGACTGGAGGGCGGTCAGCAAGCAACACGGGTATGCCATTCTTTGCTTCATCTTATATAATTAATAATAATTTCAATATTGTAATTGCCGAATTAAACAGCCGGATAAGCAACACGCTATCTAATAAATTACAGATCGGTTATAATCGACTAAGAGATTACAGAAGCAGTCCGGGGGGTGTATTTCCGTTGGTGGATATAGAGAACGGCGCCGGAAGTACTTTTACCTCATTTGGATATGAGCCTTTTTCAGCTTTTAATATTTTATCTACTGACACATACCAGTTTAACGACGTGGTAAGTTTGTTTAAAGGAAAGCATTCAATAACTTTTGGTACCCAAAACACCTATAATAAGTTTAAAAATGGCTTCGCTCCCAATTACTACGGCGCTTACCGTTTTAGAAACCTGGCTGATTTTTACCAAAGCGCAAATAACGGAACTGCCAATGCTAGTCGCTATGAAGTACGTTATTCAGCCCGTAAAGGTGGAGAATTTCCTTATGCTGGTCTTGGCGTATTGCAGCTAGGACTATTTGCCCAGGACAAGTGGAGTGTAACTAACAATTTTGTATTAACAGGTGGTATCAGGGCGGATCTTCCAAAGTATGATAATACATTCATACCTAATACAAATGCTGATGCACTTGTTTATCGTGATGGCGTTCGTATCAGTACAGCGCAGGGACCTAAAGCATCTATTCTATGGTCTCCACGTCTGGGATTTAATTGGGACGCAACAAATAACAGGAAAACGCAGGTTCGTGGAGGTCTCGGAATTTTTGCAGGTGCGCCGCCCTTTGTTTACCTAAGCAACCAGGCAAGTAATAACGGGGTCGATTTTGGCTCTAAAGTAATTACAAGCGGGCTCGCCTTTAACCCGGATGTAAATGCAAATAAAGATGCGAATGCCGCAGCAAATACCGCGTATAACCTGGCTATTACAGATCGAAATTTTAAGTTCCCGCAGATTTTTAGAGCCAATTTAGCAGTAGACCGAAAACTGTTGTGGGATATAACTGGAACTTTAGAGGGAATTTATACACAAGACATTAACGCTATCTATCATCAGAACATTAACCTTCCATCCACCGGAACTCCCCTTTCGGGTTCCGATCAGCGAATTCGCTATACATCTGCCCAAATTTATAGCGGAGCGGGCGGTGCTACTGCAACCAACCCCAATATTTCTGATGCAATACTAATGAGAAATACTTCGAAAGGATATGCCTATAATCTTACCCTACAATTGCAGCGTAATGTAAACGGCTTGTACACAATGGCTGCATACAGTTATGGTAAAAGTAAATCCGTGAACGATGGAGGTTCGATTGCCCAATCTATTTGGCGTGACCGTTTTGTAGCTGGCGATCCAAACGAAGATGTAATGTCATATTCGAGCTTCCACCAACCGCACCGAGTTGTTGTAGCAGCTTTTTACCGTAAAGAATATCTAAAACATTTGGCAACCTCCATTGGTTTTACCTTTGAAGCTGCAAACGGTGGAACTGCCAGTTATATTTATTCTGGTGATATAAACAGGGATGGCCAAACTGTTAACGACCTTATATATGTTCCCAAAGACCAGAATGATATCGTATTGGAAACAGTTAATAGTTCCGACACCCGAACAACGCAGGAGATATGGAACCAGTTGAATACTTACATTCAGCAGGATCCGTATTTAGACGACAGAAGAGGTATGTATGCTGAAAGAAATGGTTTACTACTACCCTTTTATAAAAAATTAGATTTAAACTTCACCCAAGACTTTATGCTAAAGGTTGGCGGCAAACAAAACACGCTTCGTTTCACTGCTGATATCTTTAATTTTAGCAACCTTTTAAATAAAAATTGGGGCGTTTTTCAAACTGCCAACAGAACAGGTCTGCTTACGCTGAAGAGAGTAGAAACTACTGGAACAAATGCAGGAAAGCCTGTTTTTAGCTTCCCTTATTTAGATGCTACAAATAAAATTCCGCTCTCCTCTAGTTTTCAAAATAGTGTTGGCCTTGGATCAAGGTACCAGGTTCAACTTGGAATCAGGTATATTTTTAATTAAGAAATCCTACAGTTGTAAATGTAAGAGGCGGCCCTTTTGGGTCGCCTCTTACATTTTGGTCTCATTGTATTACAAACATTTTCGTGCTTTCGCAGTTCATCCTAATAACACATTTTTAAGAACTAAACCGGGTCCCTTGCCCAACCCCATTTTAAAAATGCAGGTAAAGCTCTTGCCCACGTTTCTATATTATGTTCACCGTCTTCAAGCTGCATATAATGAATTTGATCGTGCTGGTAACCGAGAGTCTTTAAATCCTCTATTAAGTCTATAGTATCTTCAATTGAGTCTATTACTCCATTATTATTGCGATCCGCGGTTTCGTCTAAACAACCGCATTCAAAAAAGAATTTCAGCGATGGACGATACGTTCCCTTTTGTACCTGCAAATGCATAAGTCTATCCTTATCCCAGTCATAACCTTCGTCTTCGTATCCCCGCCGGCGCCACCACAATGATCCGCTGAAGACCCCCACTTTCGAAAATTCCTCCGAATGATTCCAACCCATGTCTATCGCACTCAATCCTCCAAGCGAAAAACCGGCAAAAGCCTTTTCTTTAAACAACGAAACATTACATGCTGTTTTTATAAAAGGCAGTAGTTCGTCTAAAATAAACTTGTTATACAAGCCTGCTTTTGCGCCTCTTCCTTTGTAATCTGTACTGCACGCAGTACCATATTCATTCATCCTGTCTGCCCCACAATGAATACCTGCAAATATGATAGGATGAATGTGCCCTAAAAAAATTAATGAATCAACTATTGCTGCAAAATCCATTGTTCTTAGGTCCTGTCCATCATTAATAAGTAGTAGATCGATTTCTTTTGTTAGATCAAGTTTACCTGGCAGATAAATGTCAACTATTACATCTCTTTCCAGATATTCGGAATAGATTACTTGTTCTTCAATCTTCAGGGTAGAATAACTTTTTTCTTGCACTGCTAAATTTCCTTCGTCCATAATTATAGGTAAAGCTATAAGTAATATTGCTTTTAAAATTCCCTTTACTTCAATAAAGGGTCCTCGCAAATATTTATTGAAGTAATTTTAAAATATTAAGGAAGAGTAACTATAGTATCAGTGTAACTACTGGTACTATAAGTAAAATAATATCAGGTACGACTATGGCGGTGGTACACTATTTATGTCATAGTAACTGCACGGACAAAACTAAAAAGCGTCACTGTACCACTAATTTAAAAAACTTTATAAACATACACTGCTTATGAAAAAGATTGGCATCCTCCACGGAAAAGAAAGAAGTTTTCCAACGGCGTTTATTGACAGGGTAAACAGCAAAGGGATAGACGGAATTGTTGCCGAACCGGTACGAATAGACAAGGTCGTGCAGGGAGAACCAACAGAGTATTCAGTCATTATCGATCGTATAAGCCAGGATGTTCCTTTTTATCGCGCTTATTTAAAAAATGCAGCTTTATGTGGAGCTGCTGTTATCAATAATCCCTTTTGGTGGAGCGCGGATGAGAAGTTTTTCAACAACTGTCTCGCTACCAAAATAGGGGTACCTGTTCCCAAAACAGTTATACTACCTTCTTACCAACTACCTCCTGATACAACCGGCGAGTCATTTAGCAATCTTGCCTATCCTTTAGACTGGGACAGCATTTTTAGTTACATCGGCTTTCCTGCCTACATGAAACCCTTTGCTGGCGGCGGTTGGAAAAGTGTTTACAGAATGGAAAATAAAGACGAGTTTTTACAAAAACATGGAGAAACGGGCGAACTGGTAATGCTGCTGCAGGAAGAAATTATTTTTGAAGAATATTACCGGTGCTATTGCATAGGAGGAAAGTATGTGCGAATTATGCCGTACGAACCAAGAAATCCATTTCACCTTAGGTACGTAGCCGATTTTGCACCTGGCGAAGAAAAGCTTAAGCAGATGGAAGAAATTGTGTTGCGGATAAACAAATACCTCGGTTATGATTTTAATACGGTAGAACTCGCATTAAGAGATGGTGTACCTTATGCTATCGATTTCTGTAACCCCGCTCCAGATGCTGACATAAATAGCGTTGGCCAGGAAAACTTTGACTGGGTGGTAGAAACCGCGGCAACCTTTGCAATAGAAAAAGCCCAATCTCATGAACCTGATAACGACAATTTAACCTGGGGTGAATATGTAAAGAGAAGCAGCAGCAACCAGAGCCTAATTTAAAAATGGCCTAATAGCTTGATACATTCATTACAGAACCGCACAATTTGAAAATGAGCCAGTCCAAAAAATGACACATTTTTAAATTTTAAAATTTTCACGTTAGTAACTATGGGACCAATTAACTATAAGCATTTTACTTTAGGTATCGAGGAGGAATACATGGTTATGGACCCTCAGACCCGTGAGTTGAAGAGCCATGAGCAGAAAATTGTTTCTGAGGGCCAGAAGGTTATTCGCGACCAGGTAAAAGCTGAAATGCACCAGGCCGTTGTTGAGGTGGGGACCGATATCTGCGAAAATATAGACGTTGCATTACGAGATGTAACAACATTACGCCATACTATTTCAAAGATTGCCGGTGATCTTGGTTTATGGGTGGGCGCCTCGGGCACACATCCTTTCAGCCACTGGGAAAGACAGTTAATAACAGACCACGCACGATACAACGCAATCGTTAACGAATTACAGGAAGCTGCCCGAAGCAATCTTATTTTTGGCCTCCACGTTCACGTAGGCATGGAAAGCCGCGAAATGGCAATTCATATTGCCAACTCAGCCCGGTATTTTCTTCCACACGTGTATGCGCTCAGCACTAATTCACCTTTTTGGGAGGGACGCCTTACAGGTTATAAATCGTTTCGAACGAAGGTATTTGACAAGTTTCCCCGCACAGGTATTCCTGATTTTTTTGAAAGCATCGAAGCTTACGACAACTATATAAAGCTGCTTGTAAAAACCAATTGCATTGACAATGCCAAAAAGATCTGGTGGGATTTGCGGGTACACCCGTTCTTCAATACGGTTGAGTTTCGTATTTGCGACGTACCCATGACTATTAGCGAAACCATTGCTATTGCCGCTTTGTTCCAGGCCATTTGTGCTAAGCTTTATATGCTGCGTAGTAAAAACCTAAATTTCATTATGTATTCACGGCTGCTTATTAACGAAAATAAGTGGCGCGCGGGCCGGTATGGAATTGACGGCACTATGATAGATTTCGGGAAAGAATCAGAAGTAAATACACGGGTACTCATTTATGAATTACTGGATTTTGTAGATGACGTAGTTGACCAGTTAGGCAGCAGGCATGCCATTGCACATGTACATAAAATGCTTGAAAATGGTACAGGGGCTGACCGCCAGCTGGCTGTATTTAAAGAAACAAATAGTCTGGTTTCGGTTGCAGATTTTATTCACGACCAGTTTTTAGTGAACTGATTTGGGTAATTGCAAATTCAGCCTTGAAAGCGTTATTAGCTTCATTCTATTTACAGCAACTTTAAAGGTGAACTACTTTTTTATTAACCGCTCGTAATTACTACTATGAATCTTTTGTTGCGTCGCACCCTTGTACTTTATATTTCGTTTCAACAAAGTTTCCCATTCTTTTGCTCCTTAAAAGTATGCCGTTGAAGGGTGTGACACAACAAAAGAACCACTAAGAACTATTGCTTGAAACCAAATAAATTTAGTTTTTATCGCCGGGCTTACTAACTAAATTTAAAAGCAACACCAGCAAAAAAGCCATCCATTACAAACAATAGCTCCGGTTTTCCTGCAACAAACATCCATTCTTTTTTGTTTTACATAATTCGCTCCAACCTCAAGTAAACCTGGTATGAAAATCAGCTCGTATTTAATTTTATTACCTTTATTTATAATGTGCGGCAACGTGAATGAAAAGGTTAAGGAGCGTTTTGAAGAAGTAAATATTATTGAAATATCACAACAATTATTATTGCAGGCAAAAACCCATGAACCAACAGACTCACTTGTAAAAGTAGTTGAAGGCATAACAGAATCAGCCCTTACGGCGCAACTACCTAATGATACCTATAAAAAAACTTTTTGGATTAATATCTATAATGCTTTCACCCAGGTTATCCTTACAAAAAATCCGGGTAAGTATAAAAACAGGAGCTCTTTTTTCGGAGACAAACAAATAAGCATTGCAGGCAAAAAGTTAAGCCTTGATGATATTGAACATGGTATGCTGAGACATTCAAAAGTAAAATGGAGTTTGGGGTATTTAAACAAATGGTTTCCATCGTCGTTCGAAAAAGACCAAAGGGTCGATAGTGTAGATTATAGAATTCACTTTTCACTGAACTGTGGTGCTAAGAGTTGCCCGCCCATTGCCTTCTACAATCGGGAACAACTGGATAAGCAATTAAATATGGCAACAAAAGTGTATTTGCAAGGTGAAGTTGAATACGATGAAAAAAATAATAGCGTGGCACTGCCGGCAATAATGGGTTGGTTTAGAAACGACTTTGGCGGTAAGAAAAAAATGTTGGCATTGCTGCATCAACTAGAACTTATTCCGCCGAGCAAAACCCCCTCTATCAGGTTTAGAAAATACAATTGGAGCCTTTTTCTAGAGAATTACAAGGTTGAATAAAAAAAAGAACATAATTGAATTTAATCTTCGCGGAGGTAAGCATGATAAAGGAAACGAAATCGCTAAAAGCAAAAGGGAATATATTAGCGGATGCGCATTACCAGGTTGAGTTACTGGAAAGCGACAATCACAATTTATACAGGTTAATTCCTTTTCAGCAGAATATGGAAAAGGTTGGATTATTCCCGTTACGTCCAACCAATCTTCAAATATTCCAGGTAAATGTTGGCAAGATGTGTAACCAGGTTTGCAAACATTGCCATGTTGATGCCGGCCCTGACCGAAAAGAAATTATGACCCCGGAAACCATGCAGCTTTGTATAAATGCATTAACCCAAAATCCATCGATAGGTATCGTTGATTTAACCGGCGGCGCTCCGGAGTTGAACCCGGATTTTCGATGGTTTGTAGAGAAGATAAAAGTTCTCGACAGGCATATTATTGTACGTTGCAACCTTACGATCATTCTTGCTAACAAACGTTTCAACGACCTTCCTCATTTCTTTAAACAACACGGTGTTGAAGTTGTTTCATCGCTTCCCTCCTATTCACGTGAAAGAACAGACCGGCAGCGTGGCGACGGAGTATTTGAGGATTCAATTAAGGCATTAAAAATGCTGAACGCGGTGGGTTATGGACAGCCAGGTTCAGGCCTTATTTTAAACCTTGTTTACAATCCCGCTGGCGCCTTTCTTCCGCCTAACCAGTCTAGCCTCGAATTAGAATATAAGGATGCATTAGTGAAAGACTTTGGTATTGTGTTCAACAACCTCTTTACAATTACAAACCTGCCCATTAGCCGTTACCTCGATTATCTTTTAAATAGTGGCAACTACGAGAAGTATATGGAGAAATTAATTGCTGCTTTTAACCCTGTTGCGGCAGCAAATGTAATGTGCAGAAACACGATCTCGATTGGATGGGATGGATTTCTATATGATTGCGATTTTAATCAAATGCTTGATCTTAAAGTTAGCTCCGCAAAAAAACACATCTCGGAATTTGATACAGCAGCGTTAAACAGGAGGGAGATTATTGTGAATCAACATTGTTATGGTTGTGCGGCAGGAGCAGGATCAAGTTGTGGCGGCACTGTAACATAATGCCGCGCTAAACGGCGCTTCCTACCGAAGATTGAGAGTAAATAAGCCTTTGTCTTTGAAGCCACCATAGCAAGGCTTACTCGGAGCGATAGGAAACGATTGAAAGAGGTTTTCCTTCTGTAGGGAAAAAATAAGCAAAACAGCCATAAGCCGTCTAAAGCCCCTTTAGGGCTTGGGTTGCTTAAGCCTGTGCTGTAGGTCCGCCAAAATTTAATGGTATGTCAACCTGCTCCATGTCTTGTATAGTTCCGTTGGCCGCTTCATAACGATTTACATTGTCTTCAAGGGCCCTTAGGAAGCGCTTGGCATGCATAGGAGTAAATATAATGCGACTCTTAACCTTGCTTTTAGGGGTGCCGGGCATAACGCTTACAAAGTCCATCACAAACTCTGCATGGCTGTGAGTAATTATGGCAAGATTTGCATAAGTGCCTTCTGCTACTTCTTCGCTTATCTCGATGTTTATTTGATTGGGCGTCTGTTGTTCAGCCATAAATTAGATTTGGTAGCAAATGTAAAGAAACATGTGGTTACATATTCCTGATTATTAGTAAACCTGGTATTGCTACAACTTCTTTTTAAGAAATTATCGGGGAACATCTGTAGTGTAATAACTTTTTCATTAGTCGTTATCATAAAAATACCAACGGCCGCTTTTGCGGCCGTTGGTATTTTTATCTTCCTTTATCAAGTTTTATCTTGGTCCTTTATATTTTAAAACTATCTCGTATGTTCTGACACTTCCAGTCGGATTCCAGATAAAAGACATGTAAAACGTTTTAGTTGCCGGGTCATATCTATTTACTTTTCCTTCCATATTTGTCAGTGTCGCGTTGCCCAAAGCTTTCATAGTTACTAAATTGGTTGCCGGGTTCACTGTAGCTTGCAGGTTGTCTATACCAGCAACTCCGGAGCCGCTTCCCGAACCCCATTTTAAATTTGTTACCAGCACGGTAGTTGGACCAGCAGTAGACAATGTTACATCAGGGTTCCCTGCCAGAGAGCCATTTAAAGCATCACCGACAGTTGGTACACCAGGTGCAGTATACCTTTGTACATTACCTGACTCAACCGAGTAAATACCATCATACTGATTTTTAATACTTAAAAGCGTAATCACTTCATTAGTTCCTGTTAGCACTTTCAATCCGCCTGGATCGACAACTTTAAAAGCAAGTGCGTAAATACGTGAAAGATCCCACTTAGCACCATTTAAGGCTATATTAAAATCCTTCTCAAACTCTCCGGGATTCAAGGTCATTGTAAAAACATTTCCAGACTTTGTTACTCCTGCCCCAATCGTATACAAACTGTCCGGAAGTACCTCGTACTTGGTACCGTGTGCCGTATTATAATTTTTCACACTGTCACTGTTTACCTCGATCTTAACTGTCATCGTGTTGTTCAGGCCGGCGTTGGAAGCAACATCCCTTCTTACTGACAATAATGGTACAGTTCTTACATCAGAAAATGGAGTAAAGAAAATTTTATTTTCAGGAGCCTGGCTAATTGTAATGAATGAACTGCCAATTCCATCCTCTAGTGGTGTTATATTATTCTTGATACATGATGTGAACGTCAATCCCGCTATTAAGACAAGGAAGCCATTCAAAAATTTATTTCTCATATTACTTTACTGACTTTTATTAATAAATAAATAAATATTTTTCATTATTGTTTGTCCCACCAAACACGCGTATCCTGCGAATCACCGCCAATAGAAGCCGCAGCTGCCTCTGTGGCTTCCCGGTTTGATCCATATTCACCAGTGCCGTAGGTATAACGACGAGGTATCTGCTTGCTCGAATTAGTCGCATCGGGAGCAGGCGTTAAAACAGGATAACCACTCTTTCTCCAAATATTCCATCCCTGCAGGCCATTTGGATAAGCCGCAATATAACGTTGAAGAGAAATTTGCTTAAAGTTAGCACCGGTACCGGCAGCGCCGGTTAAAGCAACATCAGCCTTTGCAAAATAAGATGCGTCAGGTGCAGGCAGCCCCCATTCCTGGAACGAAAGATTTATACCGGTCTGGTAAACTGTTGCCAAAG
>NZ_JAOQAH010000043.1 GCF_025963695.1 Segetibacter sp. | reverse complement strand
GCCGGTAAACAATCGTGTTTGATTCTTAGTTGCCTCTTCAATACTTAAGGCCACATTGTACACCCGTATTTCGTCGATAAAGCCTTTGAACAATTGGGTGGGAAGCCCTCTTCCGATGTATACCACCTGGTTTGGCGTAGAAGTGGAGTAAGGCGCAAGAGCACGGCCGATTACAGCATTCCCCAGCATAATGAACAGGGAGTCTTTGGTGTGTATGCCTGTTACATGAACAAAAGTGTTTGATGAATTGCTGTAGTTGCCTGTGGCTGTAAAACCCTTGAAGGAGAAGGACAACTTTCCGTTGGCATCAAAGCCTAACACGTATTGGTTGTTTCTGTAAAAAATTACCTGGTTGGATGGGCTAGCCGCATCAGGCTTTATCCAGGCTTCTACAGTAAATGAAGAGTCGGAAAATGGTGCTGTTGTGCTATCAAGCTGCAGGTAGCTATTTGTAGTGCCGTTTAGGTAAATGCTTTTACCCAACTGCGCCTGGCTGTTGCTTTGCAGGCGAACAGCTACATCTTCCACTGCCTGCCCGTTGTCGTAGGTTATTCGTCCATATATGTTACCGGTCGGGCTTCTAAAGCCGATACTTGTTAGCGACTCATTTGAAAATATTGAGGTGTTATTACACTTCACCACGCCCATAACCTGGTAGCTATAATACACACCGGGGCTTCCTTTGGTATCATCGGTTTGGTACTCGGTATTGGCAGAGCCGGGTACCGATGCCATTTGTACAAAATCGTTGCTACCGTAGGTTGCGCGTTTTATAATAAAGTTGTCAAACGCTCCACTACTCGTCCAGCGCAGTTCAGTTCGGTCAGGGAAATAGCCTTTTGAAACTTCAAGTTGAACCAGGCTACCTATTTGTATGGGGAGCACATTTCCGGTTGCCTGCACTGCGGCAAAAGCAGAGAAGTTAGAAGTAAGTGGTGGTACAATCTGCAATGCATAACTGTAACTATTGCATATAGAAATTTGTTTGTCTGTGTAGGTCCCTTTTTCAAAATCCGCTTTTGCCAGTTTAATTTCGCTTTGGTTATTTGAAGTATTGTTTGATCGATAAATTATAAATGATGCACCGGGTATCCATGCTGAGGTAAGCGGATTCCAGGTAATAAGCGCGGAGTTGTTGTTGAATAATACTGCCGTTGCGGTTGCAGGTAGAGCATTGAATGCCACAGCAACCGTCGCCTGTTTTGCCAACTCCCAGTTGAAGTTTGGGAAGGCCCGCGCCACCCGTATGTACATCTGGGGCGAGAGGTCTTTGTCAATGTTGTAGGTGTAGCTCGTCTTTGTTCGGTCATAATCAAAACTTACCTCTCGGGCATCAGTAAAATTGGCGTTGTCGGCAACCTGTATTTTGAATTTGTCCGTAACAGCATTATTAGAACTTACTGCATCAATGGTCCATGTAAAGGCAACCTGTTGGGTAGTAGCGTTGTAGGTAGCCAAAGCCGTTTTGGGTAGGGTAAATGCGGGTACCGAAACAGAAGCAGAGTTGTTGGTTATTCGGCTGCTATATGCTGACTGGCGATAGTAGTAGTCCTTAGGTGCATTGGCTACTGCCGCATCGGCTGAGCCACTTGTAGCTATAGCCAAATCCCCCGTGAGTTTTGTATTTGTACCAGCATCGTACAATGCAATAGTGCTTTGGTTATCCACCTCATTCAAAACTACTTTTGAATAGCTAACCCTGGCTTTCGCTTCATATATCCCATTATTTAGAACCGTAACAAAACTGTAGGTTGGCGTACTAATAGTACTCATGAGCGTAGTGGTAATCGCTTTTGTATCGCTTGTATTATCATAGCCACCCTGTATACCCCCTCCGTTGCCCCGCCTAAGCTGAACGTCTACTCTGATACCTTTAATGTTTGCTGTGGTGTTTGTAAGAAAGAAATCAATATACCGAATGCGATTATAGCCGTCAGGTACACCTGCAGAAGTATTTATGGTATTTCCGTACTTATTCTCACTTTGGAAAACCGACCAGTCATATACATAATTATAAAATGGAACATAATTCACATTGTCTACTGTGTAGTAGAATGTGGCATTGCTCATTGTTAGCTCGGTCGTTCCGTCTACCCCGCAACAGCCAAAAACAGAACCATTATGTGCAAACGATTCAAGGTGAATTGAGCCGGTTGACGCATTGTAATTCGCTTTAAAAAATTGTTGGGCGTGGTCGGTATACCAACCAGCTATTGCCTGTGCAGACGAAAAAAAGAATATGCTTATTAGCACAAAGGTTTTAATGAAATTTCTTTTAGTGCCAGGCTTTTTGGCGCTGCTAAGGACCGAACTTATAAGTGTAGATGCAAAAATCATGGTGCAGGTATTTTGGTATTGAAAAAGTGGACGCGGGTGTACTGTTAAGTCGCTTACGAAAGTAGGTTGAGCCATGGCGCCCGGCTACCAGTATTGGTTCAAATGCTATCAATTTTGATGCATTCTCCTTGCAAAACCTTTGTTATTAGCCTTAATTGTTACGCCGGAGTTGATTGCAGAAACATAATTATACTTCACATCAATGTCATTAACTTATGAAGCCTTTTTTGGTTTGATCCTTTTTTCTTTATTCAACTCCGGTTGTGTCACTCACTTGTACCGCATCTTTTTATAGCATCTTTTACCGGCAACAGGTATTACAATTGTCCGCTTTAAATAATATTAGCTGTTAATACAATGACATGGCTTGCTGCATGGTTGATTTCCGTGAAAAACGGAACAATGGGTGCATTGCTGAATATTGTACAAAAAGTAAAAGGGTGCGACGCAACGATGTAAAACAGTAGCAATAACGCCTGGCCCAAAAAAATGATTGCACTACTTGTTCCGTCAAAAGAAAGTTTTTATGCTGCCCAATCTATATAGCATGATACCGTCTACATATTCGCCTTTCATTATTATGCGGCTAAAAAGTTTAATTGGTACGCGATGATGTTAAGCCATCGTGGCGTACCTTTTGTCTTCGGGGTTTATCGAAAAGTTAGGGATTGCATCGTTCGTGGCAATGAAAAGGAGTTTTAAGAACTAAATGCTGCAACCATTTGATGTGTAACGTAATTGACTGAATTTCTTTATATTTTTTTCCTATCATAACTTCCCTAAAAACATCTAATCCAGTTGGGTAAACAAAACAACTCACTGCTTCTGCCAGCTTTAATAGTTATACATTTTTTGTTCTATTGTAACGCGGCAAGTTCGCAATCGTTGCTGCTTACCAACGAGCAGCATTATGGCGTTGAAGAAGGATTACCGCAGAGTTTTATCAGTGGTATTACCCAGGATGAAGACGGTTTTATCTGGCTTGCCACCCTTGATGGCCTGTGCCGCTTCGACGGCAGAAATTTCAAGACCATAAGATTTCTTCCGAATGAGCCGGGTAGTCTTGCCGCAAACGCTATAAGTTGCCTTGGTGTTCCGGTCAACAACGTTCTCCCAATTTTTTACAGTGTTATGCAAGCCGATGCATACGACATGCGCACTTTTAAAGTAACCCGCAATAGACAGGTACAAAACAACCGTAATCTTTCTAACGCCCGATGGGATTGGTTTGGGAGAGTTTCGGCAACATCAGGACTACTGTTTACCACCATCAATGATAAAGGGGTAGGTTGGATAGAACACAAAGACGGAAAAGTTGCATATGCTAACCGGGCAAATGGCTTATTGCAACAGGATACCGTTCACGCAATGGTTCAGGCGCCGAACGGCACCTTGTACCTGGTAAGTGCAAACGGAGTACAGGTAAGTGATAGCAACCGTAAACACTTTAAGATGTACAGGTTTGATACGAAAGTAAAAAAACGACCCAAATGGTTTAGTCAACTGCAGGAGGTAGATAGTTACAGCATTGCGTTGTTGTCTCCAACCAACCTGCTGCTCCTTGATGGTAACAGGCTTATCTTCCTCGACATAATTAGTAACACCAGCCGTATCCTAAACATTCCTCAGCAGTATAAAAAACCAACAGTACCAAGTGAATTAATGTACATAGATGGCAAGGGCAGACCTTACTTTACCAATGCCGGCCGCATTTTTCGGCTTGAGGACGACGGGCAATTGAAAATGCTATGGGAAAATACCCGGCGGCCCGACTTACGGATAAACGTAATGTTTATTGATCGTACTGATGTGCTTTGGGTGAGTGTAGATGCACAAGGATTGTTGAAAGTAGACCTCCACGCCCCGGCGTTTAAATCGTTTGCTTACAAAAACAACTTCATAACAGACGTGTTGCAACAAGCCTTCGGAAGTGCGGTTGGTTTGCCAAAGGCGTGGAATAATGATGAAGCAACTTATTACTTCCGGCAGGTACGCGATACCAGGGGCAACCTTTATGCTGCGGGTAGCCTTAATGGCATTAGCAAGGTTTTTAGCCTAAATGCAAAGGGAGTACAGGCACTGCCCGGCCTCGCAAGCAACCTGGGGCATACCGCACTGGTAAATCTTCCGGGAGACATTCTTGCTGCTTATGACCAGAGTGAATCTGCATGGTACCGATGGAAAGATCCGGCATTACCCCCAACGAAACATGATGGCGATGCGGAAGGCATGAAGGGTGTAGAAGTTGCAGATGCAGCTTACATTGGTGGCTATACCTGGATTTCAACCTACCAACACGGCTTATTGCAATACGATGGCCGGAAAATAATAAACCAGTTTCACGGCACTTTAGCCGCCGGTTCCATGCCGAAAGCTTTAACAGAGATTTGCCCTGATCCGATTTTTCCCGGTAAATTCTGGATCGGCTCCAGGGGTGGTGGACTAATACTTTGGGATGTGCAAAAAGGCTTGCAGCGGGTGTATACCGTAGAGGATGGCTTGCCAAACAATACCATTTATTGCATACTGCCAGACCGGTTTGGAACCATCTGGTGCAGCACGAACAAAGGCATTTTCAGGTTAAAGTATGGTACGAACCAATTAATGGTGTTTGAGAAAACTGACGGGCTACCCGGAAATGAATTCAACAGGGCGCATAAGTTTGCCTTTGCGGATGGACGGCTCTGCTTTGGAGGACTTGATGGCTACACCATTTTTGACCCGGTCAATTTCGACTTTAGCACTACGCATAAGGATGTTCCGGTAATGCTTACCGGCTTTCAGATAAACAACCGGTCACAAAACATTGATGTTGCAGGCAGCATTGTACAGCAACCGTTAAGCACCTTAACGTCGGTGGAGTTGAACCACAATGAGAATTATCTGCGTTTTGAGTTCGCAGCCATGTACTTTAACCAAGCATTAAAAGCAAAATACCGCTACCGTTTGGAGGGAGTCGACAAGGAATGGATAGAAAACGGTAACGACAATACTGCTTCGTATGCGGCATTGCCACCTGGCACTTATGCCCTGCATATAAATGCCAGCACAACAAATGGTGCATGGAGCAGTTTTGAAAGAACGCTCCGTATCAGGATACTTCCCCCCACCTGGGCCACCTGGTGGGCGTATATGATCTATGCTGTGTTGCTATCCCTCCTTGCAAGGCAGTATTTTATCTTCAGAGTCAAAAGATTTCGAACAATACAAAGTCTTGCATTTGAGAAGAAAGAAGCGATTCGATTGCGCGAAATGGACGAACAAAAAGACCGTTACTTCAGCAACATCACCCACGAATTTAGAACCCCGCTTACCCTTATCATTTCGCCATTAGAAAAACTACTGCAGGATAAAACGCTCTCTGCGCCTGTTATCCGTTTCATTGAAACAGCACAGCGTAACGCCCATCAGTTGCTCCGATTAATCAATGAGTTCCTCGACTTCAGTAAGCTTATTAATGGCCAGGTGAAACTGAAAAATTCCATGGGCGAACTACACCTGTTTGTTGCCGCCTGTGTTCAAACATTTGCAGGCGCAGCAGCCGCAAAACATATCGAACTGCATTTCATCAATCACGGTATTGCAGGAATGTATTCTTTTGATGAAGAAAAATGGGAGAAAGTACTCACCAACCTGCTAAGTAATGCCATGAAATTTACACCAGCCCATGGCCAGGTAACCGTATCGTTAACTGCACTGCCAGGCGATATAATGGAACTTGTAGTTATGGATAACGGTTTGGGGATTGGTGCATATGAGCAGCACAAAATATTTGAGCGTTTTTACCAGGTGGATAATACCCCCGTACGGAACCACGGCGGTACAGGCATAGGGCTGGCATTGGTAAAAGAACTTATTACCACTATGAACGGGCAGGTTGCTGTACAAAGCCAAATAGGTGGGCCAACCAGTTTTATTATACAAATCCCCGTCGAAAAAATGGCATCTGATTACTTAAGGCCAATTTTACACGTTACAGAAGCGCAACCTGTTTCATTCCATACAAATGGCAGAGGTGCCGTTCCAATTGTTTTGGTTGTAGAAGATAACGCTGAATTAAGGGGCTTTTTAGTGGAAAGCATGAGCCTTGCCTATAAGTGCCTGCAAGCTGGGGATGGAGCGGCAGCATGGGAAATTATCTTGCAAGAGTTGCCCGACATTGTAATTAGCGATGTGATGATGCCAGAAATGGATGGATATGGTTTGTGCCATCGCTGCAAAACGGACAACCGCACAGCCCACATTGGATTTATACTGCTTACCTCTAAAGCAGCAACCGAGGCTAAACTTAAAGGCCTGAAAACGGGTGCCGATGATTATATTACCAAACCCTTTAACCTACAGGAGCTGGACCTGCGTACTGCCAACCTGCTGCAGTTACAACAAAACGTAAGGGTACAGCTACAGGAAATGGTCCTTCCATCGGCTCCTGTTGAAATAGTAGCCCCTGTTAGCCACCCTTTTTTACAACAACTGTATGCTGAGATAGACGTAAAAATTAACGACGCTAACCTGGGGGTTGACCACCTAAGTAAAACGATGAACATGAGCCGCAGCACGCTTAACCGCAAATTACAAGCCCTGCTCGGCACCTCGCCCAACGAGCTAATCAGGCAATACAGGTTGCAAAAAGCAACAGAGCACATGGCTGCAGGCGCTGATGTAAGTACTGCTGCTTATAAGACCGGATTTAGCAGTCCCTCTTATTTTACGCAGTGCTTTAAGGAACACTACCAAATTACGCCAACCGAATGGATGGCAAGCAGAAATGCAAGAAGCAGCACTGTTTAAAATGTAGAGGATGGTACAGCTAGATAATAAAGTAAGCAGCACTTTTAGAAATCTCCAGGCCACGCGGAGCCCGCAAAAGTAGCCTTACAGAAGCTATTCAACAATCAACATTGTTGGCGACCGATATGCCACGCCTCAACCTTTATTTAAAATATATTTTTCTCGTTGTTGAGTGGGGCTTCATTTTATTACTCATCTCTGCCTACGTTATAGTAGTCTCCTGGTTCGTGAGCAACACGTGCAACGGCGCTGCTGACAAAAACCAACAAGGACAAAGACGTTCGTGATCTCCGTTTATCGCAATACTAAATCAAAACAATTTTTAGAATTATTTCTTCTATTATATAATTAATTTATCAGGAGTAATGGGTAAAGTTCTAATTCGTTTTCCCGTTGCATGATAAACGGCGTTTGCAACTGCGGCAGCAAAACCAACATTAGCAATTTCACCTAAACCTTTACTACCCATCGGATTTATGAAAGGGTCGGGTTTATCAATAAACAGTGCTTCTATATGCGGTACATCGGCACTCACAGGTAAGTGGTAATCAGCAAGGTTATTATTTACAAAAAGTCCAAAGCGATGATCGAACACACCGTCTTCCATAAGGGCCATTCCGATGCCGCTAACTACACCTCCCATAAGTTGGCTTCCGGCAGTCTTTTCGTTAATGATCTTTCCTGCATCCGCTACTGTAACTACTTTTTTTATGCGAACAACCCCGGTTGCCTCATGCACTTGTAGCTGAACGAAGTGAACAGCAAAAGAGTAGATAGAATATTTGTTCCTTTCGTCTCCTGCCTGGGAGTCTTTGGTTACTTCCAGATCTGAAAGATCCCTTTGCTTTAAAACTTCTGCATAAGCAACTCTTTTTGAAGGATCGGTTTTTAATGTGATGAACTCTTTTGCAAAATGGAGCTCTTCAAGCTTTGCATTTTGTAGCACTGAACCGGGTTTGGTTGTTACCAGTTCGGCCATCTTTTGGTGCAACGCAACACATACATCGTGTACTGCCGAACCTAAAGTAGAAGTAGTAGTGGAGCCCCCCTGTGTAGGTCCGGGCGGAAGCGATGAATCTCCTAATTCGAAAGTTATTTTATGGGGGGATAAACCAAATACTTCACTAGCAATGCCAGTCATAGTAGTTGCAGTTCCTGGTCCGCTGTCGCTTACTGCACTTTGCAATACGAGTGAACCCCCTGCTAATAAAGTAGCCTTAACTGTTGCCCTGCCTCGGTTGGCGTTAAAGTTGCCAGCTCCCATTCCATATCCTAGTTTCCATTCACCTTCACGCATAGCGTTAGGCCTGGGATCTCGTTTATTCCATCCAATTGCTTCCGCACCTTTTTGGTAACATTCTTTTAGAAACTTACTTGACCAGGGAAGGTTACGCACCGGATCAACATCTGCATGATTTTTTATCCGTAAATGGATCGGGTCAAGCTTTAATGCATAAGACAGTTCATCCATTGCGCATTCCAAGGCGTAAGCGCCTGTAGCTTCTCCCGGGCCTCGCATCCACGTAGGTGTACTCTTATTAAGAGCGATGATCTTATACCTTGTATTTACATTTGGGCACGCATACATGACCTTGGAAATGTCTACCGTTCTGTCGGTGAACTCTTCATAAGTAGATGTTTCGGAAATAGCCTCATGTGTAAGTCCGGTAAGCACTCCATCAGGCGTAGCACCTAAACCTATTTTTTGCCACGAATAGGGCCGGTAACCCACCATGGTAAACATTTGCGAACGCGTCAATACGAGCTTAACAGGCTTATTTATTTTTTTCGCAGCCAACACTGCAGCTATCACATGAGGCCATGTACGCAAACCCGACCCAAAGCCTCCTCCAACAAAATCGGCATTTACCTGTACGTTTTGCTCTTTCAGCTTAAAAGCATCCATAATGCTTCTTTGGGTCGATTTTACACCCTGCGTTTTATCATACACCGTCACCTTATCGGCTCCGTCCCAGGCGGCAGTTGTAGCATGAAGCTCCATAGGGTTATGCACTTCTACAGGAATAATATATTGGGCTTCTATTTTAATGGCTGCATTCTTATATGCATCGGCTTCACCTCTTACATAGTTGGCATAACGTGGGCCTTTTGGTAAAGCTGCTTTGTCTTTATTGGCTTCAACACTGGTCTGGTGGTCCTCTCTATTGTACTCAGTTTTAACTAACGTGGCAGCGTAGATCGCACGCTCGTAAGTATCTGCAATAACCATAGCAATGGGCTGACCTGCGAAATAGATATGTGCATTTTGAAATACTCTGAAAGGTTCACCACCGGTGGGAGGTTTGGCAGGATTGCCACCAGATTCGTATCCCGGTATTGCAGGCGCATTGCCATGATAAATTACTGCAAGAACACCGGGTGCCCTTTCAGCTTTTTTTGTATCGATGTTTTTAATTTGGCCTTTTGCAATGGTGCTTTCAACCAATACGGCATATGTCAATCCTGGTAGTATGTTATCGGCGGAATATTTTGCTGCACCGGTTACTTTCTGCCTGCCGTCAACACGGTCTAGCGCCGCGCCTTGCTGACCTCCTGAAAATTTTTCTTTTGCCATAAAATATATTTCAAGCTATACCCGCAGCAGTGTTTTTACCGAAGTTAATTGTTCCCCTCGCTTTTTGATAGAAGAAAAATTTTCGATCGGGCAGTTAGCACCAAGATTTCAATTGGTTGTTGTACGGGCTGTTATTTCTCAAAAAATAAATGCGCCCGTTAAATCAGTATATACCTGATGATGATATGCCATCATAGACCTACCTATACGGCTACTTACAGAGAAACGTTGGATGAAAAGGACAACCTGATGGCTTACTACGTAAAAGCCGGCGGTATACCTGAAGGCCCTTTTGGATACTCTCAAAATCGTTTTCCTGCTGGTGCAGTAAACAATCATTTAACTAAGGAGTGGAAGGTTGATTCTAACATAACAATTGGTGGAACCAGAGCTCCGGGGGTTAAACTTTCTTGGAGGTGCAGAGCAATCATTTTTAGATGAATTCGCTGGCAAAGACCGTATAGATTTTCGTCTAGAATTTTTTGAAAAAGCTAAGAATAAACCAGTGAGGAAAGACAACGATTATGATGCAGACAGACAGTGGTATTGAAACTAGTGAAAGAAAAGGCTAATTGGTGACAGGGTAACAATAACATTAGTCGAGGTGTGGCTACATACTTTTGTCACAACACTTATGTAGCACAGGTAGTGGATATAACCATGAAGGAAAACAAACCTGTAATTGATAACAGGAGAAACGAATCGATACTAGTTTCTATAATGGAAGGACCGATATCATTAAGAAATATTGGTTTGTGTGCAAATAAAAAAAGCAGCTAAGTTTTATCTTAACTGCTGATTGTAAAGTGGGAGCACACGGGTTTGAACCGGGTCCCTCTGCTTGTAAGACCTGAGAAGGGTGTTTTAGGTACTTCTAGTTAGTGCCATTTATTGGCTGAAGGTCTTACCCCTGTGGTTTTCATTGAATGTATCTTTATAATTGCTGTTGATAAAAAACAGTTGTTTTTTTAGAACATGCATCAAATCTTATATCGAATTTTTGTACAGTAATTTAAAATTCAAGTTTATGCAGCAAGACAATGTGAACGTGAAGTAGTTCTTGATGTGAGAAGAAAAAAAGATGGAACACGTTTTCCTTTAAAGCTTCGCATCACCCTTAAAGGTAGATCGTTTTAGTTAGTTCTAATCCCGCAATGTTTAATTATGTTTTGAAGGCGAATGTAAAAAGCAAAAAGATACCAAAGTAGCTTCCATTTCTATCACCGCAGGGGGTTATTGTATTCTTCATCAGTAACATGCTCCAACCACACAACAGGGGCTCTACTAGGATTTGTGCCGATTGTAACATGACTTAATTCACTATCAGGAGCTGCACCGTGCCAATGCTGAATATTGGGTTGGCACTTTATAATATCTCCTTTATGAAGTTCTCTTACCGGCTTACCCTTTTCCTGGTAACGGCCAATACCATTCGTAACCAGTAATATCTGACCGCCGGGATGATAATGCCATCTTGTTCTGGCGCCCGGTTCAAATGTTACGTTACCAACTGAAGTATTGAAGGTAGTATCGTTGGTTACAAGCATTTGAAGCCATGCTGTACCGGTGAAATTATTGTTTGATATTCTTGTGCCTTTCGGAAAGATTTCACCTTCATTTACTTTGCTACTGCCTTGCAAATTAATTTTCTCTGTCTTGTTCAAAACTGCTTCTAATACCTGGTTTGCTGTACTGCCTTCTTTGCTACCCACCGTTGTTTGCAGCACTGAAACAATGCTTTGTAACTGCGCTGGTGTAAGTCCGGTATTCAAACCTACATTTAAGTGTGAACGCAATTGATTTTCTGTGCCACCAAGAGAAGCTAAAGCCGAAATGGTTACAATCTCCCTTGTTTTAAAATCCAAAATATCCCTACGGAAAATATCAGCAAACAAATGTTCTTTTAAAAAGGTATCAATAATTGCAACAAACTTTTGTGGAGCGCCTGTGGCTGTAGAGCTGGTTAACTTTGTTTGAACATCTTTGCCATATGCAAACTTGCTTTTGGTGTTTGCGACTTTCGTTGGTTCTTTGCCTGCCACATCGCTGATGCCTTTTTGCTTACGTTCCTCAACAACTTTTTGTAGCGCGGAGATAGCATTCAAACTTCGTGGAAACCCGGCATAAGCATATAAATGTACCAGCACTTCTTTGATTTCATTAATGGTTAATCGCGCATCTAAGCCTTCGTT
>NZ_JAOQAH010000112.1 GCF_025963695.1 Segetibacter sp. | reverse complement strand
GTTTGTATGTGAAAACCAACCAAGGTTTAGATAAAAAAGTTTATGTAAAAAAGAAATTTTTTGACACATTAATAATTGGTGACAACTTAATAAAAGTGAAAGGTGAAACGTATCCCCGCAAAACTTAACTGAATACTAATACATAATAAAGACTCAGCGTGTCAATAAGTAGAAATGGACTTACTATTGTTACAAAGAAAATAGATGATAACAAGGTACTGACTGGATTTTATAAAAGAGGATAAGCTACCGGCAGCAAACATTGTTTCGCCACAAGGTGGGAATGTAGTTGTCTTTGCCGATGTTCCTGCAGCGCCACCTTTGCAAGGAACACCTGCAACTGTAGGGTAGCAAGGACAGGCATCAACAATAATGCAAGCACGCATTCATTCTTAAGTTGACCGCTATCGTTTGGTTGCCAACAAGTGCATTCATTCTCAACCATTTAAATTGATCAATGTTTAACCTTTACCATTTCTTTTCATATTTATGATGTACATTTGCATCATTCATATACTCTCTGACTAGCAGACCCGATAATCTTCCTTCTCTTTAAAGCATTCATCTGGTCATTTACAATGAGCAGAATATTCAATCAATCTTCACATACAATTTGGAAGGTTGTAATTACTTTTTTATAAATTTTTTTCAATTGTTATTCGAAAATTTAAATTTAATTGAGCCCATTTTAAAGGCGCTTAAAGCCGAAGGATATACAAATCCTACCCCTATCCAGGAAAAATCTATTCCCGTTGTTTTAGAGCGTAGAGACCTTTTGGGTTGTGCACAAACAGGTACTGGTAAAACAGCTGCCTTCGCTATTCCTATTCTACAAATATTACATCAGCAAAAAGCTGCACAAAGAGGACCAAAGCAAATAAAAGCGCTCGTGCTTACACCAACACGCGAACTGGCTATACAAATTGGCGAAAGCTTTATGGCGTATGGTGAATATACAGGACTAAACCACCTGGTTGTTTTTGGTGGCGTTTCACAGGTACCACAGGTAAATGCGTTGCGCTATGGTATTGACATTTTGATTGCTACACCCGGTCGTTTACTTGACCTGATGGATCAAAGACACATCAACCTGCAGAACATTGATATGTTTGTTTTAGATGAAGCTGACCGTATGCTTGATATGGGCTTTATTCACGACGTAAAAAAGGTGATTGCAAAATTGCCTGCAAAAAGACAAACATTGTTCTTCTCGGCAACAATGCCAAGAGAAATTGCTTCACTCGCTGATACCATTCTGGATAATCCAATGAAAGTAGAGGTAACACCAGTTTCTTCTACCGCGGAAAAAGTAGAACAGGCAGTTTACCTTGTAGAAAAAGAACACAAGCCTTCTTTATTGCTGCACATTTTGCAGGACGCCAATATTAAAAACGTATTGGTGTTTACAAGAACGAAACACGGCGCAGATAAAGTGGCCAAGTTTCTCAATCGTGCCGATATTTATGCTGACGCCATTCATGGTGAAAAATCACAAACAGCAAGGCAACGTGCTTTGTCAATGTTTAAAACAGGTGAACTTCGAGTGCTTGTCGCAACAGATATTGCCTCAAGAGGTATTGACATAGATGCGCTTACACACGTAATTAACTTCGACTTACCTAATGTAGCTGAAAACTACGTTCACCGTATTGGCCGTACAGGTCGCGCAGGTGCAAGTGGAATTGCTTTATCGTTTGTAGATGCCGAAGAAAGGGCTTATCTGAAAGATATCAATAAGCTTATTTCTAAAAACATTCCTATCATCGAAGAACAACCCTTTCATAGCAGCAAAGGCAAAATGATAACGGCTCATCCTAATAACATCAACAGGTCGACGGCTACACCAAGGCATAACAGCGTTCAAAGAAGAGAACGAACTACCTGGAGTAGAAATTCAATTCCTAAGACTAAAGCAGCTTTATAAAACAAAAAGCCCTTCGACAAATTCGAAGGGCTTTTTGTTTTTATTGAAAATTTTTAAGCTGCTTTTGTATGCAGCGATTGAACGGGTATTAAGCATTGTTGTGTCACACCCTTTTACGGCAAATGATTATGCAGCATTTCGCATGCTTTATTGAAAGTATCAGCGGTGCTACGATCTCCCTTTCTTTTCTTCCGCGACCTGGAAACTTACATACTGCAGCGCCTGGTAAATGACCCTTTTGTTATATTGTATAGCTGGTTCCCAGTTTGGCCCATTGCTGATAACGCGGATTGCTTCCACCCCACATTGAATGCATTTTTCAGGAACTAAGATTGCGTGTACGTTTTCAATGGCACCCTCCTTATTAACAATAAATTGAACCTTGACAGTATAAACACCAACAGGTGCATTGGCGTCAGCCGCTACATTACTGTTCAAGTTCTGTTCAAGGTATGTTCGCCATCCTATAAGGCCCCCAGGAAATTTTGCTTCTCTCTCAAAAACAAAATCCGGAATTTCTTGTCCATTTTCGTCCCAGCCAATTGAGTTAGTTTGAACGTTTTTTTTATAAAAAGCGATAGCCCTCTTTTTACCATCTTCGTAATAAATCGTTATGTTATTTGTATTTCCTTTTTCGTATAATTTCGTGTTTACTAAAGTTCCGTTTTCCTTGTACCATTTAAATAATCCATGCTCAGTTTTGCAATCTTTCTGCAGGTAAGATCCTTCCATTTGCAAAATCTTTCCTTTCACCCAGTAATCTTTCCTATTCCAAACGTTGCCATCCTTATAAATAGTAGCATAATAAAACGCCGTGTCTTTATTACAACTTTTCCAGCTTTCATTAAAGTATAAAAAAGAAGTATCGGTTTGGGTAAAACCGTAGAAGTGCGTGAATAAGATTACAACAACAAGCAATAGAACTTTTTTCATGGATAATTGATGAGGGTCAAAATAGGTAGAAGAAGATTTTTCTTTTAATAAACGAAAAGATGGATGTTCTATTATTAATTCTTAGAGCCAGAATTAGCAGTTCGCGAGGATTGAAGGAAATAAGGAGTTTTTTGAAAAGGAGAAATGCTTCGATACCGAAGAGTTTGCCAAACGAGCTGAAAAAAGTACAGAAAATAACTTCGGTCGAAGTGAGTGACACAACGATGTTGAAAAAAGATCTATCGCTGGCTTCCAAAATACGTTTATTTAATTCAATACCTGGTACACAACTTCCTGTTTTGCTTTATTCTTTAAGCTAACCTCGCCCAATTTTTCGCAGTTAAAAGACTCCTTAATTTTTTCGTACGATTTATGGTTAATTACAATTTGACCAGCCTGTGCTATTGACTGTAATCGTTGGGCGGTATTTACAACATCGCCGATTACTGTATAATCTAAGCGCCTGAGATCGGCAGAGCCTATATTGCCCGAGATTACCTCTCCGCTGTTAACACCTATTGATACTTTAGGCGTGTAGGTTTTCCCTGGTTGAGGACGTATATTTTCAATTTGCTTTCGCACTGCCAGGCAAGCTTCTATTGCCCGGTCTAAGTGATAGTCTCCCCTGAAGACTGCCATGATAGCATCTCCTATAAATTTGTCAATGTATCCCTTCTGACCTATGATCTCCTTCACCATTACATCAAAGTAGTTATTTAGAAGAGTAACAACCTCATTTGGTGGCTCTTTTTCAGTCATGGACGTGAAGCTGCAAATATCAAGAAAGGCAACCGTTGCCTCAACTGTTTCATTTTGCAATAAACTTTTTTCATACTCCGTTCCACTCATAAATTTTAGAACATTCTCATCAACATACATCCGGAGAATATTATTTTCTTTTATGGCATTTAAAGTCTGGCGAACCTGGGCTACATGTAGCATTGTTTTCTCAATCGTTAATTCAAGGTCTTGAAAATTGACAGGTTTGCAAACAAAATCAAAAGCCCCGCGATTCATAGCCGTACGAATATTTTCCATATCTCCGTAGGCCGATACCATTACAGTCTTAACCAGCGGACTTACTTCATTTATTTTGGCAAGTAACGTAAGGCCATCCATTTCGGGCATATTTATATCAGTAAGTACCACCTCCACGTCACCATGCTGCTGCATTTTGCTTAAAGCTTCGTTTCCGTTCAGCGCAAAAATGAATTCATATTTGCTCTCTCTTATCTGACGGCGAAACTTTTGCTTAATCAGCATTTCAAGATCTACTTCATCATCAGCTACTAATATCTTAGCCATTCACCTGGAGTTTAAGTTTTTCTTTTAGAAGATGAAAATCGATTGGCTTTGTCAAAAAATCATCGGCTCCCAATCGCATTGCAGTATTATAATTTTCACTGTCGCCATAAGCTGTTATCATCATTACTACCGGCGGCGGCGTTGCATATTTCTGTTTGATATGCTGTAGCAATTCTAAACCGCTCATTCCCGGCATATTAATATCTGAAAGAATTAATACTGCTTCATGATGGTGTAGCTGAAGGTACTGTAAAGCACCTTCACCTGAATGAGCAAAAGCAAACTCAGCAATGCCTTCTTTTATTTCTTTCCTAAATCGCTGCTGAAATAATGTTTGCATGTCCGGCTCATCGTCTACTACTAATATTTTCATGTTATCCATATACGTTTGAATTTTTATCTTGTTTACTATGTAAAAGGCAATTCCATAATAAATTCAGCAAACTCTCCTTCCCTGGTTTCCACCCTCAACTCGCCGCCATGGGCCTTTAAAATCTCGTAACTTAACGACAGTCCCAAACCAGTACCCTGGCCTGCCGGTTTGGTCGTAAAGAAAGGTTGATAAATTTTATCCAACACCTTTTGCGAAATACCGTTGCCATTATCCCTAACGCAAATCTGAATTTTGCGCTCCATTTTCTTTGTTGCTACGTACACTGTTGGCTCATACTTTTCCCCTTCCTGGAGTTGGTCTTTAGCTTTCTTCTTTTCATTAACAGAGTAAAAAGCGTTGTTTATTAAGTTGAGTAATACCCGCCCAATATCCTGCCCGATCACCTCTATTTCTTTTATCGATCCATCAAAATCAGTTTTAAATGTGGCATTAAAGCTTTTGTCCTTAGCGCGAAGACCATGGTAACTTAACCTCAAATATTCGTCTGCTAACGCATTTATATCTGTCGGTTCTTTTTTTCCGGAGCTTAAACGCGAGTGCTGTAGCATGCCCTTCACTATAGCATCAGCCCGTTTACCATGTTGGCTAATCTTTATCTCATTTTCCTTAATGTCTTTTATTATTTCCTTTACCTCATCCAGGTTTCCCTTTGCGATCTCGTGATCCATTTCTTCTAATAATTCCTTATTCACCTCAGAAAAATTATTTACAAAATTTAAAGGGTTTTGAATTTCATGAGCAATACCAGCTGTTAGTTCTCCCAACGACGCCATTTTCTCTTTTTGTATTAGTTGCACCTGTGTTTCGCGCAGCTCGTGCAACGCATGTTCCAGTTCTTCTTTTTGCTCTAAGAGCTGCGAGGTTCTCGCTGCCACCATTGTTTCGAGTTCAGCTCTGCGAGCAGCAATAAACCGGTGTTGCTCTTCTTCTATCTCTCTTTTTTGTCGTTCTTTCTCAAGCGCTTTGCGTTGTTTGTTAACTATAATGAACATAGCAATCATCCAGGCGATAGTACAAAACAGAATGATGTCGAGGTAATTATCTATCCTCCGAAAGAAAGGAGTATCAATTAAACCTATAACGTCAGTAAGAAAAGATACTATAGCAAAGGGTAAAACAGCAATGATCGTATTTCTAAAAAACCGAAAATCAGGATGTAAATAGGCAATACCAATAGAACCGAGAAGAATAAAATGGGCAATCCAGTCTATCACATTGTTTTTAAAAACCACCAAATCAAGCAGAGCAAGAACCGCAATGACATACATTGCCTGCAGAAGCAGCTTATCCCATTTTTTTAAAGGAGAAGTTTCAGGCACAGATTTTCTAAAGTACCTGACAAGAAAAAAGGCGAGAATAAGTTCTCCTGGCATATAAGTAGTAAATATTTAGCTAAGAAGCATCCGCAAAATGTCTTGAAAATTTGAAAGTAAAATAATGAAAGCGATTTACTTAAGAGATAAATTTTTATTTCTCACTTTTTAGCCTGCGATAATTCTCTGCGAATCTTTTGTTAGTGAGTACTGCGGGCTGTTCAGCTTCATTTTCTCACACAACCGTATGGTACAGCCTGCCAACATAGGCGCTTACTAGTCTTTTAAGGTTCGGAAAGATGTATAACCCTTTTTCAAATGATTAAACAGGTACGTTGGTTGGTGGGGTTGTTGCACTTTTTTACTTGCCTCCGCCCATCCGCATATGTGCGTCTTTGCATACCACTTTGCTATCTGCTCTTTTAGGGGCCTTAAATACTTTTCGCATGTCTGATGAACGGACTTACGATGGTAGTTTCTCCATCCTCTTGTTTTAGCTCTATTTAATAACACAATGTCTAGATTCGGCAAGACAGACCGGAGCGAATGTGAGGATATAATAGATAAGAACAATAAAGCGAGGTTGAGATTACACCTACATGCTACTAAAAGGCGTTGGAAAAAGTGAATGGGGAGATGGCAATTACCTTATGATGTGTAGATTAAGAAGAGCCATGTCCTACTACCTACGTGGAAGAGTTTAAAAAAACAGTTTAGCAAAACGAAAAGTGCTAATAAAACTTCGGATTTGGCCACTTTGGGTTTATATAACCATAAAGAGGATAGATAGATCGCTAATATGACACAGGCAATACAAGACAACACAGCGATTACATTAGAGAATACAAATGTAGAAAATGCAAGTCTTAGTTTTTGCACAGTCTTTGGTCCGTGTTCCTGTACCCCTGCTTATTACCGATGATAATTGACTGAACCGTATTAATTACGATTTCTCGTCGGGGCCAGCATGATATTAATTTAATAAAGTGTCATCGCCCTAGAACTGTTTATCCTTTATTTTATCTTACTCCAGACTTCATAAATACTATCACCTTTTGAACTTAACCCACTGTGATGCCAATCCTCGTTTTCCAGTTTACCATTAAAGGAAAGTGAGGAGGCAACCCGGGTGCTGTCGCGGGAAAAGAACTCAATATTCTCAACATATTTTCCATTATTAAAAGTATACGAGCCTCCGCCTGTTCCAAAAAACTCTTTAGTTTCAGGATTGATTGCCGCCCATTGAAACCGGGTTGCTGATAATATTTTAATTGTTTTACGTGGTCCGGTCTGATGTATAGGTACGATTTTTCCCTCCTGCTTTCGTGCGGTAATATGCCATAGTCCGGCCAGGTTTTCATTCCCTTTATCTATCCTGTTCCACGTTTCCTTTTTTCCGTTTACATCTGCAACAAGTTGATTGTTGGTAAAAGAAATGTTGTAAACAACAGTTGTACCTATCCGGTCCCTTTGCCTTGTGTCGAACTCGTAAAGCACCGATAATTTTCCTTTTTGCAACTCATATTTTCCTCCCTCTGCAAATAGAAACTTTCTGTCATTTTTGTTATACCCGGTATTGGTTAGGTAACCGTTTACTAGTATTATAACCTGGTCGCTTGTATTGCTTTGCAGTTTCCATGCACCCGTTATGTCAACAGTTTCCCGGGAATGATTCATAAAAGCTACATTCATAAAAAAAGCAATTGATACAATTACAGAAATACGAACGAGAAGAATAGGTTTCATAATGACAATGTATTTAAAAGATTGAGGACGTAATATTATCAGGGCGTTTACATGATATTAAAGTTACAAACCCTCAGCTAGTGTCAACTAAAAAAACTTCGTTTACAGGCCTCCGTTAAGGAGAAGTACAGGGAACTCGGTAACTTTTGTAATTTTTACGTTGATCCTGTTTTTCCCTTTGATTAATTGACAGACTTAGGAGAAGATGTGGATAACAATATAAACTGCTTGTCTCATTAAAAAATTAATTTGTTTAATTATAAGCCCGCGTGTTGTGTG
>NZ_JAOQAH010000056.1 GCF_025963695.1 Segetibacter sp. | reverse complement strand
ATAAGATTTCCAGGGACGGGTCAGGCAAGTTTTTCGTTTTAAATAATTCCCTGACACTTTCGAATTTCGCGAAAACTCTTTTGTGCCATTTTGTTAAACAAAGACAGGGCAACTACCTAATAAACATTGTTTTTTAGGCTTACCACGAAACCAATGACCTTATCCGTTTACCTAATTTTTCTTCACACCTTTTCTATGAGGTCGTTTGCGGAAAAAAGGGGCACGCACGTAATGTTTACAGGAACCAACAACAGTTGTTGCATACGAAACATCAGCCGGTGCGATCCTTATTTACAAGCCAATTACCACTGGTGTGAAAAAATTTTCTTGTCGTGATTTGTCTTCAAGGCTTGCGAGGTAGTAAGGATGAAGCAAGCATTCCGGATTCGCTTTATGATACGCCTTTTTGCCCAACGCCCGCTGCTATGAAGCAACGAAAAGGATCAGAACAACCGTATCTGCCTCCACTTACACGTTGCTAATGGGAATTAAGGACTTGGGTGCGTGAAATTTTTCTACCGCCAAAATCAATTTACAATCACTGGTTCAGAAGAACTTGTTTGAATAAAACATAATCCTTGTTATTAATACTTTCAGTATAGGCCACTAACACCTTATTAGCATTGATTGGGTAGATAACAGGGAAACTAGAATTACTTTTTTCTGAGGTAATGTATTTGGTAGCCGTTCTATTTCCCGATGCAGTTCGCTCCTCAATACCAATGCGGCTGCTAAACTTATTACCGTTGGGGAAACTTTCATTCCACACAATTAAAATATTATCATCGGGAAGTGAAGTTATCTGGCAATGCTTTGCTGCTTGTCCACTTACGCTATCTCTGCGGGAGAAAGCTTTACCGTTGTCTATAGAATTATTGTAATAAATGCCCGAACCCCTGCCGCCTGTAAACCAGGTAAAATGTATGCCTTCTTTGTTCTCTGCCATTGCCGGGCCTGTGTGAGGACATCCGCTAATTACCCAATTATCCTGACTTATTCTTTTTGGGTGCGTGAAAGACTTACCCTCGTTATTGGAGACGATGTGAACCATATCTCTAATGCTATCGTTTAGGATTGCTCTATATAGAACGTGAATGTTTTTAAATTTGTCGATAAACAAATCTGTACGACAACACTGGCAGCATGGTCCGCTAATTAATCTCTCATTCTTAAAACCACTCCCGCCATTAGTTACAGCATAGTATAAACCCGAACCTTCTTTATTCCATTTCTTTCTGTTATCCAACCAAACAATCCCCGCTTCTCCATTTGGTAATAGGGCAACATCAAAATAACGCTGGTCCAAACTTGCTGTGTCTTGCGTTAAACTTACGGGCTTGCTCCAGGTTTTTCCCTCATTAAATGACTGGCTATAAAAGACCAGACCCGAATAAGCATTTGCGGGATTGGGATTAGCTGCACCCCAGGCAGCGATGATTTCACCAGAAGGTTTAAAGATTATTTTAGGCATATTTTCCCCGTGAGGATGAACATTTGTACTACCGGCCACCTCAACCGCTTTACCGAAGCTCTTGCCTTCATCCCTTGAGACGGCATAACAGAAAATTAACTTTGAACTATCCACTTTCTTAATCCAGCTTAAAACAATATTATTTTTACTGTCTTTGGTCAAATAGGGGCAAGCGCCTGTTGTTGTATCAACAATCGTTTCTTGTGATGCTGTGATAGACTCTTTTTTCTCTTGCTGCCTGCAACAAATTAAAAAAGGGCTTAGTGCTGCTATTAAAAGCGATGCATGTTTCATGTTTGGTTGTCCATTACTGATTTCTAAAGTTGTAAGCCAAACCTACATTTAAGGTTCTTAACTGGCCCGGGCGGTAAGAAGTGCCAAAAGCATTTTTTTCTACTACAGTCGCAAAAATTTTGTCGGTAACGTTTATGCAGTTTGCCCACATTTCAAAACCTTTCAGGGTATATCCTACCCGGGCGTTGAATGTATTGAAGCCTTTGTAGGTAGCAGTATTTTGTGGATCAGTAAAATATGTATTCATTCCCTGCAACTCCAGCGCTATTCTAAATCCCTTAAAATATTTCGGCTTGTAGGTCAACTCACCATTGTAAATAAAAGGTGGCGCTTGTGCCATCTGGTGACCTGAATAGTCTTTGCCTTGCTCAATGTAATCAACATATTTGTGCCGGGCATAAGAGCCTGCAAGGCGAATGCTGATGTCTTCAAAAGGAGCATATTTAATATTGGCTTCAATTCCCTTATGACTGGTTTTGCCGGCATTCTGGTTTTGATAAGAACCATCCGCACCTCTTACACTTACGATTTCATTCTCTCCATCTAATTTGTACAGCGACACTTCAGCATAGCCTTTATTAGCTGCAAATGAAACCCATCCACCTGCTTCGTAGTTATTGTACGAAGAGGCTTTCAATACCGGCACTTGTACACCCCGGTATAGGTCAGTTATATTAGGTGGTGCAAAACCCACGCTGTAATTAATGTACGCTCCTTTGTTTTTAGCGAGATTATACGTAACACCAACTTTAGGTGTAAAGTGGTCGAAATGATCCGTAGCATCGGGAGCACCTGTAAAAGCTCCCGGCAATAAATGGTTGTCAAACGTATAATCTAATCGATCGTATCGCGCGGCCACAACCAATTTTAGTCTGTCTGTCGGCTTGTATTCGAACTGAGAAAAAACGGCTGTATTCAAAAGATCTACATTATAGTTTGTGAGGGAGCTATCTTTTGCAGTATAATTATAGTACACCTTGTTCGCGTCCCGGTCAACCTCAATGAACTGCGCAATATAAGTAGCGGGACTAAAATCAACGCTTGCACCGGATATCAATTTAGCATTAATGGATGGCAGTTTTATGGTATGTTGCAATACCGTTCCATAACTCTTAAAACCATCCTCGTTAATTTGCCCCTTTGCTTTTAGCGGGTTGGTAGAAATGTTGCTGATTGAATAGAAAGGATTTTGGCCAATTGTTGAATTGCGGTAATATAAAGTAAATGTTGACTTGTTATTATCGCTCCAGTCTTTATACAAGGTGCTTCTTAGCCTGAATGCATCTACTTTGCGGTAAGTAAACCTGTAAAAGCTTATGTAGTCTTTATTGTAAAAGTGGCTGCCATCTAAGCCTCCTTTCTGATCGGTTTTGTACTTTATATAATCTGCGACTGTAGAAAATTTTAATTTGTCATTAAAAGCATAATCCGCTCTTACTGTCAAAGCTGTTTTTTTAAAATCGTTGTGTTGATCATCGGGTTGGTTTTGATTTGCATAATAACCACCAACAAAAAAACCAACCTTTTTAAAGGTGTTACTGATCCCAAAATCGGTGCGTTTATACCCCCTGCTTCCTGCCTCGGCTTGTATCTTTCCAGAAAGAAATGGCGAAGGCGACTGGGTAATAAAATTAATGGCCCCCCCTACCGCTTCACTTCCGTAAAGTGAGGATGCAGGACCTTTGATTACCTCAATTCTTTCCATTGACGCCTGGTTGATTTCAATGAGCGCATTGTGGTTAAAATCTCCGGTAGTTCTTATTGGTATGCCATCCTCCAGGTAGAGAAAAAGGTTTTTAGTTCCCATAGGTTGGCGAACAGACATCTCGTGTTGTTCGTTTCCTAAGTCAACCATATAAGCACCGGGTACTTTATTAATCAGCATATCCAGCCGGGTAGCCTTCGTTTCATTAATGGTGGTTTTGGAAATGACATTTACGGCTACCGGTAACTCGGTGCGTTTTTGCGCTTCCCGGCTACCAGATACAACTATCTCACTAAGGTTAGCAAATGATGGAGTTAATGAAATAAATAGCCCGGAGCCAGACGCAGCAAGCTGCCTGGAATTATAACCGATAGAACTCAAACGGATACTATCTTGTTTAGAGCCGGCATTAAGGGCAAAACTCCCGTTATTGTCAGTGATTGTATTCGATCGGCTGCTGAGCGACAAAACCGTTACTCCTGCAATGGGTTGGTTGGTTGTTGCATCGATTACTTTTCCCTTTATGGTTAACTGGCAATAGATGCCATTTAGCACCATACAGAAAAGCAGTGTTAAGCACAATGGCTTACTCATAATCCAAAGTTTAAAACATGGAAAATCATCTTCAATAAATACGAAGACGTTTATGAAAATTTTGTTTTAAGCTTTTCTGATTACGGGTGGACGAAAGACGGAATGATGGTAATTAGAGGAGACGCCAGTAGGTGCTGAAAAATATTCTTTCTTTTCAAATTCACGGTCCGAAAGTATTTCAGTACTGGTTGAAACAATATATAACGACGTTTCGAACTTTGGCTTTTTATCGTTGGATGTTTGCTGATCTTGTTTATCCTGCTGTTTCAGCTTTTTTGAAAGATAGCATTTACCACCACATTGCAGTTGTGGTTTTTTATTATTGATACAAAGATATTTAGCTATATAACTTCTATTTACAAAATAGTCAGCTTCAACAACCATCCTGCTAAATGTTTGTAAAACAAAAACTGTTAATAGAAATATAGTGCAAAGTCTCTTCATCAACTCAAAATTACAAATACTAAAAGTAGTGCGCTCGTTATTGTTACAGTTCAAAAAAAAAAGTGCAGATCTACTAATGGCTCCTTAATTAAGTGGTTGCTTTGCCAGCAACAATTGCATCTTGTATGTTTGATGTATTCAGTTGTAACATTTACTACTTTCCAGGTTCAACCCGGCACCTGTAGGTTTTGCTGGTCGCCGCTGTTCATAACGCTCTTAGTTGTCAGCTTATAATTCAACAATCGCTGCATGTATCTGGCGCTCATTTTCCCATACACACATTACATGTTCAACATCCAATGCTTTCACTAATGGTGAACTTCCTTTGCCAAGATTGATTTTGGTCCCTCCAGGCTTCATTACAATCACATCTCCACTTTGCCCCCATGCATATACTTTTTTACCATTTACTGTCTCTATAGTACAACCACGGCCTTCCCCAATTTCCTTTTCCGGCAGCCCTACCGTTGAAGCAAAAATTTTCCCTTCCCTGCGCCAAACCGTTTCAGCAGTTCCATTTTTGCCTATCGCTAGTCCACCTCCATCCATTGGGCAGCCTTTCAGTTTCCAGCTTCCCTCACCTAATTTCTGAGCCTGCTCAAAAGACTTTCCTCCATTCTTTGATTCGATGACATATAAATCCCTGCTCCCGTTTAGCCAATTACGAAACATAACATAAACCGAATTGTCTTTAACTACAACCGAGGGTTTGCAGCATTCACAAACAGTGCTATCAGGAGACGCATAAACGACCATATTTTTGCTCCATGTTTTACCGCCGTCATTCGACCTTGCGCCGTACACACTTTGCCCTTTTAAACCATTAACACTCAGCCATACTGCATAAGCGCTTTTTCCATCTGCACCAACACTCATCAAAGCTTCCTTAGCCACTTCATCTACCTCATTTAATTTGGTTGCTTTTGACCATTTGCCCGTAGCGGGTTTATTATAAGAAAAAATATTTCCGTTACTGGTACAGGCGGTTACTGTGATACTATTATCAGATGCAGCGATTTGAGGACCACGCATTGCTGAAGCAAACAGGTTTGGCAAAACAGCAACTAACGAAGGCGCGCTAAAACTTTTTCCATTCTTCGAAAAAACATACATAATGCTATCACCTGTTCCATAGACCAGGTGAATGTTGTTGTCTTTATCTTTTGCCAGGTTGGGCATTTTGCCCTGGGCAATAACTCTGTCATCAACAATTTTTCTTTTACCATACATGCTGGCTAAAACGAAAAAAGCAACCAAGGCTAAACCACCAATTCTCATTATATCTTTTTTACGGGTAAATTTTCAGAAAAACTAAAGGCATTTGGCAAGTGAGCAACTAAACACTGTTCACCATCGTTGTGTCACTCCCTTGTACTTTTAAACTTTATTCAACCACTATCTATTTGTTTCTACAAGCATCTTAGCCGTCCATTCACCATCTTTTCCAACCTTTTATCCGAGGCTTGAAATACTTAAAAAGCCTGTAGTTTATTACTCTACAAATTTCTTATCATCACATTTCGAAACGCCACCTCATGACCATGATCCTGGAAAGCGATCTTTCCTTTTGGGGTGGCAGCAAAGTTTGCCCAACCTTTAAACTTACTGTTTTCAACAAGACTCTTCCACTCATCGCTGCCAATTTGGATGTCAAGGGTTTTAATTCCATTAAAATAAAGAGTAAGGTGACCATTCTTTTGATGAATTCTTGCCTGGTTCCACTCTCCTACCGGTTTTGGTTTCGAAAGATCAGCAGTACCTTTTAAATCGTACAGCAAGCCGGCCAAATGGTTGGGCTTTTTATTATCCGCGGCTTTAATGTTGTCGAGTACCTGCATTTCCAAACCTGTATTGTAAGTGTTTGCGAACTTAGTATCCTCTTTTACATTGAAAATAATACCACTGTTTCCCCCTTCAGTAATTCTCCACTCCGTTGAAAACTCAAAATTTTCAAATTCCTGGTCAGTTACAATATCTCCACCCGCACCCCTTGTTCTTGCTTTTGAATCCAACATGATCGATCCGTCTACAACTTTCCAAATTGCAGGTACTGCGTTCTTATTGTACCCGTGCCACCCACTGGTTGTTTGCCCGTCAAATAACAATACCCAACCATCTCTTTTTTCTTTGCTTGTTAGTTTGTTTGGCTCGCGGTTACTTTGCTGGCTTGTAGATGCTTGCCTGGAAGAAGCACATCCCGAAAAAATACCTATAACAATACTTAGGGCAAAAACCGAAGATTTCAACATAAATAGTTTGATTTTAATCTTTAAAATTGTTTGTAATTTATGCATTTAAGCCTTTAGAAGCGGTACATTATCACGCAATAATTTTTAAAAGTATTTCTACAGTTATCTATTATCCAACGCGTCAAACTACCCTCGGTTTTTCAGATTCACTAGCAAGTAAGCTGGCAACCCTGTCAGTAACTGTAGAAGTGGTTAAACCTTACGCATCGTATTACCACGAATGCAGCATTTAGGTGAAGCAATTTTTGTTGACCGGCTTTAGACTTTCATAGCATCGCCCGTTGTGTCACACCCTTGATTCTTCACAACTCTAATCAACCCCTCAGCACTTGCCTGTTAATTATTAATGTGGCCCTTACAGTGTTAAGGAAAACGGGTGATATTCCATTCAAATTTCAACTAACATAAAACCGCATTTCCGTAAGTATTTAAAAACCTAACAGAAATGCGGCTTCTTTAATTGAGCATTTACGACTGCACTAAACTATGGCAGAGCTCTTACCATAATATCTTTAAATAGAACTTTGCTTTTAGGGTCGTGGCCCTGCAAAGCAAAAGTGCCGTTTGCAATCATTCTGCCACCAGGCTTATTTACATTATCAGGTTCGGTGAAGTCTACGACCGTCCGGTCATTTATCTTAATGACTATTCTTTTACCCTGCACAGTTATACTTTCGGTATACCACTCATTGTCCTTAACATAAACTTCCTTAACATCATCAACACTGTACAGGCTGCCGGTTCTTCTCCAGTCTGTATGAGAATTGTTTACCTGTACTTCATAACCTTTCGAGGGCCATCCTTTTTCCTGGTAACCTGTATGAAAGTAAATGCCGGAATTAGCGCCCGGGAAGGTCATCACCTTGGCCTTAAATTCAAAATTTTTAAAATCGTGGTTCATTACAGGCCCATCGTAAAACAGGTGCGCCACATTTCCATTAACTACAATTGTTCCATCCTCAACTTTAAATGTTTCGGCACTCGCACCTACTTTCCATCCGTCTAAAGACTTCCCATCAAAAAGGCTTATCCATTTTTCATCCTGGTAATATTTTAATGCGGGGGCAAAGGAGGCGAGACAAAGCACTATGGCGCTTAGAGCAATCGTTTTTTTCATAAGTTCTATTTTTAAAATTTCTAATACGGTTGCTGAAAGTACTAAAAAAACTACTAACGAAACAAAAGGTATCCTTCCCTTGATCGGGGCCTTTCCCGAACTGCTTACGATCGATATTTCTCTAAAAGCCTGCCTTTAAGCGTTCTTACATTGGCTTACGTAGTTAGACAAGTGGGTGAAATTTAAATGGTTTTGACCTAATCATGTTTCAGAACTTCTATGGCTTTAGTATTGCAGGCTCAATTACTGCAATAGAGAGAATAAGCTTAACCGTATGAAGATTTATCAGCAAACCATCAGGCTATCAGAAAGAAAAAGAGGATTTCACCTGGTAACAACAGAAATTATAAAAGGTCTCCCAAACATTGCAGAATTAAAGACTGGTGTCTGCCAGGTTTTTATACAACACACTTCTGCATCATTAACCATTAATGAAAATGCTGACCCTACCGTAAGAAAAGATTTTGAAATGTATTTTAATAAGACAGTCCCCGAAAATGACCCTGGGTACATGCACGATTATGAAGGATCGGACGACATGCCTGCCCATTTAAAAGCAGCTTTACTTGGAAGTTCTGTCCTGATCCCTGTTAGTAATGGTCGCCTGGCCCTTGGTACATGGCAAGGCATTTATCTATGCGAACATCGTGACCGTGGAGGACCTAGAAGTGTGGTTATTACTGCATGGGGAGAATAAGCAGTCGAAACAATTGAGGCTTTAAATAATTCGAAAGTGAGTGTTGAAAGCAGTCTGGCTACAGCTTGTGCAGCTTTCAACACTCACTCATGTTATTTATTAGTTGCAGGCGTAATTACAATATTTCGAAACTCAATAGGTCCATGATCGCCCTGCAAAAGCAATGGACCGGGCTCACCTTCTTTACTGTCAATAGCTCCACCTGTAATACCTGGAATTTCCTGGTTACAAATAATCATCTTTCCGTTTGCCGTTACTGTAAGCATTCTTCCAACTAATGTAATGTCATACGATTGCCACTCACCCGCTTGTCTTGCTACCATTTCGCTCGGTGCTATGAAGCCATAAAGACCACCCAGCTGATCTTTTACAGGATCTAATCCTTTACTGTCAGCAATCTGTAATTCATACCGTCCTCTCAGGTAAACCCCGCTATTACTACCCTTGTCATATCTAAATTCAATATGGAGTTTAAAGTCAGTAAAGCTATTATCGGTTACAAGATTAGAACCAGATTTTGGACTAACCATCACTCCATTAACTACCTTCCACTGATTAACAGCGCCTGCCGGATGCCAGCCCTTCAAATCTGTACCATTAAAAAGTTTAATTGGTTTTCCCCACACCGGTTGGCTGGTGCGTCTTAGTGAGGGTGCACGAACGCCTTTCCAGTTATAAGTTTTGCCGTCGGGCAGTAGTATGGTTCCGGTAAGGGAGTTTGCTTGTAGTGTACCCTCAACTGCAACATCGTTTCCTGTTTCCCATTGAGGCGGAATAGTGAAGCTCATTTTTCCACCTTCAAAATTAACCTTTGAGATAGGTCTTGCACTTCCTCCTGATCCAACAAAATCACCCACAAGTGTACGCAATCCTGAATGACGTACTTCAAGCCACGAAGGCACCTCCCGTCCTGCAACATTAATCGTTATATCCCATCTCCCCTCAAGTGAAGACGACATTGCCGTATCATAAGGAATATAACCTGCTTTGGTAGTAGAAGGCGAAACCAGTGCTACAAACGTTAGTATTAGCAGGCAATAAAGCGGGCTTTTAAATTGTACAGTTTTAATTTTCATTATGTTTTTTTATTCTTCGCATTCAAATTACTATTTTCTACAGATCTAATAAAAATTCAGTTTCAAAACCGTTTAACGTTTTTGACGATTTCGCTATTTTTAATGCTCTATATTTACCGCAATGCCAGAGGAAGAAGATTTTTTAATTGAATATAAGGGTAAACAGGTGAGCGTGTCTCCTGTCATCAACGGAGGTAATATCTATTTCATTGTTCATCTTGAAACACCGGTAACCATTGCCGAAGGTTTGGTAAATGAAGACTGGGTCTGGTATGAAGAAGGCAAAGGAGAAACAACACTGTCGACAGAACTTGGCGAAATAATAGAAAGGATGGACGGCTAACTTATGGTTACGTTAACCAACCATCCTTTACGCACCTTTTATAAGTATATACGTTATCTCTTCCCTTTATGATCGAACTGGTAAAATATTCCTAACTGGGCAACATTATTCCTGGTAGAAATTCCGTTAGGAACTTTATTAATGTTATTTAGACCAAAAGCCCAGCGAAAATCAATACCGAGTTGAGCCGGGCCAAGAAGACCTACCCCAGCAACAAAAGAAATATCTGTAGACTTGAAATTGCCTGCAATATCAGTTTCAGCATTACCTGTTTTTTGTTTCGCGCTAGCCAGGAAACCCAATTGCGGACCGCCCTCTAATCTAAAACCTTTACCAAACATATACTGTGCAAGCACTGGAATGTTTACATAATTAAGCTTGGTTTTACTTTCAACATTAGCAAAAGTGTTTTTACCGCCTTGCTGGGAATAGAGGAGTTCTGGTTGAATAGCAAAATTATTGGTAACATGAATGTGAGCCAGGCCACCTAAATGAAGACCGATCTTAAAATCAGACGTACCTGCGTTTTCATGCCGTAGGTTGGCTGCATTTATTCCTGCTTTTAAGCCAAAGTGTGGGTTCTGAGCAAAAGAACTAACGACGCTAAAACCAATTAATATAGTTAAAATACCTTTTTTCATATTTGTAATTTTTGTTTTTCAATTAGAATTTAGATAGGTGTAATAAAACGGGTGCAATTTATATTACTGCCGCTAGATGTATGGAATTAAATTTCCACCCCGCCCATTTTCATTTCTTTTTTTTAAAAACTAAATACAGAAGGTAAACTCCCACCAGCAGTAGGATAAGTTTGCCTTGCCACTTAAACGCTGTCACCTGGTATGCTGCGTAAGCCTCAATAAGCAAAGCCGGAATTTTGCCGAGAGAACTGGCTATGAAGAAGGTAATCATGCTAACCTTACCAATCGCCGATGTAAAGGTGATGATGCCGGAGGGAATAAACGGGATAAGCCGAAGCGATATAATTGCAATAAATGCTTCCCGCCCTTCGGCATGCAAAAGCTTCTTAACTGCAGAAAACTTTTCTCCTTTGTTTTGTACGCGCTTTTTAAAGCCTACCCGGTACAACCAAAAGGCAATGGCAGCACCAATAGATTCTCCTGCAAATGAAATGAGCGTTCCGTTCCAAAAACCAAAAAATAAAATATTGGCAGCAGTAAGAAAAACACTTGGCACTACGCCTAAAACAGCTATTAAAATACTAACACCGATGCTAATTAAGAATGCGTACTGAGGATAATTATTAAAAAGGTTTATAACGTCCTGCTTCACCTGGGGAGTTTGTCTATGTAGTTAAAATTAAATAGACAGCAAAAATATAGCAAGAACTATATCGCCCCGGTAAAATCAATAACCGGAGTCTCTTTTCTTAAAACTGAAATTATGTGAAAGCCTTAAACCCACATAGTTGATAGAACCACCGCCGTATATTACTGACTCATATCGAAGCCCTAAATCAAACTGAACAGAACCAGAGGGCTGAAAAAGATAACCTGTACCTGCCGCCCAGGTAAATCCTTTAATAATTTCATTTGAATTAGCTCCATGTACAGTGTAGCCCGCCTGAGGCTCAATATAGAAACCAGTTCCGGTTCCGTTAAGCGCATATCTATACCCAGCCTTTACAGGAATAAGGACCATACCATCAGAAGGGTCATCTTGAAACCTAAAAATTAATGCACCGCCTTCTAAGGTAAGGTCCGCAGTCTCCGAAATCGGATAGCTGAACTTTAAAAATCCTCCGTAACCGAGTTTATACTCCTTGCTATTTTTTCCAATAATTTTCACTACTTCCAGTTGCGCATTAACTTGATTTACTAAAAAAATGATAGCACACAGCAATAAGATTTTTTTCACGATGTAAGTTTTAAAAGCTAGAATATTAATTGTCTTACTCGGCTTGCATTAGGATTATAATTTTTACTTCACTGTTAATTAAAAGCCAGTGTTAGCTTTTTTTAAGCAACTAAAAAAAAGCTAAGAAGTTTATTTTACCCTAACAGCGCACCCATGCGATGTAGAACGCAGCAAGCTATTGTTTCGTATATTAATTCCGGAATTATCTTAAAAGGAGGAGAACGCCCTATTCATTAAGGTAGCCGTAGCTACTGTAAATACACTCCCTTTTAGGTTGAATGCAACAACTTTTCAGCTACGATCAATCCAATTATCCTACATTAGAAAAATGAAAACATCTACATTGTCTATTACGTTCTTAATTAAGAGAACCGCCAAACTTCTATTGGTTTTTAGCCTCGTATGCTGCAATCATTTAATAGCTCAAAACAAAGACTCTGTCATTGTTCAACAGATAATGAAAGAGGCTATGAACAACTCTGAATTAACCAAACTGGGGCATGAATTATTGGACGTGATAGGGCCACGACTGGTAGGTACGCCGCAGATGAAGCGGGCGAACGACTGGGCTGTAGAACATTATAAAGCCTGGGGCATTGATGCCCGTAACGAACAATGGGGACAGTGGCGGGGATGGGAAAGAGGCGTAGCCCATATAGATCTTGTTTATCCCAGAGTGCGGTCATTAGAAGGTACTCAACTTGCGTGGAGCCCTAACACAGGAGGCAAAGCCGTTACTGCTGAAACGATCATCATACCAAACTTGCGTGACTCTGTTGCTTTTAAGGAGTGGTTACCAAATGTGAAAGGAAAATTTGTGTTGGTATCAATGGCTCAACCTACAGGACGACCAGATGAAAACCTGCAGGAATTTGGTTTGAAAGAAACGGTGGATAAAATAAAAAAAGACAGGGCAGATCAAACAGCGGCGTGGGCTGCAAGGCTTCGAAAAGCAGGCTCAGGGCGTGGAGCATTAGCCAAAGCATTAGAAGCTGCCGGAGCGGTGGGCATTGTTCAATCATTGTGGTCACAAGGTTGGGGCGTGAACAAAGTGTTTAGTGCAACAACCAAAAAAATTCCTACAGTTGATATTTCCCTTGAAGACTATGGCCTTTTATACAGGCTCACCGAAGGTGGCAAAAAACCAAAGATTAGTGTACGTGCTGATTCTAAAGAATTAGGTTTGGTGCCAACATTTAATACCATTGCAGAAATAAAGGGTACAGAAAAACCAAATGAATACGTCTTGCTTTCTGCACACTTTGATAGCTGGGACGGCGCTTCAGGTGCAACAGATAATGGCACCGGAACGCTGACCATGATGGAGGCTTTACGCATTTTAAAGAAGATTTATCCTAATCCAAAAAGAACAATCATGGTGGGCCACTGGGGCAGTGAAGAACAAGGGCTGAACGGATCGAGGGCTTTTGTAGAAGATCACCCTGAAATCGTACAACATATACAGGCCGTATTTAACCAGGACAATGGAACAGGAAGAGTGGTGAATTTGTCGGGTCAGGGATTTTTAAATTCGTATGAGTTTATACAACGGTGGCTTGCCGCAGCTCCTGATAGTGTAAGAACCCGTATTCAAACTACTTTTCCAGGAGTTCCCGGTGGTGGTGGCTCTGATTTCGCTTCGTTCCTTGCAGCCGGTGCGCCTGCTTTTTCTTTAAGCTCACTCAGCTGGTCATACGGCAATTATACGTGGCACACCAACAGGGATACTTATGATAAGATCATCTGGGATGATGTAAAGAACAACGTCATTCTTACCGCTATCCTTGCTTACATGGCTAGTGAAGATCCACAAACCACTTCAAGGGAAAGAGCTCAACTACCAATTAATTCAAGAACTGGTGAAAGAACAAAATGGCCGGTACAAACAAAAGCAACGAGGAAGGGAGGAGTGGATTAGGGAAGTTGCAGGCTGCCGGCTTTCTTTGTTAATGCTTTTATTGTAAGTTGAGTGACCATTAGGTAAAGCGGTGACTTTCATCTGGTGTTTTGTTTTTAATCGTCGGTCACTTTGAACTTTTTGCCGGCACTTTTTGTTTTTGCTAAAAGCCGGCAATGCAGGAAAACTTGGTGGCCTGTAGCTTTTAGAAAGGAGTTTTAATACAATCATTGATAGCTCAAGCCGCTGGGCTTCGTTCTTGCAATGGCACTCCACCCGCTTCTTTTGAAAACTGCTAAGCACGTTTTCAAATGCCTTCGCCTTCGCTTGGCACCAAACCGGCTGATATCCCTTATGCAAGAACTGTTGTTAATCGCAGGAAACTTTAGGTGCGGCGCCCTTTTCCGCAAACGGCCTCATAGAAAAGGCGTTAAGAAAATTACCTGAGCGGGCGTTAAGAAATGAAATGATGTTACGAAGGCTTGGAAATATTTTTAGTCGGTAAGTCGTACTTAGTTCAATTTTATTCTCCTGTTGTGACTTATTTCATTTTAGCCTGAGCGGGTAATTTTCAGCCTTTTCTATGGAGTCTTGATTTTTTTGTTTCTTTTTTTATCAAGAAAAAAAGAAAAACATAACATGAGCATTCGTTTTAAAGGCTATTCGTTTTTTAAAAAAGCTAACATTTTAGATGATTGCTCAAGCCGCTGGGCTTCGTTCTGAAACCGCTGCGCTTTCTTGCTGCCATTAGCAATGCCGCTGAAAGGATTGCGACGCAACGATGATTCTTGTACGTACAAAAGCTGGTACCATTACCAAAAAAATAGGGAAAAAACTGAGTGTGCAGAACCGACCACAAATAAAAATGCCGGACAACCTGGCCCGGCATCTTATAAAATCTATTAAAAATTTACTGACCCAACTTTGCTTTTAGATTTTGATCTAAAGCATCAAGGAACTCTTCAGTATAAAGGTAATCAGTACCGTGTTCAACTTTTGCTTTTACGGTAATCGCAAGGTCTTTTGTCATTTTACCACTTTCAACAGTTTCAATACAAACCTGCTCAAGAGTATGACAGAAATTGATCAACTCCTGGTTGTTATCGAGCTTTCCGCGGAACTCGAGGCCACGTGTCCATGCGAAAATAGATGCGATCGGGTTGGTAGATGTAGGCTTGCCTTTTTGGTGCTCGCGGTAGTGACGGGTAACTGTACCATGGGCAGCTTCAGCTTCCATAACAGTACCATCAGGCGTAACCAAAGTTGAAGTCATTAAACCAAGTGAACCGAAACCTTGTGCAACAGTATCGCTTTGAACATCACCATCGTAGTTTTTACAAGCCCATACAAAATTGCCATTCCATTTTAAAGCACTTGCCACCATGTCATCAATCAGGCGATGCTCGTAAGTTAGGCCGGCAGCATCGAACTTAGCTTTAAATTCATTTTGATACACTTCTTCAAAAATGTCTTTAAAGCGTCCGTCGTATTTTTTAAGAATTGTATTTTTTGTTGACAGGTACAAAGGCCAGCCCTTCATTAACGACTGGTTGAAACATGCCCTTGCGAAACCATAGATACTTTCGTCGGTGTTATACATTGCTAAAGCAACACCATCGCCTTTGAAGTTAAATACTTCAAACTCCTGGTTTGTGCCATCTTCGCCTTCAAACTTTATAGTCAGTTTTCCTTTGCCCTTTGTAATAAAATCAGTTGCCCGATACTGGTCACCAAAAGCATGACGACCGATACAAATTGGTGCAGTCCAGTTAGGAACCAGGCGGGGAACATTGCTCATAACAATTGGCTCGCGAAACACAGTTCCGTCAAGAATGTTACGGATAGTTCCGTTAGGGGATTTCCACATTTGTTTTAAACCAAACTCTTCCACACGTTGTTCGTCGGGAGTAATTGTTGCGCACTTAATGCCCACACCATATTGCTTAATGGCATTTGCAGCATCAACAGTTACCTGGTCGTTCGTCTCATCCCGATACTCCACACCAAGGTCATAATATTTAATATCCAGATCGAGGTAAGGCAGTATCAGTTTATCTTTAATAAACCTCCAGATGATCCGTGTCATTTCATCGCCATCCAGTTCGACGACCGGGTTGGCTACTTTAATTTTTTCCGCCATGGTTTTGTTGTTTAGTTTTTTTTAAGCGGTTACAAAAGTAAGGCTTGAACTTTTTATATTACATAAAAACATTTAACAAGTACTACACGTATATACTCTTTTAATTAGCCCATTATGCAAAAGCGCCTCCACAAAACGGCCACAGCAATTTCTTTATTTTTGGCCATTTTTGCTTGCTTTGCGTGTGAAAAAGAAAATATGATAAACCGCTCCCCCGCCAATACTACGCCCCACGATTCAACGGGTCTTACACGATTAAAATATCTTGCCCTTGGCGACTCGTATACCATTGGCCAAAGCGTACAGGAGAGTGAGCGTTTTTCTGCACAAACGGCCAGGCAGCTTGCCAGCCACAATATTACTGTACAAACACCCGTATATATTGCTACCACGGGCTGGACCACTGCTAACCTTATCGATGCGATTAACACGCAAAATCCTTCTAAAAACTTTGATATTGTAACGTTACTGGTCGGCGTAAACGACCAGTACCAGCACATGGATACAGCCGGCTATCGTACCCGTTTTACTACATTGCTCAATGCGTCTATTGCCTTTGCTGCCAACCGCCCTTCAAGAGTATTCGTTTTATCTATCCCCGACTATAGCGCTACCCCTTATGTACCCGAGTTAGACAAGGCAAGGGTCAGCCAACAGATCGACCAGTTTAATGCCATCAATAAACAAATTGCACTGGCAAGTAACGTCGCATACATAGATATTACTCCCGCTTCCCGCCAAGCCACCACCGATCCCGCCCTTGTTGCAAATGATGGCCTCCACCCTTCCGGTAAACAATACGCCAAGTGGTCGGAACTATTAGCGCCCGTGATTAAGAATGCGTTGAAGTAATTTTATTGAACGAGCAGTTGTATTTTATGGCGACATCGTTGTGTCACACTCTTGTACTTTTACATTATTTGTGCAAGCTTTTTTTTGGGGACGTATGGTACGTTTATTAAACTGCCGGTTGTGCCGATGTGAACAGAGCGCGGGGATTGCTTGCCGCAACGACAATTTAAAAGTTACGTACTGTAACAAGTTAAGAATCAAAAAAAGCAATATTTAAAAGTTGCGGAGAATATGCATAAATTTACGCGTTGCCTGCAATTTTTTATGAACACGCTTGAAAGTCAAAAAGAACATTTTAAAACTTGGTTTAACAAAACAAACAACGAACAATCTGAAATTCGGCAAGGTTTAGTTGGACAGGAAATTGTCGGAA
>NZ_JAOQAH010000094.1 GCF_025963695.1 Segetibacter sp. | reverse complement strand
CAATTGAAGATCTTGCTCAATTAATATTCGATTTAAAGAATGCAAACAGGGCTGCAAGAATAAGTGTAAAACTGGTTTCAAAAGCCGGAGTTGGTACTATAGCCGCAGGTGTGGTTAAAGCAAAAGCCGATGCAGTTTTGATTTCTGGTCACGATGGAGGAACAGGGGCCTCGCCGGTTACTTCAATCAAACATGCCGGTCTGCCTTGGGAACTTGGATTGGCAGAAACCCATCAAACACTGGTAAAAAATAAATTGCGCAGCCGTGTAGTAGTACAAACCGACGGTCAATTAAAAACTGGTAGAGATATAGCGATTGCCACATTGTTAGGTGCTGAAGAGTGGGGTGTTGCAACAGCAGCACTGATTGTTGAAGGTTGCATTATGATGCGTAAATGCCATTTAAATACCTGCCCGGTAGGTGTTGCGACACAAGATCCGGAATTGAGAAAACGCTTTACCGGCGATGCTGAGCACGTTGTTAATTTTTTCAAGTTCATGACGCAGGAATTGAGAGAGATTATGGCTGAGCTAGGCTTTAGAACTATCGAAGAAATGGTAGGCCAGGTAGATTGCCTTGAGCAAAAGTCCGACGTGAAGCATTGGAAATACGGGAAACTGGATTTGTCGAAGATTTTGTACAAAGAACCTGCTAGTGCCGAAACAGGTTTGTTCAACCAGGAAGAGCAGGATCATGGAATGCAGGATTTATTAGATTGGAAGTTATTGGAAGCGGCACAGCCTGCATTGCAGAATGGTCAAAAAGTGTTTTCTTCTTATAAAATAAGAAATACTGATCGTACAGTTGGAACCATAGTTTCTAACGAGATATCAAAGATCTATCAATCAAAAGGCCTTCCTGAAGATAGTATTCACTTCAAGTTTACAGGGACTGCCGGCCAAAGCTTCGGTGCATTTAATGCAAATGGAGTTACACTTGAACTTGAAGGCGACGCAAATGACCACTTCGGAAAAGGTTTGTCAGGAGCTAAACTGGTTGTTTACCCTTCTGCTCAGGCCAACTTTATTCCTGAAGACAACATCATCATCGGAAACGTAGCTTTTTATGGTGCGACTTCGGGCACTGCATACATTAGGGGGAAAGCCGGTGAGAGATTTGGGGTTAGAAACTCGGGTGTTCATGCAGTTGTTGAAGGTGTAGGCGACCATGGATGCGAGTACATGACCGGTGGACGCGTAGTGGTGTTAGGAGATACAGGTAGAAACTTTGCAGCCGGTATGAGTGGCGGTATTGCCTATATCTATGACGTGAAAGGAACCTTCTCAACGCTTTGCAACAAAGAAATGGTAGACCTTGATGCCGTAACCGAAGAGGATTACTCAGAACTAAAGGAAATGATCTACAATCATCTGAAATACACGAATAGCAGGGTGGCGCGCTTTGTATTAGATGACTTTGAAAATCAGTTAAAGAACTTTGTTAAAGTGTTTCCGAAAGATTATAAAAAAGCACTTGCAGATGCACAACACAAGCAAGTTGAAAAAGTAGAAAACAATAATGTTTAAGGGAGACGTAAATCGAAGGAAACGTTAATCGCCGAAAAGTACCGCTTAAGAGGTTTGCCCTAGCGACTAGCGATACTAAACCAGGGATTAAGAAGAAAAGTTCAGATTACGACAAACCAGCGATTAACGAAAAGTTGACGATTAACGCTTCAAACGTACAAGGGTGCGACGCAAGAAAAGCTGAAGCAAGTTGAAATGTTCGCTACAAAAAAATATATCAGTAAATAAAAGATATGGGAAAGCCAACAGGATTTTTAGAGTTCACAAGAGAGCTTCCGAAGAAAAGGCCGGTGGAAGAAAGGTTGCACGATTATGATGAATTCGTTCACTTATATGAGGAGGAGAGGCTAAACAACCAGGCAGCCCGTTGTATGGATTGCGGCATTCCATTTTGTCACAATGGATGTCCGGTCGGTAATTTGATTCCTGATTTTAATGATGCTATCTACCGCAAAAGCTGGAAAGAGGCATATGAAATTCTTTCTGCCACCAATAACTTTCCTGAATTTACCGGTAGAATTTGTCCGGCACCCTGCGAGAGTTCATGTGTATTAGGTATAAATCAGCCGGCAGTTACAATTGAAGAAATAGAAAAGCATGTAATTGAAATTGCTTTTCAAAAAGGCTATGTGCAGCCGTTTAAAGGAATTGTGAGAACTGGCAAAAAAGTAGCGGTTGTTGGTTCAGGTCCTGCAGGTTTAGCGGCTGCGGCGCAGTTGAACTATGCTGGTCATACCGTTACAGTTTACGAAAGAGACGATAGCCCTGGAGGTTTGCTACGTTACGGCATACCCGATTTTAAGTTGGAAAAATGGGTTGTGGAAAGACGTTTGAAGATAATGGAAGAAGAAGGCGTAACGTTTAAGTGTAATGCCGAAGTAGGTGTAAACATTAGCATGAACGACCTTTTGAGAAATAATCATGCAATTGTTTTAGCGGGTGGATCTACAATTCCAAGAGATTTAAAAATTCCTGGAAGAGATTTAAATGGGGTTGCTTTTGCAATGGACTTCTTAAAGCAACAAAATAAAAGAGTTAGCAATAAGCCAGCTATAAATGAGTTGATCGCCACCGAAAAAAATGTAGTTGTAATAGGCGGCGGAGATACAGGAAGTGATTGCGTTGGTACTTCTAATCGTCACGGAGCCAATTCAGTTACCCAGTTTGAATTAATGCCGATGCCACCGGCTTCAAGAACTCCTTTTATGCCATGGCCAACTTATCCAATGGTTTTAAAAACGACATCTTCACATGAAGAGGGGGCAGCGCGTCAATGGGCAGTTTCGACCAAGGAATTTATTGGTGACGAAAATGGCAACTTAAAAGCATTGAAAATAGTTGACCTTGAATGGAAATTAACACCAGACGGAAGGCCAGCTCAATTTGTAGAGATAGCAGGAAGCGAGAGAGAAATTCCATGCGAATTGGCACTGCTAGCCATGGGCTTTTTACATCCTCAACATGCAGGTTTAATTAGTGAATTGGGTGTTGAATTAGATGAAAGGGGAAATGTAAAGGCAAACGAAAAGATGTATCAGACTAACATTCAAAAAGTATTTTCAGCCGGAGACATGAGACGTGGACAATCTTTAGTTGTTTGGGCGATAGCAGAGGGCCGGGAGTGTGCAGCAAAAGTGGATGAATTTCTTGCTGGAAGCTAAGGAAGAAGGGTAAGAAGATAGATAAAATGTAAATAAGAAAAAGGAGCAGCCATAAAACTGCTCCTTTTTATATTACTTCAAGTCCGGAATTATATTATGTTTAAAAATATATATGATATTTTAAGGCATAATACTAAAAAATAAGACGCTGTGGGTTACTTTTTCGTTTTTTTTGCATTATTTTACTGAATGAATGAAGGAATTTAAATTATTTCATCAAAAAAACTGTTTTTCTATATGCAATCAAACACATTAAAAAAAGTTACACCTTTTCTGCTTTTATCTTTAGTTGCTATAGGGGCAATCTTTATCCCTTCTCTTCCCAGCTTTGCTGATGGAGGAAAATACAACAGTGCAGACATTGCATGGATAATTGTAGCAACCTGCATGGTTTTCATTATGACGCCGGCCCTGGCCTTTTTTTATGGTGGAATGGTGCATCGTAAAAATGTATTGTCCACAATGATGAAGAGTATAGCTGCAGCCGGAGTAGTAAGTATTCTATGGGTGGTAGTAGGATTTAGCCTTTGTTTCGGTGATACTGTTGGAGGTTTCATTGGTAACCCAACTACTTTCTTCTTTTTCAAAGGTGTCGCTTCTGGTGCTCCCTGGTCTTTAGCTCCAACTATTCCTTTTCTCCTTTTTTCTCTGTTTCAATTGATGTTCGCTATTATCACTCCTGGTTTGGTGGTTGGTGCAGTTGCAGAAAGAATAAAATTTACTTCTTACATTTTATTTATCGCTCTTTTCAGCTTGTTAGTGTATGCTCCAATAGCTCATTGGACGTGGCACCCTGAAGGATTTCTCTTTAAAATGGGTGTTCTTGATTTCGCCGGCGGAACGGTGGTTCATATTTCTGCTGGTTGTGCGGCATTAGCTGGTGCTTTGGTTTTAAAGCGTCGCCAGGTTCACCTTGATCACAAAGAAATTCCACCTGCTAATATTCCTTATGTTTTAATTGGTACTGGTTTGCTTTGGTTTGGATGGTTTGGTTTTAATGCGGGTTCAGCTTTGGGTGCAAATTCCCTTGCTGTTTCTGCCTTTGCTACAACCAATACAGCTGCTGCCGCTGCAGGTCTCTCATGGATGTTTTTTGATGCCCTTCGTGGTAAAAAGCCTTCAGTACTTGGTTTCTGTATTGGTGCAGTTGTAGGCCTTGTTGCCATTACTCCCGGCGCAGGTTATGTTGCCATTCCTCAAAGTATCTTTATCGGGTTTTTCGCCGCCATTATTTCAAACATCGCCGTTTATTACAAGCAGAAATCGCGCTTAGACGATACATTAGATGTTTTTCCCTGCCATGGTGTAGGTGGAATGGTTGGTATGGTAATGACAGGTATTTTCGCTACCACCACTGTTAATAGCGCAGGTGCTAACGGACTGTTATACGGAAACGCCGCATTCTTATTTACGCAGTTAAAAGCGCTGGTAATTGTTGTTGCTTACAGTTTCATCGTTTCTTATGCAATTTTCAAGTTCATAAATTTCGTACTCCCCATGAGAGTTAGTTCAGAAGAGGAAGAGTTAGGCCTTGATGCTAGCCAACATGATGAAAAATACATGCAGGGCACTTTGCTGGTACACGATAATGGTATATTGAAAGAGGAAATGGTACAGGAATAATTTCTTCTGCCTTGAACTTGAAATAGATAGAGTTTTTATGGGACCGGGCAGTATTACTTCTACAGGTCACTGTTGCGTCGCACACTTGTACGTTTAGCAACAGATGCAACAAAAAAGATGTTTACCTTCTTAAAAAGATGATAATGCATAGTAAGCACGTGAGATTAATGTAAAATAAGGTACGGCTTTACTAAAAGCTTCGCCAAAAGCTTTTAAGCCGTACCCTTCTTTAATACTAAAAACCAAAACAATGTTACAAAAATTTTTGCTAACGAGCCTTACTTTGGCCTCGGTTACGGGTGGCTACTCCCAAGATTCTGTAAAAGTCTCAGCATTTAAATGGTCCGCTTCTGTCGATGGCTATTACCGGTTTAACTTCAACGAGCCGAAAGTGGCAGCTTTCAATAATTACACAAGCTTTACCAATAGCCAAAATTCGTTCGAGTTAGGTATGGCTTCAATAAAAGCTGAACATACTGTAGGTAAAGTCGGGTTCGTGGCCGACCTGGGTTTTGGCAGAAGAGCAGAAGAGTTTTCTTACAATGACACCCGAACGCTACAGGTTATAAAGCAGGCTTTTGTTACTTATGCTCCTTCTTCGCATGTAAAATTTACAATGGGTAAATGGGCAACTCATGTTGGCTACGAACTCGTAGATGCTGTAGGCAACAAAAACTATAGCATGTCGTACATGTTCACAAACGGTCCATTCTTTCATACCGGGCTTAGGACCGATTTTACATTTGGCAAAACAGGTTTTATGATTGGTCTTGCCAATCCAACCGACTATACCACTACCACATCAAATACAAAAACGCTGATAGCCCAATTTAGCACCGGTACTAAAAACGACAAATTAAGGGCTTATTTAAACTATCAGGGATATTCAGGAGCAAAAAGATCAATGCCGGGAGCGTCAAAACTGAACCAGTTTGACTTGGTTGTCACAGGTACTGTTAGCCCTAAATTTAGTGTTGGTTATAATGGAACGATTCAAACCGTAAAGGACGAAGACGCAAGACTAAGTAAAAAATGGTGGGGTTCTGCTCTTTACCTTAATTATGACCCAACTACGGTTTTCGGCCTTACCCTGAGAAATGAATATTTTAGCGACGAAAAATACGGTTTAAAAACAATCGGTGGTGGAGCAAATATTTTTGCTTCTACACTTTCGGGAAATATCAAATTAGACAATTTCAGAATTATTCCTGAATTCAGACTAGATAATGCTTCCAGAAGCATTTTTACTAAAAGCAATGGATCTGCCTCTAAAGGCACTTCAAGTTTCTTGTTAGCTGCTGTATACAGTTTTTAAGCATCATTTAGGATTTCTTCTTTCCTACGATCCTTTCAGAAACTCATTATTTGAAACGTTAAGAGTATTATTGCTCTTAATGTTTCATCATGACTAAAGAACAAACTAACCTTCTATGTTGATGAAGGGTTATAGTTTGTAATCGTAATGGAGTCTAAAATTTTTATCGGGTGATCATGAGATAGTGTCGAAAGTTCGGGAAAGTAATATTGCGGTGTATTTTTTTTATGTCGTTTCTTACAATGGGTCAATTGGTAGAAGCAAAAAGAGGTCGCCGTAAGGCAACCTCTTAATTATTAAAATAGCTGAAATTATAATTGATAACTAAATAACAGCAGACTTAACTGTTTTGATAATTACAGCAGCTACTTTATAAGGATCTGCCGCTGAGTTAGGACGACGATCTTCCAGGTATCCTTTCCAACCTCTTTCTACGGTGGCTAAAGGTATACGGATGGATGCTCCACGGTCAGAAATACCGTAAGAGAAATCGAGAATGGAAGCAGTTTCGTGCTTGCCGGTAAGGCGTAGATGATTATCGGCTCCGTAAACATCAATGTGCTCTTTCACAACAGGACGGAAAGCCTCACATATTTTTTCGTAAGTTTCTTTGCTGCCGCAAGTTCTTAAAACATCGTTTGAGAAGTTTGCATGCATGCCAGACCCGTTCCAGTCTAAAGCGCCTAGTGGTTTACAATGCCAATTAATTGATACTCCGTATTTCTCACCTATTCTTTCAAGTAGGTATCGTGCGATCCAAATTTCGTCACCCGCTTGTTTTGCACCCTTTGCAAATATTTGAAACTCCCACTGGCCCGCAGCTACTTCAGCATTGATGCCTTCTACATTTAAACCGGCTTCAATACAAGCATCCAGGTGTTCTTCAACAATATGTCTTCCATAAGAATTGTTAGCGCCTACAGAGCAGTAATAAGGCCCTTGAGGAGCAGGGTAGCCACCAACAGGAAAGCCAAGAGGTCTGTTAGTATCGCGGTTCCACAAGAAATATTCTTGCTCAAATCCAAACCAAAAATCATTATCGTCATCTTGTATAAGCGCACGACCATTGCTTGGGTGAGGAACTCCACCTGCAGATAAAACTTCACACATAACCAGGAAGGCATTTTTCCGCTGCGGGTCTTTTACAACATAAACGGGTTTCAATACGCAATCAGAAGAACCACCTGGTGCCTGTTCAGTAGAAGAACCATCAAAAGACCAGTTTGGCAAATCTTCAAGCTTACCACTAAAATCTTTTTCGATCTTAGTTTTGCTTCGAAGGCTTTGGGTGGGCTTATAACCGTCAAGCCAGATGTACTCGAGTTTTACTAACGACATAAACAATTTAAGTTATAAATTTTAAATTTTTAAACGATACTGAGGCAAATTTAATTAAAATAAAAGAAAAAGGATTTTTTTTTACAATTACTGACCTTAATTTTCGATTAAGGTGAATAACTTAAACGTATATTGTAAATTGTAATATATATCGTAATTTATTGCAGTTCTCTAAATTCTTCATTCAATATTGCTCTGCTTTCTACCTGTTTTTTTAGCATTATTACACAAACGGCGAAAGGAAGGCGGGCTGAATGGAAACTTATAAGTAGAAGTGAGTGACACAACAATGTTGGGGAATGACAAAAAGATGGCGACCGAAAAATTGTATTAGCCTTTAGGTAGTGTAACTACTGCTAGTCAATAATAGACCGGCAAATAAAATCAGGAATAATGCCTGAAGCATTAATTTGTTGTTGTGCATTTTCTTCGCTGGTATTTCCAGAAAGGACAAGAGTAGTTTTAATGCCAAACTTGTTACCGCCTAAAATGTCGGTGTTCAAATTATCGCCTACCATTAAAATTTCTTTCTTGGTAAATGGTCCTAACCGTTGCTTTAACCTATTGTAAGTATAGGTGAACATTTGCGTGTCAGGTTTGCCAAAATGAATAAACTTTTTATTCAGCATACTCTCAACCAGGCGGGCAATACCGCCGGTGGCAACTGCTACATCGTTTTTAGAAACCGGGTACAATTTGTCGGAATTAGCAACAATAATTGGTATGTTTTTGCGTCGTAGCAGGTTTACAGTCTTATTAATTTCTGTATTCCAATCAAATCCCTCGTCATCTAAAAAGACAAAAGCGGAAATGTCTCTGACATCGTTAAGGTCAACATCTTTAACGGCGATATGCTCCAAACCTGATTGAAGAATATAGTGAGCAGAATTTTCTGTACCTAGATATGCGATTTTTCCTTCGGTTACTTTATGCTGCAAAAAGTGCTTCGCCATCATTCCCGATGTAATTACTTCGTGGGTTTCAAAACCATGTAACCCCTGTTTTGCAAAACTCTGAATTTGTTGCTCCTGGCTTCGCGACGCGTCGTTGGTAAGTATTCGGATTGCAATGCCTTTTTCTCTCAACTTCACAATTGTATTCTGTACACCATCAATTAATCCTTTGTAATTTTTTAAAACGCCATAAGAGTCTAAAAAGACGGCTCTGAATTTTTCAGCAAGGGGCAAAAACGGTTGTATTTCCATGGGTTAGTTGGTTAGATATTTAAAGCTTTTAAAATAATGTCTGCATTAAATTCTTTTTCAACAGAAGGCAGGTAAATTTCGTAAGCTTCTTTCTGTAGTTTAATTGCAAATAATTCGTGAAAAAAGAAACGGCCGTCTTTGATAACGTAGTTTAAAATAAAGAAGCGGTAAGCTTCCTTTAAAAACCGGATTTCTGCTTCTTTCAGTGGGTAGACCTGGTGGTATGCTTTAAGGAAAATTAAAAAGCGTTCTTCCATTAAAGGGCCTATATAATAACTAAAAGCTGTGCGATCACCCACATTAGAAACAACGCGACTTAAAAAATAAAAGTCAAGCATGCGCGATCCCATTCTAAACCAATCATAATCCCAACGGGAAAATAACCGGAGGGAAGATGTAACAGAAAAGTTGCCGATGTTCCAGTCAACAAAAACTGGAATTTTATCAAAATCAGGCGATTTGAGTATGTTGGTATTTTCGAAAAATATTTCTGACTGCTCTTTAATTTCGTCCAGGTGCATGCGGTGTTCAAACCGGCCCTCTTCCGTTTCAATAATCTGCAACAAATGGTCAATGTCGGTCTTCAGCGTTTTAGAAGACGGCGGAAGCGTATTGCGGGTATTATGACAAGCCTTATGAAACAGTGCCAGCTGTACAGCCAGTTTTATAATCTGGCTTTCGTCCAATCGCTTCGGCAATCTTTTCTTAATTGCGATTGGCCTGTAAAAAACTACCCAGGCGTCTAAAATCTCATTCTTATAACGATAAACAAACAAGTTTTTTCCTTTTGCAAGGGCGCGGGCGAGAAAATTTTCAAATGGGGCTGGCAGGTTGTTAGACAAAGTGTCTATGATGCTATGATCTTCAACAAAATGTTCAAACATGCCGAAGTAAGACATTTTAGCAATGATAAAATTACCATCGGTAAAAGTTACCCTGTACACATGATTGGTAGATACTTTGGCGCTTATGTCAACTATCCGAATTATTTCGCGTGTGCTGTCATACGCTTTCCACGCTTCTTCAATTATGGCAGTAAAATCTATAAAAGGCATATCAGTAAATAATTGTGATACCTCATCTTCCTTCTAATACAGGAGAAGGAAGATGAGTACTTTAGAATATACTCAAACGTTGTCTCGTCCACATCAACTGTTGTTCTCTCTTCTCCCTTTAAGGTTTGGGTTTTAAATAATTTCAAAGTAACGCTTCAATTCCCAATCGGTAACCTTTTGTGTAAACTGTTTCCATTCCCATTCTCTTGTTTTTGTAAAATGGTCAACGAAGCCTGCTCCGAATAATTTGGTTGCGATATCTGATGCTTTCATTGCATCTGTGGCTTCTTTTAATGTTTTGGGAAATTTGTGGTTTGATTGATTCGCGTATTCATTTCCTTTTGTCGGCACAATATCAAGTGAAAGGTTGTTTTCAATTCCATATAGGCCCGATGCCAGACTTGCCGCAAGCGAAAGATATGGATTTGCATCAGCACCCGGCACTCTTGTTTCAAGCCGCATTGAGTTGTGGCTATGGTTGATGACACGCAAAGCGGTAGTCCTGTTCTCGATTCCCCAACTGACCGATGTGGAAGCCCAGGCACCTTCAACATATCTTTTATAACTATTTACCGTAGGTGCATACATGGGCAAAATATGAGGCAGACAATACAACTGACCTGCTATATATTGCTTAAGCAATTTGCTCATCTTGTTTTCCTCATTCTCCTCATAAAACATGTTTGTATTCTTTTCTGCGTCCCACAAGCTTTGGTGAATATGCCCGCTACAGCCAGGAAATTCACTACTCCACTTAGCCATAAAACAAGCCATTAGATGATGACTTGAGGCAATTTCTTTAACCGAAGATTTTAACAACACTGCCCGGTCTGCTGCTTCAAGAATATCGGTATAATCAATTGCAGCTTCACATACCCCATCGCCGGTTTCGGTGTGCAAACCTTCAATTGGAATATTGAATTGCTTAAGTAGGTCGAAAAGATCGTTGTAGAATGCTTTGTTCTGTGATAAACGAAGTATAGAATAACCGAACATGCCTGTAGTAAACGGCTGTGGGTTGAAATAGTTTTTGTCTTTAAGGGTTTGAGAAGTTTCTTTAAAATTGAACCATTCAAATTCTTTTGCAAACTGGGGGTTAAAGCCTTTATCAATGCATTGTTGCCGAACCCGTTTTAGCAGTGTACGTGGACAGGCAGCGCTAACATGTTTAGAGTTACGGAAATCAGCAAGAAAAAAAGGAATATTATCATTCCAGGGAATGGTGCGGTAAGTATCAACATCTATAGATGCTATTGAGTCTGGGTAACCCGTGTGCCAGCCACTCACACTTGTATTATCATAAACAGCATCGTTTATATCCCAACCGAAAACCACGTTGCAAAAACCCAATCCTTCCTCTAATCCTTTCAGCAGCTTTGCTTTGCTAATGATTTTGCCTCTTAAAACCCCATCTATATCTGTTACCGCAAATTTTATTTTATCTGTTTCCAGATTTTCGATTCTTTGTTTCCAATCCTTTTCATCTGGCATAGGGACTCCTGGTCTTGGGTTTTAATTTCATTGATAGTAGAAGTAAAGGTCATAGTAATTTTTGAATTGTATCTCTAAAAATCGAAAATCTGTACAGCAAACTTTTAAACGATTAGATAGGAGTGAAGACAAATTTGTCTTTAGAAAAAATACGGTGAGGTGTTAAAAGTAAAAACACCGGCAAGGGCTGCCGGTGTTTTGGTTGCATCTTTTATAATGGAAAGAAACAAAAAGATATTTTGATAAATCTAAACCGGTTCAACCGTTTCAGACTTTTCTTTTTGTATTTCTGACCCTTCATCTTCTTCAACTTCAGTGTTTATAGTGTCAGCCTCTTCAACCATAGTGTCCACGGTATCGGCCTCTTCATTTTCATTCACGCTTCCGTCAGCAGAAACGACCGTTTTTCCAATCTCTGTCTCCAGGGGTTGCTTGTTTTCTTCAATTTCTGCGTTTAGAACAATATTCGATTTTCCTGTCTGGTCCTCGGTTTTTGCAGGTGTCACTTCTTCCTTCGCAATTGGATTGACAGGAGTGGCAGCGCTTTTGCTCAATTGGCCCTCTGCTAATTCTTTTGTCGCATCCTCTTCTTTACCTGTTTTGTCGTATTTCTTCTGATTGTCTCTTAATTCTGCCAGTGCGTTTTGCATTTGTTGTATCCAACCATCCAGCTCGCTCTGCAGCACCTGTTCGGTGTGATCAACAAGCGAATCGATATTTTTTTGCGCGGCCTGTTCTTCAGCGGATAAAGCGTTCCACCAGCCTTTTACATTTGAAAGGTCGGTTGACGACTGGTTATACTTCATTAACGTTCGCTCTGTTTGCGTATATCCAAGGTATGTTACAAATGCAGCTACTAATGCTGTAGTCACAGCAATCCATACTTCAAGGCCAATCGCTGCAAGAAAACTTCCGAGGCCGCCTATAATAAAAGTAAGCCAATACAGTAGGTTTAGCTGCCTTTCAAGCTTTATCGACCTTTTTCTGTAGAACTCGGCCTGGTCTGTTAGCCGGATATCAATGTAGCGGTCGGGAACGAGATAGCTGAAACCGTCATCTTTAGCATCTCCCTCTCCGGAGAATATTTCTGAAGGCAACGTCTTGTCTTTTTCGTCCCTGTTATAAGGCTTTAGCGATGAGGAGTTGACCTCGGTTCGCATAGTTCTTCTCGTAATGTCTTCAATGCGTTGCGCAAGCTGTTGTTCGGGCTTTCGATTGTAGTACATTGACCTGGTGCGATATCGAAAAATTTCACGTTTTATAGACTCTGCCCCTGCCCGAAGCAGCAGCGACTTAGACCCTTGCTTAAAGCGGTTGGCCGCAGTAACCAATACAGTAAGTAAGATTGGGATAAAAATTAAGAAGTAATGCAGGCCCCACCAGAAATACGATCCTCTCTTCCACAATTCGTCTGCAGAAACCAGGTTGCTTGCTGTGCCGGTATCCTGCGGAGCAAATACTTGCTGGTATATTACGAGGAATGTACTGAACACTCCAAAGAACAAAATGCTCAGCTGCATATTGTTGAACTTCTTTTGTTGCAGATTGGCATTATGATCATAAAAGGCAAAAGTTTCCCACGCCTGCATCAATACATTGTCAATACCAAGTTCGCGGATAATAAGTCGTTCAATGCCTTTAACCGGAATAGACAAATCATGAAAGTGTAATTCGCCGTCTGCAATAATTTCGGCGATTACAGGCTCTTCTTTTAAAGGGTCCTTTCTTTCATATGCCGCAACAATTTCGTCTGCAAATCCTCCACTTCCTTTAATAATTATAACAGGAAGATTTTGACGAACGGCGCGCAACACTTCCTTCCTGGCAATTGGTCCTCCGGCTAACAATACTGCAATGGCAGGAACTTTATTGCTCTTTGTTTTTGCCGAACTGTGTTTTTTATTATTTATCTCTTCCTGCGTTTTTGGGGTCGAAAGCTCTTGAGCCACCTTAAACATTGTTGAAGTTTCACTGCCTCTCTTTTCTCCTTCAACAAGGATGAAATGCGAGTGGTTCGACTCTAGCACCGACCAGTCCGGGGTGCCATTTACGTCTTTTACGATACCTTTAGGAGCAACTCCTATCAAAGATGTTTTATATCCACGTGCGGCCACACCTTCGCCCATCATGGCTATTATACCTTTGTCTGATCCTGAATCGATGATAACTGCAGAAGCCTCCACTGCTGCCCTGGCTATTCCAAGTCCAAACAATTGGGCAACCTTATTAGACTCACTTACCTCCAGCTCATCTGCTCCTCCTAAAATCAGGATGACTTTTTTGAAAGGGATGATGTTTTCAAATTTGGTAACTATATCTGCAGTGGTTGTATCACTGCCTGGCAAAACAACGAGCGCGCTGTTGCCATTATCAAACTTGATTTTTTGCACTTCAATGGCATCGGTACTCATATAATTGATTTTCTTGTAAGTGGCATTTTAAATCGTCTGGTTAACTTAAACATTAATCGCCGTTATTGCAAGCGTGGCCCGATTTAAAAGGTAAGTTGTACTGATAAGGTTATACCAATAAACAAGCGGATTGTGAGTATGAATTGTTGAATGAAGACATGCAAGTACAAGTGAGTGACACAACGATGCTTAAACAGTGTTACTATTGCCCAAAAAAAACAAGAAATAGTTTTTTACTATCTTACGCCGAAAATAGAATGTTTTAATGCACCTAGAAGTTCAAATTATTTCTCCAAAACCGCCAGGTATTTCATTATGTCTTTTACCTGTTATAACTATTATTACCCAAACCCTTTAGGGGTCGTACGTTATCATATTAACACAGGGCCTTCAGCTGTAATTAAGCCCCCTGGGTTTACTTCACTTACAAATTATTTATTTTAAAAACAATCTTGATGCAAGTATTGAAATTTGGTGGCAGTTCTGTAGCAAATGCAGAAAACATCGAAAAAGTTGTAACCATAATACAGCAAAAGTCAACAGAAGAGAAAACAATTGTTGTTGTATCAGCACTGGGGGGAATGACAGATCTGCTATTGGAATGTGGAGCACTTGCTTCGATGGGCGACGAGGGGTATAAAGATAAATTACACGTTGCCGAAGCAAGACACATGGAAACAGTGAAAGCGCTTGTGCCGGTCATTCAGCAAAGCCGCATACTAAGTCATGTAAAGACACAGTGCAACGAACTGGAGGATATTTGTAACGGAATATTTTTATTGAAGGAATTATCTGCCGCAACCAAAGATAGAATTGTGAGTTATGGAGAGTTGCTGTCATCGCACATTATTGTGGCAAGGCTTGCATCGTTAAACCTGGATGTTGAATGGAAAGATGCGAGGGAACTGATAAGAACCAATAATAATCACACAAATGCAACGGTAAATTTTTCAGCTTCGAACGAATTGATTGCTGCTTATTTTAAAGAGAGCAATCATATTGTAACTGTACTTCCGGGCTTTATCGCTTTTGACGAAAATCGTAAAACTACCACATTAGGCAGAGGGGGCTCTGATTATACATCTGCTATTATTGCTGCTGCTGTAGACGCAAAAATGCTTGAGATATGGACAGATGTATCGGGCATGATGACTGCTGATCCCAGGCTTGTTCCGACTGCTAAAGCTATTCCTCGTATTTCTTACCAGGAAGCGATGGAGTTGTCTCACTTTGGAGCCAAGGTTATTTATCCTCCTACCATTCAGCCTGTGATGAAAAAGGAAATCCCGGTTTGCATAAAAAACACATTTGCTCCTGCTGATGAAGGAACGCTTATTGAAAGCAACCGTAGCAGCAATGGCAAAAACATAAGGGGCATTTCAAGCGTAAACGAAATCGTGTTGCTAAGTCTCGAAGGAAGCGGTATGGTAGGTATACCGGGTTTCTCAAAAAGATTATTTGAGGCACTTGCACAGGAAAAGATTAATGTTATTCTCATCACCCAGGGATCGTCTGAACATTCTATTTGTGTAGGCATCGATCAGCAAAATTCGTCTCGGGCCAAACAGGCTATCGACAGCACTTTTTCACATGAAATTGAAACCGGAAAAGTTGAGCCACTGTCTATAGAAACGGGATTGTCAATTATTGCTTTGGTCGGTGACAATATGAAAAATCACACTGGTATCAGCGGTAAAATGTTTGGCGCATTAGGTCGTAATGGAGTTAATGTACGCGCTATCGCACAAGGATCTTCAGAAAGAAATATTTCAACGGTTATTTCGAGAAACGATGTAAAAAAGGCGATTAACGTTTTACACGAAGAATTCTTTGAAACCAGCTACAAACAACTTCACTTATTTGTAACAGGAGTCGGAAATGTTGGAAGCAAACTGCTTGCCCAAATATATCAACAGCAGGCCTATTTGCAGGAGCACCTGAGGATGCAGATAAAAGTAGTTGGTATAGCAAACAGCAAGAAAATGGTGTTTATTGATGAAGGGGTTGACCTGTTGAACTGGAAAGAACAGCTGCAACAAGGCGTGCAAATGAATATCAGGGAATTCATTGAAACCATCCACTCGAAAAACCTTCGAAACTCCGTCTTTGCAGACGTAACTGCTAATGACGAAATTGCTCATTCTTACGATACTCTTTTACAACGCAGCGTATCTATTGTTGCCTGCAATAAAATTGCTTGTTCCGCCCCGTATGAATACTATAGAAAATTGAAGGATCTGGCCAAGGAGTACAATGCGCAATTTTTCTTTGAGACAAACGTTGGTGCAGGCCTACCCGTAATCGGAACCTTAAACGACCTGTTAAGAAGCGGCGATCAGATAAACCGTATTGAAGCGGTTTTAAGCGGTACGCTGAATTATGTATTTAATAATTACGATGGTTCGAAAACTTTTGCAGAAGTAGTTCAGGACGCGCAAGACGAGGGATACACCGAACCTGATCCCCGGCTGGATTTAAGTGGTACAGATGTAATGCGCAAGATTATGATTTTGGCCAGGGAGGCAGGGGAACAATTAGAAATGGAAGATATAACCAACAAATCTTTTATGCCGCCCTCCTGCATGCAGGGAAGTGTGGCAGATTTTTATGCCGAAATGAAAAAACACGAAACACATTTTGCCGGCTTGTACCAAGAGGCCAACAATGCCGGTAACAAGTTAAAGTTTGTAGCGTCGTATAACAATGGTAAGGCCTCTGTTGGTTTACAACAGATCCCGCCGCAGCACGATTTATATCACCTGTACGGGAAAGACAACGTTGTGCTGTTTTATACCAATCGCTACGTTGAACAGCCATTGGTTGTAAAAGGTGCGGGTGCCGGGGCCGAGGTAACAGCCTCTGGTGTCTTTGCGGATATTATACGAGCCGGAAGATAAATAGCGCCGGATTTACACTCATTCAAAAAAATCCCTGTCTATCGTAAACAGGGATTTTTTTTTGTTTTACAAGAAGCAGAGCCGGGCTCAACATTGTTGTGTCACTCACTTGTACTTTTAATAATTATTTCAGCACCTGGTTCATTTGCAAAAACGCTGTTTTTAGCTACCTTATTGCAGCTCTTTCGCTAACACGGCCGCATCTAGTTTAATGCTATATACTTTCTTGTTATTTGTAAAAAAACCATAAACAACATCGGTGTCTTTGCTTTTTAGCTTTCTTACACTCCAAAGCTTTACCGGTTGTGCTGCAAAGTCTGAGCTCACTTTTTCACCTTTTGCGTTTACATGTTCAATGTATTTAAAGGAACCATCATCCCTTGATCCTAATCCAATCTTTATTTGTTGCCCTTTTGTAAATACCTGCCCTGACGTTGCTTTATAAGTGCTGTCATTAATCATTTGACTAAATCCAAACGCAGGTAAAATCAATAATATTATAGCTGTAAGTTTTTTCATTTTAATGTTTATGGGTGATTTTATAACACGGCCTTACCTTTTCAAAAATGCTATTATTTTCACACAAAAAGAATGAATGTGAGTCGTTGTTAATATAAAAAAGGCATCTGTTTTGTTATTCACTACGGGATGTCGTGTCTTACTCTCACAGGTAAATCGTTCTTATCAGCGGCTTCAGCCGTTGCATCAATCAAACTTATTAATTCCTTTTTGCAATTATTAAAATGATTGTAAATTGAATGTATGCTTAGGAAAAAACAATGGCCTCGGTTAGAATTTAACGAGTGGAAGGAGACACTCTATACCGTACAATTATGGACACAAATTGTTGGTAAAATCAGGCTTCGTAATTTACCCTGGCTCAATCACTCCTGGCATGTAACCTTATATGTTTCTCCCGCCGGGCTTACTACCGGCAGCATCCCATACAGTAATGGTTTGTTCCAGATTGATTTTGATTTTGTCAATCATCAACTTATTATACAAAGTGGTAAAGAGGAGAATATAATTATAAAGCTATATGCAAGAACTGTAGCAAGTTTTTATAAAGAAGTAATGCAAAGCCTCGAAGCAGCAGGCATTGAAACTACCATTCATGCAAAGCCAAATGAAGTAGATCCGGCCATACCTTTTGAGAAGGATGAAGTACATTGTTCATACAATCCTGACCAGGTAAACAATTTTTGGCGAGTCCTTGTTAACATTCATAATGTCTTTACCACGTTTCGCGCCGGCTTCACCGGCAAGTGTAGTCCTGTACATTTCTTCTGGGGAAGCTTCGATCTTGCAGTAACTCGTTTCTCCGGTAAACCTGCGCCTGCGCACCCCGGTGGTGCTCCTAATGTGCCAGTAAGAGTAATGCAGGAAGCTTACTCGCATGAGTTAAGTTCCTGCGGTTTCTGGCCTGGGAATGAACAGGTTTCGGAAGCCATTTTTTATGCCTACTGTTATCCCTCTAATGCAGACTTCAGTAAACAAGAGATAATGCCAGGTGAGGGTTACTTTAATGAGCAACTGGCTGAATTTGTATTACCGTATGAAGCTGTGAGGCGATCAGCAGATCCCGAAAAAAAACTATTACAATTTCTGCAGAGCACTTATGAAGCCGCAGCAAATACAGCTGGTTGGGATCGGCAATCGCTAGAGTGCGACCTGTCTTGGTACCAGAGTCCTATTACTCCTTATAAAAATTAATTGCATTTGCCTGTGCGGTGCAGGTAACTACAAGGTCATTGATACAGACGTGTGAAGGAAGTGACACACAATACCAGGCAATATCTGCGATATCCTGGGCATATAAAGGGGTAAAACCTTCATAGGTCTGCTTTGCTTTATCGGCATCACCTTTATAACGAACTAAAGAAAACTCAGTATCAGCAGCACCGGGGTGTAGTGCTGTAACTTTAATTTTGTGAGAAAGAAGATCGATACGTAAAGACTTGCTGATAGCATCTACAGCATATTTACTTGCGCAATACACATTGCCACTTTCATATACCTCCTTACCCGCTACAGAACCAATGTTGATAATATGTCCCGCATTTTTTGCGATCATGTATGGTACAACGGCCTTAGTTACATACAATAACCCTTTTACATTTGTATCAATCATCGTGTCCCAATCGTGAATACTTCCTTTGTCAAATGTATCACGGCCAAGAGCAAGGCCGGCATTGTTAACTAATACATCTATGTCCTTCCATTCATCTGGTAGGTTGCCCAGGTTTTGCTTTACCTCGTCGTTGTGCCGTACATCAAAAACAAGGCTTAGTACACGTACCGAAAATTTTTCTCTCAACTCATCAGCAATAGCATGAAGCTTATCAGCACGACGACCTGTAATAATACAGTTCCAACTACCCGATGCAAATTTTTCAGCGATAGCTTTTCCAAATCCCGAAGTTACCCCTGTTATTAGTACAATTTTATGCATGGCACGAAGGTAATAACGAGGAGGCAAATGAAAAATTGAAAACCAATTGCTTGGCTTGTACATAACATAGATTCATCTTACCCTGATAATTTCAGTTCTATAGGTTGTTTCAATATGGTTACAATTACTTAACACGCACTTTAATGTAGTTTTAAGAACAAGGCTTACCTTCGCCTCGTTTGAACGTTTAAACAAAAAAAAATTAAAAACTAAAAAGCTACCATTTGAATTAAGAAAATCTCGTGTTTGCCATATGTGAGAAGTTGATTATTGTTAACCAATAAAAAGAAAAGTATGGTAAAGACTATAAGTGCCGGCATCATCGGTTGTAATATGTCGGAGGAGTTTTTTAGGACAACGGAAGTAAATAAGGTTGAAAGTTTTTTTTGGAAAAAAATCTACTTAAGCGGAAAATCTTCAAGTATAAAAAGCCATCCCCAGGCTGAAATCGTAGATAAGGCAGAATTAATTATTAATGACTCCGACATAGAATTAGTATTTGTATCGGCCAGCCATCTCCAATTTGTAAAACCAATAATTGAATCTGGAAAATCCGTCAGGATAGTCTGACGGCTACAGGATTAGCCAATTATTGAGTAAGGATTTATATAACTATTAAAAAAAAATTTATGTACACAACATATGCAGGAAACTATAGCTTAGAATATTATAATTCATTAACAGAATTGTCTTTTAAGGTAAAAGCATTAATAAGGCTGTTCAAAATAAAGCGAACAGTAAAAACAAGTATGCTTTAGGTTGAAACGAATGAGTTTTTGGTGAAGTTTTGAATTTGAACGGATAAATAAAAATAAAATGCCTGCCTTGAAAATAGCAGGCATTTTTATTATTTCTAACTCAAATAACATTTATGAACACTTTAAGAAGTATGAACATAGTAAAGCGAATAGCCCTTGTTGCCCACGACAATAAAAAGGCAGATTTACTTGATTGGGCAAAATATAATAAAAGAGTACTGGGTCATCATCAGTTGTTAGCCACAGGTACTACGGGTAGATTATTGGAAGAAGCCCTCGAAATCCCGGTCTTCAAATTACTAAGCGGCCCATTAGGTGGCGACCAGCAGTTAGGCGCTATGATTGCAGAAGGTAAACTGGACATGATAATATTTTTTTGGGACCCGATGGAAGCACAGCCACACGATAGTGATGTAAAAGCCCTGCTGCGCGTTGCTGTTGCATGGAACATCATTATTGCATGTAACCGATTAACTGCTGATTTCGTTTTGACTTCTGTATTAATGAATAAAAATATCTCGACCGTTGCGCCCGACTATTCCGGGTATTTAAATCGGAAGGTTGTATAAAAAAAATTAAAGTTAACGACTGTCAACTATCGTGTTTTTAGCGTTTGTACATGCTTTATGTATAAACTTCAGCTTGTTTATAACTGCCGTGGGAATAACAAAAGGGTACAGATCATGAAGCCCCGTACTTCTGTTTACACTATTTAAGGCAAAGGTAAGAGGAAGCCATTGGGTTATGATACTGTCGCAGCTGGCCAGGTTGTAGGGGTCAACTTTAATATCGGTATTTAGGTAGGCTGCCGTTGGGGCAACGTGAGGGTGCACGCTTAGGCCAAATGAATAAGCAAGGTATCTATTAAATGTAGGTAGTGAGCCCATGTTTCTGCCCAGTCTTCACAGGGGTGAGTGCTTGCATAAGCGCTTATAAAATGTGCATTCCGGTTCTTTGGTGGTTTTTGCAATAACGGTAAAGGGTCTTGTCATCTCTCCCGTGTAGTCGGTAGGTATCGTCTCCTTCTTTTATAATCGTCATTAATGTCAATTCCTCAGAGATAAATCCTAACGACAGCCCGCATTGTTCACAGTGGCTGTTTTCGAAATAGAGTAGCTGGCTACAATTAGTACAACTAAAAAGTCTCATTTAAATTAGAAATTAGAAAACTTTTACTGCCATCAAAACATCGGGCGGTGTTGAACTTTATTTAACAAGCGTGGGCTTGGAAGCAGTAGAGTTTCTTTTTGGTGTCCGGCTTTTCTACAAGCTTTCAGCTTTCGTTGCGTCGCACGCTTCTGCTTTTTTCTCTTTATTCAGCAAAATGCTCAAGGTTCTACCACATCTGAGGAAGGTAAAAAGCTGACGCAGTTGCTGAATTAAAAAATCAAAAGATGAACGAAATGCGTCGCAACAATGCTTCATCTTTGTTACGCCTGTTAGTCACATAATTATTTAACGTCGCTCATCCACTTCCTGATTAGTGGAACAAAACAAATAAGTAGAACGCCAATCCCAATGGAGTACATGCCGATCTTGTTTAAAATAGTAGCATAGTATGGAAGAGAAAGAACAGGGTTATTTACTACGTCTTCCGGAACGCTCATCAACGATCCTATTTTTCCGGCAAGAAACTCTCCGGTTGCGCTTGCGAAAAACCAAATCCCCATCATTAGCGCTACCATCTTTTTAGGAGATAATTTTGTAATCATTGAAAGGCCAATGGGTGAGATGCACAACTCGCCGGAAATAATAAAAAAATACCCGGCGGCAAAAGAAAATAAAGGGATTAACCCTGTATCTGAATTTAAAGCGCAGGCTGCATAAAAAACATAAAAGCCGATACCCATTAAAATAAACGAAAAAGCAAATTTTAAGGGGGTAGAAGGTTCTCTTCTTTTTTTATTAAGCGCCGGCCATAACCAGGCAAAAAAGAAGCTTAGTAAAATAACCCAGGCGGGGGGCAGAAAGTTATTTACTGATAGCGCCGGCAAGTTAGCACCTGCTACACGCATGTCTACATTTCTCATGGCGAACAAGTTTAACGAACCAGAATTCTGTTCGTAAAAAGCCCAAAACAATGTTGAAAAAATAACGAGGATAAGTGCGGAAAACAATTTGTGTCGTTCTGTCTTTTCAAGGCGAAATGCAATAAACAAGATGTAAACAATGGCTACCGCGCCTAAGCCAAACATGATAACGTCCATTATTTCGTACTGGTTAAACAATATTACTACAACTGGTACGAGGCAAAGGGTAGCAAGATAAATAGCAACCTCGGTAGTGATGCCGGCAAACAAAGGTTTCTTTAAAGCAATGGGGTTTGGCGGAAGACCACGGCCCCCTAAGGATTTACTGCCAATTGAAAAAACGATGAGGCCTACAATCATAAAAATACCCGCAAGCCCAAACCCATAATGCCAGTTAATTCTTTGTCCAACATAGCCGCATAGCAATCCTCCTAAAGCTGCACCAATGTTTATGCCCATATAAAACAACGAGAAACCGCTGTCTTTTTTAGGGTCGTTATCAGCATATAAAGTTCCAACCAGGCTGGAAATATTGGGTTTAAAAAAACCATTGCCGCAAATAATGAAAGCCATTCCATAAAAGAAGCTCCAACCTTGCGGGATCGCTAACACAAGGTGTCCGATACTCATTAGTATTCCCCCAAACAACACAGCTTTTCTATTGCCCAAAAACCGATCAGCCATCATGCCACCAAACATTGGCATAGTATACACCAAAGCAGCATATGAGCCGAGTATCGCATAGCCTTTAGGTTCATCAAACTTTAGTTGAGTTACCATATAGGCAAGCAGCAAAGCTTTCATCCCATAAAATGAAAAACGTTCCCACATTTCTGCAAAAAACAGGATGTACAGTTGTGTAGGATGTCCGCTACTTGCCTGAACTGCCGGTGTCTTAGGTTCGGTTAAATCCATAGTGTTTTTTAATGGAAGCTGAAATTATTACCAGGTAACGGAAATGTGGTAAGCACTAAGCCGCTTATTTTTTTGATATTAAAGTAATTCGCTCGTAAAACGCAGTAGCAACAATCATTCTATCAAAAGGATCTTTATCAATTAGAGGCAGTAATGAATATTGAGTGATATAGGGAAGTGAAACAGGTAGAATTAGTAGGTGGTTTTCGAGGCCGTAAGAAGCAGTTTCAGCAAGAGAATATTCTGGTTTAAGTTTCTTTAATTGTTGTTTGATAGCGATTTCCCAAACCAAATAAAACTTCTTTTAGTTGATGTTACTGGCTCTCTTTGTAATTTCTTTTCCCATACAAACTCAATAAAAATTCTTCACTTCCTGCTGGTAATCAGGCGGCATTAATTTCACGGTTTCTAAAAAAGCTACGTCTGACATAAAAACTTATGGTAATCAAATTTACCACTGTGCATGCAATTAAAAAAGCTGCTCAATATTGAACAGCTTGTTATATTTTTTGACGCTTACCTAACCCCATTCATCATTCGTTTTAATATGGGTGTTATTGCGTATAACACTACTGACGCAACGCCACAAAGAATTACGAAAACCATAAAAAACTCAAAAAGATTGTGGATAGTAAATCCGGCAAATGTGGGATAAGTTGTCGGTATTTTTTTATCTGAAAGAAAGGCCATCTGTTCTGCAGTGGCTTGCCCGGTTTTATCAAGGATGGCTTGCAGGTTAATTCCTTTTTCTGCTGCGGCTGCATATTTATCGCCTGTTGGTGGTAGCAGTGCGCCGAGGGTTCCTGTAAGGGCATAACCCGCCGCATTGCCTAAAAACCAAACGCCCATTAATAACGATGCAAATCTTTTTGGGGCTAATTTGGCTACAAGTGATAATCCGATAGGAGATAAACAAAGCTCACCCCAGGTATGAAGCAGGTACAATAAGATTAACCAGACGACCCCTATTTTACCTTGTGTTCCCAGGTCTTTTACCTGCAAGGCAATGATCAGGTAACCGAGCGCAATCAATGCGAGACCGATGGCCTGTTTAGCGGTAGAGATAGGCTCCATATTTCTCTTCTGCAACCACAGCCATAGTGCACTGAACGGAAGTGCAAAAATGATTACAAAGAAGCCATTGAAGTTTTGTACCATGCTTGGTGGCATTCTCCAGCCAAGTATTCGCGTATCAGTTTGATTGTCGGCAATGAAGGTGAGCGAAGAACCTGCCTGTTCGAATGCCGCCCAAAAAAAGATGACAAAGAAGGCTACGATATATAGTACGTAGATCCTCTGCGTTTCTACTTTCGTCAGCGATTTATCCGTAAGTATAAAAATTGCCAGGCTGCAGCCCGAAGCATAAATAAAAGGGTATATATACGTTTTTATCGGCGAGGTTAACAGCGCTGAAAAGTAGCCGCCAATGCCAGAACCAGTCATAGGCATAGAAACAGAATTCCACGATAAATATTGAAATATAAAATAGAACACTATTAATAAACCAACCAGAATTGCTACAGACCTTGAAGTAAACTTCGCCTGCACCAAACCATCATCCTGCCTTAAATGGGCACGCGGTTTTCCTCCAATAGCCTCGCCCTGCGGTGTAACTACATATTTATTCTTTAAAATGTAGAAAGTAATTGTACCGATCAGCATTGCAACCCCTGCTGCAAAAAAACCCCATTTAAAAGCTGTAAGATCTCGTACTGTTTTCTCAACTCCGTTTACAACAGTAGTAGTCTCTACATCACCCAGTAAGGGGCAGATCGTTTGACCAAGCAAAGCACCCACATTTATACCCATATAAAATATGGTAAATGCAGAATCAAGTTTGCTTTTCTCATTTTCGGGATATAGTTGCCCAACCATCGAAGAGATGTTTGGCTTAAAAAAACCATTGCCGAAAATGATCACCAATAAAGCCAGCCACATAATTGTTTTGGCAAGGTCAAGGTTCGAACCAAATATAGAGGCACTTCCAAACAACAAAAACTGCCCTGTGGCCATTGTTAATCCACCAAGAAGAATACAGTTACGATTGCCCAGGTATTTATCAGCGATATAACCGCCTAACATTGGCGTCAGGTACGACAAACCTAAAAACCCTCCATATATTATCGAGGCTTGTTCTTCTCCCAGAAGCAGTGCTTTCGCAAGAAATAAGGTAAGCAATGCCCTCATTCCATAGAAATTGAAGCGTTCCCACATTTCAGTTGTAAAAAGAACTCCCAATCCTTTTGGATGACCGCTTTTTATAGTTGCTTCTGTAGTGGCGTTACTATTCATACTTGCTTGTTTTGTTCGAGGTTGTTGTTTTTTGATTGGTGCTTTATGTAATATTTATCCCTTAATTTTTTTGCAGCGATCGTATCGTTTTCATAGCATCTTTTGTTGTGTCACTCACTTGTACTTATAGTTATATTATTTGGCTTTATTCAACCTATGCATAAGATGTTTCTGCATCTACATTTTAGCTTTAATATTCAGCTATGTTCTTTTTTAATAAAGTTCTCAAAATAGGGATAATTCCAATTACTTGTTTAGTAACAATTATACCAGTAGCAATTGATTTATAAATAGTTTTTACTTTCGCTGCATATTTTATCTGCTTATTAAGCTATTTGTTATGAATATACTTGTGTTGGGTTCAGGAGGACGAGAACATGCTTTAGCATGGAAATTAAGGCAAAGCAAATTATGTAGCCGGTTACTAGTGGCACCAGGAAATGCAGGAACTTCTCAGTATGGAGAAAATGTATCGCTGTCAATTACAGATTTTGAAGCAATCAGGAGTCTTTGTGTGACTGAGTTTATTGAAATGGTAATTGTTGGACCCGAAGAGCCATTGGTAAAGGGCATATACGATTTTTTTAAAAATCACGATGACCTTAAGCTTATAACTGTTATTGGCCCTTCTGCCGGCGCCGCACAACTTGAAGGAAGCAAGGCTTTTTCGAAGAAGTTTATGCAGCGCCATAATATTCCCACGGCAGCCTATGCCGAATTTGATGAGACCACCTATGAGAGCGGTAAAAAGTACATTTCAAACCATTCGCTGCCGGTTGTTTTAAAAGCTGATGGATTGGCTGCAGGCAAGGGGGTAATTATTTGTGAAACACATCACGAGGCCTTAGATGCATTTGAACAAATGATCATAAAAAAGCAGTTTGGTGAAGCTTCTTCGAAAGTTGTGATCGAAGAATTCTTGCAAGGGATTGAATTGAGTGTATTTGTGCTAACCGACGGCCAACAATACAAGGTTATTGGGCATGCGAAAGATTATAAAAGGATAGGGGAGGGAGATACAGGATTAAATACTGGCGGAATGGGTTGTGTAAGTCCTGTGCCTTTTGCCCACGAAGCATTCATGCAAAAGGTAGAAGAAAGAATCATAAAGCCAACGGTGCAAGGGTTAAGTGACGAGAAACTCGAATACCATGGATTTATTTTTATCGGTTTAATGAATAAAGATGGTGAGCCGCATGTTATTGAATACAATTGCCGCCTAGGCGACCCGGAAACAGAGGTGATAATGCCGAGGTTAAAAAATGATTTACTCGAATTGCTAGTTGCCGTTAAAATAAATCAACTGAACAACCTGGAGATTGAATTTGATGAAAGGTCTGTAGCAACTATAGTGGCAGTAAGTGGAGGTTACCCGGGAGAATATAAAAAGGGTATTGAAATGAAAGGTCTGCCGGATATGCAACCCGAAGATAAAGATGTATTAGTCTTTCATGCAGGAACAAAAAATATAGATGATTTAGTAGTAACAAACGGAGGACGGGTATTAGCTGTCACTGCTTTTGGGCATGATATAAAAAGCGCTGTAGAGAAATCAAGGAAGGCATTAGAAGATATCGATTTCGAAGGCATTTATTACAGGAAGGATATAGGGTTCGAGTTTTAGAAAGGGTATGAATTATTTCTTATTCTAACAATTTCATTTTAGAAACTATTTTAATTAGAGCGTGCGTATTGTGCGCCCCGAACTTCTGGAGCATGTTCTTCCGGTGGCTATCGATAGTATGGGTGCTAAGAAAGAGTTTGTCTGCCATTTCCTGGCTGGTGAGACCATCTAAAATAAGTTGAAGTATTTCTTTCTCTCTTCTTGTCAACGCTACTTTTTCTTTTGCTGTTGGCGGAAGCGTTTGAAGTGCTGAAATCATTGCAAGGTTCGCTTCTTTGCTGATAAAAGATTGTCCGGCCATTATTCTGTTTATAGCATAAACCACTTCATCCATTTCAACACTTTTTAAAATATACCCGTTTGCACCAGATTGAATCGCTTTTAAAACAATAAAACCATCATTACTGGATGTAAGAAAAGCAAGTTTCACAGAAGGGACCAGTTTGCGTAATTGTTTACATAGCTCTATGCCACCGTCCCCTGGTAGATTAAGGTCAAGTAAAATCAGGTCAGCCGCTACGCCATCATTCAACTTTTCTAATGTTTCTTTAGCATCCCTTGCGGTACCGGTAATATTGAGATGAGAAATTCCATTCAGCATGCTTTTGATACCTTCAAGTAAAATAGGATGGTCATCTACCAAGAAGATATTAATCATACATATCGTCTTTTAATAACAGCTTTAAGATAAGTTAGGTATGGTTAAGAAGCAACAGGAAGCGGAATTTCGACAGTGGCAGTAGTGCCGACGTTTTTTTGAGAGTCTATATAGAAAAAGCCGTTGAGAGATATTGCCCTGTTTTCAATGGCAGCCAAACCAAGGCTCTGCCGGTTTTTGAGTTCATTAACATCGAAGCCTTGGCCGTTGTCTTCGATAGTAAGGGTTAAGTGTTCTTCCCTTACATTTATTTGTAAAATTACTTCCGACGCACCCGAGTGTTTTAATACATTTTGTAACAATTCCTGTACAATTCTGAATAGGCTTGATTCTATGGTTGGCTTTAACCTTTCTTCCAAACCATAAAGTTGCACCGTGACGTGTAAGCTGTTAGCAGTTTTAATTTTGCTGCAAAATTCAAGTATAGCTTCTTTAAGGCCGATTTTGGTTAAAACCTCCGGTGCGAGGTTATGAGTGATACGTCTAAGTTCTGGTAAAGTTTCATCCAGTATTTCAAGTGTGCTTACAAACATGTCGTTTTGCGCCAACTGAGGATGATCCTTTTTTAAAACACTCAGTCTTAACTTAACAATTGATAACAGGCTGCCCAGCGAATCGTGTATATCTCTTGCAACTCTTGACCGTTCTGCCTCCTGGCCCTCTACCAGGCTTTGCATTGCTATTACCTTGCTTTCCTTCTCCAATGAGTTGATTTTTTCACTTTGTATCTGTTGTTCCTTTCTTACCACTAACTGTTTATGTAAGTTGTTGCGGTAATACAAAATGAACGTAAAGCTTATTAGCATTAATACCCCTCCTGCTATAAATAACATTTGCTTCCTTCTCAATAGAACTACTTTGTCGTTTGCATTCTCCGACTGTAGTTGCAAAATCTGGTTCTCCTTGTATTGTGTTCTGTAAAGAGTTTCAAGGTTATTTGTAATGCGAAATCTTTCAGTATTAATTAAACTGTCCTTGTATTGTTGCGAAAGTTCAAAGTATCGCAGCGCTTGGTCATAGTTTCCCTGTTCCTTTTTTAACTGGCTAAGAACAGCATAACTAGCTTGAATATTTTTTAAGTCATTAGCTGCATTAGATAAACCTAAAGATTGTGTAAGAATACTTTCAGCTTCTGCATAATCACGGCGTAAAAACAATGCTTTCCCTAATCCGGTCAAAAGGTTGTTGCGGTGATTGATAAGTGATTTTTCCTCTGCATATTTCAAAGCTTTTTTGAAGTGCTTTATGGCTTCATTATAATTTTTCTGTTGTATTTCTATCTGACCAAGTCCTTCGTGGGCGTACATCGAGTTCTCGTGGTTGAGATAATCTTTGTCAAGTACAATAACAGTATCATAAATCTTTTTAGATTCTTCAAGCTTATTTTCTAAAGTGTACACAGTGGCGATATTCAACAAGGCATTTATAACACTTAAAATCTTAGAAGATTGTTTTGCTTTATCATACGCTTTTTCAAAATAGTATATCGCCTTATCGTATTGTCCCAACTCACGAAAAATGCGCCCGGCAGCAATAAAAGCGAATTTCGCTTGATTTTTAATTGCCGGATCCTCGCTTACCTCATAACCCTCGGCTGCCATTAGCGCATATTGTAGCGAGGTTTTATAATCTCCTAATTCATAATATGCGTTGTGATAGGTTTCGTACAGGACGGGTAAAAAAACTGTGTCTTTTCTTTGCTTTCCTTTCCTAATTGCAAGCTGCAGATAATAAAAAGCAGAGTCGTATTGCTGCAACTTAAGCTTTGCATTAGCAAGCAGATTTATAGCATTGATTTGGTAGGGATAATACTTCCATTGATCTGAAAGTTTTATGGCTTCTAATAGGTAAGTAGTCGCAACGGGTATATTCCGACGAAACCAATATGACCGCCCTATTTGAAAAGTAATACTTACACGACCAGTATCGTGGCTTTTATTCAGCAGGTTTTGTAAACTGTCGATGTCGGATTTCTGGCCCCAGGCACCTGCAGCTGAAAGCAGAAAAGCGGATATAATGATGTATTTTAAGTGGATGCGCATCGCTTCACAAATTAGTAAAATAATAAAATTTTATAATTTTCTTCTACCCGAATACGGGTATTTGTTTAAGTGTAAATTCCCGTTAATACTGTATTGCTTTCTTTTTTGATGTTAATAAACTTTACGTTAGTCATTTATACAGAAATATCTCAATGGTACTGGCACAATTAACAACAGAGAAAACTTACGTTAATCAGGTATTCCGGATAGAAAAAAGTTACGAGGGCATTCAGAAAATACTGTTTTATGAAAAAATCATCTATTCACATCGTTCCGATTGCTTTATTGTTTATATCAACAACTCTTGTCTACTGTAAAAAGGAAGATGAAAAGGAAAAGAAGCGTTTTACAATGACAAGTAATACCTGGTATAGGTTTGCACCAACACCCCCCGCCGTCGTCAATGCGAACGGAACGAACTATACCAGTTTTGCTTATGTACCTGGTGGCGGTACTGGTACTGCTACTGATATGGGAAACATTACAACCTATTTCAATCAATTAGCTTATACCTCTGATGCAACTGTTCCGCAGCCTATACCATTAGGTTCCCTGGACGCGTCCGTCTCGATCGTTACAACTCTTCCTGTCCCCGGCGGTCCTTTACCGTTGGTACAAGTTAATGATTTTGCCGGGATGACTACTGCAAATTCATGGCTTCAGGTTCCTGCTAAAGATGCTTCCGGGAAAGTAATAAATGCTGTTGTTTTTAATGCAAGTGGAGACGCAATATTTACATCTCCTACAAGCCCTTCAATAGTAACTCCTGTTTCTGCCACGCGGTTAAACTTTGCAGGAAAGTTAGCGGTAGCAGGTGGTAGAGGAGCGTTTGCGAATGCTACAGGTGAAATGGATTTTACAGGTTTTTTCAATCCACAAAACCCTAATGATGCAGGTTATTCATTTGAAGGATGGATACAATATTAGCCAAACGTTGTTGCCTTATATAAGTAAGTAAAATTAATAAGTTTCATTTTTAACACGATGACCAGAAAATATATTTACCCGTTTACATGGTCCGTTATTATTCTCGTAAATGTTTATTTCATATATAACTTTCCGTTAAGGTATTTTAACTACAAAGCCTGGCTAAAACCTTTTGGTCCCTTGCTTTTAACACATATCGTTTTTGGCATTATTGCTCTACTTGCCGGTCCGGTCCAGTTTTTTCCATCCATTCGAAAACAGTATCTGAAGTTCCACCGGACGACAGGAAAAATCTACTTATTGTCTGTTCTTATGGGGGCTGTATCAGCTATGGTACTTGCTGTTAGCAATGCTATAATTACGCAGAACAGGATCATTTTCGGAACCGGTCTCATCGGCCTTTCTGTTGCATGGCTACTCACCTCAGGTATGGCTTTGTCAGCAATTAAGAACGGCAACCTACCTCAACACCGTGAATGGATGATAAGAAGTTATGTCGTTACTTGTGGTTTTACCACTTTCAGAATATTTGCAGTAACCCTTACCAGCTATCTGCATCTGCCTTATGAAGACATGTCGCAGATAATGGCCTGGGCATGTTGGTCGGTCCCCTTATTGTTTACTGAAATCATTTTACAAGCGCGAAATATGCGGCAATCTAATGTGCTTTTGAGAACAAATTTATAATATAAGATCCTCTGTTACTCCGATACACCAGCCTCCGCAATTGCCCCGGATTTTAAGTGCCTTCTTATTTAAGTCCCCGATAAATTTACCTGACATTAGCTGCTAAATAAAGTAAAAGGTAGCCAACAAATGATGCAATATGCACTAAACCCCGCTCATTAAATAACTCCGGTACAGGTGTGCGACGCAACGTAAGTCCAAAGATGATTTGAGCCTGATTAACAAACACATCCCATAATTTTTTACTGTCTTCTTCATTATTCAGACAGTTTCGTTGCCGGGTATTTCCACTTTGTTAATTCGGATTATTTCATACAACTTTGCACGCATTACTCACATACAAGGAACTCAAACATAAATGGGACTGTTCAACTGGTTTACGCAAGAGATAGCGATGGATTTGGGTACGGCCAATACTCTGATCATCCATAATGAAGAAGTGGTAGTGAATGAACCATCGATTGTGGCACTGGATCGCAACAACCTAAAAACCGTTCTTGCCGTAGGTAAACGTGCTTTGATGATGCACGAAAAAACCCATGAAAGCATTCGTACCATTCGCCCTTTGAAAGATGGCGTAATTGCAGACTTTAACGCCGCGGAGCTCATGATAAGGGAAATGATCAAAATGATCTATCCTAAAAAGCCTCTTTTTCCACCAAGTTGGAGAATGATGATATGTATACCAAGCAGCATAACAGAAGTGGAAAAGCGTGCGGTGCGCGACAGTGCAGAACAGGCAGGTGCTAAAGAAGTGTATTTGTTGCATGAGCCGATGGCTGCAGCACTAGGTATAGGCATAGACGTTGAAGAACCTGTAGGAAACATGATTATTGATATTGGTGGTGGTACAACTGGTATTACGGTAATTGCCCTGGCTGGTATTGTTTGCGACCAAAGTATTCGTATAGCAGGTGATGAATTTACTGCTGATATTATGGAAGCTTTACGTCGCTATCATAGCTTGCTGATAGGTGAGCGTACGGCCGAGCAAATCAAGATACAGATAGGTGCGGCAATGAAAGATCTTGAAACTCCTCCAGATGACATTCCTGTAAATGGTCGTGACCTGGTTACAGGTATTCCAAAGCAAATTATGGTTAGCTACCAGGAAGTAGCCGAAGCTTTAGATAAAAGCATTTTTAAAATTGAAGAGGCCATTCTAAAAGCACTTGAAACAACTCCGCCTGAGTTAGCAGCAGACATTTATAGAAGAGGTTTATACCTTACAGGAGGTGGAGCACTATTGCGTGGACTTGATAAAAGGTTGAGTCAGAAAATTAAATTACCTGTCCATGTTGCCGATGATCCGCTTAAGAGTGTGGTTAGGGGTACAGGCATAGCTTTAAAGAATTATCAGCGTTTCCCATTTATAATGAGATAGGCCTTCCTCAATCCTCCCTAAGAAGGGCTTAAACCACATTACCCTGAAATATTCATTTTTCTATAGCACGTATTTTTCTTTCATTTTCCGCAAGGGGGTGGAGAGGCTGGGAGGGCTTTTATGAAAAATATTTTCGTCTTCATTAGAAGGTACTTCAACTTCCTCTTCTTTGTAGTGCTGCAGATATTATCGCTTGTTCTACTGGTCAATTTTAATGACACACACCAAGCGGCCTATGCCGGTATTGCAAATGAAGTGACAGGTAGTATCAACCTGCAGTATAATAAAATTCAAAACTACTTTCATCTAAAAGAAAATAACAGGCTGCTGCTTGAGGAAAATACCCGGTTAAAGAACCTACTTAAAATAAACTTCGAAAACCCCGACAGCAGCCAGCTTGTGGTGCTAGATAGTTTAATAAGAGATACACTTGGGCATCAACGAAAGTACATTTGGCTTCCTGCAAAGGTTATTAATAATACTGTTGCCGGACAGATGAATTATGTAACACTACACCGGGGCTCAAACCAGGGAGTTAAAAAAGATATGGCTGTCGTTAGTTCTAAAGGCATTGTTGGTATAGTGATAGACATGAGCGAAAATTATAGCCGTGTAATGAGCTTGCTGCACCGAAACAGTAAGGTTAGTGCCATGCTTAAAAACACAAAGATGATAGGCTCAGTAGAGTGGGATGGAAAAGACCCTCATTTTATCACTTTGAGAAATATACCGAAAAGTACTCCTGTTGCAAAAGGCGATTCTGTAGTAACAAGCAGTTATTCAGCCAACTTCCCCTCTGATCTTTTAATAGGGACTGTCGATGAAATCGCCAAGGATCCTGCTAGTAATTTTTTTATTATCCGCCTAAAAACAGCCACCAATTTTTATAGTTTGGAATATGTAAACCTGGTGGAGAATGTGCAATGGGATGAACAACGCAGGCTGGAGGCTGCACCGGTAAAAAATCAATGAGCCTTCTAGTAAAAAATATTATCCGGTTTATTCTGTTTATACTAATGCAGGTTTATGTACTTAGCCAGATACCTCCGTTGCACCAATTCATCACGCCATACCTGTACTTTTTATTTATACTCTGGTTGCCTTTTACAATCTCGCGCTTTGGTTTGTTATTTGTTTCATTCCTACTGGGAATTACCCTCGATTACTTCTTAACAACACCTGGTTTGCATGCAGCACCTTGCGTGCTTATTGCGTACTTACGGCCTTTTCTCATCAACATTTTAATTTCGCAGGAAGGTGCAGAATTAAATTATGCTGAGCCTTCTATAAAAAGCATGGGCTTTGCTCCGTATAGCTTATACGTGCTTGTGTTCACGTTCATTCATCACTTTTATCTTGTTTTAATCGAGTGGCTACAGTTTGGAAACTTCCTGTATTTCCTGGGAAAAGTCACCGCCACTACAGGAGTAAGTCTGCTACTCATATTTGTTACAGAGATGCTCTTCTTTCGAAAACAAAAATTCAGAACAAATACTGCTTAAAACCTGCAGGTTGATAACTACCAGTTGTTTTAATACCGGCCTTTGTTTTTCATAGCCTCATTCTTGCGTCGCAAGCACTTTAACAGCAAACCTCTGTTCAACAATTCCCTTCCCGATTGTTCAGCTTCTAATTAACAACCTCTTTTTCAAATCAATATTCATCTTTGCAGGTGTCCAAATCAAACCGGTAGATATATCTTCTGAGGAGACCGGTAAATAAACAACATAAGTAAACGACAAAATTTTAGAGGTATAAAAAGAGAAACAACCGCTCCTTTCCTGCGTTGCCTAAAATTTTGTATCAAAATACACGAACGCAGCCTTTTTATATTTAATATTTTTACCTTGTATTGTGCCAATGGTTATTAGTACTTAAAATAGAAAACTTTTTCTTTTCAGTTGTATTATTTTAAAAATGGCTATTTTGCCTCCCGTTTCTCAAAAACTTACTTTTACAATCTCAAAACCAACACATCGATTGTATGGACTTTAAACAAATACAGGAATTAATTAAGATAGTTAATAGAAGTACTATAGGTGAATTAAGTATCGAAGAAGGTGATTTCAAAATAACAATAAAGCAGAAGGAAGAACCTGTGCCTATATATAGTTCGGCACCTGTTCAAAATTACCAGCCAATGCCTCCTCCTGCACAATTATCCGCGCCCATGCAGGCGGCAGGCGGTAATACTCCTTCAGCCAGCTCAGAAGGTACTTCTCCCAAACAAACAGATAACCTGGTAACTATTAAAAGCCCTATGATAGGCACTTTTTATAGAAGCGCCGGCCCCGATAAACCTGCTTTCGTAAACATCGGTGACGAGGTGTCTGTAGGTAAAACAGTTTGCATAATTGAGGCAATGAAACTTTTCAATGAAATTGAAAGTGAAATAAAAGGAACCATTGTAAAAGTGCTGGTAGAAGATGCAAGTCCGGTAGAATACGATCAGCCGTTGTTCCTTGTAGAACCATAGTTGCAATGTGAAAAATGAGTCAACAGCTCTGTGAAAATGCTTCAGGCAGAAAATGAGTTGGTAGCCATGCTACACTTCATTTACAATTGACTTTTCACTTACTTGCTTGCTTGCAACACAAAGAAGGAATTATTTGATAATAATCCTATTTTAAAATTGTTGGTCGACTTTGCTCTTATGGTTATTGAATATTGTAAGGGGCTGGAAAGTGCAAACGGATATACTGTTGCAAGGCAATTATTAAAGTGTGGAACTTCAATAGGTGCAAATGCAACGGAAGCTCAAAACGCAGAGAGCAAAGCTGACTTCATTTACAAGATGAAAATTGCTGCTAAAGAAGCAGAGGAATCACAATATTGGCTCTGGCGTTGTCAGTATTCCAAAGGTTATCCTGACTCTATATTGTTACAAAATAAGTTAGAAGATATAAATAAAGTTTTAGGAAAAATATTAGCAGCATCTAAAGGGAAAAGCCCTTTTAGCTATTTTCTGAGTTTTTCCATTTTTTAAAATTTGCTTGTTTGAGTCACTC
>NZ_JAOQAH010000089.1 GCF_025963695.1 Segetibacter sp. | reverse complement strand
TTTTAGGTTGTGATTGGGGCACTTCTTCATTTCGAATGAGGTTGTTTGATATAGTGCGGGAAGCAGTAATTGGAGAGGTAGTTTCTAATGAGGGTATTTCAAAAATGCATAGTGGTTGGCAGGAAGTAAATAAGGAAAACGCTTCAATTACTAAAACCGTTTTTTTCCGTCGATACCTCTTAGAACAGTTGAAAGTTCTGTCTGGTAAAACTGCTGTAGATCTTGATGATATCGCCATTGTAATTTCCGGTATGGCATCGTCTTCAATTGGGATGGAGGAAGTTTCGTATGCGCACATGCCTTTTACTGTTGACGGAAGTAATGCTGTTATAAGGCACCTTACCTCAGAGGAAGCCTTTCCTCATGATATCATTCTGATTTCGGGCGTGCGAAGCGAAAACGATGTGATGCGCGGCGAAGAAACGCAATTGATAGGCCTGTTAGCCTTACTAAAGCAACGGGCTATAGAACCAGCGAAAGGTGTGTTGATATTTCCGGGTACTCATTCAAAACACATTCATATTAGTGACGGTAGTTTGTTTAGGTTTAATACGTTTATGACCGGCGAAGTTTTTAATGTTTTATGTAATCACAGCATCTTAAAAAATTCAATAGAAAGAAATGATGAAAGTGAACTTTCCGAAACAGAAGTCAATGCATTTAAAACTGGTGTGCAAAAATCGAAAGAGACAGGAATTCTGAATGGCTTATTTACGGTAAGAACAAACGAGTTATTCGACAAGTTTGATAAAAAACAAAACGCTTTTTATTTAAGTGGATTATTGATAGGGGAAGAAATGAATTATCTTTTGAAAGACGAAGAGGTTCATCTGTATTTGTGCGGGGCAAGTAACCTGGCTAAGTTTTATGCTATGGCCATTGAAGAGTTGAATCTTTCAAATCGAACTACCATAGTAGCTGCTGAACTGGTTGACAAAGCAGCGGTTGCGGGGCAAAATTTAATATTCAAAAAACATGTTTTAAATAAGGGAGTAAAATGATTGATCAAGCATTTTCGTGGGAATTATTTAATAAGGTTCCGGTAATCGGAATTGTAAGAAACGTACACATGGAAGACATGATTGAGATTCTTCCAGCTTACCAGCAAGCGGGGCTTACAACAATTGAAATAACAATGAATACGCCGGGAGCGGAAGAGATAATAAAATATGCCCGCCAAAAATTTGGGGGTATGTTGAATGTTGGTGCGGGAACAGTTTGTACTAAAGGTGACCTGGAAAAAGCGCTTGAAGCAGGAGCTCAATTTATAGTAACGCCAATCATCCAAAAGAAAATTATACGTTCTTGTGTAAAGAAAGGAATACCCATTTTTCCAGGGGCTTTTACGCCAACCGAAATTTATCGAGCCTGGTCATTAGGTGCATCGATGGTAAAAATTTTTCCTGCAAGGACTCTAGGTTCCGATTACATTAAAGATGTAAAGGCACCGCTGAACGAGGTGAAACTGTTGCCAACCGGCGGTATTGACCTTGATAATATCGAAAGCTTCAAAAAGGCAGGCGCTGATGGTTTTGGTGTCGGAAGCCCGCTTTTATATAAAAATTTAATTAAGAACAAAGACTGGGTTGGCTTACAAGAACATTTTAAAAAGTTTGTTGACAAAGTAATGGTGGGAAGTTAGCCGGAAAATGGCAATTCGGGAGTTCAAAGAAGTTCGTGGGTTCGAAAAAAATCGCTAGTGCGTGGGGGAACTATAGGTCGCAAGGTTCTTTATTAACCAAAATCTGCTATATGAAAAATTGGATAAATGCTATCAACAAAAATTAAGAACTATCGATGGCTTATTGTGGTGTTATTGTTTTTTGCTACGACGATCAATTATCTCGACCGGCAGATAATAGGTTTACTAAAGCCAATTCTTGAAAAAGAATTTAATTGGAGTGAAACCGACTTTGCACACATTGTAATGGCATTTACCGCTGCGTATGCAGTAGGTCTCATATCCTTTGGTTGGTTAATAGACAAAATAGGGACGAAGTTAGGGTATGCCATAACTATAGTTGTCTGGAGTATAGCGGGAATGCTTCATGCACTGGCACGAAGTGCTTTTGGATTTGGTTTGGCGAGAGTAGGATTGGGCCTGGGTGAAGCCGGCAATTATCCTGCTGCAATGAAGACTGTAGCAGAATGGTTCCCTAAAAACGAAAGAGCACTGGCTACCGGTTTATTCAACGCGGGCACCAGCGTTGGCGTAGTCGTCGCGTTGCTTGTTGTTCCCCTGATATTAAATTTTTATGGCTGGCAGGAGGTTTTCTGGATTACAGGTGCTTTTGGTTTTGTCTGGTTAATTTTCTGGTGGATCTTCTATGATGTCCCGTCAAAACAAAAGCGATTGTCGGCACAAGAGTATACCTACATTACCAATGGTCAGGATGGCGAAACGGATAAGGGAAGCGCCATTCGTACGGTAAGATGGCAAAGGCTATTTATGTTTCCTCAGACATGGGCAATGATAACAGGCAAAGGTCTTATTGATCCCATTTACTGGTTTTTTCTATTTTGGCTGCCATCTTACTTCTCCTCAACTTTTAGTCTCGACCTTAAAAAACCAAGCCTCCAGTTAATGGTTATTTATGCAGCTACTACAATTGGAAGCATTGGTGGGGGCTATCTGTCATCCTGGTTGATTAAAAAAGGCTGGCCGGTATTAAAAGCACGAAAAACAGTTCTTATCATATTCGCATTCCTTGAAGTGTCTATCATACTGGCTCAGTTTGCAAAAGAGGCATGGGTCGCTGTCGCCCTTATTAGTCTTGCAGTGGCTGCACACCAGGCATGGGCAACTAATGTTTTTACGATGGCTTCCGACATGTTTCCGACCGAAGCCGTAAGTTCTGTAGTGGGCATTGCCGGAATGGCGGGGGCTATAGGAGGTATATTATTTCCGATACTGATCGGAACCTTACTTGATACCTATAAAGCTGCGGGAAACCTGACAGGTGGTTATAATATAATTTTCACCTTTTGCGGTTTTACTTACTTAATCGCCTGGACAATCATTCACTTTCTGACACGAAAATCTGAAAAAGTAAGACTTAGTGAATTGACGGATTTAAAATAATAATCAAAAAACAACCACATATGAAGAAACCTGAAACGGAGTTCTCTTCGAGCCGAAGAGAGACGATGAAAAAAATTGCTCTCGGCTCAACTGCAGGTCTGTTTGGACTGCTTGGAAGTCCTTTTGCCAATGCACGAACACCAGAAATGCCTGAAAGGTATAAAGCAGGCCTGCCGCCGGTAAAAATACGAAGCGTTAAAGCCATTGCAACAGCACCCGAAGGCAGCAACCTGATAGTTGTAAAAGTTGAAACAACCGAGCCTGGGTTGTATGGGTTGGGTTGTGCCACCTTTACACAAAGAGCAGCAGCAGTAGTTACGGCCATAAACAGTTATCTCCACGACTTTTGCGTAGGCAAGGATGTTGACAACATCGAAGACATGTGGCAGTCCTTTTATGTAAGTTCTTATTGGCGCAACGGGCCAGTTTTAAACAACGCATTGAGCGGTCTCGATGAGGCTTTGTGGGACATTAAAGGTAAACGTGCGAATATGCCTGTATACCAACTTCTCGGCGGAAAATCAAGATTTGCTATTCCATGTTATGCACATGCAGGCGGCAATACTCCCGAAGCGGTAGCAGAAAGTGTAAAGACTTTCATGGATCAGGGTTTTCGTCACGTGCGCATTCAGCAAGGCGGTTATGGAGCCGTGGGGGCTAATCAGGCAAAGCCCGATTTTAAAGCTGCCGGTTTTGCTTCTGAGGCTGATAACTACATGAACGAAGCGGCTTATTTAAAATCGGTGCCGAAAATGTTCGAAATGGTTCGCAAAGTATGTGGAGATGAAGTGGAGCTGCTGCACGATATTCATGAACGGGCACAGCCGATGGATGCAATTAATTTATGTAAGAAGCTGGAGGAATACCGTCCTTTCTTTATTGAAGATCCATTTTCTCCTGAAAACACCGGCTGGTGGAAACAACTCCGCCAGAGTACAACTGTACCTATTGCCATGGGCGAACTTTTTAATAATATCAACGAGTTTTTAGAGCCAATGGCTAATCATTACTTCGATTACATTCGTATACATGTTTCCCAAATTGGCGGTATAACCCCTGCTATGAAGGTTGCGAGGTTAGGCGAGTGGTTTAATGTAAGAACAGCATGGCACGGTCCCGGAGATGTTTCTCCTGTCGGGCATGCCGCTCATGCTCATATTGACCTCGCCGTTTGGAACTTCGGTATCCAGGAGGCAGGACGCTTTTCCGAAAAATTGCAATCGGTATTTCCTGGCTGCCCAACAATGAAAAATGGGTACATGTCGGTAAATGAAGTGCCGGGTCTGGGTGTGGATATAAATGAAAAAGAAGCAGCGAAATATCCAATAGGAACTAAGTCTAACTGGCAGGTTAGGGGAAGGGATGGAACGATTATAAGACCGTAGGGAAAGGTTTAGGGTTTAAGGTTTGGGGTTTAGGGTTGAAGGTTTAGGCTTTTGGTTTCTGCATTTCATTTTTGTGCAGCCCCGGTTGTGTCACTCCCTTGTACTATTGTAATTATTTCGGCAGGAAGATTAGTATTTCAAGTGAATTTTAAGTGGAAATTAAAACAGTGGTAAAAAGCTGAATAATGAAAATATTGTAAAAGTGTGCAACGCAACGATGTTGCTTAAGGTGTTTTAAGCCGGCTACCAAAGAGTCTTTCTTTAGTAGCCGGCTTCGACTCTCAAAGACTCAAGTGTGTATATTTGGAATGTTTTCAGGTGGAATAATATATAAAAGTATAATTGAATGAAAATAAGTGTGCTGCTATTTGCTGCTCTTACTACCGCTTGTGTGGCTTGCAATAACAACTCCGGTACAACAAATCAACCTGACTTCTTAGCTAAGAATATTGATAGCACCGTTAATCCTGCTGATGACTTTTTTGCTTATGCAGAAGGCGCGTGGTTAAAAAATACGCCAATACCCGAAGAGGAAAGTTCGTGGGGTATTGGCAACCTGGTACAGGAGGAGATTTATAACAGGCTTCGGAAGATTAACGAAGATGCTACAATCAAAAGTTCTAAAACAGGCGTAGAGCAAAAGATCGGCGACTTTTGGTACAGTGGTATGGATACTCTGTCGTTGGAAAAACAGGGGCTACAACCCTTGCAGGCGAACTTTGCTGAAATCAGCAGAATACAGTCAACAAAAGACTTGCTTGCTGTAGCGGCTGGTTTTCACAATAAAGGTATTGATGTTTTGTTCAACGATTATGTTAGCCAGGATGATAAAAACAGCGAGGTGTACGCTTATCAAATGAGCCAGGGTGGATTGGGAATGCCTAACAGGGATTATTATTTCAATACCGATGCGAGAACTGAAGGAGTTAGGAAAGCCTACAAAATTTACCTCGTACAAACCTTTATGCAACTGGGGAATGACAGCCTTACTGCGGTGAAGAATACCAAGGGTGTATATGATTTGGAAACGAGGCTTGCAAAGTCGAGCAGAAAATTGGCAGACTTACGTGACCCATATAAGAACTACAATAAGATGGATGTAAAGGCGCTTAACACCTTGTCATCTAATATTGACTGGGTTACCTACTTTAAGAACATTAATGCCAATAAGATTGATTCTGTTATTGTAGGGCAGCCTGAGTTTTATGCAACACTTAATCATGAAGTTCAATCCACTTCAATCGAAGACTGGAAAAATTATCTGCGCTTTCATGTAGTGCAAAGCAGTGCGCCTTATTTAGATAAAAAGACTTACAGCAACTATTTCACCTATCGAAAAAGTTTATCAGGTGCAGCCGTTCCCAGGCCAAGATGGAAAAGAGTATTAGATGCTGAGGAAAGGGCAATGGGTGAGGCTTTAGGGCAAATATTTGTGAAGGAATATTTTAATGAAGATGCCAAAGAGCGATATACGGAACTGGTAGAAAACATACGCGATGCATATAAAGAAAAGATAAGAAAGCTTGCCTGGATGAGTGACAGTACCAAAGAAAAGGCCATCAATAAATTGGATAAGATTACTAAAAAGGTAGGTTATCCTGATAAGTGGAAAGACTTTAGTGCATTGACAATTGACAGGGGACCTTTTGTGTTAAATATGGAAAGAGCGAATGTTTGGTGGCACAATTACATGATGAACAAATTAGGTAAGCCTGTAGATCGCGATGAATGGAATATGACCCCGCAAACATGGAACGCCTATTACAATCCAAGTAACAACGAGATTGTTTTGCCTGCAGGTATTTTTGCTGTACCGGGGGTGAAAGACGCTGACCTGGATGATGCTTTCGTTTATGGATATGCAGGTGCTTCAACAATCGGCCATGAAATTACACACGGCTTTGATGACCAGGGCCGGCAATACGATGACAAAGGAAACTTGCACGACTGGTGGGCACCCAGCGATGCGACGCAGTTTAAAGAACGGGCGCAAAAAATTATACTACAGTATAACCAGTTTAATCCTGTTGATACTTTACATATTAACGGAGATGCTACACAAGGAGAAAATATTGCAGATTTGGGAGGCGTTCTGTTAGGGTTAGATGCTTTTAAAAAAACAGACACTTTTAAAAACGGGAAAACAATCGGCGGATTGACACCGTTGCAGCGATACTTTCTCGGCTATGCCTATAGCTGGATGTTTCAAATACGAAAAGAAAGACTAGCTAACCAGGTTATGACCGATGTGCATTCTCCTGCCAAGGAAAGGGTAAATGGCCCGGTTGTAAATGTGCCCGAGTTTTATGAAGCCTTCAATGTGAAGCCTGGAAGTAAAATGTACAGGCCCGACAGTTTAAGGGTGAACATCTGGTAGAACACGGGTTTTTGGGTATTATTTGATTTAAGAGGATACGCGAAGGAGGTTTATAGAAGAATTGTGCAGAGCACAGTTAAGATAATTGTTCGCGGGAATTGGCAGCAACAAGACATCGTTGGGCAAAGTCGTTGAACTCTTTTTCGACGTCGGGGGTTACATAACCTTCAATTTCTTTTTGGTAGAGTTTATTGTTTTTCTGGTCTATTGTAATAAGGCCGTCCTTAATCATTACGTTTTTAATTTCATTCCACTGCAGCACTTTTCGCGGCAAGCTGTTAAACGAAACTTCATTTTCAGCAAACCCAATTTCCACAGGAAATTTTACTTGTTTTTCAAGCAGCCCGGCTATTACATATAGTGCCGCCATCCAAGCATTTCTTTCTGGTCCTAACACCCATCCCAATGCACAGATAAATAGTCCCAGCCTAAACAAGGCCTCGCCTTTCTTGCTTTTTTTTATCATGCTGTAAGCCCACGATAAAAAAACTGCTGCACCAATAAACAGGTATACAGCCCCCGTTTTTGGATGGTGATAGTAGAAGTATGCAAAAGTAAGTAAGGCAAAAACGTACATCAATTGGCTGATTTGGTCAGCCGTGCGGTAGTCCCGCTTCTTTAGCGTTATGAGGTAATCGTACACCATTAACTGTTGCTCTTAACCATTAGGTTGCAAAGTTTAAATAAAATGCGGGCAGCAATATTTGCGTCGAGTCCGCCTTCACCAACTCCAACTTCGTTCAAATCAAAGCCTACCAGTTTTCTGCCGCTTTCAATTACTTTTCTAAACAAATAAGTTATTTGCTCTGCTTCAAAACCGCCTGCCACAGGCGTACCTGTATTTGGACATAGTTTCGGATCAAGCCCATCAATATCGAAACTAATATAAACTTTAGCTGGAAGTTGCTCAACTATCTCTGCAGCAATCATCTTCCAGGTGTCCCCTTCAAACTGGCGCTCTTTAATGTCTTTGTCAAAGTAGGTAACGATGCGCTCCCCGTTATCGAGCACGTATTGGTTCTCGTCTTCCGAATAATCCCGCACACCCACCTGCACCAGCTTCTTCAACTGTGGAATCTCTTGTAAGGCATTATGCATAATAGATGCGTGACTATACTTGAAGTCTTCATAAGAAATACGAAGGTCACAATGTGCATCAATTTGCAGAATTCCGAAATCTCCATGTTTTTCAGCTATTGCTTTAAAAAAGCCCAGTGGTGTACTATGATCTCCACCCACTAACCCTACTAATTTTCCATCTTCAAGTAGTGCTTTAGTTTGGTCGTACACCCAGTTATTTAAAAAAAGACTGCCTTCATTAATTTCTCTAAGGCTTTTGCACATAAATTTATTAGCCTGCACATCGTCGCCTTTCGATATATAATCAATGTACAATTCTGCCTCTTTCCGTAAGTAATCACTCTTTAGTAAAACCTTTCGGTCAATCGGCTTCATATAAAATCCACTCTTCCAGCCGTCTTTTACATCCGGATCGTAAAGGTCTACCTGTAAACTTGCTTTAAAGATTTGGTCCGCCGCCCGTGATGTTCCTGCTCCGAAGCTTACGGTAACTTCCCAGGGAATAGGTAGTAAAACAACTTTTGATTCTTCTTCCGAAAAAGGCAATCCAAAAATGTTGTTATTCGGATTACCTGCCTGGTTAGGATCAAACAAAGATAAATCTGTCATATTTCTTTTTAAAACGCGGTGCAAGTTAGCCCAATTAATCTTTATGGATGGCTTCACCGAACCGCCGGTATAAATCTTAACATTAACGGAATTGCTATTAGCTTATTTCGTACCAGATTTTTTCGCCCACCTATCTCAACGAAGTTCTACTCTAAGAAGATGTGCTTTTAGTTTATACTAACATCTGTTTTCATAGCATCATCGTTGCGTCGCAATCACTTCATCAGCAAATATTCGGGCATCTTTGGTCTGCATTATAAAGTTGCTTTTAAAAACATCTAAACTTCCATTCCCACAACGGTCCTGGTTTTTCCCGAAAAGGGTTTAGAAACAAAGGCCGAATTGAATGAAATACATTCAAAAAAGGCTGGCTTCAGTTACCGGACTGCCAGCGAATTCTTATAACAAATGCCGGTTTTTTGCAGCTATTATTTCTGATCTTTTCATTCCTAATTCTTCAATTCTTCCACCATGTATCCCAACTGCAACACGAACCCCTGCAACCGCAGAAAGTTTATTTATAATCTCTCCTGTAACGCCGGCCTGGCTGCCCTTGCAATAAACGGGATCGCTTCAATATGGGGTTGCGGTAATAGCGAACACAAACGGGAGGAAAAAGCAGGAAACGAAAAAGGCCAGAACAAGCTTGGGATTGCACTGGTAGGGTTGGGAGGTTATAGTTCAGGAGAACTGGCACCATCTTTAAAGGAAACGGAACATTGTTACCTCGCCGGTATTGTTACCGGAAGCCCGGAAAAAGCAGAAAAGTGGAAGAAGCAATATGATATTCCTGACAAGAATATTTACAACTATCAAAACTTTGATACAATTAAAGACAATGCTGATATCGATATCGTTTATGTTGTTTTGCCTAACTCGATGCACGCTGAATATACCATCCGAGCAGCTAAAGCAGGCAAACATGTGATCTGCGAAAAACCGATGGCGATAACACCGGAAGATTGTGAAAGAATGATAGCGGCCTGCAAAGAAGCAGGCAAAATGTTGTCTATCGGTTATAGACTTCATTTTGATCCATACCATATTGAAATGATGAGGCTGGGACAAAAGAAAGTGTATGGACCTATTAAAAAGATAAAGGCTGATAACGGTATGGATGGAACCTCAGGCTGGCGGCTTGATAAAAAGCTGGCGGGTGGAGGACCGTTAATGGATTTAGGTGTTTACAACATACAAGGTGCCCGGTATACCACGGGCTTAGAACCAATTGCTGTTACAGCCCGCGAGGGGCCGAAGACAAACAATGCCTTGTTTAAGGACATTGAAGAAACCATCTTTTGGGAAATGGAATTTCCGCAAGGGATAACGGCTGAATGCATGTGCAGTTACTCCAAAGGAACAAATCTGCTGCGTGCTGAGGCTGAAAAAGGATGGTTCGAACTTTCACCAACCTACGCTTACCGGGGTCTGAAAGGCAAAACATCTAAAGGCGAAATGAATTTTAAAGGTGTAAATCAGCAGGCAAGGCAAATGGATGATTTTGCAATGGCGGTTAAAGACAAACGGCCAACACCCGTACCCGGTGAAATGGGACTGCAGGATGTAAAAATTATACACGCAATTTATAAAGCAATGGAAACAGGAGAACGGGTAGACGTATAGCAATCAGATAATACTTTCTCACTTATTAAATAAAACTGTCTTTCCGGTCTTTGCTGACTCTCTTGCTGCATCCAAAATTTTAACGGCCTTTATATTGTTTTCTAAAGAGTAAAGCCCGTTCTGCTGCACTTTTATTTTACCTCTCACCACATCTGCCATGTAAGAGAAAGGGTCGGTGTATACCGGAACTTCCTTAGTTGTTACTCTCAGCGTTTGTTCCCCTTTTGTTTGTGTGTTTCTCAAACGCATATTATTATTATTTGTCGCAATAATGTATCCCGTCTCCCCATATACCTCCATATCTTTTCTTGCAAAAGGCCAGTTCCATGATGCTTGTATAATACACTGGGCATTTGGGTAGGTAACAACAATAGTAGCTTCATCATCAACACGTGGGTAAATAGCGGGTTGAAAATGGCTGGTGATAGCGGTTACAGAAATGGGCTCCTGGTCTTTCATCAGGTAGGTCATAATATTTGCTCCATAACATCCAAAATCTACAATTGCCCCGCCACCGTTTTGTGCCGGGTCGGTAAGAATATTAAAAAACTCAGGTTGTACACCAATCTTTTTTGGTCCTTCATGCCCATGATGAAATACTACTTTCCTGATTGGACCTACATAATTACTATCAGTAACCAATTGAAAAGTTTTCTCAGTAGATGGATACCATGAGGTCTCGTAATTAGTAAGCAGGTAGATATGATTTTTGTTGGCTAGCTCCTGCATTCTTTTGGCATCCTGGTTATTAAAAGTCAGGGGTTTTTCAACCATTACATGTATACCCCGGGGAGCACAAGCTTCTACGGCAGCAAGGTGGTTTTTTATAGATCCAAATGCTGAGACTGCTTCGGGCTTTACGGCCTCCAGCATTTTGGTGAGGTCGGTGTAGAATAAAGTAGGGTCAAGGTGGTGTTCTTTTGCGTTTCGTTCAGCTAGCTCTTTGTTCGGTTCATAAATGCCCACCAGCGTAACATCCGGCTTTTTTCGTCCTAATATCCACCCTACATGGCCATGAGAGATACCCGCAATAGCGAGGCGAAGCGGGGCAGATGAGGCAGCTTCAGTTTGTGCATTTGTTACAGGCAGAACTAAATGTAGCGACAAGAATATTGTGAAAATGCGGAAAATGATCTTGCAAAGTTTCATAGCGGCGCAGTTAATTACTCTAAAGTTATTGATTTTTTAAGGGGCCTTTTCCTTTTATTACTTGCATTGATTCGACTGCTTTTAAATACCAGTGAAAGCAGCCGAATGAAGATTAAATAGCACAAGGGTGTGACACAACAATGGTTAATAGAGAGGTGGTGCTGGCTACAAAAAAAGAGGCGTCTAAGAAACTAATTAGAGGATACAGTTAAACACCAGCGTTTTAACAATAGAACTAAAGCCATCTCTTGATGCCATCCCTTTTTTTGAACTACATTTGCGGAAAACCTGCAACAATGAAAAAAACGCACATAATTCTACTTGTTTTAATAGCTGCGGCCATAGCGGTTTTAATAAGTTTTATGGGTGATGTTACTACTTATGATACAGTTACCTCGGCCAAGGAAAAACCTGGAAAATTTGTGCATTTAATTGCAAAGGTTGAAAAGAACTCGCTTGACTACGACCCGGTTAAAGATCCAAATTATCTTTCATTTACTGCAGTTGACTCTATTGGTAACAGTATAAAGGTGGTGTACCGCAATACAAAGCCAACCGACATGGAAAAGAGCGAGCGCCTGGTATTGAAAGGCAGGGTAGAAGGAAATCATTTTGAATGTCGTGATATACTTTTAAAATGTCCATCTAAATACAAGGACGATATGAACGCGGCTAAAAAGGATTTGGGAACAGCCGTAAATTATGAAACTAAATAAGAGAAGAATTTAAAAAGTGCTCATGGAATTTATAGGGGAACATTTACTACCTGGACAAATAGGACAATTTTTTGCAATACTTTTTCTGGTGGCTTCCTTGGTGGCCACCGTTGCTTTTTATAAGGCAGCCAATACGTTGGAAACTCAGGAAAAGAACGGTTGGATACGAATAGGAAGAATCTCTTTCTTGTTAGAGACCTTATCGGTTATAGCCATATTTGCTTCGCTTTATTATATTATTTCAAATCATTTGTTCGAATACAAATATGCCTGGCAACATAGCAGCAGAGCGTTGCAGGTTGAATATTTATTAAGTTGTTTCTGGGAAGGCCAGGAAGGAAGTTTTATGCTTTGGAGTTTCTGGCATTGCCTGTTAGGATGGATACTGATATGGCGGGCAAAAAACTGGGAAGCGCCGGTAATGAGTATTGTAAGTTTTGCGCAGTTTTGCCTGGCAACAATGCTTGTTGGTCTTTACTTCTGGGGTGCCAAAGTAGGAAGCAGCCCGTTTGTATTGTTAAGGCAGGAAGGCTTTTTTGATGCTGCCCCGGTTTTTAAAGATGTTGCTACCGGCGAGTTGCGAAAGGATTATCTGACCCTTTGGAAGGATGGTAACGGCTTGAATGCTTTGTTGCAGAACTATTGGATGGTTATTCATCCGCCGGTGTTGTTTTTAGGATTTGCTTCCACAATTGTTCCCTTTGCATACGCAATAGCGGGCCTGTGGAAGAAAGACCATAAAGGCTGGACAAAACCTGCCATTTCGTGGGCGGCTTTTTCAACCGGTATTTTAGGTGTGGGAATAATGATGGGTGCAGCATGGGCATATGAAAGTCTTACTTTTGGCGGCTATTGGGCCTGGGATCCTGTTGAAAATGCTTCATTAGTTCCGTGGCTTGTTATGGTGGCCGGGTTACACACAAACCTGATTTTTAGGAGCAGCGGCTATTCTCTAAAGAGCACTTATACATTTTATATTCTTGCATTTCTGCTTATCCTGTATTCTACGTTTTTAACACGAAGCGGAGTCTTAGGCGATACTTCCGTTCATGCTTTTACCGATCTTGGAATGAACGTGCAATTATATTTGTTTTTAAACCTCTTTTTCTGGATACCTCCTTTTATTGCGGCTACATCGAAAAACCATAAATTAATTGTAGTTGCTCTCTTTATTGGTCTAAACGTGTTGGCGCATTTCTACGGTGTTTTCACGTTGGTTTCTACCATCCTTGCTTTAGTTGCTCTTTTCTGGCTACTTAACCAGGACAAAAATCTGCCAACAATAGTAAAAGAAGAGAATACCTACAGCAGGGAATTCTGGATGTTTATTGGAGCGTTAATTTTCTTCTTGTCCGCTTCCGTTATTATCGTAATTACTTCGCTTCCTGTACTAAACAAATTGCTTAATACCAATTGGGCGGTTGGTGAGGATCCTGAAGGGTTCCATAACCAGGTTCAAATTTTTGTGGCAATTATAATTGGAACGTTAACGGCAATTACTCAATATTTTAAATATAAGGATACCCCTAAACCGTTTTTCTTAAGAAGAATAGCCGGCCCTACCTTAATTGCCGTTTTAGCTAGTATAGCTGTTGCAATATGGGGCGGCATAGAGTACGACAAAAAGGGTGTCGGGTTTTTAATAGCTATTCATTTAGGTGTATTTGCAGCTATTTATGCCGTTGTAGCAAATGCTTCTTATATACAACTGGGTTTAAAAGGCAAGCTAAAAATGGCAGGCGCATCGGTTGCTCATATCGGCTTCGGGCTGTTTCTTTTAGGCATTTTGATTTCGAGTTCTAAAAAATCCGTATTAAGTTATAACACTACAGGCATGTCTCCCCTAAAAATTGGAGACAAAGAAAGTCCGTTAGAAAACCTTACCCTGGTTAAAGGCTTAGCCACGGACATGGGTAAGTATATGGTAACTTATGTAAAGGACACGCTCAATCCAAAAGATCGCAAGCGGTATTACGAGATAAATTTTAAAAGTAAAAAGGGTGATGAAAAGTTCAACTTATACCCCGATATTATTGAGAACAACAAAGGAGCAGAAGGGGTAACTCCTAATCCTTCGGCGAAGCATTATTGGGACCGCGACATTTTCACATACCTCACTTTTTTAGGCGATCCTGAAAAGATTAAGGCCGCTGATACCTCTACTTTCAGGAATACAAACGTTCGTATTGGAGATACCCTTTTTTATTCTAAGGGCGTTATGATTGTAAATAATGTTACAGTCAATCCTTCAAATACCAAATACCAGTTTAGTCAAAACGACACCGCAATTGCTTTAAACATCACAGTAATATCTAAAGAAGGAAACCGGTTCGAAGCACAACCTTTGCTACAGGTTAAAAATGGTAGCATCTATTCAATACCTGACACTGTAATGGCCCAAAGCCTGATTTTGCAATTTTCGCAAGTGAAGGACCAGACCAAAGGGTTGCTGCAAATAGGCGTAAAAGAAAGCAGCTCTGTGCTCGATTTTGTAACGCTTAAAGCATACGAGTTTCCTTTCATTAATGTTTTGTGGCTTGGGGTACTTGTAATGGTGGTAGGGATTGTAATGAGTATTGTGCAGAGGGTAAAGCAAATGAGAAGAATTGGTTCTGATTCAAGAGTTGGATAAGAATTTTTTTGTAGCGGGCTTTTAGCTGCTTCTTCAACATTGTTGTGTCACTCACTGCATCGATACATCTTTTATCAGCTGCCTCTATGCGCACATCAGGCGCCATCTCAAATTAACATTATTAAAGAGTTCAATTTTTTGAGCTCTTTTTTAGTTTAAATAGTTTTTCCATTCTAATCGTTTTTTTTAAATTTTCGTATTTAGAAAGAAATAACAATGACTTAGGTTACTTATATACTAAAGCAGCATAAATATTCGTAGTTATCTCTATATTTATAACAGGAATTAGACATGAGCAAAAATTATAACATACTGCTTACTTCGGCTTTGATAGTCTTCCTGCTATTTATTAAAAGCGAAGTAAAAGCTCAGGACAATAGAAACGACACCTTGCAGGTGTACGCCTTTGTTGTAGATGGAGATACCATTCCTGGGGGCCGCTTATTAGACGTAGAGGTACATACAAGAATGCACGCGAGGTGGCGGCAGTATTGGGCCGAGTGGACAAGACTTAGAAACGCAGTATATGTAACCTACCCATATGCAAAAGCTGCCGGTAAAGTTTTTAACGAGGTAAATAGCATGCTCGTTAATGTGACCGATAAACAGGAGCGCAAAAGAATTATTAAATCAAGGGAAAAAGAACTTAAAAAAGAGTTTACCAGCAAAATCACTAACCTGTCGGTATACCAGGGTAAGGTTTTGATGAAGTTAATTTACCGTGAAACGGGTAACAATTGCTACCATCTTATACAGGAGTATAAAGGTGGATTTACAGCAGGATTTTATCAAACAGTCGCCATTGTGTTTGGAAGTAATTTGAAGCAGAATTACGATCCGGTCGATAAAGATCAGGTCATAGAAATCATCGTCAAAGATGTCGCCCGAATGTACGGCCACCGTAGTTAAACCTCGTATTTCAGCCCCTTTTGTCTTAATCAAAATCCCGCCATTCTGACTATTTTCTGTGAATATCTTATCTGTTTTAATTAACATTATCCATTTTTTAAAAGCTTACCTTGCACCCACTTTTAAAGGTTACAAAAATGTTTGAAAAACTGGATATCCTGGCTTTTGGTGTCCATCCGGATGATGTAGAATTAGGTTGTTCAGGCACCATCCTGGCTTCAGTAGCAGAGGGAAAAAAGGTTGGAATTGTTGATTTAACGCAAGGAGAATTAGGAACCCGTGGAAGTGCTGAAATTAGAAGGGAAGAAGCGGCTGAGGCTGCGAAAGTTCTACAGGTATCCGTAAGAGAAAATCTTAAAATGGCTGATGGATTTTTTCAAAATGATGAAAAGCACCAACGAAAGATTATAGAAGTTATTCGAAAGTATAGGCCTGAAATTGTGCTGTGCAATGCTTTAGAAGATCGCCACCCTGACCATGGAAGAAGCGCACAACTGGTAGAAGACGCTGCTTTTTTATCGGGTTTAAGAAAAATAGAAACTTTGGTTGAGGGAAAACCTCAGGAAGCGTGGAGACCCAAATATATTTTTCATTACCTTCAGGACCGTTTTTTGCAACCCGACTTTGTTTTTGATATTTCAGATTACTTTGATAAAAAATTAGAATCTGTTTTATGTTATAAAACACAGTTTTTCAACCCCGACCTTAACGAACCCCAGACGTATATTTCGAGCCCTGCTTTTTTTGATAGCATTAAAGCAAGATCTATGATGCTTGGAAAAAGAATAGGAGTACAATATGCGGAGGGGTATATAACAAAGAAAATGATAGGAATTAATACCTTCAATTCTTTTATTCAACATATAACCTGATTTAGCGTTAAGACATAATAAATAAACACAAAACGGAATCATAAATATACTATCATGGCTACACCGAAATTCGCTACGCAAAAGCAATCCTTTCATGGGGAACTCAAAAGAAGGATCAATGATTATTTTACTGAACGCAATATCAGTACAACTGGTAATTATAAGTTGTACACAAAGGCTGTAATTCTTTTAGTAAGCTTTTCTATTACTTATATACATCTGGTATTTTTTACTCCCTCAACTGTTTTGGCTCTTCTTGAGGCCGCTTTGCTGGGTGGGTTAATGTCTGCTATTGGCTTTAATATTATGCACGATGGGGGACACGGTAGTTTTAGCGAGTCGCCTTTCATTAATAAATGTGCTGCAATAACACTTGGAATTTTAGGTGGAAGCCCCTTTATGTGGAACGTAAAGCACAACATTATTCACCATGCTTTTACCAACATTGATGGTGTTGACGATGATATTGATGCAAGGCCATTTTTAAGAATGACGTCTACTCAAAAAAAGTATAAAATTCACAATTTCCAGCACTGGTATTTTTGGGCTCCTTATTGTCTTTTACATTTCTACTGGAGTTTTGTGTCTGACTATAGAAAGTATTTCACGAAGAAGATCCAAAACATGCCTTTGAAAAAAATGGACACAGCTGATCATATTAGTTTTTGGGTTTTCAAGGCTATTTATTATTCTTTGTTTATTGTTATTCCAATCATCACTATCGGATTTACAAGCTGGCTGATAGGTTTTATTGCCTTTACTGCTGTTACTGGTTTTATATTAAGTATCGTTTTTCAGTTAGCGCATACCGTAGAACATACACATTTCCCGGTACCTGATGTTGTTACAAATAAAATAGAGGACGAGTGGGCTATACACCAATTAAAGACAACAGCAAACTTTGCTACCAGAAGCAAGTTAGTTTCATGGTATGTAGGCGGACTGAATTTTCAGATAGAGCACCATCTGTTTCCGAAAATATCGCATATCCACTATCCTCAAATTAGTAAGATAATTAAGCAAGCTTGTGAGGAATACGGTGTTCAATATGTAGAATACAAGAAAATGAGTCACGCAGTGGTATCTCATGTTGCCTATTTAAAGCAAATGGCTAAAGCTTCTTAAACGCTTCGAAATTTATATTGCATCAAGTGCGGTTATTATTGCCGCACTTTTTTTATACTTGTTTTTTTATATTAAGGTAAACAAGTGCAGGTGTTTTTTTCATTGTTGAAGAACTTTTTATAATTAAATGAAACCAACAATTAGTATAGAATATTGCCCGAAATGTGGTTGGCTGTTGAGAGCAGCTTACATGGCACAAGAAGTTCTTACAACTTTTGTAAACGACGTTGGCGCAGTTAGTTTAAAGCCGGCAATTGTAAATGGTACCTATACCATCTCTATTAATGAGGAAGTGATTTTTGATCGCAAAACAATGGCACGTTTTCCGGAAATAAAGGAACTGAAACAACTAATCAGAGACCGGATAAGCCCGGATAAAGATCTTGGACATTCAGATAGGAAGACAATGGAGTAAAAACAAGCTATTTCCTTTAATGGGTAAGGCTACAGAATTAATGTTATAAACAAAGAAAGCAGCCGGAAGCTGCTTTCTTTGTTTTAAATATGTCTGGTGGTTATACTGACTTTCTTCCTGCCACCAGGGAGATAAGGAACAGTACAATAAAAATAAAGAATAGCACTTTAGCAATACTAGCTGCACCTGCAGCTATACCACCAAAACCAAATATTGCGGCAATTATAGCAACTACCAGAAATATTACTGTCCAACGTAACATAATAATAAGTTTTAAGTTAGTAATACGTACAGTATTCAAAAAACCGTACCAAAATTTAGTTCAACTCCAAACTTTTGGTGTTGTTAATAAAAAAATAGTTTGTTGTAACACTAAGCCGCCCTGAAAAGGTAACGTACAAGTGAGTGACACAACAAAAGTTGCATGATGTACATTTGTTCGTACCAGATGACTTTTATATAATTTTGAAAGCTTAATATGAGTTTTAAAGCGCCTGAACTTAGAACTGTAAATGTGACCCGTTATGTAACTCCGTTACGTGAGGGCGGCTCATTGCCTGCCATTGCTGAGGCGGACGATGGATTTCTTTATGTTCTTAAGTTTCGTGGTGCAGGCCAGGGTGTAAAAGCTTTGATAGCTGAACTAGTGGCCGGTGAAATTGCGAGGATGATTGGCCTGAGGGTTCCCGAAATTGTTTTTGCGGGTTTAGATGAAGCGTTTGGACGAACCGAACCCGATGAGGAAATACAAGACCTTCTTAAAGCTAGTGTAGGTAAAAACCTGGCGCTGCATTACCTCTCTGGTGCGATTACTTTTGACCCGGTTGTTACGACTGTAGACGCCAAACTTGCTTCTCAAATCGTCTGGTTAGATTGCCTTGTTACCAATGTAGACCGTACGGTACGAAACACAAATATGCTGATGTGGCATAATGAGTTGTGGGTTATAGACCATGGTGCTGCCCTTTACTTTCATCATTCCTGGGAGAATTTTGATGAACAGGCAAAGCGTCCTTTTGTGCAGGTCAAGGACCACGTATTGTTACCTAATGCAACTGAGTTAGATGCGGTTGATGCCACAAATCGTTCGATACTTGATCCGCAAAGTATTCGCTCTATTGTTTCCTTAATTCCGGATGAGTGGCTTATAGAAGACTCTACACCGGGCTCGGTTGATGAAAAACGACAAGTGTATACGCAGTTTTTAGAGACCCGGCTAAACAATTCTCAAATTTTTGTCAAAGAAGCAAAGCATGCAAGAGAAGCACTTATTTGAGTACGCTGTAATACGGATAGTGCCTCGTGTAGAACGCGAAGAATTTTTAAACGCCGGCGTAATAGTTTACTGCGCTGCCCAACGTTTTCTACAAATTCAGTTTAAGCTAGATAAAGAACGGCTCGGGATCTTTGCAGCAGAATTGGACATTTTGCAACTTGAAAAGCGATTGCAGGCTTTTGAAAAAATTTGTGCCGGTGCGAAGGACGGAGGTCCGATAGCAACGCTGTCTCTACCATCGCGTTTTCGCTGGCTTACTGCTACCCGAAGTACTGTTGTGCAAATTTCGTCTGTTCATCCCGGTATGTGCGGTGCTGCAAGCGACACATTAAATAGATTATTTCTACAATTGGTTAATTGAAGAATTAGTGAAGGCGGTCCGAAGCCAGTTGCCAGAAATAATAATTTTACCCTATTATCATTAAAAGGCCGCGGAATTAATAGCGTTATACTTCTGTGTTGTATAGTTCTTTTATTGAAAGGTGGCTCCATTTCACACCCTATGCGTTCTCAAAACAATTTTGTGGCTTACTGTTTTAAAGCCTTGGTATTCTTTTAATTATTTTCGCGCCTTTATTTATAGTTTATGAAGCATCTCCTGGTATTTGTTTTTTCGGTAGCAGGTTTTTGGGCAAATAGTCAAGCACTTCAATCCCCGGAACAATTTCTCGGCTATAAGATGGGTACAAAATTTACACCTCATTATAAAATAATAAATTATGTGAGAGCTGTTGCACAAGCAATGCCCCACCTGGTTAAACTAGAAAAATATGGTGAAACGTATGAAGGAAGAGAGCTATTACTCCTTTATATTGCTAATCCTGATAATCTCAAAAATCTTGACGGCATTCGGCAAAACAACCTGGCTTTTGCCGGCCTGGGTGCCGCTAAAACTGCTGCTGCAACTGCCGGCAATCCTGCTATCGTATGGTTGAGTTACAATGTTCATGGCAATGAGACTTCTTCATCTGAAGCTGCAATGCTTACCTTGTTTTCACTTGTAGATCCAACAAATACCTCTACAAAAGAGTGGCTTAAAAATACCGTCGTTATGATTGATCCATGTATCAATCCTGATGGAAGAGACAGGTATGTAAACTGGTTTAATTCCACCTTGGGACAGAATTACAATACTGATCCACAATCGCGTGAGCATAGCGAGCCGTGGCCAGGTGGCAGAACCAATCACTATAATTTTGATTTGAACCGCGACTGGGCATGGCAAACGCAAAAAGAAACGCAGCAACGGCTGGTGAAGTATAACCAATGGCTACCGCAGGTACATGTTGATTTTCACGAACAGGGCATTAATCAACCTTACTACTTTGCACCGGCCGCCGAACCTTTTCATGAGGTAATTACACCGTGGCAAAGAGAATTTCAAAAGGTCATCGGAAAAAACAACGCAAAATATTTTGATCAAAATGGCTGGCTTTTTTTTACGAAGGAACGTTTTGACTTGTTGTATCCTTCGTATGGCGACACGTACCCATTATACAACGGTGCAATTGGTATGACCTTCGAGCAGGGTGGCGGACCGCGGGGAGGGCTTGCTGTAACAACCGGTTCGGGTGAGGTTTTAACATTGGTTGACAGGGTAACACATCATTACACAACAGGTCTGTCTACTATTGAAATGGCCTCTCAAAATGCCGGTAGGTTAGTGACAGAATATAAAAAATTTTTTGACGACAGTAAAGAGGGCAAAGGAAGTTCAGTTAAAACTTATATACTTACCAGCGACAATCCTGCTAAAATAAACAGCGTAGCACAACTATTAAGACTAAACGGAGTGGAATTTGGAACGGTGGGAAATAAACGTTTTAAGGGATTAAACTACGTCTCTGAAAAACAGGAAACTGGAAACCTGAAAAAATATAATCTCGCCGTTAGTACTTCACAACCAAAGTCTGTGCTGGCGAGGGTGTTGCTCGAACAGAAAAGCAAGCTTGCAGATTCAGTTACTTATGATATAACAGCCTGGTCTTTGCCTTTTGCATATGGCGTAGATGCTTATGCAGTTTCAGAAGCGGTTGCTATTGTACCTTATCAGCCTTCTGTAACAATTAAACCAGTTGCATCTTCAACCTACGGCTATTTAATCCCTTACAACTCTATTAAAAGCGTAAAGATGCTTTGCCAGCTATTAAAGCAAGGTGTAAAAGTTAGGTTTTCAGAAAGGCCATTTAGTTATGGTAATAAACAATACGACCGGGGTACTTTAATTGTGCTTCAGAAATCAAATCCTGCAAATCTTCAATCAACTTTAAATGAGTTGGCGGCTAGAAATGAGGTGGAAGTAGATGCAGTTTCTTCGGGGTTTATGGACAAAGGTCCAGACTTTGGTTCTTCTGATGTAAGGTCTATACGTGTTCCTAAAGTAGCATTACTTACCGGTGAGCAAACCTCTTCCTTGGCTGCGGGTGAAGTGTGGCATCTTTTTGAACAGCAGCTTGATTATCCTTTAACTCTCATTAATGCAAGTGACCTCGGTCGTACAAGCCTGAAAAACTACAATGTTTTAATTGTTCCTGACGGCACTTACAGAAATCTTACTGATAAGATTGTAACAGATAAATTAAAAGAGTTTGTAAGCAGCGGCGGTACCTTAATAGCAATGGAAACCGCTGTTCAAAAACTTTCATCTGCTGACTGGGGGATAAAACTAAAGGAAGATAAAGAAGATAAAAAGGATGATAAAGTTGATTATTCGGTGCTTAAAAAGTATGAGAACCGCGAAAGGGATGAACTGAAAAACAGTATTCCAGGTGCTATTTACCGGGTGCAGTTAGACAATACTCATCCACTTGCTTTTGGTTACTCAGACACATATTATACTTTAAAGCAAGACGCGAATGTGTACGAATTTTTGAAAGAAGGTTGGAATGTAGGAGTTATAAAAAAAGACAATTACGTTACTGGTTTTGCCGGAACTAAAGTAAAAAGTCAACTAAAAGACGGTTTGCTGTTTGGCGTACTGCCGATGGGAACAGGGTCAGTTGTTCTTTTAGCAGAAGACCCTTTATTCCGACTTTTTTGGGAAAACGGAAAAATGCTCTTTTCAAACGCGGTATTTCTTGTAGGGCAATAAATAGACAGTTGACAGAAGGAAAACTGCTGTCAACTGTCAACTTCCGCATGCTATTCTTTCCACGTTTTTTCTCCTTTTTTCATTTTGTCGATTACATCCTGGTATCCTTTCTTGTCGCCTTCCGCAGCGAATTCAAGAGCCTTTTCTTCCCAGGTAATTGCTTCGTCTTTTTTTCCAAGTTTGTATAGGATGTTCGCATAAGTGTCAATAAAGCCTGGCGTGTTGTTGTCCTTAAAAGATCTTTTGCTCCACTCTAGCGCATCGGTTACGCAGCTCATGTCTTTGCAATTTTCAAATACGGTCCAGGCATACTCATTCAATTGACTCGGATTGACTTTAGCACCATAATTTTTCATATAATCCTGTATCGCCACTGCAAAGCTGCTCCAGTCGCGTTTGTTTTGATAATAAAAAACTTTACTTGTAGAAGCTATCTCTCTGGCCTGAGCAGGATATTTTGCCGTTAAGTTTGTTGTGATAGTTTTCCAATCCGGTACACCCGCATCTTTTTTAAAGATCATTGGAAAAACTTCTTCGTTCAATATAATCTCAGTCAGCTTTTTACTGGCTGCTCCCTCGCCCCGTACTGCGTCAAATTTCGCCGGGTTTTTAAGCATAAACAAAAATCCCCGGTCTTTTGTGCTGCGGGTAAACCGATCAATAAATTCTATATTTTCTTTGGTAAACAAATCCTTTTGCGTAGCAAGATATTCTTTGGAAACGCCGTCCGCCACTGTTATATCATATGCCTCCTGCGACGCCTTGGCCAGGCTCAATAGAAATGAAGGGTCCTTCTTGCCGGCTTTGTATTTGTCTAACATAACGTAATACTGCTTCTCAGGGTCAATCGCATTTTTTGCTTTAGCCAAAAACTGGTCAGCTTCAGAAGACCCAAGGGCGCGGTGTACCAATTTACCGCTTGGATCAAAGAAAAGATAGGTAGGAAAAGCGTTCACCTTATAAGTCGTCATAATGTTATGCGCGTCTGCATACCAGCTTTTTACTTCATCGCTATCTGCCTTAGTAGTATCAAGCTGTGCTTTAACGTTTATAAAGGTTGGATTAAAGAATGCCCCCACTTTTTCCTGTGGAAAAATATTAGCGGTCATATATCGGCAAGGGCCGCACCAGGTGGTGTAGGCATCCATAAAAATGTATTTGTTCTCCGCTTTTGCCTTTGCCTGAATTTGTTTCCAGGTCAATCCATATTCAAATTGAACTCCTTTTTGAGCAAACACGATACTTGGAATTACCAGTAAGAGTAATAATAATGTTTTCATGATGTTGTTTTTAAAAAATATAGATTTCTCGTCTCTATAAATTTAAACAATTATCTCATTTTCTAAAAGCTATAATACTCACTTTGCAAATTGAAATCTCAATTGCGGTAAAATAGGTGTCGATAAACTAAAGCTGTGTATGTAGTAGGGAGTTTTTTGATACCGGCAATTGAATCTCTGTTGTATCATCCTTGCGTCGCTTTTCGTTCATCTTTTTCAGCAGAAAGGAGCGGAAATTGTAGATTAACATCTCAAACTTTATGGTGGAGTTGTAGCAAACCCGCCAACGTTGTAAGCATGACAATGGCCAAACAACAGAAGATTGAATGGACTTATGTTACGCCATGCGGAGTAGCATAACAAATAGTGACAATAAACTTATTGGTTATTTTAATTCGAGTCGTCGTCTTTAGCCTGCTTTTGTGGAACCGTTCTCTTAGGTGGAGCCTTCATCGGCGCGGCAGGTCCTTTTCCAGGCTGATTTTTTTGCATATTCTTTTCTGATTGCTCCAGCAGTCTCAACTCATCACTTTTGCCAGTTGCATCCTTCAGCGGAGAAGGCATGGGGGCCTCTCCATCCTTTAGCTTGTAATCGAACACTTTATCTACTAAAATCCATTTGCCGTTTTGCCATTTAAAACCCTGGTAGTCGCCATCGGGCACCATCGTAAATTGCTTGTCCGGCTCGTTAGTTTCGCTTATTAAGTGATCATACACTATCATGTCCATCTCCTGGTCGTAGTTCATTCTTGCACGGCCTTCTTTTTTATATTCAAGGCAGTATCTGGCAACAATTGCATTAGGATTTATTTTGCTGTCCTTCATAGAAAAGTAAGGACCGCCAAATACAGGTCGCCCACTTTCATCAAAAGATAAAACCTCTATCCATTTCTTCGTACTTCGCATGTTATTATCATCGTATCCTAAAAGGGTATAATACTTTTTATTATTAAAAGTCTTCATTACAATACCGTAGTAAATTGCACCAATCCAGTTATTACCTGTACGAACGGAATCTTGTGGAGCGGCTGTAAACTCGCTCATATCAACTAATGGATACAGCTTCAAAGATCCATCTGCAGTTTTCATTTGTATTGCCCCTCGTTGCCTGAAATAATTATCGTCCCTTGCCCACTGCCACGAAAAAATTCGAAACGAGCTATCGGGTGCATAAATGCGTGAGACTGTTTCAAGCGAATCGAAAGGATACTGAAATGAATTGGGAGTTTTTAAAGACCTCACTAACATGCGAATGAAAACACTATCAGCAGAAAATCGTTGTGTAGCCGTTTTCTCGATTATCATCTGGCGGCTGTAGTTCTTCATGCTGTCCTCCTCTTTTCTCAGCTTAGCTCTTGTTCGGGGAGACAAAGGTTGGGCTGAAACTGAAATAGCAACAGAAGCAAAAAGAATTAATAAAAGGCTGCGCACTTGTATCATATTACGATTCAACGAAAATACTCGATGATAATTATAATAAATCGTGAATGTGATAAGGTGTATTCCGATTTAAGGTTTCGTTATAACAGGTTGTAGGGCTGTAGCGAAAGAAGGTAAGTTTTTAAACCTAAAATCTATAAGTGGGTTAGGAGAGGGTACTTCAGGATTTGTGGTGTCGACATACACGGTAATCATTCCGGCATTTTTGCCAAATTTCATATCACTTAACTTATTGCCAACCATAATGCTTTTATTCAAATCGATGTGCCCGAAATCTTTCTTCGCCTGGTAAGCCATCCCGGGATTAGGCTTTCTGTCGTAACAGTCATTGTCCATACTGTCGCAGTAATAGATCCTGTCTAATCTTCCCTGGTTGGCCTTTATAACGGCCAGCATGTTTTCATGAATGTTTGTTAGATCATCAGTTGTCATTACACCTTTGCCAACTCCACGTTGATTGGTAACCAAAACAATGGTTGCAAATAAATTTGAAAGAGTTTTAAGGGCATCTGTAACGCCATCGTAAAAGCTGAACTCATTCCAGTTTAAAACATAATCATCTTTCTTCTCGTGATTAATAACGCCATCACGATCAAGAAATAAAGTCCAACTTTTATCAATCGGGGGAAGTGCATTCATGGTAAGACGTAAGTCATTAGTACAGAGGGGCTTTTGAAGCGCCCTAGGTTTGGTGCGGGAATTTTTAAAGTAATCGAAATTTTCAGCCGTCTAGGGCGTCTAGTTAACAAGTTCTTTTTGTGCTCTTTCAAAATCTTCAGGAATGCCAATATCTATAAAATATTCATCCTGGATAATACCAAACATTCTTCTTTTTTGAAAATACTTTTCAAGGTAATCTGTTTCGAATGAGAATTTTTCGGGCAAATTTTCATCCAGAAATTTATGGGCATGTACAGCGTAAACGCCTCCGTTTATTAAGCCACTTTCGTAAAACTGTTTTTCTTTAAAACTCTTTATCAAACAATGGTTATCAACTTCGACAACCCCATACCGGTCAAAGTTTTTCATTGGTTTTAGGGTTAAAGAGCAACTCGCACCACTTAAGCAGTGTACTCCTGCAATGATTTCTACATCTACTTTGTAAAGTGTATCACCATTAGTAACTAACACGCACTTGTCCTTCGCTATTTTGCAAGCTTTTTTCACAGCACCGCCGGTTCCTAAAGGTTCATCTTCGATCGTAGTTTTAAAAAGGAGTGATGGAAAGTCTTTTGCAATAAAATCTATAATAGCTTCACTTTTATAACCTAATGCGAATATAAAATGTTCGATCCCCTGGGATTGCAAGTGATTGATAACATACGTTAAGAAGGGTTTGCCATTTACAGGAGCCATACATTTAGGTAAATCAGGAACGGCAGAACGTAACCTTGTTCCTAAACCCCCGGCGAGAATAATTGCTTCTTTTATACCCATTTTGTTTAAAGTTTAAAGTTGCTGTTAAGATTGGCAATATAATCTGACCTCTGGTTTCTGTAAATTTTCTAACCAGGAAAAATGTTTTCTTCAACAAATTGACAAATGATGTGCCCGATCATTATATGGCTTTCCTGTATTCTTGGTGTGTCAGATGACGGAACATTAAATATTACATCACTCATTTCTTTCATTATTCCTCCCGACATTCCTGTAAAACCGATAGTTACCATTTCCAGGTTTCTTGCCGATTCAAAAGCCTTTACAATGTTAGCTGAATTTCCGGATGTACTTAGGCCTATTAAAACATCACCTTTTACACCCATGCCTTCAACCAGGCGCGAATAAATAACATCGTAACTATAATCATTTGCAACAGCCGTTAAATAAGATGAATTGCAATGAAGCGCATCTGAAGGCAAAGCTCGCCGGTTCTTATAAAACCTACCAGAAAATTCAGCTGCCAGGTGCTGTGCATCCGCCGCACTTCCTCCATTGCCACAGAACAAAACTTTATTTCCTTTTTTAAACGCTACCGTTACAAGGTCTACTGCATGTTGTATTCTTCCAAGAAACTCCTCATCGGCTAAAATGCGTTGCTTTGTTTCTATCGATTGAGTAATGATTTCTTTAATACTGTTCATTTATATTTCTTGTAATAATTCAATGAGGTTTGTTCAAAGTTTTAAACCCCTCTTCCATATCACAAAGCTATTGTTTCTATAAATTTTTGTAGCGAGAAACCATCATTGTCGAAAAAGTAATTTTTGGTTGAGGCAATTGTAACTATCCCTGAAGTTGAAAAGTTTGTGGTGTAAGGGATTATACAGTCCATGTGTTCAGCCCGTTTTGTGCGAATTGATAATGCCTCGCCTGCCCGCCGAATTTTTCGAGCCTTTCAATTACTTGATACCGACTGTTACCAGGGCAATAGAAAATCATAAAACCCCCGCCTCCTGCACCGCTTATTTTTCCACCGGTTGCACCCGCCTTTTTTGCTGCTTCGTACACTTCTTCAATACTGCTATTAGATATGTTTGTTGCCATTAGTCTCTTTTGCTGGAAACCAAAATCGAGGATTTCGCCTATTTCATGCAACCTTCCTTTTAGCATGGCTTCTTTCATCATCTTAGCTTGCTCCTTCAATTGGTGCATTGCTTCAATTGATTTTTCATTATTCGAGTTTACATTTTTTACCTGCTCTTTAATAATGGTTGCGCTTTCACGGCTGGTGGCTGTAAAATATAACACCAGGTTATTCTCAAGTTCGTTTAAGATTTGCTGTTTGATCCGCAAAGGATTTACAATAACCTTGTCGCCTTCGTAAAACTCCATAAAGTTTACTCCTCCAAAGGTAGCGGCGTACTGATCCTGCTTGCCACCAGCAAGTTTTAGGTCATTTCTTTCGATATCATAGGCATAATGAGCAATATCATATTCGCCCAGTGGTAAACGCAGCATCTCGTAGAAAGCGCCAATAATGGCTACGACCAGGGTTGATGAAGTACCCAAACCACTACCCGCAGGAGCATCAACATAAGTAGATAATTTGAAGCCTGTAAGAGGAACGCCATAGTCTTTCTGTATGCGGTTATATACGCCCTTTAACAGATCCAGTCTGCCGTTGATTGGCAACTCGTTAGTCCAATCAAACCGTTGTTCTTCATGCCTGTCAAGTGCCTGCACAATTATGGCATTTTCCTCAATTGGTTGAATACTTGCCCGGGCATATAAATTAATAGTTGCATTTAAAATGGCACCGCCAAAAAGATCGCTGTATGGACTAACATCTGTTCCGCCACCTGCCAGGCCAATCCTTAAGGGAGCTCTGCTTCTATAAATCATTAGAAAATTGAATTATAAACTGGATAAACGAACTATATGGCTGGTTAAATTGTGCCAGCTGTATTTTTTCTTTTCTTCGCGAAGATGTGGCAAAAAGTAATTTTCACCTAATTCGTATAGCTTTAAAATGTGAGTGGCTATCGATTGTGCAGATGGTTCAGCTACCACTCCGACTGTGTTATCAGGAACGAGATCGGGTAAGCCCCCAACGTTTGTAACAAGCATTGGTTTTTCAAAGTGATAGGCGAGGGGAGTGACGCCGCTTTGGGTTGCATTTTTGTAAGGTTGAATTACAAAATCAGCAGCACTTAGATAATATTTCACTTCACTATCAGCTATAAAATCGGTTCGAAGTATTAGCTGGGGCAAAAGATCATTTGCTGCAATTAAGTCATCATACGTTTGTCTGTTTTCATAAAATTCGCCGGCAATTAAAAGTTTTATTCCAGACTCTTTTATTGCCGGTAATGCCATTGCTTTCAACAACAGGTCCAATCCCTTGTACTGGCGTATAAATCCAAAAAAAAGAATAATTTTTTCGTTTACCGGTAATGCTAAATATTTCCTTGCATCTTGTTTCGGTAGGGCCTCGCCAAAGTTATCGTAAAGGGGATGAACAACTTGTTGAGCCGGCTTCGGGGTGAGGGATCGCAAATCGGTCATTACTTTTTCGCTCATCGTTACAAAGGCATCGATAGGGGTGATAAAGTATTTTGTAAAAGTCTTATCGCCGTAACGTTTTTCGTGTGGCTTTATATTATCAGCAATGCAAATAACTTTTGTGTTCCGGTTCCTTTTTACAATGCGAAGAATAGTTCCCAGGCACGGCCCCATAAAGGGTAGCCAGTAACGCACCACTACTATATCAGGTTTTGATCTTTTTAACTTGATTCCAACTTTAAGCCAGTTAAGAGGATTGATAGAGTTGATTGCAACGTTTATATTGATGTTTTCTGGAGGCGCATCGGTAGAGTATTGCGTAGTGCCCGGAAACAGGAAACCAGGATACTGTAATGAAAAGGTGTAAATACAAACCTCATTTCCTTCTGACATAAACTGTCGCGCAAGCCTTTCATTAAAAGATGCTAGACCTCCACGAAGTGGGTAGGCAGGACCTATAATAATTACCCTCTTCGGTGTCATATTTTTTTAAGGTTACACAATTCCTATCTTTTTTTCTACCAGGTAAGAATTTCGTTCGGTTGAATTTCTAGCTATTAATTCTGCTACAAAACCTGCCAAAAATAATTGCAGACCTATAAGCATAGTAGCAAGGGCAATGTAGAATGAAGGCCTATTGGTGAGAGCAAATTCAGTTGATAATAGTTTTGCAATAACAAGATAAATGAACATACACGCACCCGCTATAAAACTTAAAGTTCCATATAAGCCGAAAAAATGCATTGGTCTTTTACCAAACTTGCCGACGAATGTTATTGTTGCAAGATCAAGAAATCCGTTGATAAATCTTTCCCAACCAAACTTCGTTGTTCCATATTTCCGTGCACGATGTTCGACAACTTTTTCGCCTATTTTTTTAAATCCCGCCCATTTCGCAATAACAGGAATATAACGGTGCATCTCTCCATATACCTCAATGCCTTTGACAACTTTTTTCTTATATGATTTTAGCCCGCAATTGAAGTCATGTAAATAAATGCCGCTTGTTCTTCGTGCAGCAGCATTGAATATTTTAGAGGGGATATTTTTTGTTAGTTTGTTGTCAAACCTTTTCTTCTTCCAACCACTTACAAGGTCATAGTTGTCTTCAATAATCATACGTCTTAACTCGGGAATTTCATCGGGGGAGTCTTGCATGTCAGCATCCATCGTAATTATCACATCTCCTTTTACAGCTTTAAATCCTTCATTTAGTGCTGCTGATTTGCCATAATTTCTTTGAAACTTTATCCCTTTTATGTTTGGGTTAGTAGCGGAAAGGTGCTCGATCACCTGCCAACTATCATCGCTGCTTCCATCATCAATAAGTACAATTTCGTAAGAAAGATTATTTGCATTCACTACTCTTTCAATCCATGCACACAGTTCGGGCAAAGACTCTTCTTCATTAAATAAGGGAACGACAACAGATACGTCCATATTGCTAATTAATTTCCTCGAAAACTGGTTTTTTCTTTTTCACTATTGCCGAAATGATTAACGCGAAAATTCCACTTATTGCAACACTTGACAGGTAGCTCTTAACCATTTGTGGTAGTTCTGTTGCCCGCTTTATATCTCCCATTCTTTCCATGGCTTTGTCTTTATCAGCATCGCTCAATCCCTCACCCATTTTATCAAACATTTCCTGCATCCCTTCTCTCATTCTATCGCCCACGGTAGGATCAATATATGTAAGATGGATATAGGTATAAATTGAATAGAGTAATTCAAAAATCAGAACCGAAATAAAAAGTGTTTGAAACAGGCTTTTCAAACTAATAAAACCCTCGTTTAATTTCCTTCGTTGGAAAGCTTCGTAACATAATAGCCCCAGTATCACAATGTACCCCAGGAATGAGTACAGACCGAATTTTATGAGATTAGTAGCTGCGCTCCAACGAACAAATAATATTAAAACGTAAATCAAACCAATAATGACTCCGTAAGTGACACCGGTAGATATATTTTTGTTATCCTTCATTTTTAGTTGTTTCGTTTAAATATACTTTGTCTTTATTTATGATACCAATCACCTTACCCTTTAATTGCTTGTCAATGTAAGGGCTGTTTTTGCTCTTGCTTTTAATGGAACTGGCACTATAAATAAATTCTGTTTCTCTTTCAAATATCGTTAAGTCTGCTACCTCTTTTTGATCAACTATGTTTTGCCTCAAAGAAAATATTCTTCTTGCGTTATTGCTAAAAAGGTCAACCAACCGTTGAGTGTTAAGTTGAGGCATTATTGTATTAACGGCGGCAAAGGAAGTTTCGAGGCCGATCATACCCGGCGCAGCGTATTCGAACTCGCATATTTTATAGTCGCGGTTCTGCGGCAGATGATGCGAAGCAATGCAGTCAATAATTCCTTCTTCCACTCCTTGCCTTAAAGCCAGCATATCTTCTTTATTACGAAGTGGAGGTTCTGTTTTTAAGTTGGTGTCATAATCCGCTAAATCCTCATCACAAAAAGTAAGATGATAAGGGGTGGCACTGCAGGTTACATTTACTCCCTGCTCTTTGGCTTCTTTTATAAGTTGTACGCTTTTAGCTGTAGATATACCCGTAATGTGAATTTTACTTCCTGTATATTTCGCCAGTTCAATATCCCTGCTTACCAAAAGTTCTTCTGCAATGGCGGGAATGCCCGGAAGTCCTAGCCTTGTACTTGTGATCCCTTCATTTATTAAACCAAACTTCGCAACTGACTTGTCAATAGGCAATTGAATGATAACCCCATTTATCGCCTTTACGTATTGCAATGCTTTTAAAAAGAGCCCCGGGGTTTGCACGGGTAACAGGCCATCAGAAAAAGCGACAGCGCCGCTGTTAAACATATCATACATTTCAGAAAGCTCCTTTCCTTCAGCATTTTGACTAATGGCACCAAGAGGATGTATATTTACGGCTAGAGACCTTGACTTTTGAACAATATACTCAACTGTTGATTTACTGCTGACTACTGGTTTTGTATTTGGAAGGACAAAAACATTTGTGAAACCTCCCGCCGCTGCCACTACGGAGCCTGTCTCAAGAGTTTCTTTATATTCAAGACCGGGGTCATTAAAATGAGCAAAGACGTCAACCCAGCCGGGAGAAACAATCAACCCCTCTTGGTCAATAAGGGTTGCATCGTCTGCTGAAATTGACACATCAATTTTTTCAATAACACCATCAATTACTAAAATATCTTTATTCAATCCGTTGTAAGGAGAATATTTATCTGCGATAGTTACGCGCTTTAATAAAAGCTTCATGAAGCGGGAAGAAAATTTTGTGCAATATACCCGTTTTTTATAAAATCCTTTTACATTTGCCACCCGCTAATGAAACGGGAATTATGTTCGGGACGTAGCGCAGCCCGGTAGCGTACTAGCATGGGGTGCTAGGGGTCGCAAGTTCGAATCTTGTCGTCCCGACAAAGTTGGTTTTATTAAAAATTAAAAAGCTCGTAAAACATTGATTTTGCGGGCTTTTTGTTTTTTAGCCATATCAATTCTTATCAAATTTCTACAAATGATAGGTTACCAATTCGGTTACCAGAACCACCATTTTACTTTTGGTAACCGAATCCTTTGCTACCACTTGAAATTCAAGGAGTTGTTTAAATAAAATTAACCGGTTTTAATATGTTTTCACAGGTCATTATCACACTTTTTTCCTGTAAACATTTCAATTCCTATTAAACAACATTAAAAATTTAGAAAATGGAAAAGAAAGCTAACACGTTCAGCGTGATTTTTCGTCTTAGGAAAGAAAGGTTGAACGAAGAAAAATTTCCTATTTATGCCCGGATAACTATCAACGGCAAGAGGATCGAACTCGCAACGAAACAGAAAATAAAGTTAGAGGACTGGAACGATCAAAAAGGAATGGCAAAGACAAAGAAGGAGGAATTCAAAGTATTGAATAATTACTTGGAGCAGATGCGATCATCGTTTGTAGAGTGTTACCGTGACATGACGATAAAGAAACAGGTGATCAACATTGATACTTTCAAAAAGGCTTATTATGGTCACGATGAAAATGAGATGACACTTTTCAAACTTACAACTTATCACAACCAGGATATGAAGGATACCATCTGTTGGGGCACACTAAAAAATTATTTTACAACTCAAAAGTATCTACAGAAATTCTTGAAGGAACGATTACATCTCGCCGATATTTCTTTGAAGGATATCAATTATAAATTCGTTACAGAGTTTGAGTATTTTCTAAAATCATTTAAGCCCTTAGATCATCATAAAGCGCTTTCAAATAATGGTGTAATGAAACACATGGAACGGTTTAGGAAAATGATCAATGTCGCATTGAAAAATGAGTGGCTGGAAAAAGACCCGTTCAAGGCATACAAGCTAAAGTTCACAAAGTACGAAAGAGGTTATTTGTCAGCCAAAGAGTTGGACCGAATTGAAAGGAAAAATTTTGAGTTTGAAAGACTTCAGTATGTGAAGGATCTTTTTGTATTTAGTTGCTATACCGGACTTGCATATACCGATGCGATGAAGCTAACTCCGGGTAATTTTATCCGCGGTATAGATGGTGATTATTGGCTTACAACTCAGCGTCAAAAAACTGGTACGCCCGTTAAAATCCCTTTGCTACCCAAGGCAAAAGAGATCATAGAAAAATACAAAAACAACCCAAAGAGTTTAAACGATGGAACAATGTTCCCCAATATATCAAACCAAAGATTGAATGGGTATTTAAAAGAACTGGCGGACGTATGCAAAATAGATAAGAACCTCACCTTTCATCTTGCCCGACATACATTCGCAACTACTATAACATTGTCTAACGGTGTGCCTATTGAGTCTGTAAGTAAGATGTTAGGACATACAAAGATTACTACTACTCAGGTATATGCAAAAGTGATCGAGAGCAAGTTAAGTGATGATATGAAATTGTTGAAGCAAAAGTTAAACGATAAAGTAAATGAAGTGGGTATTATGAGAGCGGGTGAAGAGTAGCTTTTTATTAGACAAGGTTTGTAAGGCTTCTTACAGGAGCCTTTTTTTATGCCTGTTAAGATACTATCCTGTCTAAAATTTGAACAGGATTGGTAGCGATAAGTAAGCTGTTTAGTTTTGCTATTAAACAATATTATTTGGCTTTTAAAGGTTCAACCGTGTAACGATATCGGTCGGTTAACGCAGATTGAACTATACTATTTACAGGTGCCAGGATAATCTTTAACTCTGAAATTTATTGACTATTATCAATTTGATCTATCAATCTTTAAACATACTTTTATAACTGAACAACATCACGTTGATGTTATAGAAGTGAATATGAAAATTGTGCGTTATGGAAAGAACATTCAACAAAACAGGGGAGGAGACTTATCCTCAAAAAATTTTTGCTCATCAACTTATAACTATTGATGACTTGCAGCAGTTCAAAAAACAATTGTTGGAAGAACTGTTATTGGCTTTAAAAAAGCAATCGGGGGTAGTGCCAAAAAAGTGGTTAAAGTCGCATGAGTTAAGAAGGCTTCTCAAAATTTCTCCCGGCACTTTGCAAACACTTAAATCTACCGGAGTTATCCCATATACTAAAATTGGTGGCGTTCACTTCTACGACTATGAAGACATCCAAAGACTATTGGAGTCAGGAAAGATGAATGCGATCCAGGGATAATCTCTTCAGCATTATTTGAAAATTTCTTTTACAAACTGCGTTATGAATTGTGCAGAAGCGAACCAAATAGATTTGGTTGAGTACCTCTATGCTTTAGGTTTTCAACCGGAAAAAGTAAGGAACAATGACTACTGGTATTTGTCACCCTTAAGAAATGAAAAGACGGCGTCTTTTAAAGTGAACAGAGTATTAAACCAATGGTACGATCATGGAGAAGGCAAAGGTGGCAACGTGGTCGATTTTGCTTTGCTATACCACCATTGCCCACTCCATGAGACACTACAAAAATTAGAGCATAATTTTTCTTTTCACCAGCATAAATCCCTCTCACAAAAGCCAACAAATGCAGGTGAAAAAGGACACATTGAAGTGATGGATGTAAGAGAAATTCAAGCCCCGGAATTAACTGCATATTTATCCCAAAGAAAGGTATCATTAACCGTTGCAAAATCATTTTGTAAGGAAGTAGATTTTGTTGTTTATGATAAGAAACATACTGCCATCGCGCTTAAAAATAATAGCGGTGGTTACGAGTTGAGAAACGAATATTTTAAAGGAAGTGCAAGCCCGAAAGATGTTACGATCATAAACAATAATTCTGAAAATATTAGTGTGTTTGAAGGCATGTTTAGCTTTCTTTCTTTTCAAACCCTTCATCAGAATAATTCTATAGCTCTGACAAATTTTCTTGTATTAAACTCTCTTTCTTTTCTTGAAAAGAGCCGGCAGGTGATGGAACAACATCAACAAATTAAGTTGTATTTAGACAGAGATAGCGCGGGTTTGAAGCATTTACAAAACGCATTAACCTGGAGCAAAAAATATGTAGACCAAAGTCGGCTTTATCAACACCATAAAGATTTAAATGATTATCTCATTCACCGAGGTGAACAACATAAGCAGAGCCAGCGGTTACAAAGGCATCTTTGAATTTTTGGTAGTTGGTAGCCAGCTATGTTTTGACTTCGTCAAAACTGCTGGCTTTCCTCATGCTGTCGCATTCGTAAAGAAAAACCTGAAGATATGGAAAGCGAGAAAGACTATACAAAACATAAAGGTGGGAGACCAAGAAAACAGGTGAAGCGAAGCGAGCAGCTTGCCGTAATGTGTACATTGGTTGAGCGAACAATCATTGAGCATAAAGCAAAAGCGGCCAATGTAAGTGTTTCAGAATTTTTAAGAACGCTTGGTTTAAAAGGACAGGTTGACATACGAAAAAAAGTACTTCCCAAAGAAGTTTTGCAAGGCATCGCAACCGTAAACCACATAGCTGCAAACGTAAACCAGATAGCAAGAAAGCGAAACAGTTTTGATGAATTAAGCCCAATTGAAAGAGCAGAATTACAATGGATAGTTGAACGGTTAAAGCAGTTTATAAATGACTTCAAAAATTACTTTCAATGATTGGAAAAATATCAACAGGAAAGTCCTTTAGAGGATGCATTGCCTACTGTTTACATGATAAAATACAACTGAAAAATGAGCAGGTAATGAAGGATAGAGCAGAGGTTTTAATGTTCAACAAATGCTTCGGAAATGAGAAAGAATTGGTGCAACAATTTAATGAAGTAAGGAGGTTAAATAGCAAGCTTTGTAAGCCTGTATTGCATGTTACTTTAAGCCTTTCACCCGGCGAGAATTTAAGCAAGGATAAGCTGATGGAAATGAGTGAACATTGCGCCAAAGATCTGGGCTTTGAAAACAATCAATACATCGCAATTACTCATCGTGATACGGACCATCAACATCTACATATTGTAGCAAACAGAATCGGCTTTGATAAGCGAACTGTAAGTGATAGTAACAACTACCAGAAGATGGCAAAGTACTGCCGGAAAATGGAGTTAAAGTATGAGTTAAAACAAGTGCTTAGCCCAAGAAGATATTTATCAAAAGAGCAAAGAAATATTCCTCGTTTTGATCAGCGAAAAGAACTACTAAGAAACCATATCCAGCAGGCATTAAAGGAGAGTTGCAACCTGGAGCAATTTAAAGTCTCTATGAATAGGAGAGGATACACAATTATAAAAGGAAGAGGGATAAGTTTTGCTGATGAAAAGAAAGTAACGGTGAAAGGCAGTGAACTTAATTACTCTTTAGCAACCATTGAAAAAATTCTTGCTCAACAGCAATGGTCACAAGCTCAAAAACAAAGCACACAAGTAGTTCCCGCACTTCATCAAGATGCAAGTTCCAATGCCTCCAGCTTCCAGGACAATAAAGAAAGGATTATAGATGTACTGATGAAACCGTCGATGAACAATCAAGAAATAGACAAGGGCTTTCTAAAACAAAAGCGAAAGAAAAAAAGGCAATCTCAACACTTATAAAACAGTTGAAAATTATGGAAACTGAAATCATGCACACGGTGTTAACCGAAGTGCTGGAAGAGCTTAAAGAATTGAAACAACAACATTCAAAATTGATGGCAGTTGTCGCGGATTTGAATAACAAAGTAGATGACTTTGAACTTAAGTTAAGCAACATACAGGTTAGTGCTCCCACTACCGACTTGAAACCTATAACTTCAACAGTTAATGAAGGAATATTAAGGCTGGAAGGCATTATTCAAGCTCAGCCAAAAAGTATAACAAGGCAATATAGACTCTTGCTCTTTCCAGAACATTATGCAAGTGAGTACTATAGAATCGTTTTTGGAAAACTACTTTTCTGGATGATGGTTTTTCTAACGGCTACTTACCTTTTTTCATTAGGCAAGCAGCTTATAAATAGTAATACTGCAGTAAGATATAAAGAAGCTGAAAGTATTCAATATAAAAAGGCGTGGAATTATCTTTATATCAATAGTAAGAAGACGATTAGGGTAAAGATGGATAATGCGTGGAAGAAGAATTGAAAATTCTACCTCAATATAGGGATCTCTGAAAACAAGATCAGGTGTAAGGGTATCCTTCTGTTTTAATTGTTATAATTCTAACGAGGCGAGTTCGTCTGTTTTTTTTGAGATAGCGGTGCGCTCAAAGAGCATCGATTGTATTTTTTTAAGTAACGTAGCTACGGCTCCACTTTTCCAGCCGGCACATTTGAGTGTAAAAATCCCGCTGCAACTCATTTTTAGGGGGATGAGCGCAATGAAATGCGTCCAGCTTAATTGTCGTATCAGCGATACGACAATGGTATAATCAGGAAACACTTGGTAAAATTGAACTACTCTTCTTAAATTTTTTTCTGAAAAACCTTTACCGTATTCCCTTTCCAGCCTTAATGACAATGTTTGAAAAATCATCTCTCCACCGCCTTTCTGTCTATCGGCGGGTTTATGATGATGCCCATGAGTAGTGCTTTTGCAGTCAACAACCTGGAAGTGACACATGAACAATTGCCCTTATTATTTATGGTTTCCGGGTGCAGTTCTCTTGTCATTATGCCGCTTATAGGGCGCATTGCCGACCGCATAGACAAGTTTACTTTATATACTATTGCATCCGCATCGATGATAGTCGTGGTTGTTATCTATACCAATATGTTAGTAACACCCTGTGGTTAGTAATGATCGTAAATGTATTAATGATGATGGGAATACTAAGTCGCATGGTTCCTGCAGTTGCATTAACAACAGCCATACCCGGCCTCGCAGACCGTGGAGCATTCATGAGTATTAATTCGTCATTACAACAAATAGCGGGTGGCATAGCCGCTGCGGCTGCAGGAATGATCGTACAGCAAAAAACAGAGTTCAGTCCCCTCGAACACTACAATACGGTTGGCAATGTAATGGTGTGTATCTCCATATTGAGTGTGCTCCTTCTTTATCGTGTAAGTTTGATGGTCAAGAAAAAACTGGGGGAGAAGAAGGTATAAGAAATTCTTTTGTTAAACCGGCTTTAATTCCTTGATTAAACATCGTTGTGTCACTCACTTGTACTGATAGTAGTTGCTTCGACAAACTTGGCAGCATAGCAACCGTTGTTGCGTCTTCGAGCAACAACGGTACAAGGCTATCGATGGAAGAATGTGTTGATGAAGATGAAGAACAACAACCAGGCGAAAAAACTGTAGCAGAGGTTTGCGGCATAGCTATGAGTATTGCTGCTATCCGTATACTGAAAAATGCTTATCACTATTCTCCAGCTTTCATTAATAGTATTTCACATTAGCATCAAGAGTATTGAAAGCTATATTTGTCCGGACGAGGACGGGATTTAATTTAGTTTCCCTCTGCCAGCGGCTTAAAAACCCCCCTAAAGATTTCCTGTACTGTCAAGCATTTTATCCCACATTTTTATGGTCTCCAAATTTTTCGGTCGCTGCGATTCGGTTGTGTAAAGGCTTTGGATATTGCTTTTGAGAGCTGCTACTTCACTTTGATGAAGCTGGAAATTTTCAACGGCTTTATCCATTAGATTTAAAGCTTGTGGTTTGGTAGTTTCAGTTTGTGAAAAGACTTGCTGGTTGCAGTGGAGGGCCGGACCGCAGCTAAAAGGCAATCATAAAAATTAGAATCGCCGGCATGAGAAATACATGAAAGTGTTTCTTGTGTTTCATTTCAGAAGTGTTAAGATGTAAAGAATGAATGTTTAATTGAGTTAGCAAGATTTACCGAAATATTCGTTTATTTTCTGCTTATACTCTTCTGGATTTCTGATATTCAGTCCATCGTCAAAATGAACAGGGTCTTTTTCGTGGAAGTCGCCGCCCCAGCGCAAGCCTTTCTGCTTTACTGTTTCAATAAACTGCCGTACGACTCCTGTTGAAGATTCCATCTTTACAGAATTGTAGTATTCTTTTGTTTGCAAAACTATAATGTTTACATCTACTGCATGACCTACAAGATGATTGCTCATTTTGGCAGGTTCAACTATCGCTCCATGAACGATAATTGTATCACGTTTGGCTGAAATCACTATTATCTCAAGACCAAGAGACTTTGCCGCTTCATTCATTATGTCCATTCCAGGTACAAAATCCTGGTCTACAAAAATGTCTACCTTGGTTGTATCAATCTGGTGTTCTATAATGTTGGAGGCACTATACGCTGCAATCATTGGGATTTTAGTTTTTGATAATAAAATTATGGTGATTTGCCTGGGTAGTTGCCTTGAGGAACGGTACGGAGAGCTGTGTAGGAGATATGGTAGCAGGACAGAAATCCGATACCTGAAATATTCTGATTATTGTCGAGTGAATAGAAGAACTAACCTAGATTTTGTTCGATCCATGCTGTTCCGAAAACAATCTCATCTGAACTGCCAAAACGGGCGTGACATTCGGCAACTCCCTCATATACATCAGGACCGGCTTCGTCTTTAAATAATTGGTCAGGATATAAGCTATTAACTATAAAAGTCGCGGTTAGTTCAGAACTATTTATTTCTACTTTAAATTTTAAATAATATGTAATTTCCTTGTTGCTGGTAAAAATAGGTTCCATCGGCGTGGTTACGGTTTTAACATATATACTTTTACCATTCTGAAATAATATAGTTGCATTCGAAATCATCGGGATGTTTTCTTTGGGAACATCGCCAACGTTTGTAAAATTTGATAAATGCATACCATTACTTAATTGGATGTCCTGTAAAGTCCATGTCGAATTATCAGGGAAGGCTCCATATTCATGATCCATCCAGGTAAGGCCGGTAACGTGCACTACTTCGTCCCCAATTGTTATCGAACCGGTTGCCCGTAAATGAGTGAGCGAATAATAATAATTGTTCTTGGTTAAGGGGCTTGTACCGCCAGAATTTACCAGTTTACAACCAGTGCCCCAAACGAGTAGGGGCGAACCTTGTTGATAAAGACTAAGATTAAGTTGGCAAGAGACATTGCTAGCGACATCAATGAAACTGGCTTTAACTCCCATATTTAAGGGATTGCCATCAATTGACTGCATTAATATAGCACCATTAGTTAGATTGGCCGCTGGTCCCGATAATTGAACATACCAAGGTTCCGCTATATTGTATTGTGCCCAATTGGATGGGCGTGCAATAATAGGGTTCACTTTTTGATAATTACATTGATTCTGCACGTCGGTAATTTCGATCTGGGTGAAAGCATATGAAGACTTCCCTGCTGCATTTATTTCGAAGCCAAATTTGCGGCCATCAGAACTTTTCAAAGTACCAACATGCCACCACCATTCATTTTGAGCACCTTCATGGGCATACTGATCTTTAGGTAGTGTAATTGCACAAATTGCTGCCAGGTCTTGTTGTTTCGTTAACATTACTATTTTTTTTAAGTTGTTATCAAATTTCTTTTCACAAACCGGTGCCTTTAAGTGGTTCTGAAATCAATTATTTTTAACCCGTGATGGTCATGTACTAAAACAATTTGTTATCTCTCAAAATCCCAGGCTTACCAGCTTTTTATTATAGAGAGACTTCATAAGTATATATCCAATGCCGGTAGTGCCCCTAAACAATGTCGGGTTTTCCATGCTTAGCGACGAATTTCGATAGGTTTGATAATAGCCTAACTTATTTTTTTTATCCAAAAAAGAACTGATTACCTGGTTACAATACAACACCAGCTTTTTATCTTGTAATTGTTGAGACGCCTCAATTAAAAAATCAATCCGTCCGATATTGCCGCAGCAGTAATGGTCAATATTTGATAAATCTGTTTTTTTAGTTGCTTCAATAGCGTGGTTAACATCAAGCAACAATGATGGATCTTTTAAAATTTTATAAGCATATAGCCTTGACAGACCTATACCTGCAGCCCCATGGCACCATGAATTTTGATATTTCTCCTCAGTTGATCTTAAGTCCTTCCAGTTTGTGTGAGATTTACTAAAATAGCAGTTCTCGTACCGTAAGCCATCGTAAAAAGCATCTCTATACTTAACTATTTTAGTTGCTTCATATAACCTGAGTAACGAATATCCTATCCCCGATGCACCATGTGAGTACCCGGTTAAAGCCTCGCCTGTTATGGAAATCCAGCACCGTTCATTCGAATGTGCATCTAAAATGCTGCTTTTCAATAAATGTTCACCAATGTATATGCATCTTTTAAGTATGCCTGCACAATTTGTTTTTTTATATAATTCGCAAAGAGCTACCAAAGTGCCTGCCGAGCCTCCCATTATGTCATAGGTTTTATCTTCATTTACTCTTTCATCTGTCATGTGCATAGACAGCCTTATCGCAGCCTTTAAGAAATCCTCACGTTCAGTTCGGAGCAGCGTATATATTAATCCTGAAACCCCAACACTCAAGGATAGGTTTATAGAATTATTGCAATCGGCCTGGTATCGCTCAATTTCTCTAATTAAAATAGACTCAATGATATGATCATAATGAGTAGTTTTTAAGTATTTCGAAATGGAGTGAAGAAATAATGCAATGCCGAGTTTACCGGAATACAAAGAATTGTCTATGAAACTTAAAATGGAATAGTCACCCTCTTCTACAAAAGAAGACCACGTTAGCTCTGAATCATTTATAATGATACTCATCTCTATTTTCTTTGCTATACTTTTAATTTCTTCGGTAATCAACTTTCTTGCATTCGAGCTATTCTTTTTTGTTATATTGAAAATCTCAGGCTGTGGAAGTGCAATTTTATATCGGGAAGTAAAAGCTGAACGGATACATTTTTTTTGTTCTTCCGCCTCATGCGGATCAAAAAACCGTATTTTCTTACATATACTTGCATACGGAGTTGAGGTATAATAGTCTTTTAAGACAATGGTATTTGCTTCCTTAAAATATAGTTCTGATGTGTTTGCAGTAAAGTAAGGAATATCTAACCTTTCAATCGCCTTAAATTCGCTTTTAATAATTTGTTCCTTTTGTTCACTATTCACATATGGTAGTTGAAATGAAAATTGGTTCAGAAAATGAAGAATAACTTTTCTTCGGTCATCTTCACTTTTCAGAGCGGGCACAGTATAGGAGTTTTCTAAAATATCGTAGTAACTTCGAGTTAACCTTGGAATGATTCTAATAACTTGATTTTTAAAGTGAGAAAATGGATTACTGTTTTCATCTTCTAATAATGGCTGGATTTCAAATATCCAATCAGTTACCTTATCGAAGCCAGTAATAATCTGTTCCAAATATTCTTCAGGAGAAATTGCTTTAGTATTTAGAACAGGTTGATTTCCTTCTGCTTTATAAAATCCACTCTCTTGTTCTAAGTTCAACGCATCGGTACCTATATTTTTCCATTTCCATATTTTATGGTTGCTTTCAATTTCTCCATTAGCCCCTAAAGCACTTGCATCAATTGGAGGTTTATTATGACCTTGAAATACTAAAACAGGCAATAAGGCGGTATTTAAAACATTAAATTGGGGTAATTTGGTGTCATGGAATAAACATTCAATATCAATTAGAATAGGATCGTCTTTACAAGCAATTAGGTTTTCAAAATGAATGTCGGTGCCTTGTAATAAATATAAAAAAGCGAGCATTACTCCTGCTTTTGTATAATAAGTCTCTACTTCTTTAACCGTGGTACAAGGAAGATCTGTTATATACTCACACCAACAATACTCACCTTTATCAATGAAGTTTAAAGTTCTCAGCTTAATTTCATTTTCAAATAACTGAAAGCTGTCAATAAGTTTATTAAAAGCTAAGTCAAGTCCTGCAGATCTTGGTTTAAAGACAATTTTGCTATTGTTTTGAAATGTTACGATAGTGGTAGATCTTCCTTCCTGGTGAACATCTCCTAAACCTGTTTTAATATATTTTATTACGAAATCTTTAATCCCAAATTTCTCTTCAAGCAATATTTTATCCTGTTCTATGCAACACGAAATTTCAGTCACAAAATTGCAAAATAGGTTTATTTTGTTGTGTAATAAAACTGGTAATATATTATACTTTTTAAAGAGGTCTTCTAAATTAAATTCTTTTTCATACTCTCTTAGTAAAGTAGTTGACTTTAGAAAATCAAATCTTAAACTCGGAAGAAAATCAATTAAGGGGTGATGCTGATGTAAAAATCTATTATATTCTTTATCAATTGAGAAACGGAGAATTTTCGAAAGTTCTGACAATAAGGGTTCTTCTGTGTCATATGAAAATCTTTTTTCCTGACTACAGGAATCTAAAAAGTTCCGTAATTCGGTATAAAATGGCAGATTATGATGTTTCAAGCTAAAAATTAAAGTTTAACAAATATCCATTCAAGATAGTCTGCCTTTACTTAGTTGACTTCTTTATTGCGCCCAAAGTCTGAATTGAACAATATAATACGGTAAATATTTTAATAAACAGAGGCTCTTTCGAGCCTCTGTTTATTATTCATTAACCAGTACATTCGTAAAGAGTAGCGATCTTCACCTCGCATCCAAGCATACCTGAGGGGTTGTTTTGTTTTTCATTAATGGTAAGTCCATTTTTTTCTGCAATTTGCCTTAATGCATCTTCTACTTGTTGTTGCAAATTCTTGTCTGTTTTTACTGCTTCTAAGAAATCAGCCATGATTTTAAATTTTAAATTTTTTTAAGAAATAATGATTATGCAAAAACTTTTACTTTTAAAAAGGAGGGAGACCAATAATGCGGATGTTGGAGCGTCAATATTTATTGACTTTTGAAATGCTCATTTCGGTTCCGTTTTGATGTCGCCTGGCATTATAAAGTAAAAGTGAACTACCAGGTAAATAACTTTCCGCTTCCTTTATACACTGTATGACCCACTGCTTCTACATCTACATCGTAATCCAATTCTTTGCCGGCAAAGTTTGCAGTTAGTGTTAGATCAGCCTTTCCAAATCCTACACTTCCACCTAATGAGACTGTAGGATTTTGAGTGTTAATTAGGATACTCCCTATGCTAACCCCGAATAAAGTTGCATTTCCACTTACTTGCGGTACCGACAGATCTATGTGATAATTAATAGTTAAGGGTCCAAAACTTTTTGAGCCAGAAATTAGCTGAGATAAAGCTTGCGCATCAAGAGCGTAAGGCATTTGATTAGTTTCCATTTTGTTAGTTTTAATTTTTCCTACTCATTTGGCTTTTTGGAATACGCCCCGTTTATTATAGTGATTTCTGGTCTCCACTTTGTATTGTAAGTGATAAATTAATAAACAAAAACTTTAAAGGTTAAGTGTATAGAGAGTTTTGGTGTTAGCGGGTCCTTATAGGAATGCTTTGTGCGCAGGCTTAAGACCTTAAGCTCCATACCCGGCTCCCTGCTGCCTACGAGGCTAAGATGAGGAGACCCCAGCGGGAATGACGGCGTTATTTCACAGCACCATCAAGCATAACAGGACCGCCCATTATGTTCATTTGATTGTCTATAGCCTGATTTATCAACTTTAAAACCTCACTATTATCATCATTAACAGGAAGTTTATTTTTCATCGCTATAAAACTTGATGCATTAGCGATTTGAGTATGCGCAAGTTTTGCTGCTGAATTTGCCTGCAATTCTTTATCTCTTGCATTCATTATATCTTTTGCGTCGCTACTGAACAATGCCTCTACAGTACCTTCCAGCTTCATTAAGAGTTTATAAACAACTCCTGCTGAAAAGCCACCTAATAATGCTAATAACGGCTTTGCCATCATTCCACTTTTACTATCTGCATCAATTGGTATCAGTTCTGATAAAATAATCCCTGATATTATACCAAGAACAAATCTTATCCAATAAGAGGACAAATAAATAGCTTCGTATGTCTGGTCAGAGATATATCTGTTCACTTTAAACAATGCAGAGAATGTTGCACCTAATACTGCGGCAGCCAGAATGAAAACCAAATTGATTAGCATAGCTTTACCGTGTCCATCAAAAATGCTAAGTCCGATTGATTTTTCCGTCACGTCTGGTGATATGCCGGTACTGAGTAGGACTATTAATGCAAGAAAAGCTATAAGCATTAAGTACTGAACCAATGGTACCGGTCCTAAAAATCTTAATATTCCTTTTGATTTTCTATCACCTTCCAAGAGAAGAATTGAACCGGGTTTAGCCGGAGCGATAATTTGCGAAAGGTGTTGGTGAAGGATCACTAAATCCTCGAAAGCAAAAGTTGAGAGTTCAGACCTACTTTCAGTATTGTTGTCTACTAACTGCTTTGGGTCGTTCAATAAGCTGTCAAATCCTTTTAGATGTCGCGGATTTACCGCCAAACCCTTCGAAAAGGAATGCTTGGCCATAATAAAGCATTCTTCTATTAATTGCTCTTTCAGATCCATAGCTTGCGTCTTTTTTCACCAGGTTATAGGCTACAGCCAAATATTCACACGCCTGAGGATATTGAATAAAACCGATCGATTAATGTTGATTGTTTTTGCTTGCTCTAACGTATAAATAAGCTTTAGGCAACAGTACTCATACTTTCATTATAAGGCTTAATCCTGCTAAACCATGTATTCCTATATCTTTCATCCGAAGGATTGTGAATAATGATGGCATTGTAGTGTGCCTTTCTTAACTCGTTAATTACATTGTAGAGCTTTTCTGGGTCTAAGTTATTAGCAGTTTCTATTGTTTTTGGCCCAACTTTTTCATCAATCGGGATCGAATTGCCTGGAAAAGTATCAATGGCACTTTGTAGAAGTTTGGCTCCTTCACCGGTGCCCATATTTACTCCAATATCAAATAATTGGTTGGCTATTTGCTGATCCCGGATTAGGTCAAGAGAATTACAATCCCAAAACGATTTCTTATATAAATTAAGAACTAATGTAGTTAACTCAATATCTTTTGCTAATGAATCATTAAGGCTCTCGGGGTGTTTCGACTTAATGTTATCCACTATTGGCCATCCCTGCCAATGAGGCCAATTCTTTCTTGAAACTCCTTTCCATGTTTCGCCGCCACTGTCATGAGGATCATTTGCGTATCCACCTTCATTACCCGTAGTTATTTGATAAGCCTGTTCAAAAATTGCCATATACTTTTCCGATATTAAAATGTTATAACAAACCTAACAGATTAAGTACTCTAAGTATTTACCTTAATCATGTATAACCAGTTACATTTGTATTTAAGCGTTTAAAAACGTTTAAATACAAATGCTAGTTGATTTGCAAACCATTTGGCGCTATTTTGTCTTACTAACGTAATCCTAATCTATGACATCACAATGCTTGCAATGCGCTAAACCTTTAAGGGGTAGAAGCGATAAAAAGTTTTGTTGCGACGTTTGTCGTGTTAGTTTTCACAATAACCTAAACTCTCAAAAAAGCGGGTACATTAGAAATGTGAATAGCATATTAGCTCGAAACAGGAAAATACTGGAGGAATGCTTGTTTAGTCAGCTTACGGAGATAAGCAAATCGAAATTGCAACAAAGGGGTTTTAATTTTCAGTTTTATACTAACAAAGAAAGGTCACCCAATGGCGAAGGCTCCTATTATTGTTATGATTATGGATACAGACCTACAAGGAATAATACGTGCGTTTTAGTAAATATAAATCAGAGTGATTTGTAATTTTATAACATGTAGGAGGATAATCTCAATTGTCTTTTCGAGAAAGTTTTCGCGATATTTAATTCTGTTTGTCTGCTATGTCCAGCAGCCATCCTTCCGGAATTAAGCCGTCGAAAAATGGGAACATAACGTTGGATGTATAGGGCTGATCTTTTAGTGGTAAGGTGAGGCTAACCGGGAAAATGATAACCGTTTTCATCTTGAGTAAGCCAGCCTGCTGTTCGATCATTCAACTTTATTTCTGCTTTCCTGTTAGCCATTACTCAGTTTTATTTAATTCAACAGCGCAAACTTCGTAGCCAAACAACTGGAGCACCTGGTTTACTTTGTCAAGACGTAAGGTTTTTTTACCTTGTTCTAAGTCTCGTACAAAACGTAATCCTACGCCGGCCTTTTCCGCCAACTCCGGTTGCGTTAGCTTAACAACGCTACGTTTATGCTTTACGAATTCAGCAATTTTCATTTTATACCTTTTCGGGTATAAAGATAAGTATTTATTGTTTTTATACCTTTTAGGGTATAAACAGTAGAATCTGGCTATCTATTATACCTTAGCGGGTATAACTGTCAGGACAACCAAAATCTCTATTAAAAAAGGCGTAGTAATATTTGTGATACTATCATAACCACTTGCAAAGGTATCTTGCTTCCATTTCAACCGAAAGTTTTTAGCTGAAATTCAAATGTTGCAATTTTCATTTCTGCCAATTATGGTCGTGTATCAATTGTTGCTACGTTGCGAGGACAACTTGTTTTAATTTTTTACTTTCCGGATGCAAGCAATAATTCGATGATGGAGATCGCATTATGATTAATTTCCTATTCTCACGGTTGGTGGGATTTAGTTCCATTTAGCGATATTTGTATCAGAAACTCCTTGAAAAAAAGTGATACCAATTCGGTGACATAACTGAGAAGAAGTTTATAAGAAGTTGAAATAAAACGTTTTACAGCTACAAAAATCATCTTGTCGTCCCGACAATGTGAAAGGTGAAACCCGGTACTGGAAAGGGTTTCACCTTTTTATTTAGCAAAAGTGTAGCAAAAAGTTATACCGCCTTGACTGCCTTGAGAACCTAAGCTCCGGTTCTCTTTGACCTGTACCTCCTTAAAAAAACTTTGCTGCACTTGGGGAAAAAGCAATCCTTGAAAATTATAGTCACCCGTACTCTCATCCTAAAAAATCCCACATACGGGCAAAACAAAAGACACAGAGAGCGTATGAATATTTCTAGCTGCTCACAAACTAACAAAACAAATAGCCAAAAGAATAAAACAACGAACGGTACAAAAGCAAGCTACCTAGGTATAAGTTTAAAACAAACCTCTCACTCCTGAACGAAGTGCGTCGATGCGACAACAAACAGTATAAAAATGAACAATGATATAAGGTATGTATTAAGATTTGCCCCCGCCGATAAAAATAGGATCTGTAAAAACTAGACTCATCAGAATTTATTACCCGTAGACAGTGATGTCGGGAAAATATTAATTAAAGGAAGTGAAAGCGAAATATGAGAGTTGCGTTTGAGGATGCAAAATCGAAGGATTTTAAAAGAGAAATGTTTTTTGTAGGAAAGGAAGTAATTAATATTATATTCGCTAGGCAATGTTTTGAAAGTATTTTTATTCTTTGCAAAAGAGGGGATCTGGTGGCTTGGTGGTGGTTGAGGGGAAAACTGGATTGCGTCAACCGAATACTAGTCGTGGGACGAAGATTGCTGCAACGTTTTTACGCCGGGCGGGGGGCAAGTGTTAGAGGACAAAATGATATGTGAGCGGTGTTTACCTGCAAAGTTTTAGCTAACAGGCGAGCGATTATTGACAAAAGCAATTTAAATATATGCGCCGATTATAAAAGAAACCGGGAACGGCCTGCCGGACAGCTGCACCGCTATGCACCTATTCCAGGTGTTTTTGAATAAACTACATCGGTCAAAAGATATTAAGATGAAAAGAAGATCTGCCATTAGAGATTTAATATTAATTGCTGGAGGTATTACCATTTTACCTTCCTTTCAGAATAAGCCGGGGAAGGCCTCTTTAGCACTTAAGAACATGGATATAAGTGCTGATCAGGAAAAGCTGTTGGCAGAAATTGCTTCTACTATAATTCCGAAAACAGCAACGCCAGGTGCAAAAGAATTGGGATCGCATTTGTTTGCTTTGAAAATGCTAGATGACTGCTATGAAAAAGAGGATCAGCAAATTTTTTTGACTGGGTTAAAGGCCCTCGACGAAGTTACAAAGAAGCGTTTTCAGCGTTCGTTTATGCGTTGTACTCCGGCGCAAAGAGAAAAAATACTTCTTTCGGTAGAGAACAAAGAAACATTTCCACCGGAGGTTTTCAGCTTTTATGAAATAATGAAAGCAAAAACATTGCAGGGATACATGACGTCAAAGTATGTTGTGCTGAATATTACGAAATATGAAATAATCCCCTCAGTTCCGTATAACGGGTACTATCGTGTAAAAAACTTAAACGTCAATGGAAGACAATTATAAAGGTTCTGTGAAAGAGCGTAGTTTCGATGCTATCGTTATCGGATCAGGAATGAGCGGCGGATGGGCTGCGAAAGAGTTTACTGAAAAAGGATTAAAAACCCTGGTGCTTGAAAGAGGCAGGGATGTAAAGCACATCAAGGACTATCCGACGGCTAATAAGTTTCCCTACGAATTTGAGCATAGGGGCGAGATGCCGCTCGATATAAAAAAGGCGAATCCGATCATCAACCGCTGCTACGCGTTCCGGGAAGATGCAGCACATTTTTTTGTAAAAGATAGCGAGCATCCTTACATAGAGGAGAAGCCATTTGATTGGATCCGTGGATACCAGGTAGGTGGTAAGTCATTAATGTGGGCTAAGGCCACACAACGATGGAGCGATTTTGACTATGAAGGTCCGGCAAGAGATGGGTTTGCAGTAGACTGGCCTATTCGTGAAAAAGACATGGCACCCTGGTATAGCCATGTTGAAAAGTTCGCTGGTATCGCCGGCAATAGGGATGGATTAAAACAACTGCCGGATGGAGAATTTCTCCCAGCTTTTCCTTTGAATGTTGTAGAAGATTATTTTAAAAAGCAATTGATCCAAAAATACGAACACAGGCATGTAATAAGTGAGAGGGTCGCCCATTTATCAAAACCCAATCCGATACATTATGAACAGGGAAGAGCACAATGCATGAGCAGGAACCTTTGTCATCGTGGTTGTCCGTTGGGAGGCTATTTCAGCAGTAACTCTTCCACTTTACCCTGGGCGGAGAAAACCGGAAATATGACTCTTCGCCCGTTTTCGGTTGTACACTCTGTCATCTACGACGAGCAAAAGGGAAAAGCCACAGGGGTAAGAGTGATAGATACAAACAGCAAGGAAGTGATTGAGTACTATGCTAAAGTCATTTTCGTAAATGCAGGTGCTTTAAATTCTAACCTGTTATTACTGAATTCTACCTCCCACCGTTTTCCGAATGGCCTCGGTAATGACAATGGCCTCATGGGCAAGTTTGTGGCTTTTCATAATTATAGTGCACGTTTAAGCGCAGAGATCGATGGTTTTAAAGAATTTACTACAATCGGTCGAAACCCCGCAGGTGGTGGTTATATGCCAAGATTTAGAAACCTATTTAAACAAGAGACTAATTTTCTTCGCGGTTATGCAGCCGGGTTTAATGCCTACAGAAGTTCACATAGTGATACCAGCGGCGTAGGTGCAGATTTAAAAAAGCGATTGGCAAAACCTGAAGTAGGCCCCTGGAAAATCGGATCTCACATGATGGGAGAAACAATTCCTAAGGAAACAAATATGGTAAGCCTCGATCAGACTAGGAAAGACGATTTTGATATGCCCCTTTTGAAGATTTCAGTGGTTTTCGACGAAAATGATGAAAAGATGAGACAGGATTATTTTGACCAGTTTACAGAGATGTTAACCAATACAGGGTTCAAAAATATTAAAACGCAAACTTCCTCGCAGAATCCCGGAAGTGACATTCACGAAATGGGTGGGATACGAATGGGGCATGATCCTAAAACATCTTTACTGAATAAATGGAACCAGCTGCATGTATGTAAAAATGTGTATGTAACTGACGGAGCTTGTATGACGTCAACGTCTACCCAAAACCCTTCACTTACATACATGGCGTTAACGGCAAGGGCGGTTGATCATGCGTTTGCTGAATTGAAAAGAGGTGAGTTATAATGAGGAATTAGTGCATCACATAAAGAATTTAAGGTTGTTAGCCATAAGTAGGTTGTGGTAAACGAACAGGTAATTATAAGACCCGGCTTATTTATTTTTATTCTTAGTCCTTCAACTCCCGATCTCTTTAAATGGTTTTTCACGGGGGAAAATCTAGGTTAATAAAATTGAGGACGACAGAAGCCAGGTGTTGCAATCGTATTTACAATATGGTTCAGCATTTAGTATCGGCTGGTGCCCGAAGCTAACGGTGCAAATATCTACACGAGGTTGATGACGTAAAAGACCAACTACCCGTAATAACTGTAGATGGCGGCTATTGGGTTTATCGCCAGTTGAATTATCCCTTGCGTAAATGGGCTACAGAGGTAATGCATGCAAGAAACGAATTTGCAGCCAAGAAGAATTTAACGAAAGTCGCAAAATCAGAAATCAGCAGAATAAATAAAGTATTCGAAAATACCTTGATACAAAACCAGAAACACTTATGCGTACGGCTTACCTACTTTTATTGGTTTTATTTAATAGCCTGCTTGCTCCTGCAGCCAACCCGCAGGATAAGGTAGCGAGCGCACTTGCCCCCGGTGCCGGCTTGCTGCCAGTACCACAAAAGGTTGCTTTCATCCACGAGCGTAATCTGCTTGATGACAGCTGGTCTATAAGTACGCCTGCAAATATTTCAAGCACACATCCTGCAGTACTTAGCCTAACTGCCGAACTAAAAGAGCGATTCGGTGTCAGGTTAAAAAATAGACGGGGGGGCACTGGCAGAAGCATACAGTTAGCTATTAAACCAGGTGCAGTTGCTATAGGACCAACAACCGACACCAACAGAACCGCGTTGAAACAACAAGCCTACAACATAAAATTGGAGCGAGGGCGAATATTAATTACAGCTAATGATGCACCGGGACTTTTTTATGGCGTACAAACACTTGTCCAATTGCTTCAACGAGAAAATGGTAAGACCTTCTTTACCGGTGGAGAAATCGTAGACTGGCCTGATATGGATCTGCGGATGATCTATTGGGATAATGCTCACCACCTGGAGAAACTGGACGAGATGAAGCGTGCCATCAGGCAGGCAAGTTATTATAAGATCAATGCTTTTACATTAAAGCTCGAAGGGCATTTCCGGTTTAAAACCGCAAAGTCTATCGTTGAACCTTATGCCTATACTGCTGCAGACTATGCAGAGCTGAGCGAGTATGCAAAAGCACATTATGTGGAGTTGGTTCCGTGGATAGACGGACCTGCACACATTACTTTCATATTAAAACACCCGGAATATAAGCATCTCAGGGCATTTTCTAATTCCAATTACGAGTTTGATGTTATGAATCCCGACTCCGACAAACTGTTACTGGGAATGTTTGACGAGTTGATGGAGGCGAATAAGGGGGGGAAATATCTTTTGTTTTCTACAGATGAGGCATATTATATTGGAAAGTCTCCGGCTGAAAAAAAGCGGGCAGAGGAATTAGGAGGTAATGGTAAGTTGCTCGCTGAATATATTACAAGGATCGCCAATGAACTTCATGCAAAAGGAAGGAAAGTAATTATCTGGGCAGAATACCCGCTTGCTGTGAATGATATTAATTCTATACCCTCGCATATTATTAATGGGGTGTACAATAAAGACTGGGCACCTAAAATTAAAGCACATGGCATGCGCCAGCTTATTTACACATCTACCCAGGGAGTTGAACCACACTTCCCGAATTATCATAAACTTCCCGCCAAAAAACCGGCCCCGGTAAACCGAGCGGTAGTGTTGACTGACGATGAAGAACAGCAAGGTGAACTGGCAAAAGGCAGGGTGGGTGAAGTGCTTAATGGCATTACGACAACTATAGCTGCAGGTAATGCTGATCTGATGGGAGTGATTGTTGCCGCCTGGGGCGACGCCGGTTTGAATCCTGAAACCTTTTGGTTAGGTTATGCTGCCGGTGCAGCTGCTGGTTGGAATAACAAAGGTATGACCGCCCAGGATCTTAGCAACCGGTTCTACAACTCCTTTTATGGTCGCAATAATGTAAACATGGATAGAGTGTATCAACTGCTAAGCACTCAGGCCGATTTCTGGGATAAAAGTTGGGGCTGGCAGTTGTCTAACTGGCGTACACCCATTTTCGGTAATTCATATAAGATATACGATACTCCGAGGCTGGCGAAAGATCAGACTTTGCCTCTTTTACCCGTTTCCGGCAGTAATCTTTCTTTTGATAACACATGGAATAATAATAACAAAGCCAGGCTTGAAGCCGCCGAAAAATACCTGCAGGAAAATAACGAGCTTATGCAGTTATTGAATGAAAACATCCACCAGGTAGATTACCAGCATTACAATTTACAGGTGCTTCATTCCGTGGCTTTACTATGTCGCCAGAATTTAAACATGTTACTGGATTTGAAAAGGGTTAATAACCTGCTGGATATTTCCTCACAACTCGCTTCAGCGAATCCGGCAGCCGCAGTAACACTGGTAGATCAGGTATTGGATCGTGCGAGGTGTATTCGGGATCAACGCAATGAAGTGTTGCAGTCAATAACCACAACCTGGTACCAGGGCAGGCATCCTCGCGTAGCTGAAGCGAACGGACGAAAGTTTGTAAACCAGGTAGACGATGTAAAAGATCACCAGCCCGTGAGAACGATAGATATGAGTTATTTGATCTACCGGCAGTTGAAATATCCTTTAGGAAAGTGGGCTGATGATGTACTAAAAGCCAGGAACCAATTTGCAAAGACACATGATTTGCCCTTGCGCTCAGATCGGTTAGACTGGGAAAAATACTTTTAATTACCCTTCCAGAAAAAATTATCATCGTGCTGTAAGCTCCGAAAAGTAGGTAAGAGGGACATTTTTAGACAATTCGGCTTGTCTACTTAACACTACTCATCGTGCTGGCCACGGCTTTCTTATATAGTACCGCGAAAGTACGCAATGAGAGCACGGCTCCAACTGCTGTTCCAATGGAGGGTTGTTGCAATTGATGGGAATGTGAAACCGGGCAGTTGATAACGATAAATACGGCATAAAGCATTTAAATGGCCAGGGCATACCAGGGCTATGGAAACTCACAGGGCAAAATTTGTTCATCCACGACCTTTGTCCATAAACACATTACCAGCCCCTGCACTTCCATTCACTGCAGGTTTAGATCATTATCTAAAGGCACTTATACTGGAGAAAATACAAGAGATTAGTCAAGGATCCACCAAAACAACAGAAGACGCCATATGAAAACAATAGCATTTAAATATTTACATATCACCGCATTCCTTGTATTGTTATCGTTTTTTGGATACTCACAAAGAAGCGGAACGTCTTTCAACACTCTCAACAGTGGTACAGAACATGCACTAGCAAATAATCTTAAAAAGGGATCTGTCGTCACTGGTCGTCAACCTATCGGGGGTGGTGAGGATCTGCTTATATCGAATCTTCGGCCTCGTCTTTTTATAAGGGCTGATAACGCCAAAATCGGAAGAGGTCTTACCCTTTCTGCCCTACGGCTAAGATTAAAAGACCCCGCGTATAAAAACTGCATTGATTATAATCGGGAAGCAGCAGGCTTTGAAAGCTTACCGGCCATTGCAATGCAATATCTACTGAAGGGAGAAAAGAAAAATGCTACAATAGTTGGCAATTATCTTGTTAATAATGCTTTTCCGCTTAATGAGCACACCTCAACTGCATCTGCCGTTTATAACAGTGCCATTGCATTTGATTGGGTTAGAGATGGGCTATCCGATGAAATGGCGGCGAAAATAAGTGCAAAGTTGGTTGAAGGAGCAGAACATCTTAAAGACGGAGTGGTTAAGCCCTCAATCAATCATAATTATACCATCGTTTCCCTTCATGGGTTTGCTATGGTGGCCTTGGCGGTTTATGGAGAGGGTGAGGAAAATACACGAAAGTCCATAGCGTATATGAAACTCGTTAAAAACCTCGTTTCAGGAGATCAAATGTTACTGCGTACCCTAAAAGAAAAACAGGGAACCTGGGGAGAAGGAAACCATTATACTCCTTTCGTCGTTTTCTACCCTTTCCTGATGACGATGAGAGGTTTGACTACTGCTACCAATACAGATTATTTTCAGACTATTAAAGACGGGTACGATAACTTTTTAGAGCCGATGTCAAAATTTGTAGTTGCGAATTTTCGGCCCGATTTTACCCTCGAACGTATCGGCGACGTTACCGGGAGAGTTGTTCCCCACAAAACATTTCTGCGCCCGCTTATAGATATGTTGGCCTCGGAGGTCAGCAATCAGCAGTTGCAGGGCCAGTTGCATTCTTTTTCAAAGGAGTTGTCAGCCAATTATGGGGTGGATTTAGTGCCCGACATTTATAGATGGATGATGTTAACATTCTATGACTCGAATCTTCCTGATACACCTTCCTATAAAACCCTTCCTAATGTAATGCGCTTTGGCGAAAATGCTTACGAGCATGTTATGTTTAGAAACAACTGGAGTGAAAATGGCACACAAATCACCTATATAACCGGAGATCACTATTCTGACCATCAACACTTCGATAAAGGTCATTTTCTTATTTATAAGAAAGGAGGCCTGATCATCGACGGTGGCGGCTATTCCGATATGTACGAAGAAAGTTGGTCCAATTACTCTACTAGGAGCCTCGCTCATAACAACGTCCTTGTTTATGATCCGTCGGAACAGACGAAGAAAGGAATATCCGGTACGTTAATTTACCCAGACGGGGGGCAGCGGGTAATCAGAGGTGCGCAAGCGCAGAAAGACTGGAAAGATTACCTGGAAGACAGTAAGAAACAGGGCCTTAATACCGCTGATGTTTTAGCCTTCGACTACGACCAAAAATCTAACAGCTACAACTACGTTAAAAGCAACCTTACCAGGGCCTACGGGGAAAAAGTTAAATGGATAGACAGGCAATTGCTTTACCTGCCGCTTCCGGATTATATGGTAGTAAAGGATCGGGTGATAAGCGCAATGCCACTGGATAAATACTGGATGTTACACTTTGAAGAGAGCCCGGAAATAGGGGGAAAGACTGCCGTGGCAGGAATATCTGATTTTAAGGATGAGCGTATTGTGCATTCTTCAAGAAGCGGGGAATTAAAACTTGAGGGCAGTACCCACAAATATGGCGGTGGGTTGTTTGTTAAAACCTTATTACCAAGGGAAAAAATAATTTCCATTATCGGCGGACCGGGTTATGAATATTATAACCGTTTTGCAAAGAAAAACTTCGCGCCGGAAAAACCGTTTTTAGCTAACAGGGAAGCAGGTAACTGGCGGATGGATGTAAATCCAAAACAAGCACAATCGGGTACTGCATTCATGCATGCATTTGAGATCACAACCTCAGATAAGAAAAGCATGGTGCCTTCAGAATATATCAAATCAACGGATGGGAAAATGGAAGGAGCCATCTTTCTATCTAAAGAAAATCCGTATGTGGTATTTTTTAGCAGCAGCCTGGATGAAAGAGGGCATCTATATCAACAAGCTGATTTGCCGGTAACGTATAAATTAAATGTACCTGCACAAACTACTCATGTGTTGGCTGAACTTCGGCCAAATAAAAAGGTGAAAGTAATTATCAATAATAAGGTTTTCGGCACATTTCAAACTACACCTGCAGGGGTATTGTCCTTTAAAGACAAAGGTCTTGGAGCAAGGACTATTCAAATAAAACCAGTATAAGAAGAAGGTCTAATGGATTAACAAGCGCTTACTTAAGGCTGAAGGTGAATGTTTGTTTCGTCTTCTTATATTTCCCAGTTAAAAAAAAGGTGCGTCAGCACTCTAAGATAAAATGGGTTAAATGGCAAGAAAAATAGATTTTTCATCTCGTTAAAGGAAACTTAGGTGTGGTCGGTACAAGAAATGGTTAACCAATAATATCGACACTGGAAAATTAATTTCGTTTTCGTTTTTTGGATGATATCAAATCAGTTCAGGGGGTAATATTACACAGACAAGAGACTATGCTTCGCTGAATGTAGACTCGCTGCGGTGCCTGTTTGTGTATGTAGCAGAATCTTAAGTAGATGAAATTGAAGGTAATTCAATTGTTTTTCATTCGTTTTAATGCAGCCATATACCCCCGGACGTGCATCCGGGGGGGGTGAAAGACTTGCGAAAAAGGGCTCTGCCGAATACCCATTCTTCATAAGATAATTATGGGGACTTTATTATAACTGTAAGGAAAACTAGATTGCAAGTCTACGCCTTGCCTCCGCGAGAAGCCTCATTTTGCTGTATGGTAAACCTGAGGTTTTTTGCCTGCTTTTGTGCTTTTAATGCCAATTCCGTTGCCAGGAAACAATGTTCCTGCGACATTACAGTTTGTGTACGGTTCAAAATATCGTCTACAAGAAGTCGCCCGTAATGCACTTGGCCATTGTCGCAATTAAAATACCTGGTTTCTTTTTGGTCAACAAGAAAGATATGGTGACCGCCTTCCCGGCCTGCTATATCCACATTTTTTCTGATCTCGATATATCCTTCAGTTCCAAGAATGGTAATCCGATCATCGCCCCATGATTTAAGTCCATTAGGGGTAAACCAATCAACCCGAAGGTATCCCGTTCCACCATCACCGGTTACCATTGCATCGCCAAAGTCCTGGAATGCGGGGTATTGAGGATGATGTACATTTCCTGCCTGTGCGGCCACAATTTTAGCCTTGGAAGAGCCGGTGAAAAACAGGAACTCATCAAATTGATGTGAGCCGATGTCGTTTATAATGCCACCATAACGCTTAATGTCCCAAAACCAATCAGGCCTGGTTTGAGGGTTTACGCGATGAGGCGCTACTGCAAGCGTCTGAATTACTTTGCCAATAGCTCCGGCTTTCACCAATTCTCCGGCCCTGGTAGAAGCGGGGTTCTCTAACCTCCCGTAAAGAATTGAAAAAATGCGCCCGGTTTCCTTCTGCACTTTACGTACTTCGCTAAGCTGTTGCAACGTGCTAACGGCTGGCTTATCCACCATGAAGTCTTTGCCATGTCGCATCGCAGCAATGCCGATTGCCGCACGTGCGTCCGGGATGGCCGCGCTTACAATCAGGTGAATTGTTTTGTCTTCCAGGATCTCCTTTTCACTACGTGCAAGCTTTGCCTTTGGGTATCGCCTGGCAAAGTCCGCAGCCAGGTCAGCTTCTTTTGCGTAAAAAGCAACAAACTGGCCGCCACCTTTTATTACTATTTCCACCAGGGAATGAATATGACCATGATTAATGCCGATAACTGCGAACTTAATCCGCGGAGCTACGTCGTATAGTTGGCTTTTCGGCGTGCTTGCATATTCTTCTGAGTGTGCCCGCACTTGCTTTGGCAAAGCAGAAAGTAGAGCCATTCCACTCAAAGTGTTTGTTGCATTCTTAATAAAACGGCGGCGATTATTGTGTGTTTCTTTCATCTCCAGGTGTGTGTTGAAATTTATGTACTTAGCTGATTGCTACTATTAAGCATGGTTACCGCTCCCCCGTCAATTTTCAGGGTCACTCGCTTGTATGGGATCTAAGCCTTCAGCCATCGGTCAAACCACTTAAAGGCTTCGCCCTGCATATCTCCATCAAACTTGTGCAGCCCCGGATAATAAGAGCATTTAAAGCGATCTTCTGCGCCTGCTTTTTTAAAGACTTCGGTTAAAATTTTTTCTGCCTCTTGCATTTCAGCAAGTGTGTACAACTGGTCTTCACTGTCGTTTAAAACTAGTGTTGGAAGCGGCGCACGTAACCCCATAATTTCAGGGAAATCCAATTCGTTTGGAAGCAAAGGCACATAGGCCATCCATGTATGGGTGAAGGACTTGTTCAAGACAAAATCCGACCACGTGGTTGTGAACCCAACGTTGACTGCACATTTAATCCGTGGATCGAGCCCTGCCATAAACGCCGTTCTTACACCTCCGCCCGACAAACCCCCACAGCCAATCCTGGTCGCATCAACATCTGGTCGGGCACACAAAACATCAAGCGCTTTTTTGTCTTCCGCATAAAACACACCGGGCCAGGTAGTTCCGGCCGAGAAGAGCGATTTTGCCATGATGTGTTCATGCCCGCTCGCCCA
>NZ_JAOQAH010000002.1 GCF_025963695.1 Segetibacter sp. | reverse complement strand
CTGTAAAGGAAATAGACGCAGGTCCATCCCACGGAGCCATGAAACTAGCATGATATTCATAAAATGCTTTCTTAACCGGATCCATTAACTCATTGCCATCCCATGCCTCAGGTATCAACATCATCATTACATGAGGAAGTGAACGGCCGGTTAGGGTAAGCAATTCAATCATATTATCAAGGCAAGCAGAGTCAGATTGGCCTGTAGTTATTACAGGCAAAAGCATATCCATTTCTTCCTTGCTGAAATAGGGAGTCGTAAAACCTTTTTCACTTGTCTTTAGCCAGTTAAGGTTACCCTGAAGCGTATTGATCTCACCGTTGTGGGCGATATATCGAAACGGCTGAGCAAGTTTCCATGATGGAAAAGTGTTAGTGGCAAATCGCGAGTGAACCAACGCAAACGTTGATACTACCCTTTTATCATTCAGATCGGGGTAATAGTTACGTAATTGAGAACTGGTTAACTGTCCTTTGTAAATAACTGTTCTGTATGAAAGTGATGCAAGGTAAAATCCTACCGCGTCTTTTTTTACACTGTTGTCAATTGTATGGCTGGCATAATTTCGTAAAATAAAGAGCTTTCGTTCAAACTCTTCAGGGTTAGAAATGTTGTCAGGGCAAGCAATAAATACCTGCTCAATTTCTGGTTCAACAGATAGAGCCGATGGTCCTATTCCTTCCTGGTTAACAGGTACTTTACGATAATGTAAAACTTCAAGCCCAAGTTTTTCAGCAGAACGATTGAAGATTGTTCTGCACTCTTCTCTAAGGGGAACATCCTGCGGAAAAAAAATCATTCCGGCAGCATATTTACCAAAAGAAGGTAGTTGGATACCCGTCTTAATACATTCGTCAAAAAAGAATTCATGGGGAGTTTGAATAGTAATACCTGCGCCGTCGCCGGTATTGTCTTCGCAACCACAGGCCCCACGATGCTCCATGTTCTCAAGAACAGTGAGCGCGTCTGATACTATTTGGTGCGACTTGTTGTTCTTAATATTTGCAACAAAGCCGATACCACACGCATCATGCTCAAATTCGGGGGAGTATAATCCAGTACCTGTCATAAATCGGAGATGTTTAAAAAATATGAAATAATACCTACTGCTAGGTATATGACTTTTGTACTGGCAAGCAATCGTTAAATGTGTCTTTCGGAAACCCGAAAAATTAAAACTGATCTTACTTTTGTTAATCGTTAGGTAAAGACAAAGTTTGAGGCAACCTTTCTATTATCCCTTTTTCAAACAACAGGCACTTCGTCTTCTACCAAATTTAATTTTCTTACACCGGCAACAGACAATAATATTATTAATCATTTACAGTAGTGAAATTTAAAAGAATTCTACGAGACCTTTACCAGTATTGCCTTTCCTCGTATTTTTTTTACGACGTCCAAGGTACCTTTAATCTCGTTACCGTAGGATAAATACAAATGTTATAACAAATTTTTTCATCTACACATAGAAACACCCATAGAAGATAATTGTGATATGCAACTTTGAAACCAGAGATGCCGGTTTGACAAAGTGATGAACTGAGCGTAGCAAGGATGATGCTATGGAAAGATTGGAGCGTAATTAAGAAAAAGCATTTGTAACCACAAATGACAACCAAAAGACATTAGCACATGGCATTTACGTGTTTCTACATTAATTTCGCCAACAATGTTGAAACCGCTCGAAATATTAAAAATTGCTAACCAGGCAACCATAGACCCGTCTCTTGATTTGCTTTTTCAGAAAGAGCAAACCATACCTGGTTCTATCCAATATTCAATCAAGCGATATTACAATCAGTTTCCTCAGGGTTCGGAAGATACGGGTATGATGGTATATCATTATCATACAAACCAACCAGAAAAAAATTATCTAGAGCTTAGATATTGCAATATTGGCAACAGGTATTGCGAGGAAAGAAGTTGTTCGAAATGTAGTGAATTACCGACCAATAATTGTAGCGGCAAACAACACACTGTTGATGTTTTTACTTTTCATTTTACGCACTCTTTTTTAAGCCAGTTTACGCATAACATAAAACTAAGTAACCGTAAAGATGAAGTGTTAGCTTTTAAGCATCCGTCTTCATTTACAAAAACATTTCCTGTTTGTAATCGCAAGCGGATTGTGTTAGATTCATTACTTAATCATAGCTACAGTGGAAGTCTCGAAAATATTTTTTTAAATGCAAAGATTCACGAGCTGTTATTGTATAGCCTTGAATGTCTTGTTGACGAAAAAGAAGAAGGCTTCTCATGTAAGTTTTTAGCTAACGAGCTGGACAGGGAGAAGATTTTACATGCCCGTGAGGTGTTGTTGCAACATATCGGAGATCCAATAACAATTAAAGAATTAAGTCGCAAGGTTGCTATAAACGAGTGTTACCTGAAGAAGGGCTTTAAAGAAATTTTCGGAACGACGATATTCGATTTCTATCAACAACAACGGATGGAGCATGCTAAGTATCTCTTGTACGAAAAAGGCTTAAGCGTTACCGATGTTTCTGCATTACTTGGCTACTCTTCTATCTCCCATTTTT
>NZ_JAOQAH010000116.1 GCF_025963695.1 Segetibacter sp. | reverse complement strand
CGAAATTAATTTCCTGTGCACCACCGTAAATTACACCAGGCACCAATTCCTGAGAGCGAAGCTGGCGCGTGGCTTTTTTGCCCATTTCGGTCCTCAGTTGTCCTTCGATTGTAATTGTCTTCATTTTGTATGATTGTTTAAAATTTCTATTGTCGTTCTTCTCTTTTAGCTTTCAGTTGCGAATGAATAAATAAACTGGTGATACTTCTGTTTTCGTAAGCGTTGCGAATTGCAATTGCAAAAAGGTCTGCTACAGATAAACACTTTATTTTACTACTTTCCCTTTTTAAGGGAATGGTATCACAAACCACTAACTCATCCAGCGCACTGTTTTCTATATTTTCATAAGCGTTTCCACTTAATACCGGGTGGGTACACAGTGCTCTTACACTTTTTGCCCCTTTCTCCATCAGCAAACCTGCAGCTTTAGCTAAAGTGCCGCCTGTGTCACAAATGTCATCTATAAGAATTATGCTTCTGTCTTTTACATCACCTATCACTACCATGCTTGCTATTTCATTTGCTCTTTTGCGGTGCTTGTCGCAAATGACCATATCGGTATTGAAATAACTAGCAATTTCACGAACACGATTAGTACTTCCCACATCGGGGGCGGCAAAAGTAAGGTTTTTCAGTTTAAGTTTTTCTATATAAGGTATGAAAATGGCAGAACTGTCGAGGTGGTCGACTGGAATATCAAAATAACCCTGGATCTGGGGCGCATGCAAATCCATTGTAATAATTCGGTTTGCACCTGCGGCAACTAATAAATTAGCTATGAGTTTAGATCCTATTGCTACACGAGGTTTGTCCTTACGGTCTTGCCTGGCGTAGCCATAATATGGCATCACCACTACTATTTTGTACGCGCTTGCCCGACGGGCAGCATCGATCATTAGCAAGAGTTCCATCAAATTATCAGACGGAGCATTAGTACTCTGAATGAGAAAAACGTAGTCACCGCGAATACTTTCCATATAAACGGTCTGAATTTCTCCATCGCTAAACTTCTGAATGTTAATCTTACCAAGCGCAATTCCAAAACGTTCTGCTATTTTGCTTGAGACACCTTGAGTACCTGTACCGGAGAAAATTTTAATAGAAGGATTCATACCTACAATAATGTGGGGCGAAGATAGAGATTAGCTCCAGAAAGTATTAATTTAAGGAATTATAAAATTCATTATGGCAAACACAGGCATTAAAAACTGGGCAATTGATGACAGGCCGAGAGAAAAACTTGCCTTAAAGGGAGCAGAAAGCTTAAGTAATTCTGAATTATTGGCCATCTTAATTAACAACGGTTCAACAGACAAAAGCGCTGTTGATCTTGCAAAAGAGTTGTTATCATCAGCTGATAATAGCCTTCAGAGGTTGGCAAAACTATCAGTTAAAGAGATGGTAAATTTAAAAATAAAAGGCCTGGGGCCGGCAAAGGCAGTAACAATTGCTGCAGCCTTAGAGCTGGGAGTACGCAGAAATATGGCTGACAACAAAAAAGAAATTGTTCTTTCGAGCAAGGATATTGCGAGTTATTTACAGGCCCAGTTGCAATACAAAATGCATGAAGTTTTTGCCGTAATTTTTTTAAACCGGTCTAATAAAATAAATCATTACGAAATTATTAGCGAAGGCGGTATAACAGGTACAGTAGCAGATCCAAGAATTATTTTGAAAAAGGCATTAGAACATGAAGCTGTCAGTATCGTACTATGCCATAATCATCCTAGCGGAAGTTTAAAACCTAGCCGACAAGACCAAGAACTGACAAGTAAAATTAAAGAAGCCGCCAGCTACTTTGATATAAAAGTGATGGACCACATTATTGTGAGCGAAGAAGGTTATTACAGTTTTGCCGATGATGGGATGTTATAAGCTGTTCAACAAGTAGTATTATCAAATAATATAGACTTCTGACATTTCACTAAAATCATTGCTAATCTCTTGTTACCCTCACCCAATCAACCAGAATTTCAACTTTTCCCTGCTTTATTAAATCAACCGTTTCTTTGGGCAAACCCACGTATGGAGACTGAATTTTATTTACTCCCGCAGGGTATCCTCCCCCAAGAGCAAAGTTTAAAATCATATGTTTTGGACTATCAAAAGCCCATTTTCCATATTTTTCAATCATTGCTTTTGTAACAGTATAGTAAGCTCTTCCATCAATTTTAAAAACGAGACTTTCAGGTGTCCAGTCTACAGCATAAACATGCCAATTAGTAACGGGGCTAGCGATCATAGAAGAGTCTCTTTTAACAAAAGGCGTATTGCCTGAATAGCCGGGGCCATGTATAGCCGAGTTAACCCACTCGCTTTCCCCAATAAATTCCATAATATCCATCTCGCCTGTCTGCGGCCAACGCTCGTTACCCAGTAACCACCACGCGGGCCATAGCCCTTTACCTTCGGTCATCTTTATTCTTGCAGCAGCAGTACCATATGTAAAATCAAACTTTCCTTTAGTATGAAGGCGACCAGATATGAAATCGAATTTCTTACCATCTTTAGTAATAAAGCCGGGAGTATATCGGGGATGAATAACAAGGGCTCCGTTTTTTGCACCCTCGGCCTCTTTGCCCCTGGCGAAGTAAACAGTAGCGGATGAATCAACATAGGCTTGTTGTTCGTTATTAAAAACCTGGCCAGTTAACAAGACATTCCATTTGCTGCGGTCTAAAGAAGATCCGGAAAAATCATCAAAAAAAATAGTTTTTGAAGAGCTGCTTGTTTCTATAATACGCTTACTACTTGAGCAAAATGTAAAAACCGAAATAAAAACAGTAAGCTTTAACAAGTTAAAAAAATTGCAATACTTCATCGCTGTTTGAATTTGAAAGGAGTGTGAGTGCGAAGGGTGAATATTGCGAATTTAATTTTAAAACTATTAACATGTTGTTTTATTACAACTGCTGCGGAAAGGATCTTATACGACATTAAAAAAATACGCTTGTAAACAAAAAAAGCCGGCACTTGAAAGTGTCAGCCTTTTGATTAGAATATTGGATTTTAAAAATACCTGCGATCAGGTTACATTAATAAAAACGAAGTTTTAACCGTGTTATTATTTTTAAAATACAGTTAGAACAATTGGGGTAGGTTGTTGACTATTTGGGGTGGTTCAAAATTAGAATTGTACCAAAGCGGGATAGTTTGCTTTTGTTTTTCATTTCGACTTTAACAGATAAGAATATAGGCCGTACACAAGTGATTATAGAAAACAAAAAAAAGGCACCTAACTAATTGTTAGATGCCTTACGATAACTAAAAAAGTTTAGTAACCCTGGTTTTGGGTTAAGTAGCCCGGCAAGTTGGATGCTCCATCTATTGCTGTTTGTGGTATCGGAAAAATTCTTTTCTGTCTATCCGTGTTTGATTTTTCGGTCCATGACCCTTCGTATTTTCCAAAACGAATCATGTCAGTTCTGCGCAGACATTCCCAATAAAATTCGAACCCTCGTTCACGAAATAAAAGATCGAGCGACATTGAAGTTAATGGTTTGGCTGGCGTAGTAGCAGTTCTTGCAGCCCTCACCATATTTACGTCGGCTAAAGCTGCAGTGGCATCAGGAGTTGTTTTTCTAAGTTTAGCTTCAGCCCGCATTAAATAAATATCTGCAAGGCGAAGTATAATGATATCGTGTTCGCCAAAGTTCCTTCCGCTTACAGATGTTTTACTAAATTCATATTTCTCAACCCTGTAGCCAGTATTATAATTGCTTCCGGCAACTGAAAAATCGATTGCCTCAGTAAAGTCAACAGGTAAAGTAGGTTTGTTACGGGTGTCGTGAAAAATTTTAGAGACCAACATTTTTCCATTGGAACATTTTAAAAACACACCATTTCTCCTGATCAATCCGTACTGCTGCCCTCTTAATATACCGCGATTAATGCTATAACTTGATGCATCTACACAGGAATCTGCAGGATTAGAATAAATAGATAAATTCTGTTTGTAAAAACGAGGGTCAGCGACCGCAGGATCAAGCGGAAGATTTGCATTTACCCATGTACGGTAAAAATCAGGTGTAATGGCCGGGCCGTCTGTTCCATTTGCGTTTGGATAAGCAGGTAAAGGAAACTGGTCACCCGATAAAGAGAAATAAGCCATCCTGTTATGACCATTCAAATCGTTGCGCTGATCGACAGCAAAAATTAATTCTTTATTGTTGTGATTATTATCGCTAAAGAGAGAAAAGTACTCAGGGGCCAGCGCATATTGGTTTGAGCTTATGATCTTATCACAATACTCAATCACCTTGTCCATGTCCTCATTCTTAAAGGTGAAGGTGGCTGCGTAAGTATCGCGATAAACTGCAGCGTTTAAGTATAACCTTGCTAACAAACCCCATACTGCTGGTTTGCTAAGCCGACCAGGGCCGCTGGCATTGTCAAGTATCGGCTCCACTGCCAATAACTCGGATTTAATATACTCTAATGCAGGCTCACCTCTTAAGATTTTTGATGACTCGCCTAAATCATCTTTTATAAAAACCAGTCCAAAAAGATCTAAAGTAAGCATAGAATAATATGCTCTCATACCTCTCGCTTCTGCGAGAAAAATTTTTGCATTGGGATCTGTATTTGTAGGAAGTGTATTAATGGCAGTGACGGCCCGCGATATTCCTGTGGTTATAAAGTTCCAGGTGTCTCTTACATTAGGATCGGTGCTGGTTGTTTCGTGCTTATGGAGTGACAGATATATGCCGTTGTCACCCCAATCGGTTCCACCTCGGTATGGCAAAATAGCTTCATCTGTAGAAATTTCCTGCAATGCAAAATAAGTTGTGTGCTGAAAAATGTTCGGTAGCCTTGCATATACCGGAGCTATAATTCCCTCAGCAATTTGTTTATCTGTAAGGCCTGTTACAGACGACTCATCAAGTACCTGTTCGTTCAGTTTTGTACAACCGGCTATTATTACAACACACATTAAAGCAAGTGGAACGAATATTATTTTCCTTGTCATTTTGTACAATTTTAAAATGAAAAATTTAAACCAAAAATGATAGACCTCGCTTTAGGATAACTCTGGTAGTCTATACCGTAAGAAGAGATACCATTAACAGTTCTATCAGTATTTACCTCAGGATCGAAGCCGTTATAGTTAGTAATTACAAAAAGATTTTGGCCTGTTACAGACAACCGGATTGCAGAAATCCACTTTTTAATTCCTAAATTATCTGTATTGAAATTATACCCAAGTGAGAGATTATTTAAACGGAGATAAGCGCCGTCCTTTAAAAATCTTGTACTTACGGGCGCTGAATTGCTGATTGATTCGGCTGCATCTGCAATAGCCTCGCGGGTAGTATTCACATTCTTAGCAAGCTTATTCTTATAGAAATAGCTATTTGCAGTATTGTCATAAATTTTGTTTCCAGATACTCCATTGAAGTTTACAACCAGGTCAAAACCCTTATAAGCAGCACCGCCATTAAAGCTGTACATAACGTTTGGTAAAGCTGTACCTGCAGCAATTCTATCCTTGTCAGAAATAATACCATCTTTATCAAGGTCACGATATGTACTTAAACCATTAGCATCAAATCCTGTAAATTCTTTCAAATAAAAAGTGCCAATAGGCTCACCGTTTAAGTATCCATTAATCGTTGCAGAGGTAAGGCCAGAACCTGAGGCTGCACCAGATGGTATAACAGAATAAGGAGAGCTGTTTACTCTGTTATGCATGTAGGTAAGGTTACCTCCAATGTTGTAAGAAAAACCTGCGTTTGATTTATGCCTGTATTCAATATCAAATTCAACACCTTTATTATTGATAGTCATGTCCTGAACATTTGTCCAGAAGGTACCGGCTGGCTGAATAGGATCTGCAGGAATTACTTCAAGTAAAATGTTGTTTGAAGTTTTGTCGAAGAAATCGACCGATCCCGACAAAGCACCTTTCCATAAGCCAAAATCTAAACCGATATCTGTTTGGCTAGATACCTCCCACTGAATGTCTGGATTAGCAAGTCTTGAATAAGTTGTACCTGCGGGGTATAATCCTGATGCATATAGCGGATAACTTGTTGAAGCGGACACCTGGGAAGTAAACAAAGCCTGGGTAATTTTTGATGGAATTTCCTGGTTACCTGTTCGTCCCCAACCGCCCCTTAGTTTCAAGTTATTAAAGACCGAACCGCTCATAAATTCTTCGTCAGAAATTTTCCATCCCAGGGAGAAAGAAGGGAATAAACCATACCTATTATTTGAACCAAACTTTGATGAACCATCGGCCCTGAAATTAGCGGTAAGCAGGTATTTATTATCCAATTGGTAAGTAACACGGCCAAAAAAAGATTGAAGCTCGTTGATGAAAGCATACCCTCCCGGCCTGTTATTGGCCAGCGTTAATTCCTGGCCCAGCCCCGGATTATAAATGGGCTCAACCGGGGAGATAGGAAAGCGGTTTATACTATTGTTTCTTCCCTGAACAAAAATCTTTTGATAAGAGTGCCCTGCCAGTGCAGAAACACTATGGCGTGATGCGGTCAAAGAATAAGTGAGATAGTTTTCAATCAGTGTATTTCTGTTATAATTATAAAACGTTTCTAACCTTCCATCCCGCAGGGGTTGAGCAAACGGTAAGGCTTCAAGATCACGGTTCGAATTAGAATTATCGACTCCAAAATTCAGCTTATAAATAAGTCCTTTAATTAATTTGAGTGAAGGAGAAATATTACCGATCACACGGTTGATTGTAGTGATTTCCTTATCTAAATTTAGATAAACCAGCGGGTTACTAATATTCTGATATCCTATTGGTTTTCCGTTTGCGTCGTAAGCAGGATAAGTTGGATTGTTGCTGATAGCATCGCCTATTAAAGTACCGATAGGTGGACGCTGATTTTTAGTATTTGCCACATTTAGGTTAGCCTCTATTATCAATCTATCATCCCAAAATCTTTGAGTAGCATTAAACCGTCCTGAATAGCGGTCAAGGTTGTTTTCTTTAAGGATACCCTCCTGTTTTTGCAACCCGAAGGAAGCGTAATAGGTTAACTTTTCTGCACCGCCACTCATAGTTACGTTATGGTTCTGTGTAAAAGCCGTCCTTGTAATTTCCTTTTGCCAGTTTGTTGAACCTTTTAGATCATCTATAGTACCTCCCAATTTTGGCACCTCGGCCCGAAATTCTTCCGCTGTTAAAACAGGCAGTGTCCTTGCAATTTTAGAGTATCCAATACTAGTTGAATAGGCTAGTGTTGATACGCCTGCCTTTCCTCTTTTGGTAGTAATGATAATGACACCGTTGGCACCACGCGAGCCATAAATAGCAGTAGCAGATGCATCTTTCAGTACGTCAAAAGATTCTATGTCCTGGGGGTTGATGAAATTTAGTGGGTCGCCACCTCCTGTGCTCGAATTGTCAAGTGGCAAACCGTCGACTACAAAAAGAGGTGTACTTCCGGTTCTTACTCCGCCAGGACCCCTTATGGTAATTCCCTGCATACTTCCGGGTTCGCCGCTGGCAGATGTTACATTAACCCCAGAAACCTTACCCTGTAAAAGCTGCTGAGGCGAAGTGATGATACCCCGGTTAAAAGCTTCACTTTTTATCGACTTCACAGCACCTGTAACGTCTCTCTTATTCTGAGTGCCATAGCCTACAACTACAACCTGGTTTAACTCAGTGGAATTTGGAAGTAATGAAATTTCTATATTACTGCCAGACGCAAGAAACTCCCGGGTAACATAGCCGACATAGCTAACAACCAGAACGCTGGTATTGTCTGGTGCTACTATTCTAAAAGCACCACTGGCATCTGAAGCAGTACTTTGAGAACCGCCCTTTACATTTATGGTAGCTCCAGATAAAGGCTGACCGTTGCTGGCATCTTTTACAGTTCCGCTAACGGTTTGTGGAGGATTTTCAAATATTTCAAATTCAAAACCCGCTTTGGCAAAAGCAGTTCCCGGAGAGAAAAAACAAACACCCGCAAGCAATCCGGCGAGGCATAGTTTTGGCCAGGGCTGTGAAAAATAAATTTTACACATGGACAGTAGTTTAGGTAGATAAATAAAAGAAGCAAGATATGGAGGTCAAATGATTATTTCAATAAAAGACATTATGTAATCATTAAGTATACTGCTTACCAAGTTAGAGTTAATTTTATTCCTTTTCTAATTAAGGTTTCAACTGGAGGAAATAGAATTTTCGGATGTTTTAAGATGGAAGTTTTAAGGCGCAAGAAGACTCTTTATTGCGCTTGTGCCAGGCTGCAAAGAAATTTGCAGATGAACGTAGTGCGACGCAAGGATGTTCATTTAACAGACAAATGCCGGAAACAAAAATTGTATACGAAAAACTCCCGTCAACAAAAGCAGCGGGAGTTTTAAGCGTATTTATAACAGCCCATTTGCCTCAATAAAACTTAATTAAATAAACCGTTTGAGTTTGAAGGATCTAGCGCATTTGCTAATTCACTTTCTATTGCAGCAACATAAGCAGGAAGTTCTTCGAGTTTATTTTCGTGCACCAGCATCTCCATTTTTAGAGTAATATCTACGACCCGGTAAATGTCCAGGTTCAGCACCAACCCTCTTAAGCTATGAGCCGTAAAAAGGATATCTGCCGCACTTTTGCGATTAACTGCATCAGCCAACAATTGTGAGGAAACAGACACCTGTTCTGTAAATGCTTCGATAAAGCCATCAAAAATCTCTTTGTCACCACCCAACCTTTCGAGCATTGCAGCAGGGTTAATTAAAGGGCGCTCCCTTGCCTCCTCTACTTCTATCTTTTCAACAACCGACTTGCCAATACCAATCACTCTTTCAATTGCTTTAATAATATCATCTTTTCGCATCGGCTTACTCACGTAATCGTCCATACCGGTAGCCAGGCATTTTTCTTTATCGCCTACCATTGCATTGGCGGTTAAACCAATAATTGGTGTATGCCTACCCGTGGCTTTTTCAATTTGGCGAATTTTTTCTGTTGCCTCGTAACCATTCATTACCGGCATTTGAACATCCATAAATACCAGGTCAAACTCTTCCTGCATCATTGCGTTAACAGCCTCTTTACCATTATTTGCAATGACTACTTGGTTGCCACTTTTAACCAGCATATGATACGCTACTTCCTGGCTTATCTGGTTATCTTCTGCCAACAAGACTTTAAGAGTGGTGTGGGTTGAAATAGATGATGTTTGATTTGGGGCTTCAGCAACAGCAGAGGTTTTTTGTATGAGGTTTTGCCATAGGACTATATTACAAATACTGTCAAGCAGATCGAACGGATTGTAAGGCTTGGTAAAAAAGTATTTAATACCTATTTGGGCGCAAAGCTCTCTGTCGCTTGCCTTGTATGACCTTGACACCACTATTATTTCTGTACTTTTTAATGCCCCATCATTTTTAATTTTTTCGGCTACATCAAATCCATCCATTTTTCCGGCCAACGATAACCCCAGCAAGACTAGTTGATATGGACTTTTTTGCAGCTTCGCTGCTTTCAATTCAATAATTGCATCTTCGCCTGAAGCAACTGCAGTGGGAGTCATACCAAATTGCCTAATCAATTCCTCCGACGACTTTCGCCCGGCCCTGTTTTCTTCTACAATCAACACTTTGGTTCCATCTAATTGCGGGTATTGAGTTAAACCGCGGTTTTCTACTACCTTTTGCAAAGCGATAGGAACAGTAAATTGAAAAATAGTTCCCTTACCTATTTCACTTTCAACCCATATTTCTCCACCAAACAAATCAACCAGCTTTTTTGTAATCGCCAAGCCCAAACCTGTGCCGCCATACTTCCTGGTAGTGGAGCCATCTCCCTGGCAAAACTCATGAAAAATAGATTGTAATTTATTTTTAGAAATGCCAATACCGGTATCAGATACAGATATTAATAGCATCGCTTGTTCTTCGTTGCGGGCTTTTAGTTGAACCCGCACAATTACTTCCCCGTTCTCGGTGAACTTTATCGCATTACCTACAAGATTTACAACAATCTGGTTCAGCCGCAGTACGTCGCCAAAAAACAAGTCTGGAACATCAGGTTTTAGTTGGAAAATAAATTCAAGTTTTTTTGACGACGCTTTAAATCCAAGTACTTGTAATGATTTCAATATTTCCGTACGCAATGAAAACTTAACAGGAGAGAGTTCTAACTTACCCGCGTCAATTTTAGAAAAATCAAGAATATCGTTTATAAGACTTAATAATGTTTCAGAAGATGTTTTAATGTTTTCGAGGTAACGCTTTTGTTGCACGTCGATATTAGAATCAAGCGTAAGCTCGGTCATACCAATAATACCATTTAGTGGTGTTCTTATTTCGTGACTCATATTAGCTAAGAACTCGCTTTTGCACCTTACAGACTCTTCAGCTCTTTCCTTGGCTATCCTTAATTCTGCTTCCGTTTGCTTCAATACTGTAATGTCTGTCATTGAGCCAATCATTCTAAGTGGCGCACCTTCATTCGAATATACTATCACTCCGCGGTCAAAGACGTTGGCATAGCTTCCGTCTGCTCTTAAAAAACAATACTCTCCTACCCACGTTTGTTGTTTGGGCTCTATTGCATCTTTTATCGATGCCATTATCCTGTTGTAATCCTTGTGATCTAACTTGGCACTCCACCAATCAATTTTAGTATCGGTACTGCTTTCATCATACCCATAAGACCTAAACATTTCGTCGCTAAACCAAACGTGGTTCGATAACAAATCCCAATCATAAATAGTATCCTTTGTTGCTTTATATGCCAGTTTAAACCGCTCGTTATCTACACGTATTAATTCAGTCTTAGTTTTTACGTCAGTAACCCTACGCCAGGAGCCTGCAATCTCTTTTGGTTTCCCATCCTCTCCGCATATCAATTTACAATCACTGTTCATCCAAACCCATTCGCCTGTCTTGTGCTTGAACCGATAGTCAAACGAAGCAGCTTTATTAAGAAATATTTTTGATAATTGAAGGTTTACATTTTCGTAATCATCCGGATGAATATTATTTCTCCACCATTTTTTCATCTGGCATTCTTCTTTTGTATAACCCAAAATATTGGTTTCGTTTTCACTTAAATAAAGCATATCAAAGTCTCCAAAAGCAAGGGTATTAAAAAAAATATTTGAAGTACTGCCTAATGATACGTTTAAATTATCCTGTGTTTTCTGCAAACTCTTTTCAGTCTCATTTTGACACTCGATAATTTGTTTTTTCTCCCTGTTCCGGCGGATGACGTAAAATAAAAACAGCACGCCTGTAAAAAACGCACTAACTAATATGTCGTCATAAATACTCTTTCTTCTTACATATAAAAAATTAACGACGGTATCGGTCAAATCGCTTAATACGCCCAGGATCGTAAGGGTGAAACAAGCGATCATAATCACAATAAAATCACGAAACGACGAAACTTTAATGTTACAGGAAAAGTGGTTTAATAACATAATGACTTGAGAATAAGCTGTATTAGCATTTCTAAAAAACGGTTTAGCAATATTGTTATTGTTTAACCTTGCTATACAAACCTTCAAACTACCCCGCTGAGAACGAATGACCAAGTTCATGTCCGATAAGGGCTTAAATAAGACAGGATGGATTACTAATGCCGACTTTTTCTAAACCTGAATAAATAAACACAGAAAGAGAAATTTTTTTTTTGAACCGGCTTTATTGCTACTATTTTAAATGGTTGCGTCGCACCCTTGTACTGTTATTTGCAATTCAACAAGGTTGCAAGATTAAATGCCAACTATACAAGCTCAGGTAAGATTTATTTGGTTTTAGGTGAAAGCTCTAATCGCTTTTTACTTCACTCATTCACTCATAATAGACATCTCTCTGGTTCACAGATTTATAGGACACGCACAGGAGAAAAAAAACCTTCAGCTTACCCGATTCGCAGGTCGAGCACCAGGGTAATATGGGGTGGTGGTTCCCATTCAAACGAACTGTCAGGTATCCAAAACCATCGCTGGCTGAACAACTTTTACGGTTAGCGCTTTTGTTTTCTTAGTAGCATCACTTATTACTACTGCTTCGGAACTTAGTTTTCGACGCGAAATAAGGAATATTATAAAACCACCCTTCATTGTATAAACAGCAGCTTTTTCAGGCTCTTGTGTTATTTGTTTTATAATTTTTTATGCCATCACCCTAATATTTCCTCGTTCAAACTGTTGTTAAAAGGCACCAAAAAAGCTATCTACACAAAATAATTTAACCCGTCAACCTGTACTTACTTCTGCAAGTTTTGACGTAACATAAAAATATGTTAGCAATTTTCATGTTGCATTAAGTTTCTTTGAACCTCACCGTATAGAATAAAAAGTTTATGTTTGCGTGTGTGGCAAATCTCCAAATCTTCTGATTAACTTTTTCAGTATTCTTTTGAACCTTAAACTCTTCCTGCTTCTAGTTGTAGTATAAAAAGCGAGGCGCTATTATACCTGTTCATAGGCATTTTACATTAGTCCTTTTTTCACCTATCTAATATTTCAAGAAAGAGGATTAGCCAGCTTACATTATAATAATTGTATATTTAGTAATATTGCTCATTGTACAGTTGCTTACCAGTTTATGATAAATTATTACACAGTCCTGGAAATAAGCCAGAAAGCTTCTAAAGAACAGATAAAGGAAGCTTACAAAAAAATATCAGTGAGAGTACATCCCGACAAAAATGGGGGAGATGAATATTACGCTGAAATTTTCAAGACAGTGAATGAAGCTCAGCAAGTCTTAACTGACGAAGCCAAAAGAGCAGCTTATGATGAAGAACTTAAGCGCTCTTTCAATTATCCTTTTGGTAAGGGGTCGAACTACTTTGGAATTAACTTTAACCTAAGCAGGCGGTGGGTTCTGCTGCTCTCTTCAACGGCAGTGTTCTTAACTTTCGTCATACTTCTTCCCTCACCCGATTTAAAGGAGCTTGAACAACAAAAAGCAATAACTGCCCTTAATTCATCGAATTCTTTTTTAAAAAACGTTGATAGAGATAAACAAATTCAACAAAGGGCAATTGAGGCTTCAAATGAAACGGGGCCAATTAAAGGAGAATTAGATTTATCGTCACACAAACAACGCGGTGTTAAGGAAGTAGTCGCTTTGGCAAATAAGCAAGATCAACAGGCAAATAAAGAAAGTACAATTTACACGGAATTTACAAATAACCTAAAAACAGATAAAAGCGATACAGCCACTTACCCACCCCCTACAGAAATCGCAACAATGGAAGAATCAGCAATAAAACCGGGAGAGATTCAGCTGAATGGTTTGCAAATGATGGATATTTTAGGGCAGGTAAATAGTTTAAGAACAAGTACTAATAGTAACATTAATTGCGTTAAAATTCAGAAAACAAAAAGCAGTAATGTTGAGAATGCCTTTGATGTAGCGGCGTTTTTCAGCAGTAAAGGTTTTATTATTTGCGGCAGAGAAATAGTTTACAAAGACCTTCAAGGTGTAAAAGTTGTTGAAGGTGGTCCATGTATTTATGTTACAATTGGCACTTATTAGTTCATCATACTTTAAAGAACAGGTAAAGGTTTATTTCTATCTCTGTTACCTAAAGAGATTTCTCTTGTTTTAAGAAGCTGCTTTCTTCTTCGACTAATATTTAATCGTTCGTTCTATTTTAACGTGTTGCAAAATAATTTGAGAACAAGCGACCGTAAACAATAAGATAGGCAAGTGCGGTGTACCAGGTTCCACAATAACTTTCAATCGCCATTTTACCGTAGGCTAGCCCTGCCGTAACAATTACAAGTACAGTTATAAAGATTAATAACACTATCCAGGCTAAACTGAGGTAGAAGACAAGCTTAGGAACAGAAACCATATGGCGATAAACGTAAAATAAGCGGGAATAAGTATTTGGAACGTAATAATTAACTTATGGCTTGATGTAATCTCATTGTTGCGCAGATTATGTTTCCAGCAAATAATTTGGTTGTTACTCCTACATTACAAAATGGTCCATTTTCAGCTAAAGCGACTTCCTATTTATTTAAAGCCACTAATGAAATAATTATGGCTACTACTGACAAAGTAATACTTGCCCAAACCATCCACGGCTTAATTTTTAAGCTATCTATCTCACGGTGCAAATCTCTAATTTCTTTGTCTCTTTTTTTCTGTTCATCGTCTTTTCCTCTTTCCTGGTTTTGTAAAAGAGTAGTAAATCCTCCTAGTTTTAAAAATTGTCCGATTTCAAACCTGTGCCAGGAGTTAACGCCAACAATTAACTTATTATCTGCGTAGCCGGTATCCACCTCAATCCATGCCGGTTTCAGTCTTTCCATTTCAACAATCCAATACTCAACTACATTTCTGTTAATGCCCGTTTCTTTAGAGATGATACTGTCCCCAACTAAATTTTCTTTAAGGAGGATGAAATCTAAAATAATATCAGCGGGATGCTTTTTCATTTAGCGTTAATTAGTGATGGTAATATCTGAAGAAATGCCTTTTTAAACTTCTCAGGTTGCAACTAAAGCGCATTTTATTTGGCATTACATATGCATAAAAAAAATTTGCCTTATTTGTATTTCGTTTTTTATTTTCATAACCTAATACTCTCTGATACAAAACAAATACCTATACCATGAATGAGAAAATTGTTCTTTATTACCCCATAATAGCATTTTTAATTATTGCAGTTCTTGCTACTTTAAAAGTCTTCATATTTATGGAAATTAGAAGCACTAATACAAAGAGCTTGAATCTTCTTTATTACCCTGTAGAAAACATTCGTTACACCTCAAATGCAAAAAGAAAAAAATTAAAACTGTATCAAAATATACTCTCAGTCCTGATTATAATGATACTTGTTTTGAGCGTCGCTGATACTATAATGAATAATAGATTTGATCAATAAATTTAGGCTGTATGTTAGGGCTACTTAAAGCCTTTGTTCCTCATATTTTTTTGACTCGAAAAAAAACAGGCGGATTATGAGTTATCCCTTAATAGAGGTACAAATAAGATAATCGGCGCAGACAAAACAATAGGAGAGCCTTTTATAATTTGAGGTTGAGCAAGTCTAATTATTTTTCCAGCCATGATAATTGTTCTGCCAGATACAACTTCCAATAATCTTAGTTCTAAAAACCCGAACTACAGTAAGTGTTTCTTTAATTGTTCGACCAGGTGTTCTACATGAGGTTCTCTAAAAATATCGTTACCAAGGCGGCAGTGACCAGGGACATTGTAGGTTTTAATTTGTCCCTTAATCAAATCGCGCCACCCTAAATATGGATCTTTATATAAATGGGGCGACCGGAATATTACAACATTTCCTTTGTAAGTAGTGGGACGGTATTGAACCTGTGCTTCCCCCATTGCTTTAAAAACGACCTGCTTTATTAATACCTCTGGCATTCGCTGTCCGGTGCTTTTATAACAGGCAGTGACAATAGCATAAATGCTGTCAATAAAGTGCATCCTGGTTTTCGAAGACCAAAATTTATTATTCAGTTTTTTTAAAGGGTAGAGCAATTTTTCTTTTGTGTTTAAACTTTCGAACTCTTTTTTATAAGAGCCCAGCCGGCCCATTGCTTTTTTAATCCCTTCTCGTATCG
>NZ_JAOQAH010000113.1 GCF_025963695.1 Segetibacter sp. | reverse complement strand
AAAAAAACAACATTGCCCTGGCGATATTAGCAGGTTTTTTTATGTTATCTATGGCGCTTATTATTGCATCCGCCATCCATTAAAACGTGAATATGTTTTAAACAGGGCACTCTCTTAGTATAGCTGGTTATCAACTCACGGGCAGTATTCTTTGCCTTTTTATAATTCACCCAATGCAAAGCTTGTTTTGGCCAATCCGTCTACAGGGAAACAAAGCGCTCGCTTATCATTCAAACTATCAAAAATTTTGTACGCCTGCAGAAAGTAGAATAGTGCAGAGTCCGGGTGCTTTACACTGAAATAAGCATAACCTAGGTTGGTTGTGCGACAGGCCTTTTCAATCGGGCCAAAAAAGGCACCTATAGCGAATGCTTTCTTCTGCCATAGTAAATTACCAGCATGATTTCCTAATCCAGCGTTACCCAGAATATCAGGTCGTAAGAGTGTGCTAATAATAAAGTATCATTCAATTTTTCGGTAATGGGAAGCATTTTATACCCATATTCGAGGAGTCTGCCTCCGCTGCCTTGTAACAGGTAGTAATAACTGAATCCCCGTAAGCATTTGCCAGACCTTGGAAATAATTAAGTCTTTCCGCCAGGTCGTATTATTTTATGGCGTAGTGAAAAGCCGAATCAGGGTTTGCCAGTTGGTAGGATCCGGCTGTTTGATGAAGCAGATTTGTATTTGCCGTGTCATCCCGCAACACCTGCAATCTTTTTGGCACTATCCGCATTAACAGAAATCTGTGGATATGCTTGTAGATAAAATCAATAACAACAGTATGGTAATCGGTTGAATTACCTTTTTTGATTTTTGCTTCATAACGCTGGTTTACGTTTTACTTAGGCAGTACAATGGTAAATATGCTTCCTTCCCATTCTCTGCTTTCCACCCTTATCTCTCCTCCATGTGCTTTGATAATATCATAGCTTAATGATAATCCTAACCCTGTTCCCTGCCCCGTCGGTTTTGTTGTGAAGAAGGGTTGAAAGATTTTATCAACTACTTTTTGAGTAATGCCGTTTCCGTTGTCCTTCACCACAATTTCTACTTTGTCGGCGGTTTTTTTTGTGGCAACTGTTACTGTTGGTTCAAACGTTCCATTTAGCTGCCGCTTCTTTTCGTTTACTGCATAGAAAGCATTGTTGTACAGGTTGAGCAAGACTCTTCCAATATCCTGCGGGACAACTTCTATCTTGCCAACACTTTCATCAAAATCTGTTTCGAAATCTGCATTAGAATCTTTGTCTTTTGCTCGTAGACCATGGTAGCTTAATCGTAAGTATTCATCCGCCAAACTGTTAATGTCTGTTGCTTCTTTCTGACCAGTACTTACCCTTGAGTGTTCAAGCATGCCTTTTACAATTGCATCGGCGCGCTTACCGTGATGTGTTATTTTTTGTAGGTTATTCGATAAGTCATCTAATAACTCACTTTCCAGTTCTTCATCCCTTTCACCATTCACCTTTAACCTTTCACCTTTCAGTTCATCAACCAGCTCTGAACTTACCTCAGAAAAATTATTTACAAAGTTCAAAGGGTTTTGTATTTCGTGTGCAATCCCTGCAGTCAGTTCTCCAAGGCTTGCCATCTTTTCTGATTGTATGAGTTGCTGCTGTGCAGAACGTAATTCTTTCAGCGCAATATCAACCTGCTGTTTTGCATTTTCCAGTTTGTTGAAATCTTCGTATCTGGCATAGGCGGTGGCAAATGAATTGGCTAGAGACTGAACCAATTGTATTTCATTTTCTTTCAACTGCGCAACATTGCCCACGTACAACATGCCTTGTACAAAAGGAAGGAAATGTAAATACAAATTCTCCGGTGGTTTTTCAGTGGTGTATTTTTCATCTGCCTTTATTGCTCCTTCTTCAACTAAACTTTTTGTCCATTGGCTAAAGGTGTCTGAATTCCAATGATCAATAAAAGGCTGGTTGTTTTGCCAGTTACTTAGCATCTGTTCGCTAATGCCTTTACTGTTGTAATGCAGCTGGAATGAAGCAATAGCTTTGCCATCAGGGGTTGACAAATACACTTGTATTTGTTCTTTTTCTTTGTCCATGATAAAAACACCACATCTTATGAAACTAACCTTCAAGTTTTTTAGCTCATTCCAAATTAAGGGAGTTATTTTTTCTAAATCATAGGTCGTACGCATACTCGCTATCTCAGCACGGACACGGTCAATAGATGCTTGCCTGACTGCCTCTTTGGCGTTTGCTTCGGCTATTTGCAGATCAAGGAAACGGGTATAGGTCTGTTCGAACACTCTCCCAAACCGTAATAGCGACCTATTTTGTTCTTCTGAATAAGGGATACCTGAATAGTTTTGAATACTGAGTGCAACTGTTTCCATTAATACCGAAGACTGGGCCCAGCCGTCGCTACTGTAAAAGAAGTTTCTCCTATCTTCCGGGATGCCAGGAACATGTTTAATGAAATGATCAAAAAACTTATCTTTCTCTTCCTTTTGACAGGTGAGTGTAAAAAAATGCTCCCTTTTTCCCTTTGCTTCCATTAATAGATTGAATATTGGATGATTGATATAAGGAAGATTGATTTTGGCGGCATATTGCTGACCCGGCGCAGCGACCCAAATTCTCATATCATTACTTTCGTTGAGCTCTATGGTGAAACTCGCCGAATCTGTGTTGAAATGAAGCCCGAATAATTGATCCTGAATCAATTGAATAACTTCTCTTAACTCTTCACTTTTTTGCATCGCCATTGTTCTGGCCCTTACGCGTTCCAATGCTGCTTCTATTTGAGCTTCCCTTGCCTGAGCTTCGGCTTTCTGTAAATCAAGAAAACGGGTATAGCTCTGTCCGAATACTTTACCAAACCGCAATAGTGTGTCATTCTGTTCTTGTGAATATGAAATGCCGGAGTAATTCTGAACATTTAGTGCAACCGTTTCCATTAATACAGATAACTGGCTCCAGCCGGTTCTACTGTACACCGCCTTTCTTCTTTCCGCCGTTAACGCTACATATTTGAAAAAATGATCAAACCACCTGTCTTTCTCTTCCTTTGTGCAGGTGAGTGCATAAAAGTGCTCTCGTTTTTCCTTTGCTTGAACAAAGCGGTTGAATATTAGATGATCTATATAAGGAAGATTAATCTGGGAAGCATATTGGTGACCTGGTACAGCCACCCAAATTCTCAAATCATCGCTTTCCCGAAGTTCTACTGCAAAACTAGCTGAGTCTATGTGAAAGTTAAGCTCGCATAGCTGATCCAAAACCAATTGAATTACTTCCTTCAACTCCTCACTTTTTTGCATGGCCATTGTTCTTGACCGCACCCGCTCAAGTGCTGCTTCTATTTGTGCTTCTCTTCTTTGCTTTTCAAGTTCTTCTTTTTGTTCTTTCAGCAGTGCATACGCTTTTTTACGTTGCCTGTTGTTCCGGTACAAAAAGAAGCTAACCAATATAGTAAGACTTAAGCCGCCAAATAAGGTATAGAAGCTTATTCTGTTTTGTACATCTTTCTTATCTGCCTCCAATTGTTGCAATTGCTTTTGCTGGTCAAAAGAAAGCTGCTGGAAACCTATTAAACCTTTGATTCGATTCTTATAAATGCTGTCATAAGTAGAGAGTGCAATCGCTTGGTATTTATAGGCACTGTCCAGCTTTTGATTTAACTCGTAGCTCCTGGCTAAAATCTCAAAATCATCCCCAAGGTCCATTGTATTAATTGGTATATGGATGTTAGCGGCCCTCTGAGCATAGTAGAGGGCCGAGTCCTTATTCTTTTCGTGTACATAGAAGTCTGCTAAAATCCTGTATGAGTATACCAAGATATCCCGAGTGTTATACTTTTTGCTAATTGATATTGCATCATACATGCTAGCTACCCCACGACTGTTATTGTCTATGGCTAAATAGCTTGCTCCCATCACAGCATAAGCAAGTCCTAACCCGCTTCCCGCCACTTTTCTTCGTGCAAAAATGCTTTCTGCTGCTTTCGCAAATAACAAGGCAGAGTCAGGCTTATTGAGGCGTTTCCAATACATGGCACCAAGATTAGTGTTAATAAGTGCCACACCTGAGGAATCTCCAACAACCCTGAAAAATTTTATGGCTTCCCTGTAGTGAAACGTTGCCTGGTCCGTTCTGCCTACATTTTCCATAAATATTCCGAGTCTATTATGTATACTTGCCAAGGTACTAAGACGATAATCTTTATCTTTTACTTCTGGCTTCCTAGTGTTCCAGAAGCTGTTTTCGTTTTGAGGGTTTTCGGCAATTTGCAATGCCGCCGATAATGTCTGAAAGGATTCGGTAAGTCTTTGTAAACGATTCAATAGAAATCCTTTATAAGTTAATGCCTGGGCTTCATTAAGTTTCTTCCCATTTTTTTGAGCTAGCAACAAAGCCTTGCCTGTATAGTATAAAGCTGAGTCATAACGAGTAAAACGATAATTATAAACTATATTATCGGCTAGTTTATATCTGGCAGAGTCTGTTGTAGCTGTTGCCAGCAGCCGTTTTAAACTATCAATTGTTCTTTGTTGGCTGCGGCAGAACAGCGGCATCAGCAGTAGCAGTATTTGGCAAACGTGTTTCATGGTCAGTGAATAATTTAAAGGTGTACGATAAAGGTCGTTCCCTCACCTTCTTTACTGTCCACTTTTATCTCTCCATTATGTGCTTTAATAATATCGTAGCTTAAACTCAATCCTAATCCCGTTCCTTGCCCTGTTGGTTTTGTTGTAAAGAATGGATGAAAGATTTTGTCTACGAATTTTTGAGGAATGCCGCTGCCATTGTCTTTTACTGAAATTTCAAGCTCCCCTGCCCCAAAAGGGGAGCTAATTCGTTTTGTAGTTACAGTTACTGTTGGCTCATAGTTTTCTCCCTTTAGGGGCGGCGCTTTCTTCTTTTCATTTACAACGTAGAATGCATTGTTGTATAAGTTCAGCAATACTCTTCCTATATCCTGTGGTACAACTTCTACCTTACCTAAGCTCTCATCAAAATCCGTTTCAATCTCTACATAAAAGTCTCCTTCTTTGGCTCTTAAACCATGATAGCTTAATCTCAAATATTCATCGGCTAAAGCGTTAATGTCTGTAAGTTCTTTCTTGCCTGTGTTGGCCCTTGAATGTTCGAGCATGCCTTTTACAATCGCATCTGCACGCTTGCCATGACGGTTTATTTTTTGAAGGTTTTCTTTAATGTCCCCTGCTATTGCAATTGCTTCCTCTTTATCGTCTTTCATAAGCGCTTCTTCCATTTCATCCGCAAGCTCTGAACTTACCTCGGAAAAGTTATTAACGAAGTTCAACGGGTTTTGAATTTCGTGGGCAATACCGGCGGTCAGTTCTCCCAGAGATGCCATTTTTTCTGATTGTATGAGTTGTGATTGGGTAGCCTTCAATTGTTGCAAAGCGCTTTCCGCTTTCAGCTTCTGTTGGTCGGTTTCATTTTTTTGTTGTTGCAGCAGCAGGTTGGCTTTCTTTTGCTGCCGGCTGTTCCGGTACAAAAAGAAGCTTATGAGAATAGTAAGCGATAAACCTCCAAACAGGGTATACATTCTTGTTCTGTTCTGCACCACCATCTTATCTGCCTCCAATTGTTGCAATTGCTTTTGCTGGTCAAAAGAAAGCTGTTGGAAACCTATTAAACCCTTGATCCGAAACTGATAAAGACTATCATAAGTAGCGAGTGCAATCCCCTTGTATTTATAGGCGCTATCCAGCTTATTATTTAACTCGTAGCTCCTGGCCAAATTCTCGAAATCATCCCCAAGGTCCATTGAATTTACGGGGATGTGAATGTTTGCCGCCATTCGGGCGTAGTATAGGGCAGAGGCCTTGTTCCTTTTTTGTATATAAAAGTTTGCCAAAATCCTGTATGTGTATACCAACATATCCGGCGCGTTAAACTTTTTATTGATTGCTATCGCTTTATACAAGTATCCTAAGCCAAGACTGTCATTATGAATAGCCCAATAGCTGGCACCCATTACAGCATAAACAAGTCCTAGACGGCTTTCCTCTTTTTTTTGTAAAAAAATGCTTTTTGCTGCTTGCGTAAATAACAAGGCCGAATCGGGCTTATTCAGGCGTTTCCAATACATGGCACCAAGATTAACGTTAATAATTGCTACACCTAAAGAATCTCCATTAACACTGTAAAATTTTATGGCTTCCCTGTAGTGAAACGTTGCCTGGTCGTGTTTGCCTACATTCTCCATGAAAATTCCCAGAGTATTATGTATGCCTGCCAACGTCCTGAGACGATAATCTTCAACTTTTACTTCTGGCCTCCTAAAGTCCCATAAACTGTCTTGGTTTCGCGGGTTTTCGGCAATTTGCAATGCAGCTGTTAATGCCTGAAAACATTCGGTAAGTCTTTGTAACCGATTCAATAGAAATCCTTTATGAGCTAATGCCCGCGCTTCGTTAATTTTCTTTCCATTTCTTTGAGCAAGCAATAAGGATTCGTTTGTATAGTATAAAGCTGAGTCATAATGAGTAGCACGATAATTAGAAACTATATTACTGAATAACTGAAATCGTGCAGAGTCTGTTGTAGCTGTAGGCAGCAGCTGTTTTAAACTATCAATAGTTCTTTGCTGGCTACAACAAAACAGTGGCATCAGTAGTAGGAGTATTTGGAGAATGGGTTTCATCAATTGTAATTGTTTAAAGTTGTACGATGATGGTGCTGCCTTCCTTTTCCCTGCTCAGCCCTACCTACTCCTCTCTAGCTTTTGTGATAGCAGGGAACCAAGGATGCTCCCCATGGTCTCATGATTACGCACAAGGCCTGGCGTTGGAGACGCCGCTAAGACAATGCAGCACCACCTGCCGCAAAACAATCTCTTTCTTTTCTTCTCAGTTAATTTCCTATAGCCCTTTTTTGTTCATCAGGTATTGGTCCATCCAGTCAATCCATAAGCGGCTTACCTCCATTTGGCGCACGGGGTCGCTGGCATTGTGAGCGGGTATGTTCCAGGCTATGAATTTAGTGGGAATACCATTGTCTTTTAAAACATGGTACAATTTATAAGACTGGGTTACAGGCACACGGGGGTCGGCGGTATTGGCAAGAATAAGTGTGGGAGCCGTAATTTTATGAGCCATCGTAATAGGTGACTGGTCGGTATATAATTTCATATTGTCACCTATCCAGGGAGAGCCGCCGACGGCGGCTGCACGGTTTACATTAGCGTCGCCCAGGTTGTACTGATCAACCCAGTCAGTAACGGCAGCGCCTGCAATGGCAGCTTTCCAGCCGGGGTAATGGCCTGCTAACCACACTGTCATAAAACCACCATACGACCAGCCTGTAACGCCGATGCGACCTGTATCTATCATGCCGGTGTTTTTCAGTTTGGCCAATCCTGCCATCACATCACGGCCGGGGCCAGCTCCTGCATCTTTAATGATTGCTTTTTTATATGCGCTTCCCATGTTGTCGCTGCCACGATAGTTGGGCTCAAAAACAAAATAACCATGATTCGCTAAAAGCTGGGTACGTGAAGAAAACGTTTCTACTGATGCAGCCGCTGGCCCACCATGCACCATTACAACCAACGGGTATTTACTGCCTGCCGTATAATTTACAGGGTAGGTGAGTAATCCGTTGTGCTTGAAACCTTCGAGCTCCCATCGGATGGTTTCCCATTTGCCCATACTCATGTCGCCAACTTCTTTATTGAAATGGGTCAACCGCCTCGGTTGTGCTGTTGGTGATGACATGTAGTATAATTCTGTTGGCTCCCCTGGGTCTGAGGCGGTGAATGCAATAGCTCCGTTTTTATCTACAAAAGCATCAATCCAGAAAGACCAGGAGGGGCTTAGCGAACCAAGATTGAGTTTTTTTGCAGTGCCATTCATGGGTTGCAGCCATAGTGAAACCCGGTTATCATCATGACCACCCACCAATAAAGTTTTGCCATCAGGCATCCAAAACGCACGGCTCATTTCACGGTCAAGTGCTGTTGTAATGCAACGACCCTCCCCGCCTGTGACAGGACTAACGTAAATGTCATTGATATTGCCCTGGATACCATCTCTAAGGTAGCCATAGTTGATGCTGGTGCCATCAGCAGAAAACGACGGGTATCCTTCAAACTTGCGGCGACCTGTCAGTGGTGCTATAGCGCCAGTTTCGACATTCAGCAACTGCACGCTTCTGTTTGGGACATCTCCGGAATGCGGTCCAATCACTTTTACGAACGCTATCATCTTTCCATCCGGCGACCATGATAACGGAGATGAGGGAGCGCCGGGAGGGATGGTTACAGGCAAACTCCAGGAGCCAGAGGTAAGCCTTTTAACTTCTCCACTAACCGTTGACATCAGCCAAATATGCGAGGGTGTTGGCGCAGCAATTAAAAACATGTCGTTGTTACCTACTTCAAAACCATCATTACCTCTGTCGGCTTCGGCTTTATTAGATGGTTCATCAGCAGACACAAACGCAATTGCCTGCGCATCGGGCTTCCAGCTAAAGTGTTGTACGCCTTTTGTCGCTTTAGTCAGTTGCCTTGCCTCGCCAAAAGTTGATAAAATAAATATTTGGTTAGCTGCATCCTTGCCTGTTCCTGTTTTTGCTAAAAATGCCAGTTGTGCACCATCCGGGGACCATCGCGGCTGTGAAACAACGGGACGGTTTTGTGTTAGCACCGTTTGTTTACCTGAAACAATATCTATCAGTACCAATTCTGCAACAAACACATTTTGTTTGTACTCGGGTCTCGACACTACAAGCACAATACTTTTACCATCAGGTGATATTTGAGGATCGCTGATAGTGGTGAGTTTGGCAAGATCAGCCAGTTCAAATCTTTTTTGTGCAGTAACGGTAATGCATAAAATAACAGCTACTATAACCGCAAATACTATTCGCATCGGGAAAGGCTTTTAAAGTAAAAGGAAATATTATGTCAGCTGCAAGGTTTGCAGATTCGTTATAAACGAATATAAAAGAAAAATTTTTAAGAACAGTGTTCCTATTTCGTCCGGCCTTGCCCGTATTTTCTTAGCCTTATGTGTTAGCAGCGAACCAGGCAAGAAGTGCAGGTTCTTATGCTGCTGCTTTCTGCCGTTTTTGTCAATATCAATGCCAAGTTAAGTTTTTGGGGCCATTAAGATACTAAACTACCAGGATTAACGGCGGCAACTGCGACACCTGACGTCTCCACTAAGAGTAATAAGTTTTACTGCTTTCTTATAGTGAAGAACCGCCTCGCCTGTTCTGCCTGCATTGTGTAAAAAAATTGCTAACGCATTGTGTATGCCTACCCACGTTTTAAAACGGTAATCTTCATCTTTTACTTCTCCGCTCCTAAAATGCCAAATACTGTTTTCTTTTCGCGCGTCCTCACCAATTTGCAAGGCAATTGTCAATGCCTAAAAAGACTCGGGAAGTCTTTGTAAACCATTCAATAGAAATACTTAAGAGATAATGCGCATCCTTCATTAATTTTCTTTCCATTTTTGCAAGCAGGTAAAAGAATAAGTAGGAATGGGAGTTATCTGATATTTATGCTTATAAAACTGTTAAGCACGCGAGTACGTGCAAAGCAGTATCACCTATAAAAAAAAGCTTTCTTCCTCATTTTCCCCCCATCCTGAATGGACAATTGTCGAGGCTGAGAAGCTAATAAATTCAGTTCTTGAAGTAACATCTCATCATAAGGAGATATATCAAGGGGGATGTTTGCAAATTCCTCCTCCAGGTTAGAAAATGTCAGAAAGAAATGATTATCACTTTCAAAGGCCAATCGGCCTACTTTCATAAAACGTTCAGCTTCTGTTTTAGTCAAATTTTTCAATAGCTCAAGGGTCCTTAATGAAAGGTATCGTGGTGCTTTAATTTCACCAGCTAAAATCCTTCCCCATAATGCCTTCATTTCATCAACCGAAATATCTTCTGCCAGTCTGAAAAACCGGCTTGCCCACCCTTCATCAACTGGTTGGTTATTTACTGGCCCCGCATTGGTTAAAATTCCAGCGGCAAAAGCAGTAATATCTTCCAGATTCGCCTGCCTTTTTTCCTCCTGAAACCTAACTCTTTCTTCGACTCGTTCTTTTAATGATTTATCTGGTAAGGATGTTTGTATCGCTTGAGCGATAGAATGCATTGGTGATGAAATAACTATTCCCCCATCGTATTCGACGCCGCCATTCAGCAATAAGTTCTCGTTCGATATGGCAGCAATTGTCCTCATTTCATCGCTCCCACCTCTGTCAATATTCTTATTTTATATGCTTTTGTGTCAATATCTTTTCGATCAAAGTAATGCTTGGACACTTTACCGAGTGCTTTAGTAATTACGTCAATTAGCTTCTCCATTGGCAGAACTTTTCCTATTCCTAATAACTCTTCCGTTTTTCTATTTTGTGTTTTCTTATTTTTTCAGCGAGGCGCACCCACTCAATATTACGCACCCAATTGCCTAAATCATATTGCCGGTATTCAGTCAATGCGCCTAGTCAATTGTTTATTAAGGTGATCCATATAGTGACGCATTTGACATATCGGCTATGGGTGTGGTATAAATGAACCTAGGTGCTAATGCCCAATCAGCTTTTGTTGTATATGATTGGCCATAGGAGGGTACGAGGAGACGAGCGTCGACCTGTGGAGCACCCAGCTTCTTGCTAAAAAATTGGGTCATTTAAGAGTCTCGTGCCTAATTTGGGATTGCTACCAGTTGAGGTCTGAATTCGCTCTAAAATCTGTGCCCCAAAAATAAAAACGTCTTGATAAAATTCTTTTATCAAGACGTTGTATTTATGAAAGTTGCCCGACATGGACTCGAACCACGACAAACAGTACCAAAAACTGTCTTACTACCATTATACTATCTGGCAATCCTAAATGGAGTGCAAAAATAAGGGTTCGAGTTATCCGAACAAATATTTTTTCAAAATTGATAAAGATTTTTCAAGTTCCACCTCGCTTACCACTTACTTAAATCCTTTCCTCCTCTTCTT
>NZ_JAOQAH010000093.1 GCF_025963695.1 Segetibacter sp. | reverse complement strand
TAGAAAAATTAGCTGGCAATCCTGGTTTGATAATTTGTCTTCGGATGGAAGCTTTTGGTCAAGTATTGCAATAATGTCTTTGTAACCGGGACATAAAAAAAGCCTCAAAAAGAGGCTTTAATTTTTTTAGTTGCGAAGGGAGGGTTCGAACCTCCGACCTTCGGGTTATGAGCCCGACGAGCTACCGCTGCTCTACTTCGCGATCTGGTTGCAAAAGTAATAGGTGGAAGACTATCCACCAAAAATTTCTTTTCCTAAACGCTGTTTCTTTTTTTTTAGCTCTAGCGGCAAGGGCTAAAGTTGCCATACGTTTTGCAGTAAAAGTGATTGCGACGCAACAATGATGCTTTGGAAACTGATGGCGGTATTATAAAAAATTAATTACGCGTTTTTGATTTTAGTCATCGCTTCCACTACGATTTTTTATACTTGCTCCTGCGCTTGCATTTAATACTTTACCTATTCCCTGCCCTTTGTAATAGATATTAGAACCTCCGCTTGCATCGGCATTTAACTCGCCTGTTACAGTTACTTTTATGTTTGACGCACCCGAAGACGACGCTTTACATGTTTCTATACTAAGCTCGTAACTGTTTACTTTACATGCGCCACTCGCGTCTATCAAACCATCTTTCGCAGTTCCCGACAACCTGGCTACAGAAGCACCGCTTATATCGAGGTTAAGCCTGGACACGTTAATAATACCTTTTACTTCGCTTGCTCCCGAAATATCCATTTTCAACTCATCGCTTTTTAATGGTCCGCTTATGCTGGCATATGACGCGCCCGAAACATCAAGGCGATTTATATCTGTAACAGTCACATATGCTTTTAACTTTCGGTTAGTCCAGTTGAAGCCGTTCCATACACCGCCATCTACCGAAATACGCAGCACCCCATTTTTTACTTCCGTTTTTATTTTGCTGTTATATTTCTCTTCACCGGCGCTTATAGCAACTCCCTGTGTCGGTCCTTGCGATAGATATAATGATAAAGTGCCCGAAACCTCTAAACTATTAAACTTTTCTACTGTCCGGACCTCAGCATTTTCATCATAAACAATGTTTTGAGCATTGCTAATAAAACCGCCACCAATTAACAGGATTAATAAAATGACCTTCTTCATTCCTTGCATTTTTTACTGTTAAACGCAAGGTTAAAAAAAAAGTTACAGGGGAATTCAAATTTTCCCTGTTATTTTTGCGGCATAGGAACCAAATGGTTTCTTCCCCGGGGTGCTGACGGCTTATTTGCCAAGGCTGAGATTAAACCCGTTGAACCTGAACAGGGTAATTCCTGCGAAGGGAAGGTGCTACTTCTTTTTAATGCCCCCTCCTGCCTGCATTTCCCTGTTCCCGATTTTTAAATTATAAAAAGTGAAAATGAAACATTTTTTGGGAACAATTGCTGCCTTTTGTATTACACTTATATCGAGTGCGCAATACACTATTAAAGGTCATATTGTAGATGAACACACCAAGCTGCCTGTTGAAGCTGCTACCGTTTCTCTTTCCAGAGACGGAAGAAACATTGCAGCCGTCGCGACTGACAACAATGGTAATTATCAATTTAAGGGGCTAAATAAGAAAGGTGTTTACCAGTTGTTGGTAGAACACGTAAGCCTTCAAAAAAGAGTTGTAAGTGCAGACGTAAGTGCGGGCGTAACTACGGTTGATGTTACATTAGCACACAATGCTTATTTTCTTGAACCTTTAGAAGTGAGGTCGTTGCGGGCTTCTGAAAGGGCGCCATTTGCCAAAACCAATATTAGCAAACAGGAAATCGCAAAAAACAACCTAGGGCAAGATCTTCCGTTTTTACTTAATCAAACACCTGGGGTTGTTATTAACTCAGATGCAGGTAACGGCATTGGCTATACCGGAATTCGTATCAGGGGAAGTGATGCGACCCGTATAAACGTAACCATTAACGGCATTCCTTACAATGATGCAGAAAGCCAGGGATCGTATTTTGTCGACCTCCCTGATATTGCGTCTTCCGTACATTCCATTCAAATTCAACGTGGCGTTGGTACCAGCAGCAATGGGGCCGGCGCTTTTGGAGCAAGTATTAATCTTAGTACAAACGAGTTTAATGAAGCGCCCTATGGTGAAATTAATAATAGCTACGGCTCATTTAACTCATGGAAAAATACAGTTAAGGCGGGTAGTGGATTAATTAACGACCACTTTACAGTAGATGCAAGGCTTAGCCGAATCAGCAGTAACGGATTTATCGACAGAGCATCTACAGATCTTAAGTCCGCATATTTTTCAACTGCTTACATTGCTAAAAAGTCCAGCATCAGGTTCAACTACTTTTCGGGGCTCGAAAAGACTTACCAGGCCTGGAATGGTGTTCCTGAAAGCCTGTTAAAAACCAATCGTACTTACAACTCTGCAGGCAACGAAAGGCCCGGAGAACCTTACAATAACGAAACGGATAACTACCAGCAAGATCATTTTCAATTGTTTTTTAATCATGCTTTCAATGATCATTTGACTTTTAATACCGGTCTTTTTCTTATAAAGGGTAAAGGTTATTACGAGCAATATAAAGGATTTGTTGCTGAACAAGCAGCTGGCAGCACATCGTCAACCAGGTTCTCCAGCTACGGCTTACCGAATGCCATTTTTGGAACTGACACTATTAAAAATACAGATCTTGTAAGACAGCTTTGGCTGGATAACGATTATTATGGGCAGATACTTTCGCTGCAATACAAAAAGAACAAAGACCAGCTAACTGTTGGCGGCGGCTGGAACAAGTACGATGGCAAACATTACGGAGAAATAATTTGGGCGGCGGTAGGAGTGCCTAAAAATTATCGTTATTACGATTTGGATGCTGTAAAAACCGATGTGAACGCCTACACCAAATGGGAGCGTTCTCTTAGTAACAAATTTACCTTGTATGCCGACTTACAATTCAGAAAGGTGCATTACAACATGAAGGGCTTTAGAAACAATCCCTCAATTTTTGTTAAAAGGGACTTTAATTTCGTAAACCCTAAAGCAGGATTTAGTTATAACTATAATGGCGTGAACGCTTTTGTAAGTTATGCTTTAGCAAATAAGGAACCCAACCGCAACGATTTTGAAGCGGGAGTAGTTAACCAGCCTAAAGCTGAAACATTGCATGACTTTGAAGCTGGTATAGAAAAAAGGTTTTCCCAATTTAGTTATGGTGCAACCGGGTATTACATGTTGTACAAAAACCAATTGATCTTAACCGGTCAAATTAATGATGTTGGTTCTTACACCCGCGTCAACGTTCCAAACAGCTACCGGTTGGGGGTGGAGTTGCAGGGTAAAGCCCTGGTTGCTACCTGGATGAATGCAGCCGCAAATCTTTCGCTGAGCCGAAATAAAATAACCAATTCTCCGGAGTATCTTGATGACTACGATAATGGGGGACAGGTCTTAATATCTCATAAGAATGCTGATATCTCCTTCTCTCCTTCTGTAACCAGCGCTGTTACAATTAACCTGATCCCCGTAAAGAATGTAGAGATAAGCTTATTGGGCAAATATGTAAGCAGGCAATATCTTGACAATACATCTGACCTGAGACGAAGTTTACAGCCATACTTCGTCCAGGACATAAGAGGTGCTTACACCATTAAAAATAAGTTGTTTAAAGAGTTGAGTCTTGTAGCCGCTCTGTACAACGTTTTAAATAAGAAATACGAACCTAACGGATACACCTTCAGCTATATTTATGGAGGTAAAACAACAACCGAAAATTTCTATTTCCCAATGGCGGGAACCAACTTTATGGCGGGGATAAATATTAAATTGTAGAACCGGTATGGAGGATTTCGGAGACTTTCTTTGAAATTGATATAAATGAAACCCTTGCTGAAAGCTTTAATTTTAAAAAGAGCTTTTTAATGTTGCCGGCATTTATTCTTTTATCAGCATTGTTGTGTCACTCACTTGTGCCGAATAAAAAATCTGGGCAGGCATGGCAGCTTTTTGGAAGATGTTTATACAAAGGAAGAATTGGGTGTTAAAAAGATTAAAACGAATAAGGGCGGCATCATTGCCGCCCTTATTCGTTTCAATAACATAATACGAGAAATGCTTAATAGAATTAGCCAAAGTACAAGTGTGCGACGCAACAGAAATTACACCAGTGAACCGCTGTTGGTTACCAAATACTATCTTCCAAATTTCTGTTCCCAATTCAACATGCCGCCGGCAACGTTTACTGTATTTTTAAAGCCCATGTGTTCAAGCATCATGCACGCCTGCTGGCTACGGTTGCCACTTCTGCAATACACAATTACTTCCTCGTCTTTTAAATCTTCTATATCTTCAATTGCCATGCTTTGTATGCGGCCCAGGCGAAAATGAGTTCCGCCAATATTGAAATCGGCCCTTTCAATATCTTCCCTCACATCAAGTATATTTAATTTTTCACCGGCATCTATCCGGGCTTTTAACTGGTCGACTGTTATTTGTCGCATAACTGTGTTTATTTATGTTATTGTTCAACCGGTCCGGCAGCCACTTTAGTACTATCTGTAATTATCGGCAAAGGTTGTGTACTAAACCAAATGTCTATTGTTTGACCCGGTTTAATTCTGTTGTAGCGGCGTGTACCATCAATAGCCTCGCCATATTTTGTAGGGTTTTGCCGTGTAACATATGCATGAGCCGAGTCTGTAACATCAGCATCAAATACAGGGGTAAAATTGATATCCATACTTCGTAAAAGCGACCTCACCTGGCTATATTGTTTACCCATTAAGTCGGGTACACCTATTTCCAAATCTCCGATGCCGTTACCTAAAACAAAGCTGATAGTGCTGCCCATGTAAATTTTTGTTCCGGATTTAATGGGCTCGTTATTGTACAATTGTTCGAGCACGGAATTTTTGGCAATATCTGGTCTAAAGGTAGTGTCGCCTAAATGAAGGCCAAGGTTTTCCAAATACATCTGGGCATTACGGAGCGAAAAGCCTACCAGGTTTGGCATTTCTACCAGGGGAGGCTGCGCCCTGTTAATGGTTAGATAAATGGTTCGGTTAACTTTTACTGTTGCATCGCCTTCAGGGGTTTGTTTAATAACAGCAAGTTTTGGAAAAGTATCAATATATAGACTGTCCTGAATTTCTACTTCGAAGCCTTTGTCTTCGAGCAGTTTCCTTGCAGCATCTACGCTCTTGCCAACTATCGAAGGCACTTTTTGGTAATCGCCATGTTTCGTCAGAAAGTCAAGTGAACCGAAAAAGACCAGGATAAGCAGAGCAGTAAGTATCATAACAACTATAATGCTTATCCAAAGAGGTCGCCGGGTAATAAATCTAAACACGCAATAATTTTATGTTGTTGAAAATAAATTAATAACTGAAACATTCTTCTATTAGCACCGAATAAAACTCTTTTAAAGTCCAGCCCATTGCACGCACCTGCTGCGGAACAATGCTTGCTTCACTTTGACCTGGTACCGTATTTACTTCCAGCATATAAGGCTGTTGGTTAGCCTCGTTGTAAATAAAATCTATTCGTACTACGCCGCGACAGTTTAATAGTTCATAAATTTTTGAAGCGTTTGTGCTTATTTTTTCAGCAACAGCCTCCTCCACCCGGGCGGGAGTTATTTCTTCACTCATCCCCTTTACATACTTTGCTTCGTAGTCGAAAAAATCTTTTTTGCTGATTACTTCAGTAAATGGCATTGTAATAATCTTTCCGCCAGTTTTAAAAACACCGATGGTAAATTCTCTGCCCTGTATAAATTCTTCAATTAGTACCTGGTCGTCTTCTTTGAAAGCTTTTTCGATAGCCAATCCAAATTCTTCGGTAGGCGCATTTACTTTTGACATACCAATACTAGATCCGCCGTTATTCGGTTTGATAAAAACCGGGAAGGTCAGCTGACCCGCAATGTCATCTATATTTATAAAATTATTTTTAATTAATAAAACAGACCGCGCCACGTTTATGCCGCCAAAAGCTGCTGCTGCCACAGTGTACCGTTTATTGAAGGTTAGCGCAGAAGTTGCTGCATTGCAACTGGTGTAAGGAATTTTTAGCATATCAAAATAACCCTGCAATTTGCCATCTTCACCTGGTGTTCCGTGAATTCCTATAAGCACTGCATCAAAAGTTATTTTGTTGCCTTTGATGTTTATCGAAAAATCATTTTTATCTATAGCTATCTCTTCGCCTTCTGTCGATTCGTACCACCAGCCGGTAGGATGAATATCTATTTTGTAAACATCGTATTTTTCTGTATCCAGGTTATTTTCAATAGTGACGGCGCTTTTATAACTGATTACAGACTCTCCACTGTAACCCCCCGTTACAAAAGCAATTTTCTTTTTGCTCATGGCATTAATTGTGACGCAAAGAAAGTAAAAAAAATGGCAAGGAAGATGTAAAAGGAAATTAGCGATTTCGCAAAGCAATTAATAGATGCGGATGCAATTGAGGCTAAACAATTTTGAAAAATAAATGTCTCTTCTTAGTGTGCTGGTTTCCAAATTTATACTTTACCCAACCTGCAGCTTTGTAAAAATAAAAATCTTAAAAAAGTAAAAGGAGCGGGTATATTGTCAATAGTATATTTACACGTGGAAGTAAGTTTTAAACATAAAAACTTGTTTTAATATTTAATAAAATTTAAAATGCATAAATTAAAATTCATTCTACCTGTTGCTTTAATGGCAACCGCACTTATTGCTTGTGACAAGAAGAATGAGGATGTTACAGATGCAGTAAATAAGTCAGGTTCGGTTGAAACGGCGGTTCATATAGCACATATAGATAGTACGCGTGATGAACTTGTGACAACTCATAAAGTATGGGTACGAAATAATGTATTTAAGACAGTAGAATACAGAGACACTATTCCTGCCCTGGGCAATGAAAATACGGTAGCTGAAAATAAAGACGGAGATACAAAAAACGTATCTGTAAAAAAGGATTATGAAATTTATATAACTGTTAAGTAAGGGTAGAAATGAAGAAATCAAAATATATAGAACTGGTTTTAATAACAGCGGTATTGGCATCGTGTAATCAACGGGAAAAGGAGTGGGAGAGTGGCAACAAAGTGTATATGAGGAGCGATACTACAGCTCCTTATAGCAGAGCACATCATTCAGGCATTGGAACAGCACTGCTTTGGTATTATGCGTTTAGACCTTACGGTAATTTTAACAATGGTAATTACCAGAGAGCTGGCTATTACTCAAGAGGATTGGCAGAAAGGTCGAATATTGGCAGTAATACATTTAAAGGTTCAGTGGCCCGGGGCGGTTTTGGACGAGGCGGATATAGTGTGTCTTCTTAAGAGACCCGCTCATAGCCATAAGCAGCAGATTGAAAATAGGCGCCGGGTAAAGTTGAATAGCAGTGTATAGCAAAAGTGTGCGACGCAACGGGTGATGAGAAAAGATTACATGTTGGAAAAACAACGCACCGCGATAAAATTAATCCCAGTCCTGCATAATGGGGGTAGTTTCCTTTGCCATCCGCTCTACAAACTGGCGCTCGTGTACCAAAAAGCCGTTTCCTTTGGCGCATAAGTGTACTCTTATATTTTCAACGCTCATCGGGTTTCCTTCAGGTATGTCGGCAATGTTACTGTGGCGGATATCGTGTCCATCAATAATTACCACCATGCCACTTCCGATAGCTTCCATCTTATTTCCTTCAGTTATCAGCATGCCCGTATCTTCTCCTAATCCAATTCCGATACAAGAAGGATTGGCACCTACTGCCTGTGAAAGTCTTCCGAAACGGCCCCGCTTTTCAAAATGAGAGTCGAAAATTACATTTTGCATAAACCCAAGGCCTGTGGTTATTTTTACTTCGCCTTTAAGGTGTGCCTTAGATGCATCGCCTTCGTAAATCATGGTATTGCTCATGGCCATCGCACCTGCCGATGTGCCGGCTACAGTGAAGGGTTCATTTCTGTACCGTTGTTGAATAATTCGTAAGAATTTAGTACCACCAAAAATAGAAGTTAGTCTCATCTGGTTGCCACCTGTAAACATCACCGCATCGCAGTCTTGAATTCTTTCGATGTAGTCTTCGTCCTGCACATCTTCGCGCGTCCTGATGTGCATTACATCCACATTTGTACAACCTATTCTTCCAAATGCCTCCAGGTAATTATTTCCTACTTCAAAAGGTATCATTGAAGCCGTGGTAACAACTTCAATACGTGCCAACACACCTCCGGCTTCGTCCACTATACGACGGAGTATTCCTAATCCAAAAAAATTAAGATTATGGTGGATAGCAAGGGCCTTTTCAAGAATAGTACCTTTGTCTTCAGCGCCACCTATTGCAATAAGTTTTCCTTTTATTTCCGACATTTTTAGCGTTTAGACAATGTTGCAAATGTAAACCTTTAAGTAGGTTCCATAATAGCAGGAGCAATCATTTTAACTATATAACTTTAGCACTTTGCACCTTCTTTTAACGCTGCAAGCGTAAACGAAGTATTTAAAGAAGTATGAAAAGTTGGCTGGTGCCGGCTGCCAAATATAATTAAAAAAGTAAGCTGGCCAAAGTTGAACTTTGATGTGGGGAATGATCGGCTGCTTTAAATTTATTCGTACTACGATAATGGCAACAGGGTGGTAAGCAATTTGATTAATTAATAATACATGAGGAATTGTAATTCAACGTTTAAAAAGCTTCATCGAAAAACATCAACGCGAACATTATGAAAATTGTAGAAACAAAAATTTTACGGGGACCGAACTATTGGAGTGTACGAAGAAACAAATTAATTCAAATAAGGCTTGATCTTGAAGAAATGGAACAACGTCCGACCAATAAAGTTGAAGGGTTTCTTGATAGATTAAAGAAGCTACTTCCTTCGATGTATACTCATCGTTGTAGTGTTGGTACACCCGGCGGCTTTTTTGAGCGGGTAGAAGAAGGAACCTGGATGGGCCATGTAATTGAACATATTGCACTTGAGCTACAAACCCTGGCTGGAATGAATACTGGTTTTGGCCGTACGAGGGGTACCGGTAACGAAGGAGAATACTACGTTGTTTATAGCTACATGGAAGAAGATGCAGGGGTGTTTGCGGGTGAAGCTGCTGTTAGAATCGTTCAGGCGCTTGCAGATGGAGCTGAGTATAATCTTGAAGCAGACATACAAACTTTACGGGAGATTCGGGAAAATACACGCCTTGGACCTTCTACCGGGGGAATTGTTGAAGAGGCCGCTAAACGAGGCATTCCATTTATTCGCCTCAATAAGCATAGCCTGGTACAACTAGGTTATGGTATACATCAAAAAAGAATTCGTGCTACTATAGCCAGTACCACTTCTAACATTGCAGTTGATATTGCGGGAGATAAAGAAGAAACAAAAAACCTGCTGGACGCAGCAGAAATACCGGTTCCTAAAGGAACCATTATACGATCGGAAGCAGGGTTGCAGGATGCTGTTGAAACGTTAGGGTACCCACTTGTATTGAAGCCGGTAGATGGAAACCACGGTAAAGGAGCTACCACTAATATAACCGATTGGGATCATGCCGTGCGAGCTTTAGAGGCAGCTCAGATATACAGCAGGGATGTTATTTGCGAACGTTTTATTACCGGCTTCGACTTTAGGGTGCTGGTGATAAATCACAAATTTATTTGCGCAGCGCTACGTACGCCGGCAAGTGTGGTAGGCGATGGTGAACATACCATTCAATGGTTGATCGATGAGGTAAATAAAGATCCGCGACGCGGTTTTGGGCACGAGCTGGTATTGACCAGGATAACAGTAGACAGTTTTACTCAAAAAATGCTGGCTGATCTTGGATATACACTTGAATCTATTCCAGCTAAAGATGAGCTGGTATTGTTAAAACCCACAGCCAATCTTAGCACAGGTGGTACCAGCACCGACGTAACCGATGAGGTGCATCCCGCCAACATTTTTATGGCCGAAAGGATCTCGAAAATAATAGGATTAGATATTTGCGGTATCGATATTATGGCGCCGGACCTAAAAGAGCCGGTTACAGAAAACGGCGGTGCTGTTTTGGAAGTAAACGCCGCGCCTGGTTTCCGCATGCATATTGAGCCTACCGTGGGGTTACCCCGCAACGTTTCTGAGCCCGTTATTAAAATGCTTTTCCCTAATGAAAGCACCGGCCGTATACCCATTATCGCTGTTACAGGCACTAATGGTAAAACAACTACTTCGAGGTTAATGTCTCATATCTTTCGATCAATTGGTTACAAGGTAGGTTTTACTACTTCCGACGGTATTTATATTCAAAATAACCTTATGATGAGGGGCGATTGTACAGGCCCGGTAAGTGCTGAATTTGTTTTGAAAGATCCTACAGTTGATTTGGCTGTTTTAGAGTGTGCGCGGGGTGGTATTTTAAAAGCAGGACTTGCATTTCAGCATTGTGATATTGCCATTGTTACGAATGTGAGTGCCGACCATATTGGTTTAGGCGGTATAGATAACCTTGAACAGATGGCTAAAGTAAAGGCTGTTGTACCTGAAACTGTTGTTAAGGATGGTTTTGCAGTTTTAAATGCCGACGACGACCTGGTGTATGCTATGAGAAAAGGGTTGGACTGTAACATTGCACTTTTTAGCATGGATGAAAATAACCCCCGAATAAAACGACATTGCGAAGACGGAGGTTATGCTGCTGTGTTTGAAAACGGCTACGTTTCTATACTTAAGGGCACGTGGAAAATAAGGGTTCATAAAGTAACAGATATTCCAATCACTTTTGGAGGAAAGGCGGTGCATAACATTATGAATACTTTGCCTGCTGTTTTAGGTACCTACCTGTACAGCAATACTACGATTGATGACATAAAACAGGCACTCCGCACTTTTATACCTTCCGATGTACAAACGCCTGGCAGATTAAATCTTTTTCAATTCAAGAAATTCCAGGTGTTGCTCGACTTTGCCCACAACCCGGCTGGTCTTACCTTATTAGGCGAATTCATTAAAAAAATAGATGCCACACATAAAGTCGGCATCATATCGGGAACGGGAGATAGAAGAGATGAAGACATTAAGGAGATTGGAAGAATTTCAGCAAGGTATTTTGATGAAATAATTATCAGGCAGGATAAATATTTAAGAGGGCGCACCGCAGAGGAGATCGTTGATTTACTTATGGAAGGAATAGACGAAACAAAATCTAAAGACATTCCTGTAACCACTATTTTAAGCGAGAAAGATGCTATTTTATATGCATATAAAAATGCGAAACCAGGTTCACTGATAACGCTGCTTGCAGATAAAGTAGATGCTTCACTAGAGTTGATTAAGAGACTGAAAGAAGAGGAGGAAAGGATTTAAGTAAGTGGTAAGCGAGGTGGAACTTGAAAAATCTTTATCAATTTTGAAAAAATATTTGTTCGGATAACTCGAACCCTTATTTTTGCACTCCATTTAGGATTGCC
>NZ_JAOQAH010000074.1 GCF_025963695.1 Segetibacter sp. | reverse complement strand
CAGGTTACTGGCAACAAGCATATAAGCCCACATCGGTATAATTGCATCAGCTGAACAAGTAATAGCTACGTTCTTATCCCGGAACTGTTCCCAGTCATACGTTTGCAACGCGGCCCTAAAATCTTTCTCTTTCAAGATCAGACCCATAAACAAATGATCCTTCAAATCAAACACTGCTGTGTCACCTTTGGGATAATATTCTTCGAGGTCTATAGAGGTAAGTGCGCTTTCGGCAACTTTATTAATAATTACGTTTTCCATACAGGAACGAAGTTACAAACTCGAAATCAGTTTCCCGTTGCCTGTGGCTGTTTCAAGTTTCTATATTCAAAATTTTGGCTTTTGATATTAATACCCTAACCCCTAAGATTTCGCATACGTGAAAAAGTTGTGGCCCATGTGCTTCTTTACCCCCAAAAAAGCTTCCATAAGAACAATTGTTGAATGGAGCGTCGCAACAATAGTAACATTCTTATAAAATGCTTGTAATCACAAAATTCCATTCCTTTAACATGCAGCGGCAACCATTAAGCCTGTAGCGGTAACAGATAACCGGCAATAAAAAAGCCCTACCGGGCCGGCAGGGCTTATACTATCAAAAGTTTTACTTACTAATAAAAATCGAAACGGTTGTCTTTTACGTCAGCGGCTTTTTTCAAAGCTTCTATACTTTGATAACCTGACATTTGCTTCTGTTGCATCTCCATCTGTTTACGTAGACCTTCGATGTCCATATTTGTATTTGGCAGGGCGGTGATACTTTCTCCCCTGATTACAAAAACACCTGTATTTCCAGCAATAGGCTCGCTTACCTTATTCTGCAAGCTCTTGTTAAACGCTGCTCCTGCAACTTTTGGCTCGTTGCCAATGTTAGGAATGAAAGGCTGGGCGAAGCTAACACTATCTGCACGAAGAACACTAACCCCTGCACCCTGCGCCACCTGCTCTATTGTGCTACCCCCTTTGAACTTCGCTGAGATAATTTGTTGCGCTTTCTTTTCATTAAGAATAATAGGCTCGGCTGTGATACGTGCTTTAGCAACACTCATTAAACCTTTTTCTGACACACCAGTTATAACTGCCACCACATATTTATCGCCTATTTCCTGCGGTTCACTTACGTCGCCGGCTTTGTTTTCATATACCCAACGAACAAACTGGCGACTTTCGCCCAAGGCTGCTACCTGGTAGTCATTTTGTTTTATTTCGGAAGCTGACAATACAGTAAGATTCTGTTTTGCTGCATTCGCCTCAAATTGCTTTTTATCGCGGCTGTTGGCTGCAAACTGAGAAGCAAGATTACTTGCACTATTAATGGTTTCCTGGCTCGCCTCTATAGGTTTTGCGAGATAAGCAATTTTGTAGCCTGTCTCCATCTGCTTTTGTTCCAACACCTCTATATAGTGATATCCACTATAAGCCTGGTTTTCTACTTTTACAACTTTTTTATCTCCCGTTGTTCCGTAAAATGCAGTTTCAGCAAACTCCTTACTAAGATTTGGAAATTGTTGAGAAGTAAAAGTATATTCTCCTTTAGTGTTCTTGCTACCCTCATCATCAGAGTATTGTAATACTAACGCATTGAAATCTGCTCCTGATTTTGCGGCATTTGCCACACTGTCGATTCTTGCTTTAGCAATGCTATCGGGTAAGGTGACCTGGCCTTTCTCACCGGTCTTAATTAAAATGTGTCTTACTTTAGCGCTATCGGGCACGCTACGACTATCTATCATTTTAGCAAGCGTATAGTGGGTTCCATCTACATATGGCCCATAAACTTGTCCGTTAGGTAGCTTCTTGATTGTATCAGCATTTGGAACCTGTAGTTTAGAACCAAGAACATATCCGTTGAAGTAAGGATTTTCTGAACCTACCCGCGCTAAATAACTTTCAGGATCTGTTGCTGCTGCAAATTCACCTCTTAAACTGTTCAATTGGCTTAAGACCTTAGCGCTGTCGGCGCCCGAAGCGGAAGCATTGAAAGCTACATACGAAACACTGCGACTAGCGTCATCCTGCACAAATGCATCCTTATGCTTATTCATATAATTTCTTACATCGTCGTCAGTAACCTTAATTGAACTATCGGAAATACTTGAATAAGGAACACTTACATAAGAAAAACGTGCAACAACGTTTTGATCGGCAATGGTACGTTCTGCCATCCACTTTGGTATATATGCGCTTTCACCTAGTAAAGCCATATATTTTGTGCGGAGAGTCTGGCTAATAGTAGGTGTGATGTAAGCTTCGTTGAACATCTCTAAATTGGGATTGTTCTTTTGCTTTTTCATCTGGGCGAAATATTGTTTTGCCTGGTTTACATCATACATTCCTGTCTTAGGATCAGTAAACTGCTGGCTCAACCACTGGGGAGGGTTTGCACCAAACAGTACATCATTTAATTCTTTAGCTGTAAACTGTAGACCTACCTTATCATATTCCTGTTCCATTACAATTTCATCCACGGTCTGCTCCCATGCGCTGCTTATCAACTGCTCACGCTGCGGCGCCTGTGCCCCGTACATTGCCTGCTGTAATGATATTTTTTTCTCAAAATCGTTTTTCTCAATTTTTTGACCATTTACTTTGCCCACATCTCCGCCCGGTGTACCACCTTTTCCACGGCCAACAAAGGCATCCATTAAAATGAAACCAACCAAACTTAGGGCTATGACTGCAATCACCACGGCAGCATACTTGTCCCTGATCTTTTGAATAACCGACATAACTATTATATAACTTTTAAAAGTGGACGACAAAAATAGGGGAATATATCCTTTATACAAATGTGGAAAAGTAGATAAAACCCTTATTAGCGCTATCTTTTAATAAATATTGGCACAATATTTTGCTGTTAATAACGTAGTCTGAACCAATAAAATTGAATTTTCAAAATAGTTTGTTTCCACAGGCCTTTGTTGAAAAGTGCTAATTCTGTGGAATTGGTACCACATTCACTTTTCCCGACGTGGATAATTGTAGAAAAACTTCATTTTTTGCTTTCAATAATAAGTCGATTGGTAGTATTTCTGTGACTTGTTCTATTTCTTCTAACAGAAAAAATAGAACAAATTCCTTTCATTTTTATTAACCCTACTTGCAATCCCCAGATGTTAGGAAACGGCTACAACCCTTAATATTGTTATAATATACGGCTGTATTCAATGTGTATAACCGTGGATAAACTATAACTTTTAAATTTGCAAATAATATAAATGAAAGTTATCCCGCTATTCACATCTGTAGTAGTAATAGGTTTATTTATAAATAATGAATTAAAGAAACTAATACAATAGTTATGAACATAGCTGAAGCGAAAAGTAAAGTTGAAGAAAAAGGTTTTTTAGATATAGAGGTAGACGTGCAAATGGATCTATTTGTAGAAATAGAAAGATTGAAAAAAGAAAAAAACGCCATCGTACTTGCACATTATTATGTGGATGGAGACATACAGGATGTGTCAGATTTTCTTGGTGATAGTTTGGGTTTGGCTCAAAAGGCACAATCAACAAACGCTGATATGATTGTTTTTGCGGGTGTGCATTTTATGGCTGAAACTGCAAAAATTTTAAATCCAACTAAAAAAGTAGTGTTGCCTGACCTGAAGGCTGGATGCTCCCTGGCAGACAGTGCTCCCGCCGGTTTATTTAAAGCTTTTAAAGAAAAACATCCTGATCACCTGGTTATTAGTTATATCAATTGTACATCTGATATTAAGGCATTAAGCGACATAATATGCACCAGTAGCAATGCGGAGGCAATCTTACATAGTTTGCCAAAAGACCAAAAAGTTATTTTTGCTCCGGATAAAAATTTGGGGGCATATCTTAATAAGAAAACCGGCCGTGATATGTTGTTGTGGAGTGGAGCATGCATGGTGCACGAGATTTTTAGCCTCGAAAAAATTATAAAGCTTAAAGTACGTAACCCCAATGCTAAGGTTATTGCACATCCTGAGTGTGAAGAAGCGGTACTGAGGATTGCAGATTTTGTTGGAAGCACTACCCAATTACTTAAATATGCCGTTACTGATAAAGCAGTTGAGTTTATTGTAGCTACTGAAACGGGTATTTTACACCAGATGCAGAAGGATGCACCATATAAGACGTTTATTCCAGCACCGCCCAATAACGGTTGTGCATGTAATGACTGCCCTTATATGAAGCTGAATTCAATAGAGAAATTGTATTTGTGCATGGAATATGAAACGCCTGAAATTCTCATGGACGAGGATCTACGACTGGCGGCCAAAAAGCCAATTGACCGTATGCTAGAAATAAGTAGGGCAGCTGGTTTATTAGGATAGTATAAAAACGATTTACATTGTTATAAAAAAAGACAGTGCTAAACAAAAGGTGTCTTTTTTTATAAATTGATTTTGGTTACCAACATTTGTTCCCTCTTCAACTACTCTTGCGTCGCACAGTTGTGCTTTAGTAACTCCGTTTCCCACACTATTGCTTTTTATGGTGTAGTTAATAGTTGTATTCAACTTCTAATAAGTCTTCGTTTTGCCTGATCCTCTTATTCTTTTTGAATGTCTTCCACATGAAACCTAAAACGAGCATGGTAGTAACAGCAAAAACTTTGATAGCCAATTCATTTTTGTCGTATTTCTTTGGCGGTATATACATCACTCCGTTAGCATTCGTTATCGCAGGGTTTGCTATATACCTCCCCGTAGCAGGAATAGAGTTTTCATCAAAATTATCCTGCAATTCCTTCAGCGCTTTTTGTAATTCTTTTCCTCTCATAGGCATTCCGTGCCCTGTAGCTGCAGTCTTTGGTTGAAGCTTCACCAATTCACTTACAGAAGTTTTTGCTGCTTGCCAGTCATAGGTAAAGTATTTGGGAGGCCCCGAAATAACTTTCGTTTGCAACATTACTGAAATTGCTGATTCCTGTTTCGTAGTTGCAAATGCATCTCCGGCGATCAATACTCCATCGCTTTCCCGGAAAAGGCTTATATGTCCGGGTGCATGACCAGGAGTATGTACATACCGCCATTCAGGTAATACTGGTATTTTACCATCTGCCGGTAATACTTTTAGATGCCTCCAGATGTTAATAGGGCCGTTTGGATAAAGGAAGGCCATTCTAGCCATTAAACCGCCACCTACTGTAGGATCGGGCGGCGGATAGTCAGAGTGTCCTGTTAAGTAAGGAATTTCTAAATGATGCGCAAACACAGACACGTCCCATTCATCGGCAAGTTTTACTACTGAGCCTACATGATCAAAGTGACCGTGGGTAAGTATTATTGCTTTCGGTGTACTTTCATCTCCAAACAGGTAAGATGCCATTTCTTTTATTTTGCTTGCGGACCATTTCAAGCCGGTATCCACTAAAACCCACTGATTAGTTACAAGGTCTTGTATCATGAAGAAATTGACAAAGACATCTTTTCTGCCCCACACACCTGGTGCTACAGTAAACAGATTAGAAGGTACCTGGGAATTTTTCATATATAGTAAATATTATTTTTCGCCTTTATTGTTTTACAAAAGCATGCCATATAAAAAAATAGAGGGCTATTAGCCCTCTATAAATTATTGGTATCTGATAGATAATTACATAGCGTGACCGTGATTCACTCCTCTGTAATTGTCGGCCGGACTCGTTTTAGTCATAAGGGAAGCCCCAATTTCTAAAAGACCTAAAATAAGGTGAGGCGCATACACCCTGTCTGAGAAACCAAAAAGCCATGGGGACACTGCTAAAAAAATTCCCGCCACTAAGTCCAGGGTAAGGTGAGTTTTCATAGACAATGTTTTTGAAACCCCGAACTCGTAATTTGTCATCATGCTATACACCAGCGCACCAGCGCCAACAATTATAGGGATCCATTGTTCAGCTCCACCATTTGCAAAACCAAAGATCCATGGAGAGGCAATTAACAATATCCCCATTAGGTAGTCCATCATTCCGTGTGTTTTCGTGCTAATGATTTTCATATTAAATAATTTTATAGATAGTTTATTTTCATAAAGTGTGCCAACGGGAATTGTCTTAGAATATGTAGAAGTAAAATATGGTATTTTACTTCTGTAAGGGAAGTGTGGGTATCCGCATCGTTGGGTGTGGCTATTTAAGTCTGCGGAACCTTATTTAATATCTATTGTCTTTGCAACCACTACCATTTAACTACGGCACATTGTTTTTATATATTCTTCTAAACAAATTAATATGTCAACTCAATCTGATCCTAAAGAAACAAATGGTAAACCGCAACCAACCACCAATGATCCTGAAGAAGTGATAAATACGCCAGAAGAAGTTCAAGAATCTAATGACGAGAAAATAGACCAGGATTTTCCAGGCTATCCGCATTATCCTGCTAAGGATGATATACTAAATCCTGATAATTATACTGAAAGAGTTGATATTGATGTAGAAAATCTTACTCGCTCGCATACAATATCTCCTGATCATATTAAGGATATAGAAGCGACGCCTGAACTTGAGCCAGATTTTACCATGGTATCTGAAGAAGAAGGGGAAGATATTGATACGATTTCGGCGACCGAGGCAGATGTTACTGCAGAGGATCTGGCTATGTTAGGTGAGCGGGATCAAGATATGGATCTTGGTGAAGACGAGGAGCTTAAAGCAAGAGGATGGCAGCCCGTGACAGGAAAAGACCTTGATATTCCTGATGCAGATCTCAATGGTGAAGATGCACTTGGGCAGGGTGATGAAGAAAATAGTTACTATAGTTTGGGAGGCGACAGAATGGAAAGTTTAAGGGAGAACGACGATCAGAATAACTTTTAATAGCTAACATAACAATATTAAAATTACTTAAGGAAACTCTCTTCTGAAGACTGCCTTGTTTATTTTAATTCCTGCTTTATAATATTTGTATGCTTCTACAATAAATTGCCCGAATTCGAGATCATTAAATTGTAACGTCATTTCGAGAGTAGGTCTGAATTCGGCCATAAAACTGTCTATTTGCGGCGCGTTTAACCCTGTCAGTTTTCTAACTAACCCTTTATTAAAACGATGACTGATAAATTTCTCCTGCTCTTCACTTATCAATCTTTTCTGAAACGAAAGCGTCCTTTTATTCTTTCTAAACTTAAACATATTTATAAGCTCATTGAGGTCTAAGCCTATACCTGCCATTCCCCCCGGGTTTGTATTCATTGATGTGCTTAATCCAGGTTTTTGAAAATTAAAGATTTTAGCATAATCAGCGCGATTTTGCAATGAGTCTAAACGGTAGTTCCGCTGCTTTACAAGCACAGAGGGTAATTGTTGCACTCTTCTCATAATTGAGATATCAAAAGCACCTGGATTTGCAATGGTGGCTACTGGATACTTAGGTGTAGGTTTATTTAGAAAAGAAAAGTAAATAGAGTCCTTTTCACTTACTGTTAATGAGTAATGTCCCAGGGAGTCTGTTACAGTTCCTTTGCCTGACGTACTTAAAACACTTACCGACTCCATCGGCGTCTTCTTCGTTATATCATACACTGTTCCACTTACTGTCATTATTTGAGAATGGCTTAATAGTGGTAAGAATAGTATAAATAATAAGAAATATAAAATTCGAAACAATAGCTGGGTTTTGTATTCAATATTACATTACCCTATTATTTTAATAGGTGAAATAAAATCATTTAACTACATATTGGGAGTTATTAAAATCTGATTCGAAGGATTTTGTCTACATCAAAATGTGCTATATAAAAAAAAGCTATCCAGTTGATTGAATAGCTTTTTTATAAATTAGTACGAAAATTTAAAGATTTTTATCGCCAATATTTCTTTTAACCTCGGCTACATATTCCTTTATTTCTTGTTCCTTTTCCTTTTTGCAAATAAGTAAAACGTCTTCTGTGTCAACTATAATAAAATCGTTCAGTCCTTGTAGAACCAGTAATTTATTATGCGCAGCCGATATCATACACTGAGTTGAGTCAATTACCATAATCTTATCTCCCGCAATAGCATTACCGAGGTAATCTTTTTCTAAATTATCATAGGCGCTTGTCCAGGTTCCTAAATCACTCCAGCCAAAACTGCTTGGTATCACGTATACATTATCAGCTTTTTCCATAATAGCGTAATCAATAGATACACTTGAACATTGAGGGTACATTCTTTCAATTGCTTGCTTTTCTTCTGGTGTATTCAGCCTATGTCTTTCAGAAGCAAAAATATCGTGCAATTCCGGCTCGTGCATTTCGAACCTTTTTATGATGACTTCGGCCTTCCATATAAAAATGCCTGCATTCCATAAAAAGTCTCCGCTAGCAAGGAAAGTTTTAGCAAGCTCAAGGTTGGGCTTTTCTGTAAAAGTTCTTACTTTAAAAATGTTGTCTTCTACATGCGAATCGGTTTCATACTGAATGTAACCGTAGCCAGTATTGGGATAAGTTGGTTTGATACCTAGTGTTACAAGCGAGTCATTCTTGTCAACAAAATCTATTGCCTTCTGGCAGGTTTTTTCGAAACCGTCAGTATCTAAAATAAGATGATCAGCGGGGGCGATGATAAGTGTAGCATCAGGATCTTTATTAGCTACCTTAAAAGAAATATATGCTATACAAGGAGCAGTATTTTTTCTGCTTGGTTCAGCCACAATATTTTCTTCCGGTATTTGCGGCAATTGCTGCTTTACAATTTCGGTGTACTCATTAGAGGTAACAACAAATATGTTTTCTTTTGGAACAAATCGTTCGAACCGTTCAAAAGTTTGTTGAATTAATGTTTTACCGGTATTTAAAATATCAAGAAATTGCTTAGGATATCCAATTCTGCTTTTAGGCCAAAATCGACTGCCGATACCGCCGGCAATAATTGCTACGTAGTGATTTTTATTCATTTTTATAAGGGGTAAAATAATAGATATTTATTAGTTAAGCAATTCCTTCTTTCACAAGGTCGTGAAGATGTAACATGCCTAAATAAGTTTCATTTTCATTAGTAACGATCAACTGACTAATATCATTGCTTCTTAATAATTCAAGCGCAGTGACTGCAAGCTCATCCGCAAAAACTGTCTTTGGCGAACGTGTTAATATATCTTCAGCTTTTATGTTTTCAAGTTCATCACTTTTTTCAAGCATTCTTCTTAAATCGCCATCTGTTATTATTCCTGTTATCCTTCCTTCTTTTGACACGACTGCTGTTGCGCCCAGCCTACCTTTTGTTATCTGAACTATTATTTCCTTCAATCTTGCTGTAGGCGATACTACTGGTTTAGTGTTAAATGTGTACAAATCCTTTACTCTTAAATATAACCTCTTTCCCAAATTCCCCCCAGGGTGAAGCCTGGCAAAATCGGCCCCTTTAAAACCCGCTTTTTGCATAAGACATATAGCCAGTGCATCTCCCATTACTAACTGTGCAGTAGTACTGCTGGTAGGGGCCAGGTTGTTAGGACAAGCTTCTTTATTGACGGTTGTATTAAGAAAATAATCGCAATTTTTTACGAGGTAGGATTGTGCATTTCCACAAACAGCTATCAAAGTATTTCCGAAGTTTTTTATTAATGGAACAATAACTTTTATTTCAGCGCTTTCACCGCTTTTACTAATAAGCATCACTACATCCTCTTTTCCTATCATTCCCAGGTCACCGTGAATAGCATCACCCGCATGCATAAAGAGACTTGGTGTACCTGTACTGTTTAAAGTAGCTACAATTTTTTGACTGATAATGGCACTCTTACCTACACCACTAACTACCAGTCTACCACTAGATTTAAAGACGATTTCAACAGCTTTTTCAAAATCTTCGTTTATGAATTTTGCAAGACCAGCAACAGCTTCTGCTTCTAATTCAATTGTACGAATGGCAGTATTTAATAACGTTTGATCCATGCCGCGCAAAAGTAGTATTCATTCTGTATTTAATTGTAAACTCTTAATTCGCCATCTTGAACACTGTAGAAAGGTAGCAGTAATTAAGAGTTTTGAAAGAGAATGTTGGCATGGACGCGTAGATCAAATTAACAAGACTTGCATTTTGTCAATAACCAACTTTAACAAATGGCCTTTTTAATAACAAGGCACTTATACTAACTTCGCTACCCTTGTTAAAGAAACTTATTCCCTTTCAATAATTACCTGCGAGGTTACATATTCTATTATCTAAATGAAAGACATTTAAAACTGCCTGAGAGGGTGAACTGAATTAAAGAAAATGGCAACTAAAACAACTACCGGAAACAAAACAAGTGCTGCACCTAAAAAGACAAAAAGCGTAATTACTACCGCAGCCAGTGAAGCTACTCATTCCTACGACATTCATAAAAGCTTACTCGACTATTTTGGATTTGACAAATTTAAAGGCACACAGGAACAAGCCATCAATAGCTTGTTGGATGGAAAAGATACTTTTGTAATAATGCCTACTGGCGGTGGTAAAAGTTTATGTTACCAATTACCTGCCCTTATTATGGAGGGATGTGCAATTATTGTGAGTCCTTTAATTGCCTTAATGAAAAACCAGGTAGACCTGGTCAGAGGTTACAGTGAAAAAGATCATGTCGCTCACTTTCTAAATTCTTCTCTTACAAAAGGTCAGCAGCGTGAGGTAAAATCGGACCTGGTAGATGGAAAAACGAAGCTGCTTTACGTAGCACCAGAGACACTAACAAAGCAGGAAAACCTTGATTTTTTCAGCGATCTAAAGATTTCATTTTTTGCTGTCGATGAAGCCCATTGTATTTCAGAATGGGGGCATGATTTCCGGCCGGAATATCGGCGTTTAAAGGAGATGATGTCTGCCATTAACCCCGATGCTGCTATGATTGCGTTAACAGCTACAGCGACACCTAAAGTTCAAAGTGATATTTTAAAAAATCTCGGGCTCAGAAATCCTACCATCTTTATTTCTTCTTTTAATCGCGAAAATCTTTATTACGAGATACAACCCAAGATTAAGAAGGATCAGACGATTAAGAATATTGTACGTTTTATTTCGCAGAACAATGGCAAAAGTGGTATTATCTATACCTTAAACCGAAAAACAACTGAGGAACTTGCGGAGATACTTGTCGCAAATAAAATAAAGGCAGTTGCTTATCATGCAGGTCTGGATCCCAAATTAAGGGCTGAAAGGCAAGACAAATTTTTAAAAGAAGATACTCAGGTCATTGTTGCTACCATTGCGTTTGGTATGGGCATCGACAAGCCAGATATTCGGTTTGTTATTCACTATAATATTCCCAAAAGTATTGAGAACTATTATCAGGAAACAGGACGCGCAGGTCGTGATGGTTTAGAAGGAAAATGCATTTTATATTATTCTCACAAAGATGTGTCTAAACTAGAACATTTAATGAGAGATAAACCGCTAAGTGAAAGGGAAGTTGGAGCACAGTTAATCAATGAAACAGTAAGTTTTGCGGAAAGTAGTGTTTGTAGACGAAAAATATTGTTGCATTACTTTGGCGAGCATTGGGACACAAACAAGTGTGCGGCAACTGGTGGTTGTGATAATTGTACTCCCCGAGAGAAAATTGAGGCAAAAGATAATGTGGTAAAAGTTTTGAAGGCTGTTAAGGCCTTAGATCAGCGGTTTACTATCGATTATGTGGTCAATGTGTTAATGGGTAAACTTACTCCTCAAATTCAAATGTACCGACATGATGAGTTACCCTGTTACGCCACAGGTAAAGACGAGGATGAACATTATTGGAACAGTCTTATTCGTCAGATGCTTCTATCAAATTTTCTCGTAAAAGATATAGAAGAATACGGGTTGCTGAAGTTTACTCCCGGATCAGAAATCTTCTTAAAAAAGCCTACCAGTTTTGGGATCGTTCTAAATAATAAGTTTGAAGATGCGAATTCTGAGGATGATGAGGAGTCAGATACTCCCGCACCTACCGTAGGTATAGCCGCAGACGACAAACTGTTTGATATGTTGAAAGACTTGCGGCAAAAGGAAGCGAAGAAAAAAGGCCTCCCGCCATTTGTGCTGTTTCTCGAAAACTCCCTTCAGGATATGGCAACGTTATACCCAACTACTTTGAAGGAATTGGAGAAATGTCAGGGAGTTAGTGTTGGAAAAGCTCTGAAGTATGGTAAACCGTTTGTAGAACTTATAGCCAGACACGTTGAAGAAAACGAAATTGAAAAACCTGATGACTTCGTAATGAAGAGCGTGGCTAATAAGAGTAGCAACAAGATTTTCATTATTCAGAACGTGGATAAGAAAATTCCTCTGGAAGACATTGCTAAAATTAAGTCACTAAAGTTGGATGTGCTGCTTGAAGAAATGGAAACAATTGTTGCAAGTGGTACCAAGCTCAATCTAAGCTATGCAATCGATGACATGTTAGATGAAGATGAGCAGGGTGAAATCATTGACTATTTCAGAAGTTGTGAGACTTCCTCGCTTGAGGTTGCCCAGGAGGAGTTAGCGGATAGTGGTTATGAATGGGAAGAATTAAAAATTATGCGAATAAAGTTTTTAAGTGAGTACGGAAACTAGTTTGCTTAATACTTATTAAAAACCCACTACAAACTGTAGTGGGTTTTTTGTTTCCGGTACCAGCAGTAGTTGTTCAATTCTTCATATTTGCGCCGCAATCTCTACAGCTTTCCTTTGTTGGGCAGCTTTGTTGTTCTTACTGTCCTTAGGATGCTAAAAAAGGCAGGTCACTTAGTTTTAAAAATATGAGAGTATTAGTAGATGAAATACTTGTAGCTAGAGCTACTGCTTAGATGTTTTCTGGCTTAAAGCAAAAACCGTTAGAGATTATAAAAGGCACAGGGATTTCGACAAGTGGGGAAAAGCCTGATGGCACACATATTGTGCTAGTTGTACCGGTAACACCATTAAAATACTTGCAATATGGAGCCAACTTTAGACTCATTAGGCTACTTGAATGTGGTAGCTAACAGCATTGGTAAACTTACACTTAAAGTATTTGATACGAAGGGTTTGATAGCTAAGAAGATTTGTAGAGATGTGATTTCCGGCGTACAAAAACTTGACCTAAATATCAACGAACTATCGACTGGAACGTATATACTCAACGCTTTTCACGGAGATGTTTTTCTAAGGTCATTCAAGTTTGTTAAGCAGTAGTGTTCAATACTTTTAACTAATGCCCGCAGCGATGCGGGTTTTTTTGTTGACAATATTTTTAGTCAGGTAAATTTAGCCACTGTTTTCATTTAACTCAATAAGTTTTGTAATTTTTCGCTAGCTTCTATCTTTTGATTAAATAACATAATTATTATGTCTATTCCTATTGTTGACCTCTCAGATTTTTTATGTGGTAGTAGTACTTTGAAATCTGCATTTGTTGAAAAGCTTGGAAAAGCGTACGAAGAGGTAGGATTTGTTGCTGTAAAAAATCATGGCGTACCTGATGAGCTCATCGCTCATATCTATGACAACGTTCAACAATTTTTTGCTTTACCCTTGCAACAAAAATTAAAGTATGAAATACCAGGCTTAGCTGGTCAAAGAGGATACACTAGTTTTGGGCGTGAACATGCTAAGGGTAGTGAGGCACCAGATTTAAAGGAGTTTTTTCAGTATGGTCAAAATGTAGAAGATGACGACCCGATTAAGTCAGAATACCCTGAAAACGTAAAAGTGGGGGAAGTGAAGGATTTCAACGGTACCCTTTACCAGGCTTATAAAAGTTTTCAGAAAGCCGGGGTTTCGATGCTTCAGGCAATATCTATCTATCTTGGGCTAGACGAACATTATTTTGATAATTATGTTCACAACGGAAATAGTATTCTTCGTTGTATACATTATCCACCAATTACGGTTGAACCAAAAAGCGCTATTAGGGCAGAGCAGCACGAAGACATTAACTTAATCACCTTACTGGTAGGGGCAAGTGCCGACGGTTTGGAAATACTAACGAAGCAAGACAAATGGATCGGCGTTACTTCATTGCCAGGGCAAATCGTGGTTAACGTTGGGGATATGTTGCAAAGGCTGACAAATAATAAGCTGAGAAGTACAACTCACCGTGTTGTAAATCCAGGGCGGGAACACTGGCATACCTCCAGGTTTTCCATGCCGTTTTTTTTACATCCCAAAAGCGATATGAGTCTGGCTTGTCTCGAAAGTTGTATAGATGACCAGCATCCAAAAGCTTATCCTAATGTAACAGCCGGAGAATATCTAGATGAACGATTAAGGGAGATAGGTTTAAAAAAGTAGTTTATCTGGTAATTTTATAATAGGCGATTAAATAATTGCGTTTAAAACGGCATATACCTTTTCTTAAGACTGTGTTTCATCATAGCGTGACTGCTTTTGGCGGTCCGCAAATGCATTTTGTAAGATTACACAAGTTATTTGTTCAAAGGCAGAGGTACGTTTCAGAGCAGGAATTATTAGAGATTAATGCATTTGTGCAGTTATTGCCTGGTGCTAGTAGTACACAATTGCTTACACTAATTGGATATAAAAGGGGAGGGGTAGCCTTAGCTGTAATCACTCTCGCCCTTTGGATTTTGCCCGCTTGTCTTTTAATGGGTCTTTTTAGTTTCCTTATTTTGTATCTAGATAGGGCGAACCTATCCTATATTTTTAGGTTCGTTCAGCCAATGGCAGTAGGGTTTTTAGCATTTTCGGCATTTAAGACGTTTAAAATTTCTATTAAACACCAAGCCACTTTATTTATAATGGTGGGAGCAACGGTGGTAACTTACCTTATTCAATCTCCGTGGGTGTTTCCTTCTTTGATAATTGCCGGCAGTATTGTTAGCAATTTTAGTGATAAAAGAATTCCCGATTTTAAGGAAAAGAGTAAGCCGGTAAACTGGAACAACTTTTCTCTCTTTGCGGTCATTTTTATCGTTGCGGGACTGCTAAGTGAATATGCTCGTTATTATAATTTGCCTTTTAGAAAACCGATTAGCCTTTTTGAAAATTTCTACCGTTTTGGTAGTATAGTTTTTGGGGGTGGAAGCGTGTTGATAACAATGATGTTTGAACAATATGTTATTCGGGCTAAAACTCCTTATATGGGCGCCTCTGATTTTCTCACTGGCGCAGGAATGGTGCAAGCCTTCCCTGGACCTATATTTTCAATTGCCTCTTTTGTAGGCGGAATGGTTTTAAAAGATATGGGTCCTCAATTTCAGATTTTAGGTTGCATTATTGGGACTATTGGGATATTCCTTCCAAGTTTATTACTTGTTCTTTTCTTTTATCCGATCTGGAATAGTTTAAAAAAACACGTGGTAGTCTTTCGAGCTATGGAAGGAATTAATGCTGTTGTTGTAGGTATTATGGTGGCCGCAACAATTCTTTTGTTTATGTCTATGCCTACCCGTTACGAGTCGTTGAATTTGTTTGTCCTAATTACTACTTTCTTACTACTTCAATTGACTCGTATTCCGTCTCCTATAATTGTCGTTGCCTTTTTACTGATAGGGTGGATGCTGTAATCAGACTTTGTAGTAACCGCTCTTTTCTATTTCCTCCTCCACTAACTCTGGTACCAGATACTTTATTGATTTTCCTCGTTTTATCAGCTCACGAATTAAGGTAGAGGAGATTTCCAATAGGGGCGCCTTTAAGACTTTTATTTTTTCTCCGAACGTGTTGTTAATGGCAAATCCGGGTCTGAGATAGACATACAAGGAGTAGTTCTGGAGTAGAGTTTCACAGTTCTTCCATTTAGAAATATTCTTAAGGCTATCGGAGCCCATGATAACAATGAACTCATGCTCCAAATATTTCTCATTTAGGTATGTAAGGGTATCAATTGTATATGAAGGCCGGGGAAGTACGAACTCTATTTTAGAGGCTTTTAAGCGTTTGTCTTTTTCTATTGCTTGTTGAACCAGGTGCAATCTGTGGTATTCGTTTAGAAGGGAGTTCGGCTTTTTTAAAGGATTTTGAGGAGAAACGACAAACCACACCTGATCAACGTCAGTATTATCGGCAACAAAACTGGCAATAATCAAATGGCCGACATGAACGGGATTAAATGAGCCGAAGTACAGACCGATTTTCATTTGCTTATGCTGGTATCAAGTTCTTCAACTAAAATTTTTTCCGCTTCGTTTATCCTTAAACTTAAATTGTATCCTGCGACGGAAATTGATATTGGATCTCCTAAGGGCGCAATCTGTTCGACTCTAACCTTTTCTCCAGGAATACAACCCATTTCCATCAGTTTTATAAATATTTCGTCCTTTTCAAAAGAATGAATAATAACAGTCTTTCCAATCTTAATTTCTGATAATCGCTTCATAATTTACCGCTTTAACAAATGTAAAGGCTCTCCTTCGCTTTTAGTTACGATTTTTGGAATGTAAAATTAGTACCCATGCCTTTAGTTCGTTTTTGTTATGCAGATGTACCCGTTCTAGCTATCAGAAGTAAAAAAGCTGTAAAGGAATTTATAGTAGCGATATTTCAAGCAGAAGGGAAGGCTTTAAGTGACGTAACATATATTTTTTGTTCAGACCAATATTTATTGCAAATTAATAAGACTTTTTTGCAGCATGACTATTACACAGATATAGTAAGCTTCGATTTGTCAGAAGGGAGCCAAACGATAGGTGAAATATACATTAGCGTGGACAGAGTTAAGGAAAATGCTGTCACCCATGCGACCGAATTTAAAAAAGAGATGTTGCGGGTTATTTTTCACGGAGCATTGCATTTGGTTGGCTATAAGGATAAAAGAAAAAGTGAAATAACAAATATGAGGGAGAAAGAGGAGCACTATTTGCGTTTATTTGGTCAAAAATAAAGCCCCTTTTCTTTATGTTTCACGTGAAACCCTTTTTGTTATTATTCCTATTGTTTCCATTGCTTTCGCTTTCTCAACATATTGGGTCAACCCGACTAGAAATAAAAGATTTACCGCTTCCCCCTAACCGGGACTTGGAAGTCGAGAAGTTTATGGCCGGCTTTTCAAATTCCTTAAATGCGGTGGAGAAAGATTGGTTTTATTGGACAAACTATAGCAGAAGTGACCCTAAAAGGTTTTGGGACAGCGTAGTTGCCCCCATTCTTCAAGTTTATCCCGGCTTTAGAAACGCTTACACAAATAGTTTGAGAAAGGATTTGTATTCCTCCGCTCCATTGCCACCGGTTAAGCTTAATGAGGAGCTAACTAAGGCGGCTCAAAGTTTGGCTCGGGAGTTGGCAGCAAAAAGGGCTAGGCCATCCCACACTTCTCCCTCCGGTTCGACATTTGAGAGCAGGATGAAATTAATTAGTATTAAAAAATGCGCTGGTGAGAATATAAGTTTCGGCCCCCCAAACACCTTACTAATGCTTGCGCTGTTATATATAGATGAAGGGGTACCGGATTTGGGACACAGAAAAACTCTTTTAAATGCCGATTTTGTTGAGATGGGTCTTGGGCTCGGTCTCTATCCTGACAATAAAGTTATGGTTGTTCAGGATTTTGCCTGTAGCCAAAGGTAGCGGATGTTTCACGTGAAACAGAAGTTTTAAAAGGAGGGGGGCAGGTGTGGTATCTTTGTAGTATTAATTTTATAAAATGTTTGATAAGTACGACGTTATAGTTGTTGGCGCAGGCCATGCGGGATGTGAAGCAGCAGCAGCAGCAGCAAATCTTGGAAGTAAGGTTCTTTTGGTTACCATGAATATGCAGACTATTGCCCAAATGAGCTGTAACCCTGCTATGGGAGGAATTGCAAAAGGGCAAATTGTTAGGGAAATAGATGCATTGGGGGGCTACAGTGGGATAGTAACAGACTCAAGCCTTATTCAATTTAGGATGCTAAATAGAAGTAAGGGTCCTGCCATGTGGAGCCCGCGAGCTCAAAGTGATAGGATGCTTTTTCATTTGAAATGGCGCGAAATGCTCGAGAATACTCCTAATGTAGATTTTTTCCAGGATAACGTTACCGCTTTAAAAATAGAAGGAGGGAGAGCCTGCGGAGTTATAACGGGACTAGGTCATGAGATATTCTCTAAAAGTGTTGTTGTTACAAGCGGAACATTTTTAAATGGAGTGATACATATAGGTGAAAAACGATTCGGGGGAGGTAGAATGGCTGAAAAGGCATCCACAGGAATTACGGAACAACTTGTAGAGCTGGGGTTTGAGAGCGACAGGCTGAAAACAGGTACACCCCCCAGATTGGATGGAAGGAGCTTGGATTATAGCAAAATGGAAGAGCAGGAGGGCGATAAGGAGATTATTGGTTTTTCGTACCTGGATGTGAAGAAGATAAGGCCGGAACAACAACGGAGCTGCTACATTACTTATACAAATCAGGATGTACATGATATGTTGAAGACGGGTTTTGACCGTAGTCCCATGTATGCAGGGAGGATAGAGGGTGTGGGGCCGAGATATTGTCCGAGTATAGAAGATAAAATAAATCGTTTTGCTGGTAGAGAGAGGCATCAGTTATTCGTGGAGCCTGAAGGTTTCAATACCGTTGAGATTTATGTAAATGGTTTTTCTACGTCATTGCCTGAGCAGGTTCAATTTGACGCTTTACGACTCGTTCCAGGTTTTGAAAAGTGTAAAATGTTTAGGCCAGGCTACGCGATCGAGTACGATTTTTTCCCACCTACCCAACTTACTTATTCTTTAGAGACAAAAAGAATTGAAAACTTATTTTTTGCAGGACAGATAAACGGTACCACCGGGTACGAGGAGGCGGCGTGCCAAGGGTTAATGGCGGGCATTAATGCACATCAAAAAGCCTTTGAGTTAGAAGCTTTTGTTTTAAAAAGAAGTGAAGCTTACATCGGAGTTTTAATAGACGACCTGATTAGTAAGGGAACCGATGAACCGTATCGTATGTTTACGAGCCGGGCCGAATACAGAACCTTGTTAAGACAGGATAATGCCGATCTACGCCTAACCGAGCGGAGCTTTAGATTAGGATTGGCTTCACAAGAAAGAATGGAAAAGGTGAGAAGCAAAAAGGAGGGAGTTGAAAAATTGAAAGGGATGATGAATGAATATGGAGTTGAGCCGGAAGAGATGAACGCTTACCTTAAGGAAAGGAATTCGGCGCCCTTGTTACAAAAACAAAAGCTATCTCAGTTGCTGCTTCGCCCAAATGTAGGGTTGAAGGAAATGATTGGTTCATCTTCGAGGTTATCGGATACTGTAGGAGGATTTACTGATGACACAGTTGAACAGGCTGAGATACAGGTGAAGTATGATTCGTATATAAACAAAGAAAAAGAGCTGGTTGACAAAATGAGCCAGTTGGAAGAGTTGATCATCCCTGATAACTTCAATTATGAAAAAATAATTTCCTTGTCTAATGAGGCAAGGCAGAAGTTTAATAAAATACGTCCTAGAACATTAGGTCAGGCGAGCAGGATAAGTGGTGTAAATCCGAGCGATGTACAAATACTGATGGTATATATGGGGAGATAGCAGATGTTAGAAGTTGAGAATAGATATGCAGACAAAGTGATTGCGACGCAACGATGATGATTAGAAAGACATCGTTCGTATACAAAAAAATAAAAGAGCTGGTTAAGCTCTTTTATTTTTTCCGGAAAAACTTCTTTTATGTTTAGGCCTACTATAGCCTGGATTGTATTCTGGGGTTTCGCCGAAATTATGCGGAACAACTGCTTTTGTAATGATTTTACCAATTAGTGTTTCAATAGTTGCAAACTTCTTTTGTTCCTTTTCATTTATAAGAGTGAACGCAGTTCCGTTAGTTTCAGCACGGGCTGTACGGCCAATTCTATGAACGTAATCTTCTCCATCGTTAGGAACATCGTAGTTTATTACTAAGTCAATATTATCGATGTGAATTCCACGGGAAAGAATGTCGGTTGCAACGAGTATTCTCAGGCGTTTATTGATAAAAGAAGCCAGCACTTGTTCACGCATTCCCTGTTCGAGATCAGAATGAATTTCGTCTGCAGAAAAACCAGCTCTTTTTAATTGATGAGTTAGGTCTTTAACGGTGTGTTTTTTAGAGCAAAAAATAAGAACGGTGTTGTACTCTTCCAGTTTCAACAAATGTTTTATTAAGCTTGGTTTTTGAGCATCATACACGACAAATGCTTCTTGCTTTATTTTCTCTGGAGGCTTTGAAAGTGATATCGTTATTTCTTCAGGATTTTTCAGGATTCTTTTCGCCAATTCTCTTATTTTGCCTGGCATGGTCGCCGAAAAAAGTAAGGTTTGGCGGTTTGATGGTAGGAATGAAATGATCTTCATTATATCATCATTGAATCCCATGTCCAACATTCTATCCGCTTCGTCTAAAATAAGATATTGAAGATGCTTCAATTTTACGTAGCCCATATTTAAATGGCCTATCAGCCTGCCAGGAGTACAAATAACAATTTCAGCACCCTTGGATAACGCTTGTCTTTCCTGAACAAAAGAGGCTCCGTCACCGCCACCATAAACTGCCAGCGAACTAATAGAGGTGAAATAAGACAAGCCTTCTAGATTTTGAGCGATCTGAACCGCTAATTCGCGGGTAGGAACGATAATTAATGCATTGATATGCTCGCTTTCATCTGAATGCATAATCTTTTGAATCAGGGGCAAAAGGAAAGCCGCCGTTTTACCGGTACCTGTTTGTGCAGATGCAATCAAATCTTTTCCCTGTAGTATTAATGGAATTACTTTTTCCTGAACGGGTGTTGCGGTTTCATACCCCGTTGCCTCTATTCCTTCGAGCAACCTTTCATCAAAACCAAAATCTCTAAAAGTCAAAATGGAACGTAATATTAAGTGATAGGATAAATCGTATACTACGATTATTTCAAAGATAATTGAAAATGATGGCAATAGATTTGGGATTAACAATACCGGTAAAATTTTTTACGTAGTGGATAAAGAGAGGTTTTCGAATGGGTGTATAAGGTGTTTTATTTAATAACTGCTTCAATAATAACTACTTATATCCAAGCTGTTTTCTACTCAACTATCCTTGTGGCCTGATTGTTTTATATTTGTTTTTCAAAAAGGATAAAAATGAAACCAGTGATCATTAAGCTAAATCTTGCCGGAACTACTGTTCACGTGAATGCGAGTCACGTATTGTATTATTATGCAAAACATAATGAAAAAGGCCTAGTTGTAACGCAGTTGTTTTTTACTGAAAAATTTGGGTTGGAAGTTTCGGAGACTCCTGCTGAGATTGATGATTTAATTAATGGGGAGGGAAAAGTAGTAGAGTTAGTTAATATTGGAGAATAAGTAATAATTTATTGTAATGTGTTGGATTTATAAATTGTATTATTATGGCAGATGACATTAAAGGTGTTGATCTTAATATAACAAATCCTAACAATCCAGGAAACGACCAGGCACCTGTTGACCCAAGCAATACAAGCGACGTAGGGCAAAAAGTTGAACAAGGAGTAGTAGATACGAAAGCCGGAATTAGTGAGCAAAGTAGCGAATGGGAGGACATGCAGGAAAGGAATATTCCTCCCAGTACTGATGAAACAAGAGTGGAAAATTACATTAAAGATCCGTCGCCGGAAGAAAACAATATTGAAAATGAGCAATAACTTAAGGCATTATTAAAACAGGTACGTGATGTTTTAATAATGCCTTAAAAGGCTCGCGTCTTTTCTACTAATTAATTCCTTCACTTTTTCCAGTTTTGCGTCTACACCTAGCTTTATTGAAGTTGCAGACGGTTTTACTTCTACATCAGGAAAAACTCCCCGACCATTTTTTGGAAACTTGGCGTTTAATACCATGCGGTAAAGAGGTAATGTAACTCTTATCCCTGTGTTTGGTAAAACTATTGTTGTGAGGAACATTGCAGAATTGCCGTAGGCACCTCCGCCTGTTTCTTCACCTACAATTGTGACGTTGTTTTGTCCTTTTAGCTTTGTAGTTATTAAGGTAGCGGCAGAAAAAGTATAGCCTCCTGTTAACAAGTAGATATCGCCATCAAAGTGATTTTTCTTTTTTGGCTTGAAATAGTGGTTCTCGAAATATCTAAAATGTATTCTGTCATCACTGTATTTCTTGCCGGAAATATGCATGCTTAACCAGTAAATAAACCAAGGTCGAATGTGCTTTTTATAAGGAAATTGCCTGGTGAACGCTGCAACCGTATCAGCTACATGAAAAGGATTTTGAACAAGATATTGAGCAAGCCTGGTGCTGGCAAGTACACTTCCTCCTGAGTTTAGTCGGACATCTATAACAACATTCTTAATATTTTGCTTTCTTATTGCCTTAAAACTACTTCTAAAGAACTTGTTTAATTTGCCGTCACTAAATGTATTTACAGACAAAAAAGCGGTATTGAGTGTGGTGTCTAACTGCATGTTTCTGCTACTTAGCAGTTTTAGTCTTTTAAACTGCTTCCTTTGTAAACCGGGGGGTGGCGCTTGGCGGCTTTTGGTCAGTGAATCGGAATTTACCTGGAAATTCTGCAATTGTTTTTCTTTCTGCTGACCCAAACTATCCAAATATTTAACTCTATAAAAACTATCTATGCCGAATGTGTTTCTGTAGTAGGATGGAAAGTTGAAGCTAATGAGTTGGTATTTGAAGTTGTTGGAGTAACCGTCCGTTCCAATAAGTTGACTGATGCTGTCAATAATTTGTTTTGAATTATAACCGTTAATTGCTGTAATGATAGTACCACGTTTTAAATCGTTTGAAGAGTCTAAAGCGGTGGGGGAAAGATTACTAACTACAACTGCACTATCCTCCCAAACTTTTAACGACAATGGAAATTGGGGAAGTCTTCTTTTGCTATAGTAATTCAAATATTTTTTTGAAGATCTTACTGTCGTATGGCCACAATGGATCTTATTGATTGCCCAGGAAATCTTATTTCTAAATGTTTGCTCGGTTAGGGAATCGTGCAAGGATGCGTGGGTCGAGGAAAAGTAACTATTGACAGAATCGGGGGTTGAATACCAGTACAGGCTGGGGTGGTTACTCTTTAAAATATTCTGAAGCAGTAGAAAGTCTTGCTGCAACTGCTGAGGGCTGTATTTTTGACCAGGATTAAAGGAAGCCTTTCTGGTAACACCACAAGAGATGCAGACAGCCACCAATGCTAAAAACGGAATGCTTTTCATTTTCACCGACGCAATATACCACCTGTTATTTTTATTTTTTTGCAAGAAATGGTAAACTGTGTGCTCCGGCCCGGGATTTTAGATCGGAAGGATTAAGCCCGGGTTTATGCCGTGGTACAAGAGTGTGACACAACGATGTTTAATGTTGGTTCAATCGCTGGCAACCCAAAAATAAATTTATTTATAGGTCGGAATAGTTAAGGAGAGTTGAAAAGGGGTATTAAAAAAGACTTATTGTTTGAAAGCGTTCCAACCCTGTGCAGTAAGAGGGTATGTGCTTCCGCCTTTTGTGATGATATGAACACCTTCTTCAATGTCAGTTATGTAACCAATAACACTGATCTGTTCGTTCAAAACTAATTTATCATAATCGCTTTGGGGTACAGTAAAGACGAGTTCATAATCTTCTCCTCCGCTTAATGCACATGCAGTAGGATCCATCTCAAGTTTGTAGGCGTACTGCTTTGCCTGGTCATGTATGGGGATCTTGTCCTCGTAGACGACGCAACCAACATTGCTTTGCTTACAAATATGTAAAGTCTCACTGCTAAGCCCATCACTCACGTCCATCATACTTGTAGGGAGGATATTAGATTGCTCAAAAAAATCAATGATATCTTTTCTTGCTTCGGGCTTTAGTAACCTGCCCACAATATATTGTTCATTTTCAAGATCGGGTTGTATCTGTGGATGTTCCAGGTAAATCTTCTTCTCTCTTTCCAATAGTGTTAAGCCGAGGAAAGCGCTGCCCAGGTCACCGCTTACGCACAACAAGTCACCTTTTGTTGCACCACTTCTTTTTACCACTTTATCCGCGGCTATCTCGCCCAAAGCAGTAATGCTAATGATGAACCCTTTTTGAGAAGTAGAGGTATCGCCTCCGATAAGATCTACTCCATACTTTTCACATGCTGCATACACTCCTTCATAAAAATCATCCAGAGCTTCAACGCTAAACCGGTTACTGAAAGCTATGTTTAGTGTAATGTGTGTGGGAGTTGCATTCATTGCGTACACATCACTTAGATTGACCACTACGCTTTTGTAACCAAGATGCTTAAGAGGCGTATACATGAGATCGAAGTGAATTCCTTCAATCAGCATGTCGGAAGAAATAACTGTTTGTTTACCAAAATGATCAATTACGGCAGCATCGTCGCCAATACTTAAGATGGTTGATGCATTCTGAATCTCGAAATTCTTCGTCAGGTGCTCTATTAAGCCAAACTCTCCAAGCGATGCTATTTCTGTTCTGTTATTCATAAGAGTGTATCGAAATAAACAATAGGATTAATTGGTTTAAGGATTCCAGTTGCCGTTGATTGCCAGAAGTAAGTCGTCGTGAATTTTTCCGTTGGTTGCTAACATATTAGGTTGATAAGGAGAATAGTAGTTACCACCGAAGTCTGTGACTTTGCCACCTGCTTCCTCAAGTATTAAAAAGCCTGCTGCGCTATCCCAGGCGTTTAGGTTATGTTCGTAAAAACCGTCAAATCGACCACATGCGACCCAACAGATGTCTATCGCGGCGCTACCTAAACGTCTTACCGGGATGTTGTTACGAATTAACTTTTCAAATACCTGCAGCGGTCCATTAGGGGCGTCGAGATATGAATACGGAAAACCTGTAACCAGGCAGCTTCGCAGAAGGTCGGACTTATTACTGACCGTTATTTTCTTGTCGTTGAGTGTTGCACCATGCCCTTTTTCGGAAAAGAAGAATTCGTTGATAAAAGGATTGTAAACAGCTCCTAAAATCATTTTTCCGTCTTGCTCAACGCCAATGCTAACGCAACAAATAGGAATGCCGTTCGCAAAATTTACTGTACCGTCTATAGGGTCGATGATCCATTTTGTATTGCTATCCATCTTTAGGTCACCAGCCTCTTCGCTTAACAGATAATGATCGGGAAACTCTTCACGTATAACCTTAAAAATGGCTTCTTCAGACTCTTTGTCCGCCTGGGTAACCAAATCATTAATATTTGATTTGCTACTTACTGTAAAACTTCCATTAAAGTATTGTTGTAGAACTTTCGAGCCTGCAAGGGTTGCCTTTATTAGTGTTTGCTTAAGCATTTGCAAATATACTATCTGTCAACTAACTAGTAATTCTAACGGTAAAACATTTAGAGTTTTGTTGAATTGTATAAAAGGTCGTAATTCGTGGTTTTATAAATTACACCTCCCTTTTTGCAGTTATCGGTTATTATAGTTAATTACAATGTCAAGTATTTTCTTGAGCAATGTTTGTGTTCTCTGTTTGCAGCAACAGAACAAATCGATGCAGAAGTATGGGTTATTGATAATGCATCAACCGATGGAAGTATTGATTACCTGAAACCGAAATTTCCACGCGCTTTTTTTATTGCTAATGCAGAAAACGTGGGGTTTGCAAAAGCGAACAACCAGATTTTAGAGAATTGCAAAGGTGACTTGGTTTTGTTCTTAAACCCCGACACAATTCTACCGGAGGATTGCCTGACGACGTGTATTGAGTTTATGAGGAATGCTGCTGTTGGCGGATTGGGCATTAGAATGATAGATGGAAGCGGAAAGTTTTTGCCAGAAAGCAAGCGCTCTTTTCCTACCCCGTTAACCGCTTTTTATAAACTCATAGGCCTGAGTAGCTTGTTTCCTTCGTCTAAAACATTTTCTCGGTATTCCCTTGCATATTTAGACCAATACAAAAACCATGAAGTGGATGTACTGGCCGGCGCATTCCTACTTAGCCGAAAAGAGATACTGGTCGAATTAAATGGTTTTGATGAAGCTTTCTTTATGTATGGAGAGGACATAGATTTAAGCTTTAGAATACAAAAGCTTGGATACAAAAACGTCTACTTCAGCGAAAGTACGATTGTGCATTTTAAAGGAGAAAGCACCAGAAAGGGGAGTCTTAATTACGTTAAGATGTTTTACCTGGCCATGAGCGTATTTGTAAAAAAACATTATACCGGAGCCTCAGCAAGGGTATTTGCATTTTTTATACATGTAGCAATATGGTTAAGGGCTGCCGTTGCGGCTTTGGTAAGATTCGTTTTAAGAATTGGAATGCCTCTTCTTGATGCTGTTATAATTTACGCCTCTTTTAAAATAACCAATTACTGCTGGGTAAAGTACGTTCGGGAAGGACAGGGTTTTGTACGACAACTGGTAGATATTTCTCTTCCGGGATTTACCCTTGTTTTTTTGGCTACAGCAACGCTTGCGGGTATTTATGATAATAAGTACAGGCCTTTAAAAGCGGTTTATGCTGCGTTTATTGCAATTGTAGTAAATCTTGCCGTTTATTCTTTGCTACCTGAAAAGTATCGCTTTTCACGCGGAGTTATCTTAATCGGGGGTTTCATTGCGTTGCTGCTGATTACTTTTGTAAGGTGGATTTTAATAAAAACAAGATTTGTAGAAGATGATATTGAAGACAACAAACTACTGCAAACAATAATAGTTGGAAGTAACGAAGAATTTAGTCACGTAAAAGAGCTGTTTACGCACGCTGGGTGGCAAGAACGAATAATAGGACGGGTAGCAGTAAATGGTGATAGAAGGGATGCACTGGGAACAATTGATGAGTTGGTTGAATTGATAGGAAGTAGCCAGGTAAGGGAAATTATTTTTTGCGAGGGATACCTGACGTACAAGGCTATCATTTCTTTAATTCAAAAAGTTCCGAACGGTATTTCTGTTCGTTTTTACTCAGCAAAAACGGACAGTATTGTGGGGAGCGATTCTAAGAATAGATTGGGAGAGTATGTTTCTGCCCATCCGAATTTTGCTATAAAAGACGAATATCAAAAAAGGATGAAAAGGATTGTTGATGTGTTTGTAGCAACACTGCTATTAATAACCTTTCCTATACAAATTGTATTGTTACGGTATAATTGGAGCAAGAATGCGATTGCTGTTTTGCTGGGTAAAAAAACCTGGGTTGGTTATCTTAATCATCAAGACACGCTTCCTTCTTTAATACCGGGGACATTATCAGTAACAGGCAATCCGGCTTTTCTTCAGCCTCACCTAACCAAAGACGCCATCTCGAAACTGGATTACTTGTATGCAAAAAATTACGATTGGAAGCAGGACATTACAATCATACTAGGAGCCTATAAAAAATTCTCCCTGTCTTCTAAATCCTGATTTAATGTGAAGGTTGCTTAAAACAATTCTTTTCAATTTAATGTAGTTTCGTTTTTTATTTCCAATGAAACATTTGCTTCAACTTTGCCTTTGTAAACTAGTTGGAAAATAAATAATGGAATAGGAAAATCTAGTAACGAAATTGATACAATGATGTCGGCCCTATTGAATGGTTTGGCTTTAGGATTACTGCTCAGTATTTCAGTTGGCCCTGTTATTTTTTCAATTATCAAGCAAAGTTTGAACAACGGTCATAAAGGAGGGCTTGCTTTTATTGCAGGTGTCTCTGCAAGTGATATAACTATTGTTGTAATCAGCAACTTGTTCACAACGATGTTTGACAACTTAATTGAGTACAAGGTTCCAATTGGGGTAGGGGGAAGTGCGCTGTTAATTGCTTTAGGGGTATATATAACCTTCTTTAAAAAAATAAAAGTAAACGCTGCAGGTTTGCAGGTTATAGAAATGGAAACTCACCATTACGTTAAGATATTTTTATCGGGGTATTTTATGAATCTGTTAAACCCCAGTGTAATTGGTTTCTGGCTGCTTACTTCTACTTCTTTGCTGGTTCAAACGCAGAATTACCGGCTAGTCGTTTATATAACATGTTTAATAGTTGTAGCGGGATTTGATTTTTTAAAAGTTATGCTTGCAGGTAAAATTCGTAACAAACTAACACCCCATAATATTCATATCATCAATCGTATTAGCGGGATGATTTTAATTGGTTTTGGACTTGCTTTAGTGTGGGGAATACTAGCGCTCGGAGATAGAATAAGCAATATTGATTTTTAGGAAATCGACGGGCTGGCAAGGTAAAAGAGAAATACGGTTAAAGGCTACAGCTCCTCACAGAGATGCAGATGAAAGTAATGCGTCGCAACCAGCGATCCTTATTGATCTACTGTCCGGTTCAATAAGTTGCTCTTTTCTTACCTCAGCAATAGTTGTGAAGGATGTGGGAAAATTATCTTTTTGAATGGTCGTTCGGAATCAAATGTGCGAAAAAAAGATAAATTCATACCAGTTGAGCAGTGCGCAATAAAGTATAGCACCTTATCTTGCCACATATATTTCCATGACTGTTAAAGACCTTTTTGGCCGGCTATTTCGCAAAATACTGAAGTGGTTCCTTTGGGCTTTTGTTCTTTCAAACCTTTATTTGGTCTTGTGTAAATGGATGTTGCCTCCTGTAACAGTTACCCAGCTGGGAAGCCTTTTTAGTGGCCACGGTCTAAAGAGAGATTATGTTGATGATGATGAAATATCGCCGTACGCGAAGTTGGCGGTGATGGCCAGTGAGGATCAATTATTTCCCGATCACGGGGGATTTGATTGGAAATCGATTGAAAAGAGCCTGCAAAACAAACCGGGAAAAAGGAAAAAAGTAGCCGGTGCGGGAGCAAGTACAATTAGTCAGCAAGTTGCAAAAAACGTTTTTCTGTGGCAGGGCAGTGGCATTATGCGTTATGTTCGGAAGCTACCTGAGATTTATTATACAAAAATGATTGAGTGGGTTTGGGGGAAACAAAGAATACTTGAAGTTTACCTGAATATAGCAGAAATGGGTGACGGTATATTTGGCATAGAGGCAGCATCGAAAGCATATTTTGGAAAGGCTGCCATAAAACTAAACAGGCCCGAAGCTGCTATGATTATTGCTTGCCTGCCAAGCCCTAAAAGATATACAGTAAAGCCAATGAGCCGATGGGTTGCATGGAAGTACCCGCGAGTTTTACAGCAAATGAGAAATATTGAGGATGACGCAGATGTAAGAAACCTTGTTTACACTGCTAAATAGCTGCTGCTTGTATTGAATCTATTGCAATTTTAAGACGTTCTTCATGTTTACCTTTTACATCAATCCATGTAACCGTTTGGTTAATGAGGATGTCTTTATAAATATGATACAATTCTTCTCTCGATTGTAGATCGGGGTATTCGCGTAGTTCATCCTTTACCCAGGGCAAATCAATATTACAAAGCAGGTAAAGATCACATGTACTCTCTACAATTTTGTCTAGAATAAATTGGTGACACCTGCCAAAAACATACTCGCACCAAGTCTTCATAACGTACATATCGGTATCTACGAATAGTAATGGTCTCGCCGTTTTTCTTCCGTTTTCTACCCATTTTGCCGTAGCCTTCCTGGCATATTCTTCTTCTAATGCAAGTTGGCCTTTGGCAATAGTTAGCAAGTCTTCAAACGTGTATTTGGTACCATGAGCAAGTAAATATTCACGTGCGTATTCAGGACACCATACAGCGTCAAAGTTTTGTGCAAGCAATTTGCATAAAGTGCTTTTGCCAGTGCTTTCAGGACCTATGGCTACCACCTTGCTAACCTCTTGCATAAACTGCTTTTTTACGCCACGCGGCCAAGCCAACAAAGGCCATTAGCAATAGTACCACAAATTGAAAACTTGTAAAGACATAACCTTTTATAAAGTACAGAGGAATAGAAGCAGTATTTGTTATAATCCACCAATACCAGCTTTCTACTTTTTTCCTGGCCATTAACAACATTCCGGTGTAGGCGGTTGCTGATGCAAATGCATCTGCAGCAGGAATAGCCTCAGGAGCGAACCCTTTTTTTAAGTACGATAAGGCTGAGTATATAACCAGGAATAAACTCCCGAAAAAGAGCAGGTGTAACGTCCATTCTTTATTCGTGCTATATTTTATTGTTAAAACGGTCCCATTGGTTTTATCTTTTTTCACCCAAAGAATCCACCCATAAATACTCATGATTGTATAAAAAATATTTACGCTTGCCTCACCAAAAAGATTCCCCTTAAGACTGAGGTAGATGAAGATGACAGTATTTATTATGCCGGTAGGGTAGACCCAAATGTTTGCTTTCTGAGAAAAATATACACTTATGATACCGCAAACAACCGCAGTAAATTCGATTGCGCCTGTTTGTTGTATGCCTGTAATAAATTGTGTGTAGATCTCGGGGAAACTCAAACGTATCTTTTATAAAATTTAAAAACTTTTCGGGCAGATATAATTAGAAAAAGGGGGGGTAACAAATTCTAACCGTATACCTGTTTTAAAATCTTTTGACCTTCTTTTTGATGTTTTATTCTTTCTTGTATTTTATCCAAAGCCTTCCTAAATGCTATAAACAAATCTTCTTTTTCTTCCTGATCATACGGAAGCCTTGATATAACAATTAACACCAGGTTTTCGAAAAATTTTCTTCCGCCAGGTTTTTTAAAAAAGACTTCCATAAGGCTGGTATCTCCTTTTGAAATACTGTGTATGATCTGTTCTAACTTTTCCCTGTCCATAACGTTGTAAAGGTGGGGTTGGATTAAGCAAAAAAAGTGTTAGTATTTGAAAGAAATGCTTTTTGGGATAAAACTTGTTTTGCAGGCTTAGGAGTTATTGAACAAGAAAAACAATCTATACAAGAAACTACTTAGCCTTCCCGGCTTATGGAGAAGGCTAAGTAGCTACGATTTTGAAATTATTCTAATCAATAAAACGTAGATTATTACGAATAGACCATATTTAAAAATTGAAACCAAAACGTAGTCCTACGTTTTCAAGGGTTTCACCCTTTTTTGAAAAACCGGTATACTTAAGGGTAGCGTCAATGTTTGGAGACAATTTTAAACCAACTCCTGGAGAATAAGCAAAACTGGTTCCCATACCTGTTTTAGTTCCAAATGCAGCTCCTAACTGTGCATGAAAAAATGCAGCAGGAGTGAAGTAATATTTTACACCACCAAGAAGTGGAACAAAGCCTACACTTCCACTACCATAACTAGATTTAAGTGGCCAGTGCGAATATCCGGCACTCACTGTTATTCCAAGGTCTGTATCCGGCATTGTCTCGTATTGAAGGTTACCGCCAAGAACAGCAGAATAAGGCTTTCCATTATCACCCAATGGTAAACCTGCTTCTACACCAATACCAAAGTGTGAAGTACTCGATAAAGCGGTTCGGCTTCTGCTCTCTCTTTGAGCATTGCTTGCATAAACTACTGTCGACAACAAGAAAAATAAGAATACTTTTTTCATATCTATAGATTTTGTAGTGCTCTTTGCAAATTTGAAACCAAAAGAAAATAAACTTCTTTTTTTAGTGAGTACTTCTTTTAATTGTGCTATCAGAATCCTAACGTCCATCCACACTCTTACAACATATCCGTTCCTTTAAAACCGTTGACAATCAGTTGGTAAGAAGGAGGGCTTTTTAAATATGGCGGGGTAATTGTAATTAGACCCGAAATTATAACCATGAAAAACAGTAATTTCAAAAAATGGATTTCGGCCTGTTTCATTGCAAGCAGTCTTTTGGTAACCGCTGACGGTAAGAGCCAGGATAGAAAGTTGCCGGATGGCTCTATTATTTATAGCGACGGTACAAGGAGACTTCCAAATGGTACAATTATCTATAAAGGAGGAAATAATCAAAACAAGGAGTATCCTAATACAGGTAGTGTGATTACGATGCCAGACGGCTCCGTAATATATCCTGATGGATCGAGAAGAAGTCCTAATGAAGGCAAAAGAAATCATCGTGCTTATAGAGGTCGAAATAACCGAAGAGAGTTACCTCGGGGCCAGGCAAGAAAGGAGTATGGTGCAGGTGAAAAAGATCACGCTCATGGTCAATACAAAAAAGGAAAGGGTAATGGTCACAAAAAAGGAAAAGGCCACAATGACTAGTTATGCAATCTATCATAGAAGCCGCTCTCGAAAGGTGCGGCTTTTTTTATGTCCATTTATATTCCACTTTTTTTATTACCGCCACAGGTTGCTTCTTATATTTGGTTGAGGACCAGAGACAGACAGTGCACAATTTGAAGTGATGCAACCTTAACCTCTGATTATTTTTTACTTTTAAAAATTCGGTTGGATTAAAGACTGTTTATGCACATATTAATTATGAGGTATCTTTTGTTCCTCCCGTTAATGATGGGAACACTTCATCAACCTTCAGGTAAATTAAAAGCGGCCACTGCTAATAACGGTACTCTTAATCACCGTTCGGATCTTAATAAAACCAAAACTAATAAGTTTGGAATTTCAATCATTCTATATCGCCTTCCTAAAGCAGAAAAATTAGAAGACATAAAAGACCTCGAAATTCAAATAGCAAAAACTGCAGACACCAGGGTTAACTTATACAAGATTACCGGTGACCTCGCAACAATTTTTCTAAATACAACAGACCCTTTCACTAATTCTAAAACTATTGCTTATAGAATGTTATATGGTAATCGGGCGGGGAAAAGTGTAAGTGTTGGAGACGTGGGCGGATTTCTTGCAACTTCTGAAATAAAAGAGATAACCCAATGGATAAAGAAAAACAAAATTGAAACATTCGAGGGATTCTCAAAAGTGTACGATAATCTATCAAACGAGGTTAAAAAAGAATTGGAAGAAATGGGGACCGAAGATAAAGCAGGGTTATTTGATGGATATGTTAGACCTCTTGTAGTCTTGTATTTTACAGCACTCGAAAATGATAATTCTGTTGTCTTCATAGGGCGATAGTTGGAATAGTTAATAAGGCAGCTTTGTAGAATAAAGTTTTTGAACAGAATAAAAGGGGAAGATTTTAGAATGTCTCTTTCGGGTTGCGCTAACTATTAATCCCTTATACTTAAATTGCTGTTTCTAAATTGCCATAAATGAATAAACTGCTTCTGTCTTTTGTTTTTCTCACTTCTATCGTTCTGTTGTCGCTGGCCTTTAATAAAAAAGAACTTGCTTCAAGTGGAGACTGGCCCGAATACCTTGGTGGCCCTGATCGTAATCATTATTCAGAATTAAAGCAGATAAAAGCCTCTAACATAAATC